>CALLLW010000006.1 GCA_938007995.1 uncultured Granulosicoccaceae bacterium | reverse complement strand
AATCTGAGCCAGGATCAAACTCTTCAGTTTAATAAAGGTGAATCCGAAGATTCATATAACGAAGATGATTTGTCCAAACTTGAATTAAAACTACTTAACGTTGAATTAACTAGGTTTGAATGCCTCATCGATTTTATTGCTTAGCGCAACATCATCGTGAAAGCACCCACACAAGTTACTTAGACCAAATTTTAAATGAGCTTGCTGATCACTGTGATCAGCGCAAGAACTTTTGTTCAAGCAAGCTCTCCATTTTAGGGGAGCTAAAATCTGTTGTCAACACATTTAGCAAACTTATTTAAAGCGCCGTGTCTGTGCGACATCAGGAGCAGGGATTCTACACCTAACCGAAGAGTTGTCAATTGTCTTTTTAAATTAATTTCGTGCACTTCAGTCCGTTGTATCCATGACTGTTAGAAGCGTTACTGCCGACACAGGGTAAGAACGTAATATTATCAACAGGATGCAGGGGGAGTGAACTCAATGAAAGACAAACCAGCACGGCTTTCAGATAATGACGTAGATTTGAAATTTAACTCGGCGCCACTCCAATGCACAACGCAAGCCAGTAGTTGTTACCTGCTGTTTTACCTTTATTGCCTTTGTATCATCGTTTTTTTTACGCATGTGCGAAATATTTGCGCCTCCCTCTTGATTACTCTAGAGCTCACATGCGGGTGGCTGGCGACGTGTGTGATCGGCTTGCACGTGTTATCCCGCTCTGGTTATTTGTGCCCATCCTGAAACACACGTCACTGCGGTCCCCGAATGCACGCGATCTTTCACCGGCTACATGTAATTATCCCGAATGCCTATCCGCCTATGTCTATCCGCCTACATGTAGGCGGTGGAAACTCACGCGCCTCAGCTATTCTTGCAACACTACTCTTTCTAGTGGGTACCAATTGCTTCAAATGTTATGCACTTAGACATGCAGGGTATTTCTCTGCCCTACACTTCGCCCGCCAGACAAGCACATTAATCTGGCTCTTAGACAACATCGACTATTTTGATCGGACGCAATTACATTTCCACCCATCACTCACCAACCCTTTACCCACCCGGCGAGATTCCCATTGCGGTTAGCGCTCTTTACCTCCGAACAGCACCGTCGCCTGGGGGAACAAGTTTCTTTACTCTGCAACGCCACATCGTTATCACCAACACGCTGCTCATTATACTGCACTCTCCACGGCCACTAGTCGGTAACGTTTTTATCATTAGTGACTGTGCTGACGGAACCGCACCTACACTAAAGAGAAGTTAATAAATCAACAGCTATTGAATGTTGGTGAAAAACCAGCTCGCCTGACCCCGGCCTGCATCATTCATCAGGCGACCAACCCACGTAAGAGCGAATCCTTTATAAGCCCGAATGCTTTAATAAGGGCCCTTTGCGCCATGCAGACCTAAGGTCATGCTAGCTGTGTACTCAGCACGGACAGTACAAGCTTTTCAGGATCAACTGCCAACACCTGCAAAATCTTTCGATCATTTAACCTAGTCATTATAGAAAGAATTATCGTTAATATCCCGGTAAGTTACTGTATTTTTTATGTTATTTCTGTTTTCGCTGATTACTGGCGTGTTTGACCAGTGTTTGGTTAGAAATTATTCTTAGCGGCTTGTATTTCAAAGAGATAATCGTCTTGGCGCATAACAACAAAGGCGGCGGCACAGTGGTGCTGCTTGACTATAAAAGCTTGTCGAGTGATATAAATGGCGCGAACACAGAAACTCCGGCCAGACCGCAGCGAGACGCTGACACCGATCAAACCACCGGCAACGGTCGCATTCGCAAAGCACTGATCCTTTGCAGCTTTGCAGCAATGGGTACGGTGCTGGTCGATAAAGTGTTTTCCCGTACCACCCCTGCGCCAGGCATTCAGCCACTAGCCGCGGAATCAATCACGCCAGCAGATGCACCTAAAGGTCTGAACCTGCAGACGCAAACTCCCGCTCTTACTGAAACGATTGTCTCTGCAGCACCGGCAGAGCCCGAGTTTTTCTTTAACCACGATCTTCCCGACACAGGTGGAGCACCCACCAGCAATGAACTACAGTTTATTGAAGTACCTGAAATCGACTCTTTAATTGATCCTTCGGAAGCCTCCGTTGCGGCATTTATTAACCCGGCACCTTTAACTGCGGCCAAGCCGGAGTACGCCAATGATTACACACAGGAACCTTCCCGGATTGTTGTAGAGATTGAAAAGGGTGACAGCTTGTTCGGCGTGCTGAGCAACCATGGTTTAAGCCAGGGTGAGATTGCAGGTCTGGTGAACGAGCCACTGGTGACCAAGTATTTATCCAATCTGGTGCCTGGTGATGAAATAGAGCTCAAATTCGATGGCAGCCGCCTGCTCACCGGACTGACTCGCGAGATTGATCTCGAAAAAACACTAACAATCAAACGAGCCGCAGACAATCAGTTCATCACTGACCTGCAAGTACAGCCGCTAGAAAAATCCATTCAAGTGGCTGAACTGAATCTTGATTCATCACTGTATGTTGATGGCTCGGCGGCCGGGCTGTCTGAGTCAATGATCATGGAACTCTATTCCATTTTCCAATGGACAGTAGATTTCAACAGAGAAGTAAGGCCAGGTGATGCGGTCACCGTACTGCACGAAACCTACAGCAAGAACGGTAAGAAAATAAAAGACGGCAACATTCTGGCTGCTGAATACCGTGCCAGCGATGCAACTCACAGCGCTTATCGCCACATGCGGGACGGAAGAGCAAATTATTTTGACGCTGACGGACAAAGCCTGAAAAAACAATTTCTGCGTAATCCCATCAAAGCCCGCATCACTTCAAGGTTTGATCTAAAGCGCAAGCATCCGATTTTACACACCATCAGAGCGCACAAGGGTGTTGACTACGGCGCTCGACCCGGAACACCGATCAGTGCTGCAGGTGACGGACGTGTGGTCTTTATGGGTGTTAAGGGTGGTTATGGCAACACTGTCGAAATACAGCACGGCGAACGTTACACAACACTCTACGCACACTTAAGCCGCTTTCCTAAGCGCCTGAAAAACGGCTCACGTGTTTCGCAAGGCCAGGTTATCGGTTACGTGGGCAAAACAGGCCTCGCAACCGGCCCACACCTGCATTACGAATTCCGGGTTGACGGGCTGCATCGTGACCCGCAAAAAGTAAAGCTGCCTGGCTCAAGCCCACTGGAAAACGATGAGTTGATGGCCTTCAAATCCAATACCAAGCCACTTCGATCACAGCTTGCCAGCTTACGCCAAAACTCAGAGACTCTGGCGATGCGATAATTCTGGCGATGCGTTAATTCCGGTAACGCGATGATAGACCCGACTTTTTAACCTGTCTGGAATTATTGTTAGCTCAGCCTTTTTATCTTGATGTATAGAAAACCTGCCTTCTCATAACGAGAGGCAGGTTTTTTTTAATTTAGGGCATCTCCACAACACCACCGTAAGCGAGTTTCAACACGCAGCACTTCGGCGTTTGCTTTCTCCACTACGGTTTTAAACGGTGGCGCTTAAAGTACCGCTGTTTGCAGCAAAATAGTCAAGTCACTGCGCGCAATGCACCATGCCACAGCACGAAAGCTCTTTTCAACATTGATTAGGTACCCGGAGGATTGAGAGTGAGCAACGGCTGTGCACCACACCAGCCAGGCATATCTGGAGAGCGTCGAATCACCCGGTTTACGGAGGGCGGCTGCGACTAGATAACAAAGACTTCTGGAAGCTATTTGTTTATCCAATGGGTGGATGCTTATAAGCAGTTTTGTACTGCAGTCCAGTAAATCGCCTGTGAAACTTTGCGGAGCTGCCACGCGTCATTACCAGCGCTGCTACCTGCCCTGATGATTGAATGCTTGCGGTGTACCTCTTGATGTGGCTCGACGCACACTGTCGCCTTTGTGCGAACTCACATGCGTCTATGTGGCACCGTGACGCCGCTATGGTACCAGACCAGCCAGGTTAACTACGAGCGAGCTTAGGCGGTCGACGCCAGTGGGCTCAAGAGTCGATTCGGTCAGGAGCTTTGATATCTCGAATCAAGGCTGTAGAAAGCGTGCAAGTGGGCACACGGACCTGCGTGATGCAGGTAGAACTTGCCAGATTATTTAAGCGGTGTATGGGCAGGTGTCACTACCAGGCTCGACCCCGGTCGTGCACTGAAAACTACAAACCATAACGACTATCCGGATACCATTTGCGTGTTGCACTCCCAAGGCTGCAACTCAGCACCCTGGATGGAAACATTGTTAGTTGTCTAAACTGAAAAAGAAGATCCACAACCACAGGTTGTGGTGGCATTGGGGTTACGGATAACAAACTGCGACCCTTCCAGCCCTTCCGTGTAGTCGATCTCTGCACCAATAAGGTACTGGTAACTCATTGGATCAATCAGCAGTTTTACGCCTTCTTTTTCTACCTCGGTATCACCGTCATTGGTGTCTTCGTCAAAAGTAAAACCATACTGAAAGCCGGAGCAGCCGCCGCCGGATATGAAAACACGTAGCTTTAGCTCGGGATTGCCTTCCTCTTCAATAAGCCCCTTGACCTTGAGCGCTGCGGCTTCGGTGAAAACTAATGGATCAGGAAATTCTGCTTCTGCACTCATTGTAGATGCCGCCAAAGATTAGGTTCCGTGAAAATGTAGCATTACCCGACTAAATCAATCAACTATTTTCAAAATAACCGGGCCAACAACCCGGAGTTGACTGTTTTGGCGGCAGTTATTCAAGACCTTTCCAACTTGTTATGTTTAACCACTTCACAGAAATGCTGCGGTGATTGCTGTAGCACTGCATCACAGTTGTACTGGACAACTAGTTACTCCATTCACTCCATACCACTACATATAGTTAGAAGTACCCGCTCAGCGGGCATTTCGAAAGACACGGCAGATGCAAAATACTGCAAACCGGAAGACGCAATTAGGAATAAAACCAGCAAACTCACATTACACAGCGGCAAGAAAGCAAAGAAACAACAAGGTTTTTGGGCAAATACAACACTCAAAAAACCCATTTAAATTATATTTATCAATACTTTATAGTATTTATGTCAGGTGAATTCGACATTTCCATTTCAACGTAATAACATTCTGTCCGTCGCGGGATTGCCGCATCAGTTGAACTAAGTCAGCGAGATTTGCCATGAAACGAACAATGATTTTTTCTGCAACCGCTCTGATAGTCAGCCTGTGTACTGTGGGATTCACAGCCAAGATAAAAAATATGGGCACGATTAAGATCGAAGACAGCCCGGCACACTTTGCAGTCAACAACTGCCACATCGGTAAGATTTACGAAGAAGTACACCTGTACGCTGGATCAGGTGTGCTGCCAAATGGCAACAAGTTTGAAATATCTGCCGATGGCAACGGCGGCTGGGTCGAGATGCACGTTGGCGCAGGTACTGGAACACCACAAGCGTTCTACACCTCGACACTGGCCAATCCGGAAGAGTCTATTGTTGTCGGATCGCGACAGGTGGTGATCAAGGGCAGCTTTGACGAAGCAATTTCCGAGACCACCGGCATCCCTTTTGAGCTAACGGCAACCTGCGAAAGCTAACGAGTACAGCGCTGAGAGCACACTGCGACCTCAACTGGATAAAACAAAAGCCCGGACGTCTCTCCGGGCTTTTTTTCTGATCATAAAAGGAAAAATTTGTTTATCAGTACGTTTGGCTGTGCGTCCAGTACTCGATATCCAGCAACAACACCGGCCGATCAAACTCCATAGTCACCGCCGCACCTTCATAGCCGGGCAGATCCGGCAGGACTCTGTTTGACACGCTGAATTTAAGCTGGCGATAACCAATTATTCTGGCTACGGTGAAACTTTGTACACCTGCCTTGGTTTTAACAGCTACATATTGCAGCTCTTCACTTTGTTTAATTGACGATGCTCGTTGGAGGCCGATCAACTGGCCAATAGAAGTTATTTTGCCCTCTTCCACGCAACCCACACTGTCGACGCTATGCGTTGGAATTGCCATCAATTGATCTTCTATTGCAAAAATAAGCACTTCACGTTTGCTCTCAAGCTCCGGCAGGCAGAGACGATAACGCGAGCCCTCTGAATCACTGCGAATCGCCAAAGTGCCGCCGAAGCGTGTGGCAACTGCAAGCAGGCCGCTAATGTTTACGGGTTGTTGCGATTCATTGGAGAATACCTGCGGCACTGTTGGTCTCCGGTTCTTTCCACTTTGACGCCAGTCAGCACGTACAACCTGCGCCCAGGGATTATCAGAACGCGCCTTAACACCTTGCACGCTAACACCGCAACCATTATCGACAATATCAAGAGTTATCGCGCCATGCTGCTGCTGTGCTTCAAGGTACAGGCTGACGCTAGCTTCGCTATCAGCACCACGGTGATGTGATACTGCATGATGCACAATGCTGTTTAATAAATCTGCTACCGCCGTTGATAACTGATCAAACACATTTTGATGGACTAACACCCCGCTGTCTTCAAACGTAAGGTGCACGCGATGCCCTTGCGCTTTGGCACTGGTTTGTAAGGCTTCAACTAATTGACCACGCAACAGTGAAATGTCGAGCATCGAGGCTTTGCCAACCTCAACATCCAGTGATGCGATCGAAGTGAGTTGCTGCTGAGTCACCTGTTGTAACTGCTCAGCCACTGAACGCATCGCCTGATTTGATTCAGCGTGCGGCAGTGCCTCTTCGTGGTTTGTGGCATTGATCAGCTGCTCGATCCTTTGCTGCAGATCAAGCAATTGCCGATGGCTGTGGGAGATAGCACTGCAGCATGCTTCAACTTGTCTGAAGCGCGCTGACCAGTCGACGGTTTGCCGGGCACTTGTAGATCTGTCATGCAAAAACACACCGCTGTCAGACTCTGCTGGCGAGGCTGAGTTTTCATCTGGTGCTGAACATCTGACGACTGGCGCTTGCTGAACAGGTGCCGGGGTATCCTCAACGGCGCGCTCAAGCTTTAACCTGTCTATTAAATCGCACCGATCAACAGAAGGTTCACTGTTTCGCAAACGCTCGACATCTTCATCAAGACATTCTATTGCTTCTATAGCAGTATCAAAGAAAGCCGGTGAAGCAGCGGCACTACTCTGCGATAGATCCAGCATTGCAGCTTCAAGTGTATGCGCTATCTCTGCCAACTGCTGCTCTTTTGCGTCAGCGGCTTGTTGCTTAAAAGAGTGCAATAAACGATGGATATCCCGGTTCAGACGGCTGGCGCCAACCGGTGCGCCGCGCAACCGCTGAAAAAGCTCAAACAGCCTCGGCAGCAGCTCTTCAGTTTCTAAAAGGAATCCGTTTACATCTCCGCTGCTTGTCGCGGTACTCAGCCTTCGACTCGTTGTCTGTTGTACGTCTTCAATCCTTGCAGTGACATCGGCAACCAAATCGGGCATCGGCTTTCCGCCTGCAAGCGAATCAATACCCAGGGTCGCTGCGATAATTGCTTCCTGCACCAACAGAGTTTCAGATTGATTTAACGTACTGTCATGTGCGTCTACCAACAATCTGGACAGTGGCGTTAACAGATGGATTAATTCTTCAACCCCTTCGTCTGTTGCCAGATCTGTCAGGTGAGTCAGTGCATGGGCAACGCTGCTATCCGGAATCAGATTGCCGGAGCTACCTAAAGCAGTGTCCAGCGCCTGCTGAATAACATCAATACACAAGTTACATCGAGACGCGAACTCGCGAGGTGAAAGACTGGGTTGACTCTCTTTTAATTCGCTTGCCAGCTGTAATTCACTTATCTGTGATCCGGGGGCTTCTGGAGTCGCCTGATCAATTGATTTATCCGGTAAGTCTCGATTCAGTTGTGCCTTACCCACTGCATCAGAATTAGTGTCTGCTTTCGACTCTGCCGAATCTTTTTCATTAGATTGCTTTAGAAAAGCAAACTGAAACAGCAACTGCTGCTCAACCAGCTGCACAGATGTGCTACAAGCCGGCGCATGCGCTTTAGCATCGGGCTTTCGCAGAAACGCCTCAACCTCTTCAAGATTGCCTCTTGCACCATGAACGCCAACAACTACTAACAATCGCTTTAACAGCGCGATTTCTTCAACCAATGCTGCCAACTGGTCGTCTGTGTCGACCACCTCTTCGGCGAGTTGAATTACACAGTGATGAAGCCTGTCTGCAAGTATGGAAACACTGGTTTGAAGCCATGGTGTGTATTCAGCTAACGATGTATGTTGAAGCGTGATCAATTCATCATAAACATCACCGAATTGTTGTGCAGAGTGACTGCCCCGCGCTTCCTCTGTGTGGGTGTAGCAAAGCAGATTCACCTGCAAGCGATCTATTTTTTGCTGTATGCCAAGCACCGGGCTTTGTTTTTCACCCAACACAAACAGCAACACACTCTCTATCTGTTTAAAAACATTAAACAGTGCAAGGCCGAGCTCGCCAGGTGATGGCTTGACTGTGGCGGCAAATGTCTTACACAGCACCCAGAATTCGCGAATATTTTCATCGCTTTCATCATCAGCGTATGACGTAAACTGCTCTGCCAGTTGTTGTAGATTGGCCTCTCGATTATCACCGCGATATATACTAAGGAGAATCTGGCTGGACTCCAGATAGCCGACTGTTGCCGTTTTATTTGCGTTGTTGTTAGCAGAAGAATCACGCCGCAGCTTTTCAGCCAGAACTCGAAAAACATCCGGTACTGAGAACAGGTTTTCCGTTAACAGTGGCATTTTCTGCAGCGCCATTATTTCGTTAAACGCAAGCAGCAGCTCGAATGGACTATCCTTGTTGCCTGCAACCTCGCCAAGATACACAATCAGGTTTTGCAAACAAAAACGTATTGTTTGTACACTTCGATGATCAGGCCTGGCAGCCACCAGGCGGATTGCCACGACGAGATCATTGATGAATAGTATGCCGCACTCAAAACCGTCAAGTGCCTGTCGGGTCGATATCAGCTTGTTGCCTATTTGTTCAGCAACCTGAGGCGTAAACTCGTTCTTTACCGACCGTACAGTGGCGAGCTTCTCTACAAGTTCTGCCAGCTCATCACGCAGCCCTGACAAACGATTGCCCTGCGACTGGAGACTCTCTTGTGTATCAGTGTATGTCGACCGGCTTTCACTCAAGCGGTGCATCTCCAGGCAGCTTGTAACCCGCTACAGACTGTTCAACCTTTGCCGTGACCTCTTTCAATCCCGCCAGATCCTGACTTATCGCGAGTGCGAGCTCGCTATACTGGTTACCGGTTTTATCATGTTGCACTACAAGCCTTGCAGTCCGTGTGAGGTCAGCCTGCTGCGCTTCGATAGTTTGCAGAATTTTCTCAACGTTTTCGCTTAGCTGATCTGCGTAGCCGGACAGTTCCTTGCCAAGCATATTTGACGCAAGCGTATGGTGGGCAGTTTTACTCAACTCTTCACTGCTTTGCCTGAGGTTATGCGCTGTATCTGTCACTTCTTTCTGTAATCCGCCGATTAAAGCCTCTGACTCTTTAGCTATCTGAACCAGCTTACCGGTGAGCTGATGAATATCTTCAAATAGCTCCATGGTGTTATCGGCACGGCTGCCACTGGCGTAGGCAAAGTGGTTGAATTCATCGTAACGACTTTCCTCATCGTGACTGAATTCAGGAATTTTTAGCGATACGTTAAGCGTTTGTAGTCGGGTTTTTTCTGTCAGTTGACCCAGCTTGCTGGTAACCTCGCTAGCCGACGCTGCGGTTTTTACCAGGCGCTGCAAACGCTCAACACCCACATCAACCTGGGCCGCTGTCGTTGCTATGCTTGCAGATATCTGATTAGCTCCATTGACTGTGGTTTCCGCACGCTCTCTGATTTGTGATGCCAGCTGAATTGATTCCGCCAACAGCTCGGCGTGCTGTTTAAAAACCCCTGATCGCTGACTAATGCTCTCTGACAGATCAGCCGCTTCAGCCTGACGGCGAATGTCCAGTTCAGCCAGGGTACGACTTTTTGCCTGTTGATTACCCGCTACGCTATGTATTCGATCAACTGCACCTCGCACCGTTCCAACAACATCAGCAAGTTTGATGGATGTGTGGTTTACCATTTCAGCGACGGCCGCAGCATGACCTTCACCTGATATGTCGATGGTATTTCGCAGATCACCGTCAGCGATATCACCAATATCATTGATCAACGCATCTGCCTGCCTGATCGACATGGCACCTCGCTCAGACTGCACTGGCGGTTCAGTGGCAACAGCAGCCGGGCGTACGCTCAGCCTGTCAGCTGCCAAAGACATTCTTGATATCGCACCAATAAGTAACAGCAGTGAAGCCAGCAGACCGAGCAACCCGGCCCAGCGGATAATGTTGCCGCCTGAACCAGCCGAATAGCTAATCACCAGACGGGACACGGAATCCTGTAGTGAAGCGAGCGTTTCAGCGATAAAGGCACGATTTAATGGCTGACTGGTTTCAGCCTGAACCATAGCTGCCGGCGCCACCGGCGTTGGGGGCTCCACAACTGAAACCACTGAGGATTCAGGTACAGTCAGAGCGTTAACCCGCTGCACATACTCGATGATTTGGTTCGATGTGTAGTACCCGAACAAGGCACTTTGACCACTGACACCGGTCAATAGCAAAAGCTCGTCTGCATATCTTTTCTGATCTTCGATTAACGGGTCAATCAACTCAATATTTGCGCTGTTTGCCTGCCTCCAGGTTTGCGCAATTAAGTTAACGAGATCAATTAACGGTGTAAGGCGAGTACCTTCATTGATACTTGTCTGGATCACCTCGAAACTTTGCGCCAGCGTATCGACTTCAATAAAAAGCGTCTGAAGGTTTTCTGCATCGACTGGTTTTGCGGCAACGATTACCTGTTCCGTTAAAGCCGCACGCAGACCATCGGTGTTTTCTGCTTTTGCCTGACTAGACTCACTAAGGCTGGCCGATTCAACCGCCAGTAGTTCTTTGCGCAGCAATTTCCAGTCAGCACTGACTTCGCGTACTACTTCGGTGGCTCTTAGCGTCAGTAAAGCTACCACGCTGTTGTTCTTTGTGGTGAGTGCATCTACCTGTACATCGATAGACGCCACCATAGGCGCCAATGGCTCACTCAGCAGCGGATCATTGTTATCTATAAAGTCCGAGAGTTGCCTGACCGATGTGTCCAGCAAGGCCGCATTTTGGCTGTGGTCTACTGCGCTGTATTGATCAAGCGCATCGAACGTTAAAAGACAAATGCTTGCCAACAGTACAATGGTTGCAACCACCACTGCCGGCAGCGGCAATCGAATGGGTGAATTCATTACACTCAATTGAAAGCACACTCGCGCAACAGCTTGGTACAACGAAGCAACTCCGGCAAATCAATAACCGCCAGTAAACGACCATCATAAGTTGAGACTTGCTTTATCGCACGATGGTCTGCGTAATCCGGCACCACCTGCTCTGGCAGTTGTGTACTTGCAACTGGCAACCTGCACAGGTTTAGAATCCGATCAGCGGTGATCAGATAGGTACTGAACGCAACTCGAACAGCGACCGCGCGCTTGTATTGCTGCACTGGTGAGCGGGGAACCAGAAAAGCCGCCACATCAATTACTGCCACAGGCCGGTTACGGTAATCAGACAGACCTGCGTACCACTGCGGTGCAGCGGGGATCGGGAAAATCGTCGGTGTATCTATCACCTCACTCACAGCGTCTGCCGGCAGCGCCAGCAATAAACCGTGACTTTCAAACAATAAAGCCCGGGCAGTTTCAGAGGCGGCGATAGAGTGCACACTCCAGACTACGTCTGCTGCAGCCATTCGCGCCGGTTGCGTCGCACTTATTTGTGATGGCTTATTGGTCACGGGTTTTGATGGACTGCCAACAATGCAGACGGTACAGACTCGGCGACAGTTGCCTGGGTGGTTGCCGGGCTGTAAGCGCGTTGCGGTGCTGTAGCGCCTGGCCTGAGGGCGTCAGGTGTTTTGTCAAAGCGTTCGCTGACAACGCGTAAACCGCTTTTTTTTGGTCGAATTGGCCAATTCAAACCGTCTCTCATGACGTTGCCCAACATGCTGCTGGCACACCCGCCCTGTATACAAATGCCTGGTTTTTGCTCGTTATACACCTGCTGATCCCCGACGGCTTCCACCGTACTGGCTGCTTTGCAAAATTCCGCAAGGCCGAGTTTTAGTTATTATGTTTATAGAGAACCGTACCCAACCGCGGACTCTATATTATCGACTCGCGCGCTTCAACAGCGACAACATTCAGTGTCACTTCAATAGTTATATTTTTCAGTAAGTTACGAAATTAAAAAGAAACTTCCACCAGTGCTAACGACAGCCCACGTTTAATCGATACAATTGACTGCACAAAAAAACCTCGATGGCATAGAGAACTAAAGAGAATTCCAATGACAAAAAAAATCGCTGTGCTGATGGACCCGATCGAGCATATCAAGGTGGCAAAGGACACCAGTCTGGCAATGATGCTGGCTGCTCAACGGCGGGGCTGGCAACTTTATTACATCCAGCGCAAAAATCTCTATATGCGCGATGGCAAGCCTGCGGCACGAGTCCAGTCGGTCAAGGTATTCGACGATCCGGCACACTGGTATGACGCGGAGCCTGAAAGCGAAATCTTACTGCAAGAGCTCGACTGCATTCTTATGCGGCTCGACCCACCGTTCAATATGGACTATGTCTATGCCACCTATTACCTGCAACGCGCCAGCGACGCCGGTACGCTGGTACTAAACAATCCTGCTGCACTGCGCGATATCAACGAAAAAATGTTTACCGCATGGTTTCCGGAGTGCTGCCCACCAACGTTGATCACCAGCCTGGAAGACAAGCTGCGGGAATTCCATCAGGAACACAACGATATTATTGTTAAACCGCTTGATGGCATGGGTGGTTCGTCGATTTTCCGACTCAAACCAGATGATCCAAACATCAGTGTGGTGCTGGAAACCATGACCCGCTTCGGCGAAAGACAAATCATGGCACAGCGCTACATTCCGGAAATCACTGAGGGCGATAAGCGCATTCTGGTGGTTGACGGTGTTCCAGTCTCGCACGCACTGGCACGCATGCCGGCAGCGGGAGAAACTCGTGGCAACCTGGCCGCCGGGGGTACCGGTGTTGCGGTTCCGTTGTCAGATCGGGACCGCGAAATCGCAGAAACTATCGGGCCTGTGCTGGTTAGCAAAGGCGTGCTTTTCGCCGGTATCGATGTGATCGGTGACTGGGTGACCGAAATTAATGTCACCAGTCCCACCTGCGCTCGCGAGCTTGACGAGCAATGCAAGCTAGACATTGGCGCTCAGTTTATGGACGCTGTTGAAGCGCGACTCTAGCCAAATCTGTGTTCTGGCGCCATCAAAGCATCAATCTTCCGGCCAGCCCGCGAGAATCAGACCGTTGAAGGTGCTAGACTGCAAGCAGGCTGACGACTCGTACACAGGCTCTGATGCCTACAGCATCAGTGGCCACGGCGATAAAAGCAAAGGACAAGTGCGCGAATTGCCGGACTTCTTTCCGGACTCACCTACCAGACTCACCTACCAGACTCACCAACAAGAGCAGTACTAAACTTTGGATCTGACTAACCACTTTCTTCTGTCAATGCCGGGTCTTAGTAATTCCTGGTTCGACAAAACCATTACCTACCTTTTCGAGCATAACGAAGACGGGGCATTCGGGTTTGTGATCAATCGACCAGCAGCACTGCTGGCAGGAGAAGTTTACGATCAGCTCGACATCGAATGTGTTAATCCGGTAGACCGAAGCGCTGCAGTTTATGAAGGTGGCCCGGTCGATAAAGAGCGTGGATTTGTACTTTTCCCAAGCGATGAACTCTATACCGATACCGAATCATGCAGCATAGGCACTGGAGTTACCCTGGCAGGCTCGACTGACATATTGACAGAGATTGGCAACGGCAACGGACCGATGGATTACCTACTGCTGCTAGGCTACGCCGGCTGGGATGCCGGACAGCTGGAAGATGAGATGGCAAACAACAGCTGGCTGACCTGTGAGGCGAGTCAGGAGATTCTTTTTTCACACAGAGTGGATGAAAAATTCGACCTTGCTGCAGGTACACTTGGCATTCAGTTCGATTTAATATCTGCTGAAGCAGGCCATGCCTAACCAGCAAACACATTCCGATACCGTCAAAGCTGCAACTGCGGTCAATCAGTATCTGGGTTTTGATTTCGGTGAGAAGCGAATTGGCATTGCAGTGGGTCATAGTACCAGCGATACAGGATCTTCCAGCACACAACCGCTGACTGCTGTCCGTAACATCAATGGACGCCCGGAATGGGACAACATTGCCGCCATTGTGGAAGAATGGCGACCAAGTGCACTTGTGGTGGGCCTGCCGCTGACCGCCGATGGAGAAGCGCAAAGGTTAACCGCACTGGCCCGATCTTTTGCAAAACATTTGCGCAGACGCTACAAGCTGCCGGTGTATCACTGCGATGAACGCTTCACCTCCAACGAAGCCTCTCGAATCATTGCTGATAACAGAAAACACCACAACAGACGCCGTGCAAATCGAGAAGACTCCGATACAATAGCGGCCGCACTAATACTGGAACAATGGTTGAATGACACCTCTCGAGAAGATTAATCCGGGTGAAGTTGAAGTATTGATTCAGCAAATGGCTAAATCAATACAAACCCTTCTCAAGGGTGATACAAGCAACGCAAAAATACTGGGTATAAAGACCGGCGGCGTTACCGTTGCCCGTAAACTTCACAGTGCACTTGAACTGGCAGAAGCAGCCGGTGAGCTGAATATATCTTTCTATCGTGACGACTTCAGTCGTATTGGACTGCACCCGCAGGTCGGCGCTTCCAATATTCCTTTCTCTGTAGAAGACAGCATTATTATTCTGGTAGATGATGTTCTATACAGTGGCAGAACCATTCGTGCTGCGATGAATGAAATCTTTGACTACGGTCGACCTGAAAAAATTATTCTTGCCACGCTGGTTGAACGCAGCGGACGCGAGTTGCCGATCAGTGCAAACGTCATCGGCAAAAGTATTGATTTGCCAGACAACCAACAGGTAAAGCTGCGCTCTGACATGAGCCTGGAGATTTTTACAGAGTGATCCAGACCGACCGCATACAAAAGCCGGATATCATGCAAACGGCTCAGCGCGATATTCAACTGACAGAATCAGGCGAGCTTAAACACTTTCTCAGCATTGAGGGCTTATCGCGCGATAAGTTGCTTGAAATCCTTGACACTGCCGACCAGCTGGTCGACGTTAATGGCAAGACAACAAACAAGCTACCGCTGCTGCGCGGCAAAACAGTCGCCAATCTATTTTTTGAAAACAGCACCCGTACCAGAACAACTTTTGAACTCGCTGCAAAACGTTTATCGGCAGACGTACTCAACATCAATGTAAACGTATCAGCAGTCAGTAAAGGCGAAACACTGCTTGATACACTGCGCAACCTGCAGGCTATGCAATGCGATATGTTTGTTGTAAGACACGCATCATCCGGTGCTGCGCACTTTATTGCCAGACACGTGGAACCGCATATCAGTGTTATCAATGCCGGTGATGGACAACACTCCCACCCGACTCAGGCCATGCTTGATATGTTCGCCATACGGCGCAACAAAGGCGATTTTTCAAAGCTCAAAGTGGTCATTGTTGGAGACATTCTTCACTCACGAGTCGCCAGATCGCAGATTCATGCGCTTAACATTCTCGGTACCGGAAGTGTCACTGCGGTCGGCCCGAAAACACTCTTGCCTGATCAGGTGAGAGAACTGGGTGTACAGATACGCCACGATCTTGATGGTGCACTGGTGGGAGCAGATGTAGTCATCGGTTTGCGACTGCAAAAAGAGCGAATGAGATCCGCCCTACTTTCCAGCGAAGATGAATACTATCGAAGTTTTGGCTTAACAGAACGACGCATGAAACTGGCGAAACCGGACGCGATTGTAATGCACCCGGGACCTACCAACCGTGGTGTTGAAATTGAGGCCAGTGTTGCAGACGGACCACAGTCAATCATTCTGGAGCAGGTTACCGGTGGAATAGCCGTGCGCATGGCGATTATGTCGATCACCATGGGCAACATCGAAAAACAACTGAACAAGTCGAAATCACAAATGCATGACGATCAAGCCGGATAACAAACACAATGAGCAGCACCAGCATCGTTAACTGTCGCTACTTCGATGAAAACAACATCGAAGTGCAACAAGGCTGTCTTCAATTTACCGACGGGTTGATTACCCACGTCGGTACCGCCGAAGATCAACTTAGCTCTGAAGATACTATCAACGCCGGTAACAACCTTGTTATACCGGGCTTGATCGACAGCTATGCACGACTGCGCGAACCCGGCTTTGAGAAAGCCGGCACCATTGCCAGTGAAACTCTTGCTGCGGCTAAAAGCGGCATCACCACCATGTTCTGTGCGCCGGATACTGATCCTATTATTGACGAGCCGGGTACCGTTGAATTAATCAAGCGCAGAGCTGCCGCCGCGATAGGTGTCAGGATATTACCCATCGGTGCACTGACAGCAGGCCTGCAGGGTGAACAGTTAAGCGAGATGCAAATACTTGCAGACTCTGGTTGCATTGCATTCAGTAACGGTGACAAACCAATCTATGACAATCAGGTGCTCAGAAGAGTCATGGAGTACAGCGCAGGATTTAACCTGAACCTTATTGTTGCGCCGCAGGACCCGTGGCTATCCAGTGGAGTTGCCCATGAGGGATCAGTATCAGTAAGACTTGGCTTACCGGGCATACCAACAGCTGCAGAAACTGTTGCACTGTCGCAGCTGATAGAGCTTTGCTATCAAACCGGAGCCAGTGTTCATTTCTCACGATTGTCATCACAGCGTGGAGTGAGCCTGGTGCAGCAGGCAAAGAAAGACAATATTAACGTCACTGCAGATGTTGGAATTGACCACCTGTTTTTAACTGAAATGGATACCAGTGACTTCAACTCTTTGTGCCATGCATCACCGCCATTCAGGTCATACGCAGACAGAGACGCGCTAAGAGAGGCTATTGGCAACGGTGTGCTCGATGCCATTTGCTCAAATCATGCACCACATGAAATCGACGCCAAGCTGATCCCGTTTTCTGAAAGCATGCCAGGTGTGTCATCGCTCGATAGCTTTATGGGTTTGATTTTTAAACTTGCCGATGAAATGAATATCGCCTTGCCTGCTTTGCTTGATCGGGTAACCGCAGGGCCTGCGAGATGCTTTGACTTACCACAGGGCCGGCTTGTTAGAGGCGCACCTGCAGATTTATGCATCGTAAATACTGAGGCGGAGCAGGAGTTCTCTATCGAAAACATGGTGAGCAAAGGCAGAAACAGCCCCTACGAAGGTTGGGGCCTGCAAGCGCAAACAGTCCAGACGATTGTCAATGGCAAAACCGTCTATGCTGCACGATGAGCTTTAAACGACAAAGCCGGGTTAATCCCGGCTTTTTCGTACTACGTTATTTTTGACTTGTCGACTGTTATATCAGCAGCTTCAGGAAGCCAGCTTGTAGGAATCATCGTCAGCAGCTTTCAGAGACAAGCCACCTTCGCCTTCTTCATCTGCATCCAGATCTCCACCTTCTGCAAGCTTGAGTTTGAGGCGTAGGTCATTAACCGAGTCAGCGTTACGCATGCCTTCCTCAACGGTTACCTCGCCGTCTTTGATCATTTTGAAGATAGCATCATCAAATGTGATCATCCCCTGCTCACCGGACTTTTTCACCAGCTCTTTCATCTCGTGAATATCGCCCTTTTTCATCAACTCGGACATCAATGGCGAGTTAAGCAAAATCTCTACAGCGGCTCGACGGCCTTTACCATCAGGCGTGGCAAGTAGTCGCTGGGAAATCACTGCTTTCAAATTCAATGAAAGATCCAGCAGCAACTGATTGCGACGGGCTTCCGGGAAGAAGTTAATGATTCTGTCCATTGCCTGGTTGGTGTTGTTCGCATGCAGTGTTGCCAGACACAGGTGACCGGTTTCAGCAAACGCTATCGCGTGTTCCATGGTGTGCTCATCGCGAATTTCACCAATAAGAATCACATCAGGTGCCTGACGCAGCGTGTTCTTCAGGGCGATTTCAAATGTTTCTGTATCAGTGCCTACTTCGCGCTGGGTCACCAGACAGCCTTTGTGCTGATGCACAAATTCAACCGGATCTTCTATCGTGATGATGTGGCCTTTGCTGTTGATGTTCCGGTAATCAATAATTGCAGCCAGGCTGGTAGATTTACCAGAACCGGTACCACCGACAAAGATCACCAGACCACGGGTGGTCATCGCAACATCTTTCAGTACTTCGGGTAGGTTAAGCTTTTCAAAAGATGGCACTTCAAAACCAATGATACGAATAACCATACCGGCACTGCCACGCTGTACAAAAGCGTTGACACGAAATCGAGCAACGTCCGGAACACTGATCGCAAAGTTACACTCACGCGTGGTGCGGAATTCGTCCTGTTCTTTTTGATCCATGACTGAAAGTGCCAGTGCCTTGGTCTGCTCAGGCATCAACTTTTTGTCAGTCAATGGTGTGATTTTACCGTGTAGTCTCATACACGGAGGCGAACCGGCAGTAATAAACAAGTCAGAGCCACCGGCCTGCTGCATCTTGTTCAACAGACCATCAAGGTATTTTTTAGCTGAATCGTTTTCCATTATCGCTGCCCCGTTCTGGCGTTTTTTCGTGCTGTTGTTAGTTGTTATAGTGCGTCTGGGTTAGCCGCTTTACGCTTGGCGTCTTCAAGAGTCACCAGCCCTTTATCGACGAGCTTCTTCAGGTTTTGATCGAGAGTCTGCATACCTGCCGCCTGACCGGTTTGAATTGCCGAGTACATCTGCGCGACTTTGTCTTCACGAATCAGGTTTCTGATTGCCGGTGTTCCCATCATAATTTCATGGGCTGCAACACGACCGCCACCTACTTTTTTCAATAGTGTCTGCGAAATAACCGCTTTTAATGATTCAGACAACATTGAACGAACCATCGGTTTTTCGCCAGCCGGGAAAACATCAACGATTCTGTCGATGGTCTTGGCCGCTGAACTGGTGTGCAGTGTGCCGAATACCAGGTGACCGGTTTCTGCTGCAGTCAGTGCCAGACTGATGGTTTCCTGATCACGCATTTCACCAACCAGAATCGTATCCGGATCTTCACGCAGTGCTGATCTCAGCGCTTCATTAAAACCGTGGGTATCACGATGGACTTCACGCTGATTCACCAGACACTTTTTGCTCTGATGGACAAATTCAATCGGATCCTCAATGGTCAGGATGTGACCCAGCTCAGTCTCGTTTTTGTAGTCCATCATCGCGGCAAGCGTTGTTGACTTACCAGAACCGGTCGGACCTGTTACCAATACGATGCCACGTGGAAACTCTGAAATTTCCTGAAAGATCGGTGGCGCACCAATCTGCTCGAGAGTCAGTACCTCACTCGGAATAGTTCTGAATACCGCACCGCATCCTCGTGCATGGTTAAATGCATTAACACGGAATCGAGCAATATCAGGCAGCTCGAAGGAGAAATCCACTTCCAGTTTCTCTTCAAACTCTTTACGCTGTTTATCGTTCATGACGTCGTAGACCATCGACTGCACCGCGCCGGCTTCCAGCTCGGGTACATTGACGCGACGGATATCACCGTCAACACGAATCATTGGCGGTAACTCTGCTGACAAGTGCAGATCAGACGCGCCGTTTTTCACGCTGAAAGTTAATAGCTGTGAAATATCCATTGATCGATCCTGGAGTTTCTCGTTAAATTTGAGTTGCACAATTCTGTGCCTGCTTGAGAACCTATCGACAAGCCTTAAGATTTTATTAGGGCCAATATCAAGCCTGTGACACCAGTCAGCCTCGCAGATCGAAATCTAGATCAGGAAACCCTTATGACTACTGCTTTCAACCCCGATACCGTCGCCCGGCACATCAAATCTGTGCGGGAGGAAATCGCCCGTTGTGAGCAAAACCATGCACGTAAGCCAGGTAGCGTCAAATTGCTGGCCGTTAGTAAAACCAAACCTGCATCTCTGATTCGGGCGGCTGCGGCAGAGGGTCAAATCGAGTTCGGCGAAAACTATGCTGACGAGGGAGCCGGGAAAAGCCTGGAACTAAAAGAACTCGGCCTTACCTGGCATTACATCGGCCATATTCAGTCGAACAAGACCAAACTTATCGCCAGCCACTATGACTGGGTGCAGGGAGTTGATCGCATCAAAATCGCCACCCGTCTGGATCAACAACGCGACCCGGATAGCCAGCCACTTAATATCTGTATTCAGCTGAAACTGGATGCCGAGGACTCAAAGTCCGGCTGCAGCATTAATGAGCTTGAGGCGCTGGCAGACTGTATTGCCAGGGCTGATCACTTAACGCTACGCGGTCTGATGGCGATTCCGGCACCACGCGAAGGGTTAGCTGAACAACGTGCAGTGTTTGCCGAATTATCTGAGTGGTATCAGAAGCTCAGCCGGGATCACCCGAGCGTTGACACCTTATCAATGGGAATGTCAGGCGATATGGAAGCGGCAATTGCAGAGGGCGCAACCATGGTGCGTATTGGTACTGCGGTGTTCGGTGCTCGCGAAAAACATAAATAGAGAACAGGCTGGCAGCGCTGACAGCGAATACTTCTGCAAATACTTCTGCAGCTGTACATTAGTGACAACGCATCAGGCGTTTCGCACTAGGCGTTTTATTGTTGCCGGATACGCCTCCGGCTTATGCCGGCCTACCGCTGAGAGTAGCCGCTAAATCTAAAAGATACCACTGAGGGGCAGAAGCCACAGCGCATCCAGCGTATCTGCTGCGTGCAAGAGTAGTTACCGTAGGCACGATAAAAACAGCTATCATACGCGCAAGCGTAAACCTCAGGACTCTCATGCCACAGAACAATCCGTTAGTCACCGCCGTCGAACTTGGTCAGAGCCTGTGGCTCGATTACATTCAGCGCAGCATGTTCGACAATGGCGAACTGGATCGTTACATCAACGATGATCAGCTACGTGGCATGACCTCAAATCCGTCTATCTTTGAAAGCGCTATCGCCAACACTGACGAGTACGATGCCGAGATAAAAAAGATCGTAACCAGTGACCCTGCTATTAGCGCAATGGATATCTTCAAGCAGCTGGCAATTTCAGATATTGGCAGGGCGGCTGATGCGTTCCGGCAAACCTATCTCGACAGCCGGGGTGACGACGGCATGGTGAGCCTCGAAGTATCACCGGGTCTGGCACACGATACTGATGGCACAATAGCAGAGGCGATAGAGCTACATGGATTGCTTAATCGCGACAATGTCATGATCAAGGTACCCGGCACGATAGAAGGGGTAAAAGCGTTTGAAGAACTCACGGCTCGCGGCATTAGCGTTAATGTCACACTATTGTTTTCGATTGAGAGGTACAAACAAATTGTGCAGGCTTATATAAAGGGCCTCGAACGACGCGCAGCAGATAATCAACCGATCAATAAAATCGCATCAGTGGCAAGTTTCTTTGTAAGCCGGGTCGACTCCGAAGTAGATGCCGCACTTGAAGCGCACAGTAATCAGGCCGCAGCCAAACTGCTGATGGGTAAAGTTGCCATTGACAATGCCAAGGTAGCGTACAGCTACTATCAAAACATCTTTGACAGCGCACAGTTTTCGAAGCTTGCTGAACTCGGCGCTATTCCACAACGATTGCTGTGGGCCTCCACCGGCACTAAAAACCCTGCTTACAGTGATGTTTATTATGTAGAAGAACTGATGGGCCCAAACACAGTAAATACCGTGCCACCTAAAACCATGGATGCTTTCAGAGATCATGGTGTGGTAGAGAACCGATTGGAAAACAACCTGATTCAGGCACAGTCGACGCTCGACTCTCTGGCTGAACTCGATATTGATCTGGCAGAAATAACCAGCCGACTGGAAGCCAGTGGTGTCGCGTCTTTCAGTGAGGCGTTTGACCGACTGCTCGAAGCTATCACTGACGAGAGCAACAAGTACAAGTCGTAGCGTTTTGCATACTTCGATAAAGGACGGTGTTCGAACAACATGAAGATAGCGTTTATCGGTTGCGGCAATATGGCGCAAAGCCTGATTGGAGGTCTCATAGCCAATGGCACCAGTGGCAGTGATATCCTTGTTGCTGACCCTCAGACGGATTCAACAACCGCCGCCGCAGAAAAATGGAACGTGACAGTTGCGAGCAGCAACCGTGATGCTGTCACCGCTGCAACTGCTGTTGTACTGGCCGTCAAGCCGCAGCAGATGAAATCAGTATTAAGTGACATTACTGACGCACTCGACAATCAGTTGCTCATTTCTATTGCCGCAGGTGTATTAACCAGCGACATGCTGAACTGGGCTAACGGTGCTGAAAAAAACATTGCTATTGTCAGGTGTATGCCAAACACACCGGCACTGATACAGCAGGGTGCCACCGGGCTTTACGCTGACGACACTGTGACGGCTTCACAAAGAAAAATAGCAGAAGACATTCTCCAGGCAGCAGGACAAACTGCCTGGGTCAAAGAAGAATCGCAACTTGACGCTATCACGGCGCTGTCCGGCTCGGGGCCGGCGTACTTTTTTCTTATGATTGAGGCGATGACAGATGCTGCAAAAGAGCTTGGCTTGCAGCACGATCTGGCCGTAAGCTTTGCCACACAAACCGCATTGGGTGCGGCTCAAATGGTGGCTCAATCGGCGCACCAATCTGACGGCAATGGAAACATTGACGCTGCCCGCTTGAGAAAAAATGTTACTTCACCGGCAGGCACAACAGAAGCCGCTTTGAACAGCTTTGATAAAGATCAATTCAGAGCAGTGGTACTACGTGCTATGCAGGCGGCCAATCATCGCGCTTTTGAGCTCGGCAGGGAACTCGGCGATTAAGTTAGCTACAATCTGTACCAGACAATTCCGGACAACATCTTATGGGTAATTTCAGCGGTGGATTTCAATTTCTGATTTCCACAATTTTCGATATTTTTGCTTTCATTGTGATGCTGCGTTTCATCATGCAGTTTACCAGAGCAAGTTTCAGTAACCCGGTGGGTGATCTGGTGGTCAGGGCTACGAACCCGTTCCTGATGCCATTGCGAAAAATCGTACCGGGTATCGGCGGTCACGATATTCCAGCGTTGGTACTGGTGTTCCTGATCCTGCTGGTGAAATATATTCTGCTTACTGCACTGGGCGGAGCGACCTGGGTCGCAGCACTGCCACTGGCGCTACTGGGAGTGCTTGGCACTGCCATTGATGTATTCCTCATCACAATTATCGTGCGGGTGATACTCAGCTGGGTCAGCCCGGGCGGGCATGCGCTATCAGGTTTGCTCAACAGCGTTACATCGCCCATCCTTAATCCGATTCAAAGAATGCTACCGCCATTCAATGGACTGGATCTGTCGCCTCTGGTGGCGATCCTTATCCTGTACTTTATCAAGATAGTGCTTGGTCTAAGGTAACGCACTGAACCATGTCAGAAAGCACCGGCTCAGGTACCGAGGTCCTCGGCCAGGTCCCTGATCAAGTTAATAGCCAGGCGGAACACACAGCTGTGGCAGACTCACAGACTCAGGCTGCAACACCGCTGGTTGTCACACCACAACTTGCCAAATTCGATCAGCCGTTAACACTTGACTGTGGCCAGGTGCTTGGCGCACATGAACTGGTATTTGAAACCTACGGTACATTAAATAACGATAGAACCAATGCGGTTCTGGTGTGCCATGCGCTGTCCGGTGATCACCATGCTGCAGGCAAACACAGCACTGACGATGAAAAATCCGGTTGGTGGGACAGCTGCATCGGGCCCGGCAAGGCAATAGACACTGATCGCTTTTTTGTTGTCTGCTCGAACAACCTTGGCGGTTGCCGAGGCAGTACCGGTCCACTTTCGGTGAACCCGCAAACCGGCGTGCTGTACGGGCCTGACTTCCCGATAGTCACCTGCGGTGACTGGGTCAACAGTCAGAAGATGCTGATGGAACACCTTGGCCTTGATCACTGGACTGCCGTTGTTGGCGGCAGCCTTGGTGCCATGCAGGGTTTGCAATGGGCTATCGACTACCCCGATCTTGTCGATCACATACTGCTGGTGGCATCAGCACCGAAGTTATCCGCACAAAACGTAGCGTTTAATGAAGTGGCGCGCCAGGCCATCATGACGGACCCCGAGTTTCACGAAGGGCGATACTTTGACCACAACACCGTTCCACGTCGCGGTTTAATGCTGGCAAGAATGCTTGGGCACATTACCTATCTCTCTGAAGACGCGATGCGTGAAAAGTTCGGTCGCGAATTAAGAGCCGATAAACTGAATTTCAACTACGAAGTTGAGTTTCAGGTAGAAAGCTATCTGCGCTATCAGGGTGCCTCTTTTGTTGATCGATTTGACGCCAACACCTATCTGCTGATGACCAAGGCACTGGACTATTTTGATCCGGCGAGAGCGTTTAATAACGACCTGGTCACCGCATTTGAACAGATTAAAGCACGCGCACTGGTTATCTCTTTTACTTCCGACTGGCGGTTTTCATCTGAACGCTCGGAAGAGATTGTCAATGCAATGATGCTGGCCGGGCTGAATGTGTCATCAACGATTATTCAGTCAATCAGTGGCCACGATTCTTTTTTGATGCCGATTGCAGACTACACTGACACAATTGCCAGTTGGCTTGGCAACATTCAGCTCAGAGATCGGGTATGAATTCAAACCCGCAAATGCAACAAATCCGTACTGACCTTCGCCGTATACAGGACTGGATTGAACCCAATAGCCGGATACTCGATCTTGCCTGCGGCGATGGCACCTTGTTGGCGTTGCTGGCAAAGACCAAAAACACCACTGGCTACGGTATGGAAATATCTCAGGTCGATATCAGGGCCTGTCTGGCAAAAGGACTCAACGTCGTGCACAGAGACATTGAACTGGGCCTTGAGAATTTTGATGACCGCTCATTCGATTATGTGCTCACTACACACTCGATACAAACGCTCCGCTACCCTGCTCATACACTTCTTGAGATGGTCAGGGTCGGTGTACGAGGCATAGTTTCTTTTCCAAACATGGGCTTTTGGAGTAACCGGATGTCGCTTGGTCTGCTTGGCAAAATGCCACGTACTCGCTCACTGCCGCATCAGTGGCATGACACGCCTAACACTCACCTGTGTACGCTGAGAGATTTTGAAAACCTGTGCGCCGAGCTTGAGATAGATATTGTCAGGCGAGCAGCGGTGAACAACACCCATGATCGTAGTTTTGGCACTCGCATCATGCCTAATTTATTTAGTGAAACTGCTTTATATGAAATAACATCCAAGAAAACCCATAACAAAGTTTTCCGTAATTCACGTTAATTTCGATCGTAGTTAGCATTACCGCATCTGCACAAAGCTGTAACTTAAGCCCTTTAATATCTTTGTCAAAACACTGCAAATAAAGGTTTTTTTTGCCCACACACGAATAAAACCCTATAAATTTAGGTAATTTCAGTAAAATCTTGTTGGAAAAAAAGTCAATTGCTGTATTATCCGCCCCGCGTACACGCACGGTTAATGAAACTACATTAACTACCAGTCACCAGCATTTAACAACATGAACTTTTGGAAACAATCCAATAAGTGCCTGTTTACCGCTGCTGGTATTTTGTATACAAAACTACTCTATGGGTAATACGAACATGGCGAAGAAAAAAGCTGCTAAGAAAAAGGCTGTTGGCAAGAAAAAAGTTGTCAGCAAGAAGAAAGTCTCTAAGAAGAAAGCGTCTAAGAAAAAAGCGGCAGCCGCCGGCAAAAAGCCACCAACCAAGTCTGAAATTCTCGCGCATATCGCAGAGGAAACAGAACTGACCAAAGGTGATGTATCTGCTGTCATAGAGTCACTCTCAGGGCTTATTGGCAAGAACATCGGTTCTCGCGGACCAGGTGTCTTCAACATGCCTGGCCTTTTCAAAGTGAAGCGTATTACCAAGAAGGCGACCAAAGCGCGCAAAGGCACCAACCCGTTTACCGGTGAAGAAATGATGTTTAAAGCGAAGCCTGCCCGCAAAGTAGTCAAGCTGCTGCCACTGAAGAACCTGAAGGAAATGGTTTAACCATCTATTCCTTTGCTGCCGTGCCGGGCTTTCGGCACGGCGGTGACCTGAAAACACCCATCAAATCAGAAGACAGTCTCGGCAGCTCAGCTTTGCAAACCGGCCCCGATGCCGCACGACGTAATCCTCTGTGATATTTTGCTGCAGAAAATCTTCCCTCGCTCCGCAGTAACTCCAGCTTATTGATCAATGAATCGGCTTGAGCCGTCGCTGCTTCGGCCTGCAGATATTGCACTCGTACGCAAAATTCACGTTAATCACTGTCAATCTGAACAAGTCCGACAGAACTTGCCCGACCAGACTCACTCTATAAATAAACCCTTCACAAGCTGTGGACGTAAAAATACAGGCTTCGGCACGAGATATGCGGCATCTGTAACTGTATTGAAAAGCCAATTTACGAGCCCCAGCGTGTATCATATTCGGTGGGCGCTATCCAAGATGGCTGCTTTCCCGTTATTCCCACGCGCGTACAGAGATTTCTAAAATGGCCAGACTGGCACCATGGGTAAGTCGTTTGTTAGTCATCCTGATTGGCTATTCGGCAGCATTAGTTGTGCTGCGCTTCGTGCCGATCAAGGACACTCAGGCAGCGATAGTCGCGCCGGCAAATACTGTCAATGAGGTTGCTGCCACCAGTACTCCTTCGATAGTCGAGATTGCCAATGATGCGGCCAAGCAAAATATTTTTGGCAAGGCAGGAGCGGCACCGGTAAAAACCGTGGTGCGGGAGCGGCCTGTTGAACAAACCAAGTTAAACCTCAAACTGCTCGGCGTCTACACTGCCGAGCCAGCTGAGGCTGCCATGGCCATAATAAGCTCTAACGGCAAACCGGAAGAGGTTTTCCGTGTAGGAGAGACCATTACCGGCAGGGCTGTGCTTAAAGAAGTATTGCAAAACGAGGTACGGATCGATAACTCCGGCCGCATAGAAAAGCTTCAGTTACCCGAGGCAGCACCCGCCTCAGGTGGCAGCGCAAACTTTGCCAATCTTCCGGGAGGCAACCTGCAGCAGCAGACGGCATCAAATGCATCCGGCGACGCACAGATCCAGTTACCAGAGTCACCCAGAGAGATTCGCGATCAGCTGGTGAAAAATCCGGCGATCCTCGGCAAACTGGTCAGTGCCGTTCCATTTCGAGAGAACGGTAGAATCCTGGGTTACAGAATCACTCCAAAACAACAGGACGGGCTGCTGGCCAACTATGGTGTTTTGCCCGGCGATGTCATCACCCGGGTCAACGGAATTGCACTGGCGAACCAGAAAAACGCTATCCGGGCTTTGAGAAAACTCGTCAAAGCACCTTCCATTGACATCTCAATCTTACGCGATGGCGCTGAATTACCCGTGAGTATTTCGCTGGAATAAACGCATTAAAATCTTTACAGTCTAGCTACTTACGTGCGTTAATATGGCGCATGTACGATTTATTTCCCCCTCAAATCGTACAAACGAAAAGAGTAAGACGTTGAAAAATAATAATATATTTCGTTGGAAACGAACGGCTAGAGGTGTATCGATCGGACTGTTACTAATGTGCAACACAACAGTTGCACAGGCACAGGATGACGGAAACACGTTCACGCTAAACCTGCAAAACACCGACATCCAATCATTGATTGCGACGGTATCTAAACAAACCGGTCGGAATTTTGTTGTTGATCCGAGGGTTAAAGCCAAGGTCACTGTGATTTCAACCGACCCGGTGAACGCAGACGGCCTCTACGAGGTATTTCTGTCCGTGCTTCAGGTGCATGGCTATTCTGCGGTCCCGGCCGGAGATCTGGTCAAGATCGTGCCGGACGTGACTGCCAAGCAAGGCCCGGTACCGCTACTCGGAGAGGAACCGAACCTGTCAGATCAGCTGGTCACACAGGTAATCACGGTGGTCAATGTCCCGGCAGCTCAACTTGTTCCTATTTTGCGTCCTATGGTGCCTCAACAAGGTCACTTAGCGGCTTATGCAGCAACCAACTCTTTAATCATCACCGATCGCGCATCAAACATTAATCGTCTGATGGAGATCATCCGGCGTATTGATCGCCCGGATAACGAAGAGATTGAAGTGGTGCGGCTTAACCATGCCGCGGCCAGTGAAATTGTCGGAACGCTGTCGGCACTGCAGCGCAACAATGTTGGCGGGCCACAGGGGCCGGGAGCCATACAACTGGTTGCCGATGAGCGCACCAACAGCGTGTTGATCAGTGGTGACCGGGCAGTGCGAGTGCGGATTCGTGGACTGATTGCGCACCTTGATACACCAATCGAATCAGGCGGCAACACACGCGTGGTGTACCTGAAATATGCCAACGCCGAAGATCTGGTGTCGATTCTTCAGGGCGTATCGCAGGGCCAGGCAAGAGTGGGAGCAACAACAACCGACGCTACCAGCGGCGGTGGCAATTTCACCCAGGCTGTGCCGCAAACTGCGGTTAACACCGGCCAGGTAACTAACGTACCCAACCAGGCGGTGCCTGTTCAGAACAACGCAGTCGCCGCTCGAACTGCAGCCGAAACCGGTGAGTCAAACGTCGATATTCAGGCCGACCCAAATACAAACTCACTGATTATCACTGCTCCGCAGGATGAAATGCAGAACATTCTTGCCGTCATCAGGCAGCTTGATATACGTCGCGCTCAAGTACTTGTTGAAGCGGTCATTGCTGAAATCACTGAAGACAACACACGTGAATTCGGCATCAACTTTTTACTCGATGGTTCCGACAAGGATGTACCGGTTGGCTTTTCCAACCTTGGCGGTGCAACCGACAATCTATTAGGCATCGCAGGTGCTGCAAGTGCCGGTGGAGTCCCCTCGACACTCGGCGCAGGTTTATCTTTGGCGCTTGGCCGTTTCGCCACCGGTGAAATCGATTTTGGCTTTTTAGTCAGAGCAATCGCCTCAGACGCAGACAACAACATACTTTCAACACCAAGTATTGTTACTCTTGATAACGAAGAAGCAGAGATCGTGGTTGGCTCAAACGTGCCGTTTGTTACCGGCCAGCAGCTATCAGCAAATAACAACAATCCGTTTCAAACTATCGAAAGACAGGATATTGGTCTGACACTGCGGGTGACGCCTCAAATCAATGAAGGCAACACCATCAAGATGAACATTGAGCAGGAAGTCTCCAACATCAACACCACGGCGATTACCGGCGCGGCGGATATCAGCACCAATGTTCGTTCAATCAGAACAACGGTCCTGGTAGAAGATGGACAAACACTGGTACTGGGTGGCTTGATCGACGATCAATTCACCGATGTGGAAGAACGTGTGCCGCTGCTCGGTGATATACCTGTTTTAGGGCACTTGTTTCGTTTTCGCACTACCACAAAAAACAAAAGAAACCTGATGGTTTTTCTGCACCCGCAAATCATGCGTGATACAGAAACCGCCAATCAGTTCAGCAACAGCAAATACAACTTTTTACGCTCGCGTCAGAGCCTGTTCCGTCAGGAGCAGGACAACTCGTTGAGCAACGACAAGCAGGAACTACCAGAGCTGAAGCTGTATTTTCAGGGCAAGGATGTTACCAGCCCGCTGACGCAGCTTGATGAATCCTCTACAGAAGAAACAACAGAGACAGTCGCACTGACCGACCCTTCAATTCGGTCAATCGTCAAGACCAGTGCAGGTTCCTCGGTTGCGATGGGCTCACCCGCGCAACAGGCAGCTCCTGCCTTAAGCCCAACCTTGCGCCCTGCCAGAACCGACATCGAGAGAGTGATCGCGGCCGATCAGGCAACGCAGTCCGAGCAGATACTTGCCGAGCCGGAAAATTCTCCAGCGGTTGATGTGGCAGCGACAGACCTGACAGCGCCAAAAGCACAAGACCTGCTAACCAATGCCAATAAAAATGCAGATACACCAGCACCTGAGCTGCCTTCCGTAAACCAGGCGCTGGTTGACAGCGTGCTGCAAGCGCAAGAGATTGCGCCTGAATCAACCATTGCTGCGACTGCTGATCAGGAAACAGAAATACTGGCAGGCGAAACTGATACTGCAGTGGTCAGTCAGGGCGAATCCCAACAACAAAGCGCTGTGAAACCAAGATCGCAGGTAATTGTTGAGTTTGAAGAAGCTCGGGTTGAGGACGCCGGTCCTGTGATCAAGGATCAACCGGAAACTGAGGACACTCTGGCTATCTCGGAAGTGCCGGCCAGCAGCCAGGCCGCTGACCCCGAAGCACTTGACACTGAAGCAACTGATACAGAAGCCACTGCCATAGAGCCCACTTTGCCAGGGACTGTCTCGGTAGAAGCGACAGAGCTTGAAGATACTGACGCACTGCTCGACGACCAGACCTTCCATGACGGCTACGTAGATAATATCGACAGCGAGATTGTTGACCGTTCACAGGATGACCTGGCAGATGACAGACCCGAGGTTTTCTGGACCACAATCGCACCAGCCAGCCAGAACAACCTGCCTGAAATGCAGTCTCAGCCTCGCTATTAAAAACGAACTTATGCGGCGATGCCGTTTTTGCAGCAATAACACCGGTGCCCTGACAACGAACCACGGAATTTGCACATTGTCAGAGCACCGGTTAGATACAATGACAAAAGCAGCGTGTACTTAAGCGCGGCCGCTGTTTACCGGATAGTACGAATTTTGCCTGTTCGGTTTGGCTATTCGGTTTAAACGGCCGGTCGGTTTAAGCGGCTGGTTTAGGTTGCTGGTTTAGGTGGCTGGCTACAATAGCCGATGCGCGCGACAAACTGACGTGTCGAGCCCACGCTGAAAACAGTTAGCAAAGACCACATACTAACTTGCGGCTCTGTCGTTCGACGACAGGACAGACCAAAGCTGTTATTCACGGAACAATATTCCAATGGCACAGGAGCTAATTTGAAGTAATGGCATCCCAACCTAACGACCATCTGATCGACCGGGCAGTTGGCTCGCTGACCGATGAACGACCTGGTCATGCGCTAGAGCACGGTATCGACCATACGATTGATGGCAACAGCGCCAGCAATGACGCTGATCAGGCGCTGACAGTAAAAGCGCCGAAGCCGGTCACCCTGCCCTATAGCTTTGCCAAACGTCACGGTGTGCTGATCGACCTTAACGGTGAGTCAGGCCCACAGCTGGTGCACAAGCCCGGAGTGACCAACATGGCGCTGCTTGAGGCTCGTCGCGCTGCCGGCATTTCCGTGACCCTGCATCGAGTCGATGAAAATGAATTTGATCAATTACTGACACGCAATTACGAAGGCAACACCAGTGATGCGATGACGGTCATGGATGACTTCGACGGTGAACTCGACCTCGATCGAATGGCAGAGTCGCTTGAGCCAGAGGATTTGATGGAGTCGCAGGATGACGCACCCATCATTCGATTAATCAACGCCATGCTGACCGAAGCCATTCGCAAAGGCGCTTCAGATGTACATATCGAACCGTTTGAGCATCGTTTATCGGTGCGATATCGAGTCGATGGCGTGATGAACAAACTATTGGAACCACCACAGCAGGCCGCAGCGCAGGTGATTTCCCGTATCAAAGTCATGGCCAAACTGGATATTGCAGAAAAACGTCTGCCACAGGATGGACGTATTTCCCTAAGAGTCGCTGGTCGGCCGGTAGACGTGCGGGTATCGACGCTGCCTTCCGGTCATGGTGAACGTGTGGTGATGCGTCTGCTCGACAAACAAGCCGGGCGCCTCAATCTTGAAAACCTTGGCATGTCCGATACATCAAGTGAGTTGTTGCAAAGCGTACTGAAGATGCCTCACGGTATTGTGCTGGTAACCGGCCCGACCGGTTCCGGTAAAACCACATCGCTTTATGCGGCGATGACAAAACTCAACAACAGTCGCAACACCATCCTGACTGTAGAAGACCCAATTGAATATTATCTCGACGGAATTGGACAAACTCAGGTCAATACCAAAGTAGACCTGACTTTCGCTCGCGGCCTGCGCGCTATCTTAAGACAGGATCCGGATATCGTGATGGTCGGTGAGATACGTGACCTTGAAACAGCAGAGATCGCAGTACAGGCGAGTTTGACCGGCCATCTGGTGCTTTCAACACTGCATACAAATACCGCCATTGGATCAATCACCCGCTTACGCGATATGGGTGTAGAACCTTTTCTGCTGTCTTCCAGTTTAATAGGCCTGGTGGCGCAACGCCTGGTCAGATTGCTATGCAGCGATTGCAAAAAAGAGCATCTACCCAGTACTGCAGAACGGCAGCAACTCGGCTTACAGGACCATGACGATGCTGTGATCTACCTGCCACACGGGTGCAACGTTTGTAATCACTCGGGCTACATTGGCAGAACCGGCATTTACGAAGTCGATATTGTCGACGAGACAATTCGTAACATGATCCATGACGGTGCCGCTGAACACGAGATCGAGTCGTATGCACGCAGCCAGTTTCCCGGTATTTCCGATGATGGCAAACGTCTTGTACTGAAGGGTCTGACCTCCTACGAAGAAGTACTGCGCGTCACACGGGAAATGTAAATGCCTGCTTTTGAGTATGTAGCGCTGGATCCATCCGGCAGTGAAAAAAAAGGTGTGCTCGAAGGTGATAACCCGCGTCAGATTCGTCAGCTGCTACGAGACCAGAAGCTCACACCGATTGATGTTAGCGAAGGCAGCTCAAGAGCCAATCGCAAGAAGGCTACGGGTAACTTTCGCGGCGGAATCAGTAATAACGATCTGGCACTGATTACCCGGCAGGTAGCAACGCTTGCCTCATCCGGCACCCCTATCGAAGAAGCACTCGGGGCTGTGTCAAAGCAGAGTGATAAACCACGCATAAAATCTCTGATGCTGTCTGTCAGAGGACGTGTTCTCGAAGGTAAAACGCTCGCCAGCGCGCTGGGCGAGTATCCAAAAGTGTTTCCAGAGATTTTTCAGGCAACTGTTGCCGCCGGTGAGCAGTCGGGTCATCTTGACTCTGTACTGGAAAGACTGGCCGACTACACAGAAGACAAACAGTCGACCAAGCAGATTATCAGTAAGGCGCTGTACTATCCGATTGGACTGGTATTTATCGCTATTGCCATTGTCTCGTTTCTCTTGGCGTATGTTGTACCGAAAGTTGTGCAGGTCTTTGATAGCATGGGCCAGGAATTACCTTTACTCACCCGGGTCATGATCTCTTTAAGTGAGTTTATCCAGAACTGGGGACTGGCAGTTTTAATCACAAGTATTGTGCTGTTTATTGCCTGGCGCAGATTGCTGCAAAACGAAGCAGTAAAAATGAAGGTACATGCGTTTTTATTAAAAGTACCGTTGATATCGAAAATAATCAGGGGCTCAAACGCCTCTCAGTTTGCCCGCACTTTAAGCATTCTGGCTGCCAGTGGAGTGCCTGTGCTGGATGCCCTTGGTATCGCCTCGCAGGTACTGACCAACCGGCCGATGAGACACGCTGTAAAACAGGCAGCCACCAAAGTTCGTGAAGGTGGCGGATTGAGCAGATCACTGGAACGCACCGGTTTTTTCCCACCGATGATGTTGCACCTGATTGGCAGCGGTGAGGCTTCCGGGCGTCTCGAGCAAATGCTCGAAAAGGCAGCCGCACATCAGGAGCGTGAATTGAACTCCATCCTCGCAGTATTCCTCGCGCTGCTGGAGCCTGTCATCATCCTGATCATGGCCGGTATGGTGATGGCAATCGTGCTGGCAATTCTGTTGCCCATATTCGAGCTTAACCAGTTGGTTGGCTAGAGATCTGTTTGGCAAGTTCGATAACGCTTTACCTTCGCCACAAACGCCATAGCTGTGTTGAAAAATTCCACGTAAGCCCTGCTATTACTGCGTTTTTTCGCCTTGCGCTGACGATTGCGAAAGTGAAAAGTTTGTTACCGAACTTCCCACACAGCCGCCTGGCAGTGCAACCCTGCGATCTACTCGTACCGACAAAGGTACGAGGTTAACTAAGTAAATCATCACCGCTCGTTTGGACTGATATCCGTATCAAATGGAAAGCTTTGTGCTTGCGCAAGCTGCGACTGTCCGATTCTTAATCCCTGTGCGTCCAGTATCTGTAACACTATGTTGTATAATTGATACACAGGGCGGCTATACTCAGAACAATAAAAAGAGCCGGCGAACTATGAAACGATCCAGAAATAAGCTTGCACAGATTCTGTTCGCCGCGCTAGCGAGCGCGACGGCGCTAAGCGCCTGTGATGGCGAGGGCATTGACCGCCTGCAAAATGACGCAGGCGCTGCCACACAGAATATCAGTCAAACATCCGGTGCGACCGTCGTAGGTCCTAACCGCTTTGTGCAGCTGGAAAAAATAAACTTCGACGCCGCACTGCCATCGGTAATCACCGTCATGTTCCAGGCAACGGATCGCTATGGCGGAGCCATTGCTGGCCTGCAAACCAGCGATTTCGCCATACTTGAGGACAACCAGCCAGTCTCACCCGCAGAAACCTCGCTGGCAATCGTGCCACACGACGAACTCCCTTACTCTCTGCGCACAGTGGTGATGATCGATGTCAGTAGCAGTATCTCACCCGCTGATCTCGCTCAAATAAAAGATGGTGTGCTGGGTATGCTGACCAATGCAGACGGGCAGTCAAGCCTGTTACCTCAGCAGGAAATCGCGATTTACACATTCAATGACCGGGTGGAATTACTACGCGACTATACCAACAACACTGACGATCTGGTTGCAACGCTACAGAGCATCCAGCCTGCCGACGCCATTACTCCCACAGACTTTTACGGCGCAGTTATCGCCGGCGCAGGCCGTATTGAAGATACGTTCGATATCACACAGATTACTCAAGGCAACCTGATAATAATCACTGACGGCACAGACACCGCTGCGCGAAATACCCAGGCCGATGCCTTGTCATCAGTGATTGGAAAGTCGGTTTACACGCTGGGGGTAGGTGATGAAATTTCCGCCGAAACCCTGCAACAGTTCGGTACCAGCGGTACTTTCGCCTTACGCAACTTTGCCCAGCTCAATTCATCTCTGGAGGCGATTAACCAACAGGTTGTCGACAGCGCAAACAGTTTTTACTTTCTCCACTACGCCTCGCCGAAGCGCGGCGCAGAAGGCGCACAAACCAGCATCCACGATATTACCTTGTCAGTGAACAACAACTCGAACCGAGGCAACACTGCGGTGATATCCGATCAGTTTGATGCCACAGATTTCAGTAACGTTGAACCGGAAGTGATTATCACCGGGCCGAAAAGGCTGGAACTCCTGCAGGCTGGTATCTATCGTGCCACCACCCGTTGGGGGCCTCAGCCAAGTGGTTCGTATCTTTGGAGCCTGCCGGTCGACAACACTGCCTGTCAGATAGACAGCTTAAGCACCACGAGTATCAGGGTGACCGGAGTTGCATTAGGTAGCTGCACCCTGACCGCAGAAGATCAGACGGCCGGTGGTGTACAGGCGTGGTATTCGCTGGACGTTGTTGCAGACTAGCCAAACAGTGAAAGCAAAGCTTTCGTGGCTACCATTCACAGCTACTTTATCGCCATTTAACGGCCACTTTACGGGAATAGAGAGAGCTTCCTGAGTGCAAAGACACAAGGACTACATCTGTATCTCAATGCCCATGTGATCGACTATCGAGCTTGCATGGGGTACGAGGTGTTTGAATACATAAAACCAAACACCTGCGTGGATTGATGCACATACACCTACTGGTTAGTGCGTTCCCACTCACTGATAAAGTTACGGATATCGGCGGTTGCCACAGAAACCGAGTGGTTTTTAATTTTCACGTACTCGTCTCCATTCACATAGGCGGCAAAACCACGCAGCATACCAGCCAGAACATGCCGACCCTGCTCACATGAGATTAACCCGCCACCGGACTGACCAGAGTCAATGGGTGCCGTGGTATGCAACGCGCCATCGGCGGCTGCCTTTATTTTAAAACTTCCAGAAGACGTCGTCTTCGATTCCGCTCGGGGAAAACCAACCGCCCAGACTTTTGAGCTGCTGCTGAGATCACTGTCGCCGAGCTTGATTGGCTCAACATCAAGCGCTGAGACTTCAAGTATGGCGAGGTCTTTAGAGCGGTCTATCGAGGCAAGAAAAGCCGGATAAAGAGTTTCTTCGATCCTGATAAAAGCCTGATAGGCCTCATCGATCGCGTGCGCGGCAGTCAGCACACGATTAGGACCGACCACGACACCACTGGCATGGCTACCGTCCTCGCTGGTGACTCTGACGACTGATTCCAGCGCTTCTCGCTCTGGCCAACCGCAGTTCTCTGCCTGAACCACCGGCGCGAGTAGTAAACCTGCCAGCACCACAATCAAGCTTTTCGTCATATCAGTAATCCCGTATTTGTCAGTCGGTTCTGTTGCGATCCACTATAGATCGCTTTCTTGCAACTTTATACCAGCCGGACGAGCACTTTAGCGTGATATACGTTCAACACTACACAACGCCACTGCACAGAATAACGAGACATCCAACTGGTCCAAAAGATCGCAATTTACCTCACAAAAACTACGGAACTTTCAGTTCCTCACTCAGCCTCCGGAGAATCCTGCGACCGGGATTTCCACGAGCCCGCACCACGACAGAGGTCACAATTGCTGCGGCTTATAGATATGACTTGTGGTCGTCGTGTGCTAACCGCTGACTTAGACGACCGACCCGAAAGGATACCGCATACCCTGATTGCCACCAGGCAAGCACTGTGTGAAAAGACCACGCAGTCCCCGCCACGTAGAATGTATGAGATAAGAGGTGCAAGCTGCCCGCCGCGAATGCGGCAAGCTTTAATGTAGAACGTCAGTGGCACACGCGGAACACAACAGGGTTGACACCACAAATGTGGTGGAAGACAGTAATTCAGAACACGCCAAAGTGACTTGATTAGCGCGGTGACTGCCCACTACTGCTTTAGCTGCATGACTGCCCTTTCTGTAAAATTAAATTTTTGAAGGTCTGTTCGTTGAACCGATGCTACACCGCTCGGGCAAACTGCTTTCGAGCCGGCGGGCAGCGTGGTTCAACGCAGCAATTGCTCGTTTAGTTATCTTTATGCTTCTCGCTCAATATTAGAGTTTTCATCAGGTGAATCACTTATGTAGTCATTTTCCTGCACCTGCACTTCCGCGGCCTGCCAGCCCTTTTCGCTCTTGATTTGGAGAAAAGACACATCCTGTCCTTCACGAAGATTTTTAAATCCTTCGATCTGAATAGAACGATAGTGCACAAAGACGTCTTCGCCATCCGGATTGAGAATAAAACCATAACCTTTTTCCGTGTTGAACCACTTCACGGTTCCCTGTTTTCTTTCACTCACTGTTTTCTCTCTCGAAGCTGCGCTTCTGTTCTCGTTCTAGTCGTAGGAAGTTGAGCTAAATTCACCGAACAAGCAGCACCAACACGTTATTTCAATAGCGTGTGCCAGTTGACTGGCAACTCAAAAATGAGAGCCGGAATGACAAGATGTAGGGGATCAAACCTGGAGAATAAGCTCATATGTCACCGTAAATTATAATGAATAAAATATCGTCAAGTTATCAATTTTTTATATATATCAATAGCATTAAGCGCCAGATGCAAGCAGGTGCAAGCAGGTGCAAGCGGCAATGACTCATAAATTCAGGTTATGGATCTATTTCAAATCAGCTTCTTTATTCTTTAGGTTCAGGTAAAGCTAAACACAGTCCACGATACTCTGCCTCTACCGTCTCTTTATATCTAATAATCGTCAGCAACAGATGCACTAACGCAGCTATCTGCAATTAAACCCAAGTATTAATTCCGTCATATTTATGGCTGTTTGTGCTGTGCTTGGCAAAGCTTCAATTATTGACTTAAGTTTATCCAACGACCGATATCAGGCACATTGATTGATACACCTCTAAGCGTCACGGTTACCCGACACCATGTGTAACTTCTATTTCCGCAGAGGCTGCCGTTAAGAACTCTGTCACGAGCGTTTAGCTCAGTTGTGGAGAAAATTATTATGCAGTTATTGAAAACAACACCACTGGTAGTTTGGTGTGCTCTCGCCCTGGGTGCTTGTGGTGGCGGTGAAAGTTCTGGCCCGGGTGCAGGCACTACAGACATTCAAACCGAATCTGCAGACACAGGATTTGGCAACAGCATTGGGTTAATACAGGCAGACGACTCGTCACCGGATACCGATGGAGATGGTCGTTCAAATGACGCCGAAGGTACTGGTGATCCGGATGGAGATGGCGTACCAAACTACCTCGATCTGGACAGCGATGGCGATTTGGTCTCCGATGCACATGAATACAATCATCCGTGCAGCTCAGAGTTTGCTGTCACGGCAGAAAAATATGGCGCACCAACCGCGACACGCGATTACCCGGAATTCTCCGAACGTATTCCGCTGATTATCACGGAACATTGGTTCGCAGACATTGCCACGATAGTGCGATTTACCTCCATGGAAACAGAAGACTTCTGCACCGTTGCAGAGGAACAAAATACTGTTGTCTGGACAGATTAACCCCCAATAATTGAAAAATCGTACCGGTCACTAAAAACGATGTCGGGCACAAACGCCCGACATCCCAATACCGTGATGCCGTCTTGATAGGCTGCGAGGTGTCAGACCATCGCGGCTGAAAGCCAGCTGCCCCGGCATTTTTGATGAAATGCCGCTGTCATACCCTCTGTGACAGCTTGTGGATTACCAACCGCCTCGCACAACTCTTACCTGTTAACCACTCCAGGCATCGATACTTATCGGCGCTTCCATGCCGCTGACATCGTGCTACGGTAAGTCGAAATAAGCCGCACCCGGACTGCCAGTAATTTCATCGTATTTAGCACTGTTTGCGGTGCTACCGTTTCTGGCGCTGTATGCTCCTCAGGAGCATGACAGCGATACCCTGACTACTAACCCGATCATTACCCTGGTCGTGACTTTGGTCGTAACTTTGTAAACCTCTGCGTCATCCTTATCATGATACTGTTCGGCTACAGCTACAGTTCCATTCGGCAGACACAATCCTACCGTTAATGAACCGTTTTTAAACGCTGCGTTGTAAATAGCGCATCGCAATCAAATTCTTCTTATGTCCGTCATCACAAACAACCTTCAAAAAGCCTATGAAAACAATTACTGCGTTAGTCCTTGCACTGAGCATTCACATGCTGAACACAAGCAATGCTATGGCTGATGAAATAATGCTGCCTGGAGACACCGCCTGGGCACGCGCCACACCGCCAGGTACTACAACTAGCGCTATCTATCTGACCTTAATGAACCGCTCACCGTCAGATATCAGCCTTAGCGCCGCCACAACGGAGGTTACAGATCGTGTGGAGCTACATACACATGCACATCAGAATGGCGTTATGAAAATGCAGCAGGTCAGTGAGCTAAAAATTCCTGCGAATGGACAGGCGCAACTGAAGCCACATGGTGACCATATCATGCTGTTTAATCTTGCATCACCGTTAAAAGCCGGTGAGACAATAAGCGTTGAACTTAACTTTACCAATGGCGTAACAAAAACTCTGGAAATACCAGTGCTTAAAAATCCACCAATGTCTGATACAAAAACAGAGCAACATCAGCACAAGAAAGATACAAGCACTGCTCACCAGCATAGTCACGATAAATCTGACTCTTGATACACGTATTTCGGTCTACCCATCTTGAATAAAATAATCATTACTGTGATTGCTGCAGTGGCACTTGCCACTGGCATCTTCTTTGGCACAAAAAAAAGGACACCTGATCTTAGCGAGCTTGCAGGCTTTTCCTTTCCTGAGCCTGAAAAGCTCACAGATGTCGCATTAATTGACCACAACAATGAGCCACTGACTGCGGCCAGCTTTAAGGATCAATGGACATTTATCTATGTTGGCTACACATTTTGTCCTGACTACTGTCCGGCAACATTGTCAACATTAAACCGAATGGACTCTCTGATAAAAGCAGAAAATGGCGCCGAAGCATCAACACTGCTGGTTTCAGTGGACCCGGAAAGAGACACACCACAACACCTGAAAGAATACGTGAAGTTTTTTAATGCAGATTTCACTGCAGCCACTGGAACACCGGAAGAAATTCGCAAGTTTGCGGATCAGGTCAGCGCTGTTTATGCACTACCTGATGACCGGACTGATCCGAACTATCTGGTGGATCACTCGTCATCGGTCATTTTAATTAACCCGGATGCAGCGGTTCAGGCGATTTTCACTCCACCGCAAGAGGCCGGCACCATGGCCAAAGATTTTAACCTGCTTGTTGCGCACTATAACTCGCGCTAATGAGCAATAGGTAAAATCTGGTAACCTTATATCAGGTGCAATAGCGCTTAATAGCACACCCATCATCCAACAACAGAATCAGTCTTATGGTAGTCAGGGATTTACAAACATTCATCGTGGGCAATCCACCACCGCATAAAGGTGGCCGATACTTTATATTTGTAAAACTGACAACAAGTGATGGCATAACGGGCATTGGTGAAGTTTACAACGCCACGTTTTCACCGTCGGTTGTTAAACATATGATTGAAGATGTATTTCTGGCACACGTTGAAAACACCGATCCGTTTCAAATAGAAACTCTTTGGCGAAATGTGTACGGACGTGGTTTTTCGATGCGGCCTGATATCTCGCTGATGGGTGTGCTGAGCGGATTGGAAACCGCTCTATGGGATATCAATGGCAAAGCCACCGGCAAGCCCGTATACGATTTACTTGGCGGATGCGTACACGAAAAAATCAGAACCTACACGTATCTATACCCACCCGACAACATCAGCGCCAATACCGCCCATCCGGTCTACACAGACCCCGATGTTGCAGCGACTCGGGCATTGGAGTATGTCAGGCAGGGATTTACCGCTGTAAAGTTTGACCCGGCGGGTGCATACACCACTTTTGATCCGCATCAACCGGATTTAGAGTCGATTCGCCGCAGCGAGGCATTCGTTAAGACTCTTCGGCAAGCGGTAGGCACAGACGCTGACCTGCTGTTTGGCACTCATGGTCAATTTACTACAGCCGGCGCCATACGCATGGCCGCAGTGCTGGAATCCTCTGATCCGCTGTGGTTTGAAGAACCTGTACCACCAGAAAGACCGGAAGAAATGGCACGCGTGGCTCGCCAGACCACTATTCCTATCGCAACCGGAGAAAGACTGACAACCAAATACGAATTCGCACGCTTACTCGATATGCAGGCAGCGTCTATTTTGCAGCCCGCACTCGGACGAGTCGGAGGAATACTGGAAGCCAAAAAGATCGCAGCACTTGCCGAAGCCAGTTATGCGCAAATAGCACCTCACTTGTACTGCGGGCCGGTAGAAGGTGTTGCAAATATCCACCTGGCAGCTTGCTGTCCGAATTTTTTAATTCTTGAAAGCATTGAAAACTGGTCTGGTTTTCACAACGAACTGCTGAAGTCTCCCATTAACTGGCAAGACGGTTACATCGTTCCACCAAAAGAACCGGGGCTCGGCGTTGAGCTAAACGAAGAAGTCGCGTTGAATCATCCGTATCGGGAAGGTGCGCTTCATCTTGAACCACAAAACACACCCTACCTGCCGTATTTTGACTAATCGGTTATCGTCACACCCGGCAGTGACACACTGCCATTGATATTGCAGCTCTGCAAATTTATCAGTTAACCCAACGGCAGAGCTCAGCACAAGACTCGGCAGTAATCCTGCGGCGGGATTGGCAATTGTGTGACAGTAACTGCAGTCGCTGATCAAAACCGAGGCTTGCAACACCCTTGAAGTGTCGCTGCTGAGGGACCAAAGACGATTGCTCAGCCAGCATCCTGCTAACGTGCGCCGCCTGTTTTTCTGAATAAGCGAGCTGTATGCATTTATCCTGACAATAAAAACCGTACAAGGGTGCACGAACAAGACTTAATCTACCTTGATCAATGATTGCCGGAAGATATTGCTGGAAAAACAGCAATACCAGCATGCTCGCATGCACACCATCTGCATCAGACTCAGCAATCAGAGTTATCTGTTCATAACGGAAACTATCGAAGCGTGTTTCCAGCCGCCGCTGAATGTGCAGGCATTGCAATAGATCAGCCAGATGACGGTTCAACAGCAAACGCTCTTCCGGCATCCGCTTCGCATTGGGCACTTTGCCTTGCAACGGAAACACTGCCTGAGAGCATCGGTCTCTCACTGCATTGATGGCATTGGCTGCAGAAACGCCTTCCACCACAAAAAGCTCATTATTGCTTCTCGCTGCACATTCAATCAAAGATGAGGAAATCTCAGTAACTGGCTGCATGAGCTGAAGTGCCAAGTTGAATCAGCTGTACGTTTTAAATTAAAAGCTGAGCGCAACCCGGTTATTTGCGCTGCCTGTGGCACGGGATATTCGTGCCGCAGAGTACTAACTAACTGGCAAGATCGACAGAACGCTCGCCTGCCGGCTTGATAATCTTTCGTCGGGCCGCTTTGTATTTAATTACCGGTCCTTTGGCGGATGCCTGTTTAGCACGCTGAATCTCTACACCACCCGAAACGAAAGTTGTAGCAGACGGGTCACCGGATGCTGCTCGCTTTGCAAACGAGGAACCAGAGTTCCGTTTAGACGCCAGTGCGCCAGGCTTTTGTTGAGCGCGTTTGTGCTTGAGTGATTCTTTTCTTACGCGCTGTGCTTCTTTTTGCTTTTCCCGCAGCGCTGATCTGGCCCATTCCCGGTGCTCGGAAGAAACTTCCTCCACAGCCTCCCCTTTCAGGTTATATCTTTTAGCATTTTTGACCATGCCGTAAAGATAGCCGTAACTGCTTGTATGACGCTTTAGTACTTCCCGCAGCACTCGCGTTGAAAGCTGCGGGTTTTCTTCCCTGTAGGCAAGAATCTCTTTATGGATCTGCAACGAGAGGGGGCGAAGATCCGGACCACGAGTAAAGGACTCCGGCCAACGCTTTATCAACCAGCGCTGTAGATCTTTCACATTGTTTGAAGACCATTTCTTGTTCATAGTCTCTTGTAGATGACCTCTTGCATTAGTTCCGTCGATGACACACAGCTGAATCCGTAGCGATGACGTCTTCGATACCGTCTGTACCCTGTAGCGTAGCATTAACTGGTGGCTTTCTGGTTGAAAAGAACTGAACTGCCTGACAGCTGCAGTTACAATCTGTTATTTATTTCTATCTCCCGCCTGTTTATTAATCTTTTCTCAACGTCCCAGCGGGCAAGGAAACATAATTATCTCAGAAAGTTATTCCTAAATACGTCGATTCTCGCACTGACTTACGATCTTATTTCAGGTAACCTTTCGCCTCAGTGAGAATTCGATGCAGTTTCGGGAAGTTCAATGGTGCAGTTGCAGACGCACAAAATTAACCACAAACGACGTTCAGCATTGCTTGCTGCCTTGGGATCAGCATGTGTTCCTTTCGGCAATGTTACTGCTGGTCAGACGTACTCAGAGTTATCACTCTCATTGTACAACTTACACACAACAGAATCTTTCGATGGAATATTCTGGGCTGACGGTGAGTTTGACGCTGACGCTCTGCAGCGAATCAACTGGTTGCTTAGAGATCACAGAACCAGCAAAGCCATTCAAATCGATCCACGCCTGCTGTCTATGCTGTATCTGGTGCATAGAAAAGTAGGAAGCCCTGCGCGACCATTCAGCATTATTTCGGGCTATCGCTCTGCAGAGACTAATCGAAAACTGGCGCAAAACAACGCCGCTGTCGCCAAGAACAGCTACCACATCAAAGGCAGAGCAGTAGATATCCGCCTGCCAGGCACTGAAACATCCCAACTGAAAGAGGCGGCTTTATCACTGCGGGTCGGCGGTGTAGGCTACTATCAGCAATCGAACTTTACTCACCTCGATACCGGGCCATTTAGAACCTGGTCGTAAGCACCGCATATCGCTAATGGCCACCTGGCAGCGCTTACAATAAGATTTCAACGATGTGCAGCCATATAACAGCTGCCAGATACATCACCAGTGTATAAGTCCAGTTCCAGGCTGCACCCTTCACACTCGGAATGCCATAGCGCCCTTGAAACACCAGATGTGTGCCTGAAAGAGGGCTTGCGCAAGTACCAAGCCCCCATGCCAGCAGAAAACACACGGCGAGCAGGTCAGGTGCAGGATTAAGTGTCATTATCAGTGGAGCCACACCCGATATAGTTACCACCGGATGCACACCCACAACAGCCAACAGGATCATCACACCAAGTAGCAACGAAGCTGACAACGCTGTGAATCCGGTTAACACGGGCAACAAGCTATCACTAATTACGGTTGCAAGACCCGCAGCCAGCACCGCTGCTGCAAGAAACAACTGTAGCTCATTGATCATGGCAGGAAGCCCTTTAAACACGAACTGCGATAGTGTTCGAGTGGCACCTATACCGTCACGAAACAGCAGTACTGCCACGGTTAAAAGGAGTGCTGACAGCGCAATATGGGTTAGTACTGACCAATCCGGAGCCACATTGATCAACAAAAGAATTGATAATGCCAATGCCGCAGGTATCCATAGGTTATAAAAATTAACCGGATAGCCCCTGAAGCTATGTACCTGCTGCCAGTAACGCAGACGCACCTCCAGTAGAACAACCATAAAACTTACTACTGCAAACGGAAAGCAGACAAGCATTGCAAAGCCAATCCGCATACCCGGTACATTGGTCAACACCGCTGCCATACCGCCAAAGAACGGTGACCAGGTAGCTGTTGACGTAAAAATACGGGTGATCGATTGGGATGCCAGTTTGTTCAGTGCATCGTGTTTGTGCAGTCGATCTGCAAAGAGTATTGGTGCAGAGATATTAATCACTGATCCAAACAGGCTGACACCGGCTAACGTTTTCACATAGGCACCAAAACCAACCGGTAGCGCCTTACTGTCTTGCTCTGTTGAAAGGGCGATTAACCTCAAAAAGCCAACTGCCGCCAGCATTGCTACCAGCCCCGTACTGCCTTCGATTGCACGAACCCAATACGCACTGTTATCGCGGATCTGCCCGAAAATCAGCAGCAATATTCCAACAACGGTCAGGCATGCAGTTTGGTAACGCTGAGATTGCTTTACGCCCCCAATCAGAAAACCGACCGCACACCAGCCGGCAATACCTGCAGACCAGACCGGTATAAGGCCGCCACTGATATCACTGGCGAGAGTAAGAAGCATCATCACGGCGATCAACAGACCACCGCAGGCCAGCCTTAAGTCAGACAAGACGACGCGCTTGATGCACTGTTCCAGATCTAATTATCAGGTCCGTTCGCACTGATACTGCGATTTGATGGCGTTGTAGTCGGCAACCAATTCATCCACCACTTGCTGGTCATAGGCCCGCAGACCGCCAAGCAACATGTTTTTCTGCCCCGAACCAACAACGGACTCGCCACTGACTATATTAAAATTCAGCGTCACTTCGCCTTTTTTTCCATCTGCTTTCAGACTGGACTCAGTAAACTCAAGGTCAAAACCATCGCAGTCAGTTCGCTGCAGCTCAATCGACATGCTCTTGTATATCACCAGCGGTCGAGCGGGGTTTATCATTACCTGATGTTGTTGCATTAAATCGACCAGTAAAAACGGAAAGGTCTGACCTGAAAATCTCACGTACGCAGCAATCAATGCCTGGTTCGCCTCTACCGACTCGACGGTATCACCACAAAATGAGACATTGAGATAACTCTTATCGGCAGTATCGGTCAGGCGCAATGTATTGTCCGACACTTGAAAACCAAGGGAAACACGGTCATCCACCATTTGCTCAAAATCGAAATGCATCGACGCGTGCGTACGATATTGATCCAGTACCACTGCAAACAATAAATCACCAGGCACACAGAATCGACGCGCATCCGGGTTATGAATCGGATTGAAATCTCCGGCGACCTCTTTGGCGAACGTACTGGCCGCCTCACGCGAAAAAGTCAACGCGTTATTTTCTGCTGTGTAGTTATAGTAATTAGTGACCTGCACCGGATAGCCTCTGGGTTGCACTGGTTCAACGAAAGCTGCAAAGGAAGCCTGCGAGTATGCCCGAGAACAGAAAATAAATCCGCAAACTGCGTGACTTCTGGCGGCCAAGCTTTCAAAAGATCTGCCACAGCAACAGACACATCAAAAAGTTTTTCGTAAACGCCGCCGAATTAAAGCATCTTCGTCTGCAATTCTGACAAACCGCTGCTACCTGAGCAAGACCGGTTAATCGTTATCAGTCCCTGTAGACGCGTGCCACGCATCCACAGAAAATAGATCATGCTTGCGCAAGATGAAAAGCGCAATACATGCAGCCAACATAGGGAATGCCGCGAAAAATAAGAGATTAGACCCGGCCCAGGGGTCAATATATCGACCGGCAGATACCACTGTAGATATGGCATGCATCAGCAGCACAGTGGCATATGAAATTGTGCGTTTATAGCCAACGATAAATGCAATAAGCGCAGTCAACTGCAACAGACCAAAGCACAGCGCCAGACTCTCTGATAGCCCATCAACACCGTAAAAAGCTTTAAAAACTGCAGCGGTATGTGCTGGATTAACAAATTTATCCAGCGTCCAAACAGCAAATACAATGGCCACACTTAATCGCAGTATGACAAGCCCTATCGCTAATCGGGTTGCAGAAATTGGAAGATGTTTGTCTGTATCATTCATGGTTTTACTGCTGCCGTCGGGTGCAATCGAAAAACCTCAAGTACAGGCGGTTTTGTCGACATAGGTCAGTCTTTGCGCATATGTGATATACACTACGATACGTATGCGCAACCAGAGTTCGTAGAGAAATGATTACACAGTGCTTTTGTTACCGGTGTTTAGAGGTAGCATGTTGCATTAAAACGTATTGAAAACTACTCACGGCATAAATCGCTATGCTGAAAAAAGCAATTGATTCCACATAGATCTAATCATGTTCAAGCATTAAATTTTAACGAAAGCGTTCACACAGAAAAGTGGCATTGGTGAGTAGTCATGAGTGTTATTGACTTAGCTCGTTATAGTGGGCTCAAGCGAGAAAAAAGAAATACGGTTTAATCAAAGCATTCAACTGCGCTCGTAACGACCGGCCGATGTCCGTAATTTACATTTTTAACAATTAAACAACAGCATGGAACACCCATCATCCATCAGGGTCGTAGGAGTAGTCCTTAAATCTTTAATTCAGGAGCCAAATCACCTACTGGCAGAATTGCCTGTTTATAGATAAGCCATTCTGCATCAGCAATAAATTCTGATTCAAGATTCATTCACTTTTGTGGTTGCATATATTTATGTGCAAGGAAATTTTGAAAGCCCCGATATCACCGGATGAACTGGAACGGTTAACTGGCAATGCGACCAGCGTAATTTCCGGGCGGCTGTCACATCAAAACACGGTTAAGGCGATGGTTGAGTATTTTGAAAAAATTATTCAGCACTAGTGGTGTGTTCGAGTGCCGCTCATTAAATCAATGAGTATTCATCCATCAGGTTAAGTGAGACCGGCAAGGAGAGGAAGACTGCAGGTGGTCTGGCTGGGGTTACCCGGATGAGAGTTACTTAATTTGGATGGTGGCCAGGGACGGAATCGAACCGCCGACACGGGGATTTTCAGTCCCCTGCTCTACCGACTGAGCTACCTGGCCTTTAAGAACAATGCTGCGCAGTCTGATGACCGCTTCGCCAGCCCTTTTGCACGGGCTGCATTCTACCAATGATGGCGGCAGCTTTCTGTGCCGCCGATCCGGCAGACGCGTATTAGACCACAGTATCGCCGTGAGTCAAGGCTGTCTTAACTAACTGTGTGGTACAAATCGCGTTAAAGGCATAGATGCAGTCAATCAATCAGACTGTGGCACAAACCCGTCCGGTTTTTCTGACCCTTCTCCAAAAAAGAATTTTTCCATTTCTTCTTCAAGGAACTTACGCGCTTTCGGGTCGACTGGCGTCAATCGATACTCGTTAATCAGCATGGTCTGATGCCCCATCCACGACTGCCAGGCTTCTTTTGATACATTTTCGTAAATGCGCTTACCCAGATCACCCGGATAAGTGGGTCGATCAAGACCTTCAGCTTCTTTGTCGAGTTTTATACAGTTGACCATGCGAGCCATGGCATTCTCCTGATAGGTAGTTGACTTAGTTACAGCAATGTATGGGTGAGCTTGTCCAGTAAGCGCTTTACGGGAGCTGCACATCCACCGGGCAACTCACTACCAGCCCAACAGACGCTGTCTGCGTCCATAATGCGTCTACCGGACGCGCGTTTCAAATCAATTTTAACCGGTGTGATCACCAGATCGAAATGGGTAAAGCTGTGCTTCACCAGATGCCACTGTTCTGTTGAGTGTTTATCATAATTGCCCAGCGCACCGGCAAATTTGTGCAGACTATCGAGATCATCAAACTGGGGGAAGCTCCAGAGTCCGCCCCAGATGCCGGTTGGCGGCCTGCGCTGCAATAGCACCAGATCATTGTGTACTGCCAGTAGCATCAGCGTTTCTCTTACCGGCTTGGCTTTCTTTGGTTTTTTGTGCGGCCAGTCTGTTGGCACACCTGTCTGAAACGCCTGACATTTTTTCTGCAAGGGACACCGCGTACAGTCCGGTGAGGAACGCGTGCAGACCGTCGCCCCCAAGTCCATCATAGCCTGATTAAACTTACCGGTGTTTTTGTCTGGTGTCATCGCCGTGGTCAATGCCCACAGTTGTTTTTCCACCGCCGAACGGCCATACCATCCGTCTACACAGAAGTAACGGCACAACACCCGCTTGACATTGCCATCGAGAATCGGTGCTGCCTGACCACAACCGAGGCTCAAAATAGCACCGGCGGTTGAGCGGCCGATACCGGGCAGTGCCATCAGTGCATCCAGAGATTCCGGCAGCTTACCGTGATGTTCATTCACAACAATTTGCGCCGCGCGGTGTAGATTGCGGCCACGGGCGTAGTAACCCAGCCCGGTCCAGAGTGAAAGCACCTCATCCTGGGTGGCCGCAGCCAACGTTTCTATCTTTTCAAAACGCTGCATAAAGCGTTCAAAGTAGGGTATGACGGTAGTCACCTGGGTTTGCTGCAGCATGATCTCCGAAACCCATACCCGATAAGGTGTCGGGTTTTGCTGCCATGGCAGATCTTTACGACCATGCACGGCAAACCAGTCCAGTACGGTTGCAGAAAAAGCAGCCGACTGCTTTTTTGTAGGTATCTTGCTCACGGTTTAATTGTTCAGCGACTTCGATGCTTCAGCGCGAATAACATCTGAAGCCTGCATGAGGATCTGCGCAGTAGAGTCCACGTAGAGAGAACGTGCTTTGGCGAGAACCCTGTCCCGTTTTCAATAAGGGTACGATCATTTGAGTCGCATAGTCCGGTCTAATTTTCACTCAGAATGTCGTTGAGATTTTCTTTCAGATTATTGTGCAGCCGGTTCTTTAGTAGGCTGGTTTCATTCTCTATGCTCGACGGCGGGTCTTCTGTGGTATCGAAGCTCTGCTGTTTTTTCTCTCTGGCACTCTCTGTTGCTGCCTGCTGTTTTTCATCCAGTCTTTGCCTCAGCGCTTCCTTTTGTGACTCGATCTGCTCTTGCGCGCTCTCTGCTTGCGGCTGTGACCAGCTGGTGTAACGCGATTCTACCTCACGAAATAAACCGGTTTGGAAAGTTTTCAAAAGTAGACCAGGCAGATCAAGCGACTCATCAGTCAGTGGTCCGCGAAAAGGAATGGTGAGCTCTATATCAGCCAGTCGATCAAGCGTTTCATCAGGCTCCAGCTGGTTTTCTGATGTGACAATCAGATGCAGCAGATAGTCAACGGTGCGCCTGTTGATATCGACACCACCCTCACCGGTGATTCTTAAATAGGGTGTTATAAATACCAGATCATCACTTTTCAGCACGCCATCAGCCAACACCGCTGACAAGCTGTATTCACTAAATTCCGTTGCTGTTTGTTTGGCGATCGGCACTGACGTATTGTCATCACCTGGCACCTGTTGATTGTCTATACGACGACTGGCTTCACGTAGTTCACTGGCAACATCAATCCCTTTGAGTTGTCCCTCTGTGGCTCTTAACGATATGACGCCGCTGGCAAATTCAATCAGTTGTCGCCAGGCAGTGCCGCGACCAAGCAGATCAATACTCAGGTTGGCAATACCGGTCAACGGTGCTTCTCCGTTGAGTAGATCCTGCAAAAGCGGTTCAGCATCAAGGCCATTCAAGTTGCCTGTTACTGTGAGCAATGGTTCATCGTTTTGTACGTTCAAAGAGACGGAGGAGAAAAACGAACCGGTGTACATATCAGCGGTGATTTCAGGCAACGTGATTTCACCGTCTTCGGCCAACAGTGTCACTGTAACGTTCTCAGCTCGCGCCCCGCCCGCAGTGACTGCCTGCAGAGAAACCGTGCCATTCATTTTTAAATGCTGCAAAACATCCGCAGGTATCGCCTTACTGACAAACTCATCCTGAGATTCTAACGACTCATTGGCTGAGAACATTGGCAGGTAACTATCAAGATCAATCGCATCAACTGACAAGTCATAAGTTAACGGCGGTACATCCGCATGGATATTCGACACCTCAATGCTACCGGTGATGTTGGTGTTGTCGATTTGAAAGTCAATTTGATTAAAAGACAACAATTGCCCGGACTGTCGCACATCGGTGGATAATTGCATCTGTTGCATCACTGTACCAGGCTCGATATTCAGTCCCAACCCACTCGCCCACGGTGCCGGATTAAACGGGTTAGTTTGTAACCAGCCGCTGACCACACCTGAGCTGGTGGGGTTGGCTATTTGAAAATCGCCGTTCACGACAATATCGCTGACTGATGCTTCAAACTCACGTATCTGCAGCACGTTCTGCCGATGGTTAAAGCGAGCTGAGATCCGCGCTTTTTGCAGCAACTCCGGTGGCAGCTCATGGCCCTTAAAAAAACTTGCCTGAGCGAACAATGAAGTGGCATCGAACTCACCGCTGGATAACTCCCCATTCAAGCGCAAGTCATCCTGCAGACCGGAAACTTGAAACATGCCACTCACTGGAACACCAGTTAACAATCCATCAGCAATGTTGAGCACCAGGCTGCCTGCGTTGAGATCTGCAATCAACTCACCGCTTATCGAAAGTGGCAGCGGATAAATGGGTAGTGCAACACCGGAGTTCACGGTGCTGAGTTTTAAGTCCTGCAGTACGTAAACATTGTTTACTAAGTCAACAGAGACTTCACCTTTGGTGCTGACTACCGAAGTCATACCCGATGAGAAGCTACTGATCATGCTGAAATCCGATTCGAAAGGAAACGCTTCCGACAACACAATAGCGGCAGTCCGTAAATTGAGATCATTTAAGGCCAGGTAGCTTTCATCTCGAGCATCGGTATAGCTGACATTGGCACCGGTGATTTCGATATCACCAGCAGACAAGGCAGCAATAATCGGTGCGCCTGCCTCGATCTCCCGAACCACATTATCTTCTGATTCAGTCTCAACAACCGCGGTGGCGGCCATCAGATCGTCCCAGTTGGTTTTTCCATCAGCGTCGCGCTGCAACTTGAGCGATAAGTTGTCGACATCGAGTTTTTCGATGTTGATTCGACCCGCCAGCAACGGCAGCACACCCAGTTGCAGTTCAACTGATCCGGCGGTGGCAAAATCGCTGTCGGCAAACTCTGCGGCATTACTCATACGCAGGTCTGCCAGCTGCAAGCCCGGCCGGGGAAAGAAGTTCACATTGACATCACCGTTGATCTGCAGCTCGCGCCCGGTTAGATCAAGCACCAGCGTTTCAATCCGGTCTTTTTGTCGCTGCCCATCGAATTGCTGCACAGCAAGCAATCCCATCACCAGAGTGATTGCAAGCAGAGCAAACACGCTGAGCGCTATGCGGTTGATGAGTGTCATTCAGTCAGTGTGCCCGCGGATCAGGGGTCCGCTTTGGAGTCAGATCTTCAGCCTGTTTCAACAGCACTGGCACTGGTGGAAGAGCTTTGTTCTGGATCGGTATCTTGCATGAGTTTACGTCTCGAATAAACCGCTGTAATGGCGCCTACCGTCAATTTTCGAAAACACACACGCCAGTATAGTCAACATCGTATTTCTGCTGCGATGCCTGTCACGACACTTGCCGCGAAGCTTGCCAGTGGCCGGATTTTCCACCTTGCTTCTCAAGCAAGCGGATGTCTGTCAGGCACATACCCCGATCCACCGCTTTGCACATGTCGTAGATAGTCAGCAGCGCAATCTGCACGGCAGTCAGCGCCTCCATTTCAACGCCGGTTTGCGATCGGGTTTCCGCGCGAACCTCGCAATCAATCAACGATGCTTCAGCATCAACGGTAAACGCCACATCGACATGGCTTAGCCCTATCGGGTGGCACAACGGGATCAGGTCACTGGTGCGTTTGCTCGCCATAATCGCCGCAATTCTGGCAATGCCCAGCACATCGCCTTTTTTGTGCTTGCCTTCAGTAATCATTTGCAATGTGTCAGGCAGCATACCGATACGACCACCAGCGATCGCTACCCGACGGGTAACCGCTTTTTCGCCAACGTCAACCATGTGGGCGTGGCCCTCCTGATTAAAGTGGGTCAGTTCATCGGACATCGCTTGTCTCAGCCAGTTTAAAATCACATGACTATTTTGCCCGAATTACGCACAAAGCCGGCTTCCGGCAATTGCGTCGCAACAAATGACAGGCATAATGGTGTCATGGGTATCAAAGTAAAATGTTTTGCCAGTATGCGTGAATATCTTGATTTGAGCGAACGCGAAATCGCCATTGACGGAATAACAACCGTGGCTGACGTTTGGCGTTGCGTTGCAGGCGACAAACCGATGCCGGAAAACACGCTCTGTGCCGTCAATCAAACTCAGGCCGATACCGAATTCAATGTTTCTGCCGGAGATGAGGTGGCATTTTTCCCCCCGGTCACTGGAGGTTAGCCAATGCACAGCACGCAGAACGCAGAATCGCCAGAATCAAAAAACAACCGCCTCGATAAAGAAATTCCCAGCTCAGTCAAAGTAATAAGTGAGCCGCTCGATCCGTGGCAGGAAATCACCACCTTTCAATCTGAGTATCTGACGCAGGGAGAGTTCGGCGCCACCGCGACATTTGTCGGCACCATGCGCGACTTTAATGAAGGTGATGACGTAACCGGCATGACGCTCGAGCATTATCCGGGTATGACAGAAAAACAATTGCAAGAGATCATTCACGAAGCACAGCATCAGTGGACATTAAACGGTGTTTTGATTGTGCATCGGGTCGGCCCCTTGTTGCCAGGTGATCCAATTGTGATAGTGGCCTGCTGGTCAGCGCACCGGGCTGATGCATTTGAAGCCTGCCGCCAATTAATGGAAGCGCTTAAGTCGCGGATACCTTTCTGGAAGAAAGAAACACTCAGTGATGAAAGCGATCGATGGGTTGAAAAAAATACCGACGGATACACGAGCTAACAATCACCGTTCGCTTATCCACTTAATTGCACCTGTAAACCTATCATTTAAAGCTATCATTGAATCAGCACGGTTTGTGTAACACTGCCGCGTTGTATGTTGAGGGTGGTCTTACCCGATTGCAGTGGTACTGCATCCATCAGCTCTTCTACTGTATCAATCGGCACACTGTTAACGGATAAAATAATATCGCCGCGTTCAAAACCGTATTGATACATTCGGCTACCGCGCCTGACACTGTTAACCACAACCACCGGCCTGCCAGCGACAAAGAAGTTTTCAAATACAATTCCCTCAAGGTGACTGGCGAGCTCGGCTCCACTGATAAAGGTGATTTCTGCTTCGCCAACCGACACCTCTGTGATGAACTGCTGCCTTTCTCTGATAAAGCGGACCTCAACCTGCTCGCCCACTTTTAACAAGCCAATCGCATTTTTAACTTCGTTAACCGACTGCACTGTGCGCCCGTCAATATCGGTTAATACATCACCGCGGCGCAAACCTGCAATTTCAGCAGAGGACTCTGCCTCAACACCTGAAACAACCACACCACGTTTGACACCAAATATCTGTTGCAGATCTTCAGTCAGCTCCTGCAACGTAATACCAAACTTGCCACGCCGCACTTCACCTTCGTTAACCAACTGCTGAGTCAGGTCGGCTGCAAGATTGGAGGGGATGGCAAAGCCGATTCCGACGTTACCACCAGACGGCCCGACAATAGCGGTGTTGATGCCGACCAGCTCACCGCGGAGATTCACCAGCGCACCACCTGAGTTTCCGGGATTGATCGATGCGTCTGTCTGAATAAAGTCTTCGATCTCTTCAATACCGAGACCACTTCTGCCCAACGCTGAAACAATACCAGAGGTCACTGTCTGACCCAGCCCGAAGGGATTACCGATCGCGACGACGAAGTCACCCACTCTCAGCTGGTCAGAATCGGCCCAACGCAAGGCGTTCAGGTTATCCGCCTGGATTCGTACCACTGCCACATCGGCATCCGGATCCTGACCGATCAGATCGGCGTTAAATTCACGGCCATCAGTCAGAGTCACCAGAATTTCTTCGGCATTTTCAATCACGTGGTGATTGGTGATCACCAACCCCTGGTCTGCATCGACGATAACACCCGACCCAAGGCTTTGGGTTTCCTTGCGTTGCGAGTTATGTGGTAAATCAAAAAAGTGTCGGAAAAACGGGTCCTGAAAAAGCGGGTTAGCAGCACGCACTGATCCGCGGGTAGAGATATTCACCACAGCACTGGTGGTTCTCTCAAGCATCGGTGCAAGGCTTGGCAAAGGCTCGCCGTCAACAATCGCCGGCAATCCACCGGCTGATGCCGTGCGCGATAATGCGATTACCATGATAAAGAGGACCGCCAGCAATCGGTTAAAAGTCTTAATGATCATGATGGCAAGTTGTGTTTCTTGTTGTATCCTGTGTAACTTAAAGGCTTACACGTGAATTCAAGCTGTACTGTTGCACTCAGTCTTTAACCAGTCATCAAGCCTGCTGGCGGTGTCTTGCGGTACATGCAAACCCTTGCGAGTACGCCGCCAGAGAATATCATCTGCGCAGCTTGCCCACTCGTGCTTCACCAGATGACGCACTTCCGCTTCGTATAGATCACCACCAAAGTGCACGCCGAGATCATCGGTATGTTTAGCATCGCCCAGCAGGCTGTTGATTAACGTACCGTAGTTGCGGGTGTAGTCTGTTAACAGTGGTTCCGGCAACCACGGGTACTGTACCTGAGTGGTTTTTACAAAACGATCAAAGTCCGCATCAGGCATGTCGCCACCCGGCAGGGTTGATGTGGCTGTCCACGCTTTACGCTTAGCACTTTTTTCAAGCTCAGGCAGTCTGGGCAGGATCATATCGATCACCTCTTCAGACAGCTTGCGAAAGGTGGTTATCTTGCCACCGAAGATAGACACCAGTGGTGGTCCGCTTTCACTCAAGTGTATGACGTAGTCGCGAGTGACCTTACTGGCATTCGCTGCAGCATCATCAAACAACGGCCTGACACCCGTGTAGGACCAGACAACATCTGCAGCGGATACCGGCTTTTTAAAGTATTCACTGACCGATTCACAAATATAATCTATCTCACGTTGTTCGATTTCAACGGTTGCCGGATCACCGGTGACTTCAATGTCTGTGGTACCAAGCAAGGTGTACTGTTGCTCGTACGGTACTGCAAATAAAACACGACCATCCGCATTTTGAAAAATATAGGTGTATTCATGATCGAACAGTTTATTGACCACAATGTGACTACCCTTCACAAGCCGCACGCCGTGCTCTACCTTGTTGCGTACCTGCAGCTTTTGTACAGACTCGACCCACGGACCCGCCGCATTAACTACCGCTCGACTGGTCACAGTGCTGACCGCTTTACTGGCGTTGTCTGTGATCTCAACCAGCCAGTGATCATCAGCGGCGGTTAAATCGGTGCAGGTCGTGTGTAGTTTAATCTCCGCTCCGCGATCAGCAGCGTCACGTGCGTTCAGGACCACCAGTCTGGAATCCTGTACCCAGCAATCTGAGTACTCAAAGCCACGAGTAAACTCATCGCTGAGAGCTTCACCACTGACGTGCTTTTTCAAATCAACCGACCACGACTTGGGCAATAATTTTCGACCACCAATATGATCGTATAAGAACAAACCCAGTCGAATCATCCATCGCGGCCGTAAGTCGCGATGGTGGGGCAGGATAAATCGCAACGGCCAGATAATATGTGGCGCGCCGCGCAACAGCACCTCGCGCTCGAGCAACGCATGGCGCACCAGTTTAAAGTCGTAGTACTCCAGATAGCGCAGGCCACCGTGGATCAGCTTGGTACTGGAAGATGAGGTGTAGCGGGCCAGATCATCCTGCTCACATAGCAGCACACGCAGGCCACGGCCTGCCGCATCGCGCGCCACACCCGCGCCATTGATACCACCGCCGATGACCACCAGGTCGTAATTCATTTCAGTCATTGGGTCATTACATAGGATGTATGACTTCGGTGCAACACGATTCATGCCCCATCACTAACCGAATCCACACTGATAACCCGCCAGCCATTGCCGTTTGCCTGGCTTCGCGATAGATTGTTGCGCACATCAGGCGAAAGAATAAATTCATGTCAGGCCAGCTACTACTCAGCATAGATCAGGGCACGACCAGCTCGCGGGCGATTTTATTTGCCAAAGACGGATCCTCTGTCTTCACGGCGCAGCGGGAGTTCACCCAGCACTTTACCGGCTCCGGCTGGGTAGAGCACGATCCGGAAGAGATCTGGCAGACAACACTGGAGGTTTGTAAAAAAGCGGTCGAGTCAGCTGCCAGCAACGGCCAGACCATTGTTGCGGCGGGTATAACCAACCAGCGCGAAACCACCGTTATCTGGAACAGAAAAACCGGTAAGGCGATCCACAACGCGATTGTCTGGCAGGACAGACGAACCGCATCTTTTTGCAGCGAGTTAAAAGAGTCAGGTTACGAGCCCACCTTCACAGCAAAAACCGGGTTGTTAATCGACCCCTACTTTTCCGGCACAAAGATCAAATGGCTGCTGGAAAACGTTGAGGGCGCAAAGGAGAGCGCCGCAAACGGTGAACTTGCATTTGGCACAATGGATTCATTCTTGTTGTGGCGTTTTAACCAGGGCAATAAACACATCACCGATGCGACCAATGCCTCGCGCACGTTGTTATACAACATTCATAACAACGAATGGGATAGCGAGCTGCTGTCGATACTCGATATCCCTGCCTCATTACTGCCGACTGTTCAGGACAGCAGCTCTGACTTCGGCACCATCGCAAGCGATCTGGTTGGGCAGGAAATTCCTATCGGCGGTGTCGCCGGTGATCAACAAGCGGCAACATTCGGTCAAGTGTGTCTAGAGCCCGGCACAATAAAAAGCACTTACGGTACAGGCTGCTTTGTTATTTTAAATACCGGCAAAGAAGCGCTGCCATCAAACAACAAACTACTGACCACGGTGGCTTATCGACTTGATGGCGATACCACTTACGCTATCGAAGGTTCTATTTTTATTGCCGGTGCAGCGGTGCAGTGGTTGCGTGACGGACTCGGCGTGATCAAATCAGCAGAAGATACTGAATCCATCGCCACCAGACTGCCATCCAACCAGGGCACTTATCTGGTGCCGGCTTTTACCGGACTGGGCGCACCGTACTGGAATCCGGATGCACGTGGCGCGCTGTTCGGCCTGACAAGAGACACAGGTATCGAGACCATAGTCAGAGCAACACTCGAATCAGTGGCATTTCAAACCTACGATTTATTCAAAGCCATGGCTGATGATGGCGTAACACCAACCAAAGTCCGGGTCGATGGCGGCATGGTGCACAACAACTGGTTCTGCCAGTTTCTTGCAGACATTCTAAACACACCGGTGGAGCGACCGGTCCAAACCGAAACCACCGCCCTCGGTGCCGCCTATCTGGCAGGCTTACACTGCGGCTTTTATAAGAACCACGATGATCTGCTTGCCAACTGGCAGCTCGACCGCGAGTTTATACCGGCGATTGATGCACAAGAGCGCGACCATTTACTGCAAGGCTGGAAAGCGGCGGTGGCGGGTGTGATTCACCAAACCGAGAATGCTGCCAAAGTTCAAGACTAATAGTTGGCAGTAACTCTGAAAAATCAGTCAGCACTTGCGCCACAGCAATACTCTGTTGTTGGCGGGCATAGCTATTTGCGTTTCTAACACCAGACCATTTTCAGTGGCAAAGCCTTCGAGCGCCGAGATGTCTCTGATACCCATCTTCGGGTCTTCAGATCGAAGCGCCAGGTCAAATTGCCGATTGCCATCGCTGTTATGCTGTCCATGTTCTTTAAAAGGACCATACAGCGCAAATCGTTTTGCCGCTGATAACAGACTACCGATAACGTCAAACATCGCGCTAACCTGTGGCAGGCTCATGATATGCGCTGTGTTAGCAGAATAGGCAAATGAGTACTGTTGATTTTCGCCTACCACGTAAGAGCTGACCTCAAGCTCTATTGGTAACAGGAGATTGTTACATTGTGATTGTTCGACAACAGCACGCAAGCCTTCAAGATATTTCTTTTGATCTGTTAACTGCCATTGCAGGTGACTGAATTGCTGGCAGAGATGTAGCGCATGCTGACCCGTGCCACTGCCAATCTCAAGTACAGTGGTTGCCTGCAACAGATACTCCGCCAGCGCCTCTGCGATCGCTTGCTTATTTCGGTCGGCCGATGCGTTGAAAGGCAACTCGATCAATGGCTCTGCTCCTTTAATCTGGCAGCGTCTACTCTGGTTACGTCTACGCTGGTGGCGTCTACGATGGTGGCGTCTACGATGGTGGCGTCTACTCCGGCAACGTCAGGGCGATGAAGACCGGCTTTTTCTGGCGTTGAATAAGCACCGCGACAGTCTGACCTTCTTCTATGCCTTCAACCAGTTTGCGTAACTGCATGGCAGTGACAACAGACACCTGATTAAATGACACAACAATATCGCCTTTGACAATTCCTGCCAGCGCTGCCGTACTGCCGTCTGCAACCGCACCGATCAACACGCCGTTGTCTACCTGCAGGGTTTGTTTTTGCTCATCGGTCAGCGGCACCAGCGTCATGCCGAGCAGCGGTGTTTCGGATTCAGACTCGGTGATCGATACATTGCTGGGTTCCAAAAGCTCGCGCACAGTAACATCCAGACTCATGCGCTCTTTGTTACGCAAAAGTTCTACAGTGACCGTGTCACCCACTGGTGTACTGCCCACCAACGGTGGCAAGTCAGAAGACTGGCCGATGACATTACCGTTGAATTCAAGGATGACATCACCAACGATCAAGCCGGCATCAGCCGCCGGGCTGCCATCAGTGACATTGGCAATCAGCGCACCGGCAGGTCGATCCAGCCCGAATGACTGCGCCAGCGGTCGGTTGATATCCTGAATCACTACACCAAGCCAGCCACGACTGACATACCCCTGATCACGCAGCTGAAACGCAACCGATCTGACAACGTTGATCGGTATCGCAAATGACAATCCCATGTAGCCGCCGGAGCGCGAAAATATTTGTGAGTTGACTCCGACTACCTTGCCATCGAGATCGAACAAAGGCCCACCTGAGTTGCCCGGGTTAACCGCCACATCGGTTTGTATAAACGGCACATAGTTTTCGCTTGGCAGGCTGCGCGAAAGCGCAGACACAATGCCCTGCGTTGCGGTGTACTCAAAGCCGAACGGCGATCCGATTGCCAACACCCACTGACCCACTTTCAAGGCATCGGAATCACCCAGCTCCAGCACCGGCAGACCCTTTGCCTTAACCTTAAGCACAGCCACATCAGTGCGATCGTCAGTGCCAACAATTTCAGCATCAAACTCCCGACCGTCCGGCAGCCCGACAGTGATACCCGCAGCATTGGCAACCACATGTGCGTTGGTAATCACGTAACCATCTTCCGTTAATACAAAGCCCGACCCGAAACCTGCTGAGGGGATAGGCCTCGGTGCAGCACCGGGAGAATCAGGCAAGTCTTCAAAGAACCGTTGAAAGAATTCCGGCAGATCTTCTTCATTAAAATTTGGCAAGCTATCCGGATCGTTTTCAGAAGATAGCGTTGCTGAAACCGTCACTTTCACAACCGCGCTACCCTGCTGGTTTACCAAACCTTTAAAATCCGGCAGGTCAATAGCGTAAGTTTTTGTTACCAGTCCAAAAAAAACCAATGCCGGCAACAACCAAGATATAAAATTTATGTGGCGAAATGGTCTTAGTGTTCTGGAAGAGCGCGTCGCAATGTGGGATGATGACGAGGTATTCCTGAGGGCTTTGTTGCTGCGTGTCATCATTGACTCCTGGCAGTGGGCGAACATCGGCTTTTGCGGAAGTTCAGGGGAATTATCGTCGAACCTTCCAGTAATTATTTACCCGGTAATTATTTACCCAGTAATTATTTACATGGAATAACGACTTCGCTGCATACTGTAATAACAATCGTTTGGGTATCATACTTTTGGATACCTCCGATCCGCACTTTGTTCCGGCCGCACATACCGGAGCAATCAATTTGTACGAGTTTAATACATGCGCATACTACTAGTTGAAGATGATATGGAGGCGGCGGGTTCTCTCGTCAAAGGACTGAATGAAATTGGTCACGCTGTAGATCATGCAGATGATGGCGAATCCGGGCTCAGTTACGCCAAGACCAACGCCTACGATTGCATGGTCATCGACCGAATGATGCCACGCAAAGACGGCCTGTCAATGATAGAAGACTTACGCCGTGGTGGCGACAACACTCCTGTACTAATTCTAAGTGCACTGGATGACGTAGACGAACGGGTCACCGGCCTGCGTGCCGGCGGTGACGACTACCTGACCAAGCCATACCAGCTGTCAGAGCTGAACGCTCGCCTGCAGGCGCTGGCACGCCGCGCCCAACCTGAAAATGCGGTCACCACGCTGCGAGTGGCAGACTTAACGCTCGACCTGCTGAAGCACAAGGTCACCCGCGCCGGCAACAACATCAATCTTCAACCGCGTGAATTCAGACTGCTTGAATACTTAATGCGCCACGCCGGCCAGGTAGTCACCCGCAGCATGCTGCTTGAGAACGTCTGGGACTACCACTTTGATCCGCAAACCAATGTGATTGATGTGCAGATTAGCCGTCTGCGCAGCAAGATTGATAAAGATTTTGAACAGCCGCTGCTACATACCGTTCGCGGTGCAGGCTACAAGTTAATTGAAGGCTAGGCCGGACATTAACCCATGCCGTTACTGCCAGACACGCCCTGCCTGGCGACAAACAATACCAAACCACAATATTAAATTGGTTCCATGTAGCCCGCATTGCGGGCTACATTTGTCTCCGCAAATCTATTTTTGTTATTGGCAACACGCCCTGAATCAGCAGCAACGATAAAATCAGCGTATGAATATCAAGCTGTTCAGCACCACAGCCTTCCGCCTCACCATTATCTATGCGGCGCTGTTCAGTCTTTTTTCTGCCTTCACTCTCGGTTTCATCTACTGGTCACTACACGATGAAATCGAGTCGCAGATCGATTCAAGACTGCGGCTGGAGACCGACTTCCTCGTTAACCTCTACGATACCGGCGCGCTGAACGAGCTGGTCGACGCCATTCAACAACGCAACGAAGTGGACTCTTACGGCCGGTTTTACAAAGTTGAGAGTGACGGCAGTGAGCTTGGCGAAAGTACCGACGCCGAATGGCCGCTGAAAATTAAATCAGTACGCACGCATGCCACCAAAACCATGGGGGAAGTTGACAGAGACCTGCCATCGGATAACCCGCGCTCATCACTCCCGGTAAGAGTGGCACAGACCCAGTTTGCTAATGGCTTAAGACTGACCATCGGCCACGAGATCAGTGATGAGCAGGCACTGCTCGACTATACGTTTGCGTTGGTGGTTGGAGCCACCTGTATAACCTTAATCTTTGCGGTCCTGGGTGGTATATGGATGAGCATGAGCGTGCTTAAGCGCATCGCCAGTGTCAATCAAACCGCCGGCGAAATCATGAACGGCGCATTCTCGCGACGCATACCTGTCACGGAAAAGCGCGATGAGTTTGACACGATAGCGGTCAAAATTAATCAGATGCTGACTCGAATTGAAGATTTAATGGAAAGCATGCAGCAGGTAACCAACAATGTGGCTCACGATTTACGCAGCCCGTTAACCCGCCTGCGTAACAAGCTTGAAGTCACACTGCTTGAAAACCGAAGCGATGATGAATACCGCGAAACAATTGAGTATTCGATCACCCAGGCCGACGGCATGATCCATACATTTAATGCCATGCTATCAATTGCCAGACTCGAAGCAGGGATAGACAAAACCGAGTGGGAGCAGGTTCGTATGGGGGACCTTACCGCTGAGCTGGCTGAGCTTTACGGTGCTGTTGCAGAAGATGCCAATCTGGTATTTGTTGAACGAATTAACGCCAACCCAAGCTTTTACGGTAACCGTCACTTGTTGGCACAGGCAATCACCAATTTACTTGATAACGCCATCAAGTACACCCGCGTTGGCGGGCTGGTTGGCATCTACCTTTCTGGTGACGATCAGGAATTCACTGTTACTGTGACGGATAACGGGCCGGGCATCCCGCGCCACGAACGCGATCGGGTACTGCAAAGATTTGTCAGACTCGAAAACGAACGCAAGTCTCCCGGTAATGGTCTCGGCTTAAGTCTGGTAACTGCTGTGGCAAGAATTCATGGTGCAGAACTGATGCTTTCGGACAATCGACCCGGCCTTGTAGTCAGCCTCGCTTTTCGAGTTCAGGCAATGGATTATGAAGCAGCATAGGAGGCTGCGCGCCAGAACCTCCGCTATTGCGAGTGGGCCGGATTGCCCCTGAAATCGCGTTTATTATCGTCGCATAGGAACAACTATGCTTCTCAAATAAATACTTTTTCAGGAACAACCGATCGCACTCTCGCCACGCCGACTTCTACCGCGCAGACTCCTGGCCCGGTTTAAACCTTATTGGCAGCGAGCCGCCCTCTGCCAATGCTGCTACAGTTCTCTGCGCCTACAGCCAACAATGCCAAGACGTACGTTATGCTCTTATTACCGATAATCGCCATCGTCATCAGCCTTGCACTGCTTGCTATTAGTGCGGATAAATTTGTCGAGGGCGCCAGCTCTGTGGCAAAGACTCTTGGCGTGTCACCTCTGTTGATCGGACTGACAATAGTCAGCTTCGGTACGTCAGCGCCTGAAATACTGATTGCGATTATGTCTGCCGGCAGCGGTAGCTCTGACATCGCTATCGGTAATGCCATCGGTTCTAATATTGCCAATATCGCACTGATTCTGGGTGCTGCAAGTTTGTTTATCCCGATACCGGTAGCCAGTGAAGTACTACGGCGTGAGATACCGCTGCTGTTTGCCGTGGTACTGTTTTCCAGCGCACTGATACTCGACCTTCATTTATCAAGAATCGATGGCATCGCAGCAATCTTTACTCTGCTTTTATGCCTTGGCTGGCTGGTCTGGCAGGGTCATAGCAAACCGGATGACAAAATCAGCGCTGAATTCGAAGAGCACATCAACACCATCAATATCAAGACATCTTCGATTGTTACTGTTATCTCGCTGGTTGTGTTGCTGGTCAGTGCGAGAGTACTCGTCTGGGGCGCAGTTGAAGTCGCTCGTGCTGCGAATGTCAGCGAATTGATGATTGGTTTATCTATTGTTGCAATCGGCACAAGCCTGCCGGAACTTGCAGCAACTATCGCCTGCCTGCTGCGTCGGGAATTTGGTCTGGCTATTGGCAATGTTGTTGGCTCTAACCTGTTTAACGCACTCGCCGTCGTTGGTGTTGTAGCGATAATGGCGCCCGGTGATGTCGATCTTATGGTGCGTAACCGCGATGCGGTTGTACACATCGCGCTGACGATTTGCCTGGTGATTTTTTGCGTAGGCTTCAAGCGAGCGGGTCGCATCAATCGCTTTGAAGGTCTGTTGCTACTGCTATCTTTTATTGCCTACCAGTGGTTCCTGTATAGCTCTGAAGGCATTGCCTAAAAATTATTCAGGCATTGTTATTCGATATTCTGCACCTGCTCTCGCATTTGCTCGATCAGCACTTTCAGATCAACCGACAGTGCCGTGGTATCTGCGTCTGCCGATTTTGAGCTGAGCGTATTGGCCTCACGGTTATATTCCTGCACCAGAAAATCCAGACGTCTGCCAACCGGTTCGTCGCGCTTTAAGATGTCCCTGAGCTCACTCTGGTGCGCAGTGAGTCGGTCGAGCTCTTCCGCCACATCGAGCTTCTGCGATATATAAACCAACTCCTGCTCAAGTCGACCAGTGTCGTGCTCAACATCAAGCTCTTCGATACGCGACATCAGTTTGGTTCTCTGCCGTTCAACTGCCTCTGGCCTGAGTATTTTTACCTTTTCAATAATGGTGTCAATTGCATCGCATCTTTCTGTCAGCATTTGTGCTGTTTTCTGACCTTCGCGTTGTCGGGTCTGGATAAAATCTTCAAGTGCCGTATCGAACAGCTCCAAAGCGAGTTGCTGCAAAGGCCCGAGATCCGCCTCTGCCTGACTGACCACACCGGGCCAGCGCAACACTTCTATTGCCGGCACGGGCTGAGTTTCACCAATCATCGGCTGCAACGACCTGGCGGCTTCAATGACCTGTGAAGCGAGCGACTCATTGACAGCAATCTGGCTGCTTACCTGTGCAGATGGCTTAAAGCGGATAGAAACTTCTACCTTGCCACGACTTAAACGCGCGTTTATTTTTTCCCGAACCTGCGCTTCGATAAGGCGCAAATCATCAGCAAGGCGGATAGAAACATCGAGATAACGATGATTGACCGAGCGCATCTCCCAGATCAGAGTACCCCAGTCACTAACGGACTCTTTACGACTGAAGGCGGTCATGCTCTTTAACATAGCTTTTCCTAAAAGAGATCTCGGTTTTAAACCTGCAGCACTGTATCATGCCACTGCGGTAGCTGCCTGCCAGTGTGTTTCTCTGCTGCGAACAAAACGATTGTGTTTCAATGATGGACAAAGTTGCCAGTCAGCTCAGTAGCCGGCATCGTAAATCGTAGAAGGCACTAATCGTAGAAGGCACTAACCGTAGAGGGCACAGGGCTGCTTTAGTCCTGCACCTGACAAAAAACACAGCCAGCCACCTGCGCCGATGTAATCGAACCAACTGAATCAAACTATAAATAACAGGAATTTTATGCGCCCCAGCCAGCGTGCCAACGATCAACTCAGAACTGTCACTTTTGAAAGAAGCTTTACCTGCCATGCAGAGGGCTCTGTGTTGGTCAGTTTCGGTAATACCAAAGTACTGTGTAACGCCAGCATTGAAGATCGTGTACCGCCATTTCTTAAGGGCAAGGGCAGCGGTTGGGTCACTGCTGAATACGGCATGCTGCCGCGCGCCACCAATACACGTTCAAGACGTGAAGTAACCGCTGGCAAACAGTCCGGCCGCAGTATGGAGATACAACGCCTGATCGGAAGATCGTTGCGCGCCATTATTGATCTCGAAGCGCTGGGTGAAAAGACAATCACCATCGATTGCGATGTGATACAGGCAGACGGCGGCACTCGCACTGCATCAATCAGTGGTGCCTACGTTGCCCTGAGTGATGCCATCAATCGCTTAATCAGTGAAAAGAAACTTAAAAAGAATCCGTTGCATGGTCAGGTGGCTGCAGTTTCAGTGGGCATTTACAACGGCACACCGGTACTTGATCTCGACTATGCTGAAGACTCCAACGCAGAAACAGATATGAATGTCGTCATGAATGAGGCCGGCGGGTACATCGAAATACAAGGTACCGCAGAGGGACATGCGTTTCGCGAAGAAGAACTGCAAGGCATGCTGGCACTGGCGCGCAAGGGCATTGAAGAAATTACCCGGGCGCAACTGGATTCACTTAAGTCCTGAGACACCACTGTGAAAAGTAGAGAGCATTCAGCATTGGATAACGGCACCAAAGAAAAGTTGCGCTGTGTTCTGGCAAGTGGCAATCAAGGCAAGCTCAAAGAGCTGACCGGTGTACTCACAGACTTCAATATTGAATTGATTTCCCAGTCCGAGTTCAATCTGACTGAAGCTATCGAAGATGCAAACACCTTTGTCGAAAATGCGTTAATAAAAGCACGGCACGCCTGTAACTATACTGATTTGTGTGCCATGGCTGATGACTCAGGGCTGGTGGTACCGGCATTGAACGGCGAGCCGGGAATTCGCTCTGCACGATATGCAATGGCCCAGAACGCGACTGAGAACGCGACTGAGCACGCGACTGAGCACGCTACAGAGAAACCGACAGATCAAGACAACATAAACAAACTACTTGCCGAACTGGAGCCTTTACCAGAGGCGGCACGTAGCGCTTATTTTGTTTGTTCTCTGGTGTTTCTGCGTCATGCAAAAGATCCGGAGCCGGTAATAGCCAACGGCATCTGGCATGGCACTATACTAAAGGAACCTGAAGGTGAAGGTGGCTTTGGCTATGACCCGGTGTTCTATTGTCCAGCTAACGGTATGTCGGCAGCGGCAATGGGCAAGCCTAAAAAGGCCACTGTAAGTCACCGTGCACTCGCGTTGCAGGAACTGAAAAAACAGTTACAACAAAAACTACTGCACGGTGAACTCTGATTTTTTAGCCATTCACAGGCTATAAAGAAATTCACAGGCAATAATAAAAGGTGCGACACGACCGGCAGGCCTCTTAAGCCAACTCACTATCATGAGACATTTCACTGAATACCCGCCTTTAACTCTATACATCCACTTCCCGTGGTGCGTAAAAAAATGTCCCTACTGTGATTTTAATTCGCATGCGGTAAAAGATGAGATTCCCGAAGCTCAATATATTGATGCACTGATTGCAGATCTTGAACAACATGCACCGGACATCTGGAGTCGATCACTTGAATCAGTGTTTATCGGTGGCGGCACACCGAGCCTGATCTCAAGTGCCGGCATAGACCGCTTGATGGGGCAGGTTCGCGCTTTAACCAAGCTCGAACCACGGGCTGAAATCACCATGGAAGCAAACCCCGGCACTTTTGAAACGCAACGCTTTAAAGAGTATCGAGACAATGGCATTAATCGCCTGTCTATCGGTGTACAAAGCTTCAATAATAAACACTTGAAAACGCTTGGCAGAATACACGGCGCACAAGAAGCGATTACTGCCTGCGAGAAAGCGCATACTGCAGGATTCACAAACTTCAATATCGATCTGATGCACGGACTGCCTGATCAAAATCCTGATGAAGCAATCGCTGATATAGAACAGGCAATTCGTTTAAACCCGTCTCATTTGTCTTACTACCAACTGACGATTGAACCAAACACTCTGTTCGCCGCCAGGCCGCCGACGCTGCCCGATGAACAGACCATGGGTGATATTCAAGACAATTGCAAAGCACTGATTGAAGCTGCAGGTTTTACCCAGTACGAAGTATCAGCCTATGCACAGGATAAAAAGCGCTGCCATCACAACCTGAATTACTGGCTGTTTGGTGACTACCTCGGTATTGGCGCCGGGGCACATTCCAAACTCAGCTTCCCGGCGCACAACACCATTGTGCGTCACAGCAAAGCGAAACATCCCACCGACTACATCAACACCGCGCGCAGCCAAGACAGAATCCAGGGCGAAAGACAGGTATCCGAAGCAGATGCCAGGCTAGAATTCATGATGAATGCGCTGCGCCTAAGTGAAGGTTTTAACGTGCAGGATTTCGAAGGCCGCACCGGTGACACACTGGCTTCTGTGCGAAGATTACTGGATCAGGCAGAGCGTGATGACTTGATCACCCGGGATCTGATGCAGATCAAAACAACCGAACTGGGCGCCAGGCACCTCGATACGTTGCTGCAGCGTTTTATGCCTGAAGAAGCCGATGGCGAAGCATCTGTTGAGCCTGCAAAATCGACACCGGGTGCGACGATCATTCCAATCGTCAGCCGCTGATCGAATTTTCAACACCGCTTAACTGACCAGACCAAATGGAAGAGTACGATATTGAATGCCCATACTGCGGCGAACAGATCAATATCCTGATTGACTGCTCTGTTCCCGAACAGCAGTACGTTGAGGATTGTCAGGTGTGCTGCTCGCCGATTCTGATTGGCGTCACGCTGGATGCAGACAGCTTGATCGAGTCTGTCACAGTGGCGCAGGAAAATGAGTGAGCCAAAAAGTAAGCCTGAGGCACAGCCACCAACAATAGGTGTTGGGTTGTTTGAAACTGCCCGCATATTGCACTACACTGGCTGGCTGACCAGTAACTATTCAACTTGATCGCCAGCTCGACCGCCGCAGCCCTGCACCATGCCGGAATGACGGGTCGGTCGGCTCAAAAGCGAAGGAAAAACCATGAAAGCAGATACACATCCCAAGTATGACGAAATTACCGTCACCTGCAGTTGCAGCAACACGTTTCAGACACGCTCCACGATCGGCAAAGATCTGACCGTCGAAGTTTGTTCTGCCTGCCACCCTTTCTACACCGGTAAGCAGAAAATACTCGACTCAGCAGGCCAAGTAGACAAGTTCAAGCGCCGCTACGGTAAAAAGTAATACCTGTCGTTCCTCGACTCCCGCTAAATGCCGGCACATTTGCCGGCATTTTTTATGAAGACTGCAGTTGCTGCCAGGTCCAATCCTGACGCGCTCTATTTAATCGATAGCAGTATTTACGTTTTTCGCGGCTGGCACTCAATGCCTGCCAGCATCACTGACGCCGGTGGCGAACCCGCCAACGCCACGCTGGGTTTTGTTGAATTCCTCTACCAACTGCTCTCGCGTCGTTCACCAAAACTTATTGCCTGCGCATTCGATGAGAGTCTCGGCACCTCAGCACGCAATGAGATTTATCCAGACTATAAAGCCAATAGAACACCCGCTCCCGACGATCTGAAGTACCAGTTCCAATGGTGTAAAAGATTCAGCGAGGCTATCGGCATTACGACGCTTGCAAGCGGCAAACTGGAAGCCGATGACATCATCGGTTCGCTGGCTGGAATAGCACAGCTACAGAAAACCAATGTGATCATCGTTTCTGCAGACAAGGATCTCTGCCAGTTCATCAGCGACGGCGACGCCATCTGGGACTTCACTCGCGATACCTGGATGGATGCCAGACTGATAGAGAAGCGCTTTGGCGTCAGACCCCATCAGATTGCAGACTCACTGGCGCTCAGCGGCGATAAAGTAGATAACATTCCAGGAGTTCCAGGAGTTGGCACCGCCACCGCTGCGAGGCTGCTGATCAAATGGGGTAATCTGACTGCATTGCTGGACAACACAGATAAGGTGCCGACAATGAAATTCCGTGGCGCTAGTCGCGTGGCAGAGTTACTTGAAAGTCATGCAGACACTATTCGGCTGGCCAGACAATTAACCGGACTAATTCCCGACACCTCACTGGACAGCGACTTGTCCGGCTACACTATTACTCCTGATGACGATGCCCTGAAAACTGTGTTTGATCAACTGGGCTTTGGCGAGAGGCGCCGAATTCAATGGCAAACTTTGCTGGAAAAAATCACCACAAGCGTGTGAAACGACATACGAACCGATCCCCTGCACCCTCCAACTCTGCAACAACTGCCAAGCTCATCCTGCTGAACAAGCCATTTGGCTACATCAGTCAATTCAGTAACGGCAAGCCAGACGAACAGACCGATGCCAACCATCGAACACTCGCTGATCTGGTTCCAGTACAGCACGTATACCCTGCCGGGCGACTTGATAAAGACAGCGAGGGCTTGTTACTGCTTACCGACCATGGGCCGCTGCAGCACCGCATCTCGCATCCAAAAATGAAATGGCTGAAACATTATTGGGTGCAGGTCGAGGGTGAAATCAGTGCCACAGCGATTCAACAACTGACCACAGCAGTGATGCTCAAAGATGGCCCGGCAGTCGCTGTGTCCGCTGAACGAATAGATGCACCGGATATCTGGCCACGCAATCCACCGATTCGCTATCGCCCAAGCATCCCGGATAGCTGGATTAATATTGTGCTGGCCGAAGGCCGCAATCGCCAGGTCAGAAGAATGACCGCATCAGTCGGCTTTCCAACATTACGTCTGATCAGGCATCAAATCGGTACCTGGGATATCACTTCCTTAAAAAGTGGTAAATATCAAACAAACCATATTTCAGCGGCTAAACTACAACAACTACTCAGAACCTAGCGCTGTTCATGCCGTGAAGCATTGGCATATTTTAATGTAAAACATTGGTTTTTAAGGCGATCTGGTATTGATTTGCCAACCCAAACAATCCACGATGCGCTTGGGAACACACAGCATTGCAATCATTTAAAGTCATCTTTTAATGTTAATTCTGCATTAATAGCCGCGTAGGCTTGCAAGCGTAATCAGCATTACGTTTTTTGATTGATTATTGTTGGTTTCATGCAACATTAGTTCACAAACAGCGATGTGTTGCCAGACTAGCATCAACGCTGTATCAATCTTTTAACTGGCAAACTGGTCCTTCGGAGGGACTTACCCTGATGAAAATAACAAAAAATATCGGAGCTCTGGCTACCGCTGCGGTAGTCGTCGCCTCACTGTCTGCCTGCTCAACTGCAGACAAAGTAAAGGATGGCGTTGGCAGCGTTGGTGACAAGGTTCTCGGTGGCAGCGATCCATTGTCAGCTCAGCGATCAAAGCTGGAATCTCAGGCGGCAGCGTTGTCAGCACGCGAGGCAGCACTGGCGCAACGCGAGGCACAACTGGCCAACAAAACCACAACCGTGGCTTCAGCCGGTGGAGTGGATGCTAATTATGGTGCCGGTGATCTCTTACCACCGCACGCAAAGCCGGGACAATGCTTCACACGGCTTTGGGTGCCAGCCAAGTACGAAACCATTTCAGAGCGTATACTGGTTGAAGAAGCGGGTGAGCGCATCGAAATCATCCCGGCTAAATTCACCACTACCAAGAAACGCATCATGGTCAAAGAAGCCAGTGAAAAACTGGTCACTGTACCTGCGACCTTCAAGACCGTTAAGGAACGCGTTCTGGTAAAGCCTGCAACAAAAAAGATCGTTCAGATTGCTCCGGTTTATGAGACGGTGACGCAACGCATCATGGATAAACCCGCGCACACTACCTGGCGAAAAGGCACAGGGCCGATCCAGAAGATTGATGAAACCACCGGTGAAATCATGTGTCTGGTAGAGATTCCTGCTTCATTCAAATCTGTGAAAAAGCGTGTGTTAAAGACACCGGCAACCACCCGCGTGCAGGAAATTCCAGCGGTGTATAACACTATCGAAAAGAGCGTTATCGCCACCAACGCCACAACACGCAAGGTCGCAGTGCCGGCAGTTTTCAAAACAGTTGATGTAACTGCCGAAGCGACACCTGCCAAAGAGAGACGCATCAAAATACCGGCTAAGTACGCAACGGTAACCAAGCGAAAGCTGGTCAAAGACGGCATGATGGACTGGCGTGAAATCCTTTGTGATACCAACATGACGCGTGGCCGAATCACAGCGATTCAACAGGCGCTGCGTTCTGCAGGTCACAACCCTGGCGAGATCGACGGCGTCATTGGCGCTGACACCATGCGTGCAGTTAATTCCTTCCAGCGCCAGAAAGGCTTGCCGGTCGATGATTATCTGAACATTGCAACGGTTCGTGCCCTGGGCGTATCACCGAAATAAGTCGGGCGACATTTGCCCAACCGGCAATAGTCACTGGCTGTCAGAGCCCGCATCGAAAGATGCGGGCTTTTTTTTGTCAATTACGACCTTCCAAACTGTCATATAAATGATACAATCACCGACCGTTAGGCCCGGACGCAGGTACTTCTTTCCTGTTTGAAGCCGGCATCAGCCCCGATGTAGGATGTTTGCGATGAAAACAGAGCAGCTTGCAGCTAAAGGATTGGCAGCGCTAGTCTCTATTATCCTGTTGTTGTCCACGCCACTGCTGCGCGCTGAAGGGATGATCGATGCGCAACTGATTCGGTTTGAAACGGTGGAGAACAGCCAGTACCAGACACGTATTGCGGTACGATTAGGACTGCGCCTTGAGCATTTACTGCTAAACCCGCACGCTGAATTTAACAATCTGCGAATCGTTGATCAGCAGGGTGCTGCAGTTCAGCAAAGCATGACGGCTTATGCTGGTATTGTCGACTCGTTGCCTGACTCGTGGGCCCGCGTTGTTATCGACGGCGACTTCATCGCCGGCACCATCAGTGCGCACGGTGAAAACATACACTTTGCATCAGAGACGTTGCCAGCTTTGACCAGAGCAGCAGGCTTCCCTGCCACTCTCACCGCAGAGCCACTGACACCACCACCGGAAGTACCGCCAGCTCGATCTCCAGTCAGATCAATCCTGAACTTTGAAGAAATCGAGGTACCGGTGAACGACCGCCTGACCCAAACCATTGGCGACGTGACCAGAGTGCTGCGCATTGGTGTGGTAGTAGATTCCCTTTATCAAGAGGCGCTCGGCGGGCGTGGCTTAAGCAATGCCATTTCGACAATCAACTCAGTCGACGCACTTTACCGGGAAAAATTTGGCCTGGCCCTTAAGGTAGATGTTGTGGTTCTGGTAGACGACGACACCTTTCTCGCACTGGATGAGTCAATCAGCGAACCAGCCCTTAAGGACCATCTGGACTTATTTCGTGAATACAGAATCAGTTCAACGCTGCTGCCTGATGATCTCGGACTGGTACATATGTTTAGTGGCGTACAGTCACCCGATCCGGCAATCGGGCTGGCATTCAGCGGGGCCGCCTGTAGAACCGACGGCCATGATGTCAGCCTGTCGCGTCCGTTTCTGTTCCCGGTGCTGCTCAGCGCACACGAGATTGGGCACAACCTTGGCGCTGATCATGATGACGTTACCGAGTGCCAGGCCATTACCAACAACCTGATGTTCTCATCGATCAGCACCTTTACCACGCGGGAATTTTCAAGCTGCAGCACAGACTCAATTACTGCTCGCATGGCGCAAAGCACCTGCTATTCTGCTGTGATCGACATAGGACTCGGCGTAACACAACTTGAATCGGATCAGATTCAGATCACCGTGAGTAATCTAGACGAGACACGGGCAATTCCTTCAGCAACTCTTTCAGTTGATCTAACCAACGCTGCCATCGCGGAAGCACCCGCGATTTGCGAACTTGAGGACCCCACCAGGCTGACTTGCAGTGTCCCCGCTACTTTCGCCGGTGACACTCAGGACCTGGCGGTGAAACTTCGATTCGAGCCGGAACTGGAACGTACAGTCACCATGGGCCTTGAACCTAATGGCTTTTTTGATCTTAATCAAACCAACAATGAAGCGGAGCTGGTGATACCAGCGGAAGCTTCACTGCTTAGCAGTCCCGAGGGTGAGGTCATTACTACTGGCGGACAGGTTGAAGAGAACGACCCGGTGATCGAAGCGATTGCCTCTAACGACGCTGTTACTGAAGAATTACCAGCTACCAGTGTTGCCAGTGTCAGCACCGGCGGCGGTGGTGCTGCAAATCTGCTGTTGCTGATTCTGTTGCCTGCTCATCGCAGTTACCGTCGAAAGGTATTTTTGAAAAACGCCATTAAAACCTGCGATTAACTGACGCTTGAGCAATACTTGCCAGCGCATCCTTATAAACACCCGGTGACAGGCACTGCAGATCACGCACAGCAAGATTGACCTGCTGCTGCGCCAGTGCAATTGTGTGTTCGATCGCACCGGACTGACACACCACATCCACTATCGGTTGCAGCTGATCATCCGGCAGAAAACCCTGCTTCTGTGCAGTCGCAAGCGCCTGACCAATTAATCCTGCCTGATCACCACCGACTGTCTGCATTGCGTAGATCAGTGGCAGAGTCGGCTTGCCTTCCGCAAGATCATCGCCGGCATTCTTGCCCAAGTCATCGCTTTTGGCGGTGTAATCAAGTGCATCGTCGATCAGTTGAAAAGCCAGCCCCAGACGAGAACCAAAACGAGCCATCAATTGCTCGGTACTTTCATCTGCACCGGCGAGCACTGCCCCAAGCTGCGTGGCCGCTTCAAACAATTTGGCGGTTTTGGCTTCGATCACATTCATGTATCGCTCCACGCTGACCTCTGCCTCACCAATATTCATCAATTGCATGACCTCGCCTGCAGCAATTGTGTTGGTGGCTGATGACAGTATTTCCATCACCCGCATCTGCCCGACTTCAACCATCATCTCGAATGACCGCGAGTAAAGAAAATCTCCAACCAAAACGGCGGCTTCGTTTCCCCACACGTTGTTAGCGGTTTCTCGTCCCCGCCTCAAGCCTGATGAATCAACCACATCATCATGGAGCAGTGTAGCGGTATGTATAAATTCGATAACAGCGGCAATTTTGGTGTGCTGACTGCCCTGATAACCTTGCGCCAGCGCCGATAGCAAAACCAGCTTCGGGCGGAGTCTCTTGCCCCCGGCACCAATAATGTAGTGACCCATTTGATTGATCAGAACTACGTCAGACTGAATTGCCTGTTGTATGTTCTGATTCACCGCAGACATGTCGTCGGCGATCAGATCAGAGATTTTTGAGTCTGAAACTGATCCGGGCACGGGTGCTTCAGAGGAATCAATATCTTGGCTTTTCAAATCGGCTGCTTCAGTTTGACTCATTGGGTGGGGCGGACTATCATTAGAGGCTTTTCGATTGTTTGAAGAAGCGAGTCCGGTATATTCCGGCTTTGTCTTCAGCAGATTGAAATAACGGCGCTCTGCACCGGTCGTTTGTTTAGCAAACGAGCATGATCAAATTATCGTTCTATCGTCCCCCGGACGCTAGCAAAAGTTTCAACGCAGGCGAATTTTTTCGCCGGGACTAATAAACATGGCACATAAAAAAGCAGGTGGTAGTACCCGCAACGGTCGCGATTCAGAATCCAAACGGCTGGGCGTAAAAAAGTACGGCGGCGAAGCGGTACTGGCCGGTAATATCATTATCCGTCAGCGAGGCACCAAAGTGCACGCCGGCAGCAACGTTGGTGTGGGCAAAGACCACACACTGTTTGCCAAATCCAACGGCTTTGTGAAATTTCACACCAGCGGCCCGAAAAACCGCAAATTTGTCAGCGTGGTAGCGGGTTCCTGAACAACCTGCACTAATCAGGACTGACAAAAAACCCCGCACCGCGGGGTTTTTTATTGGAAAAATCCCTGTCATGAAATTTGTCGATGAAGCAAAAATCAAAGTCATTGCAGGCGATGGCGGAAACGGCTGCCTGAGTTTCCGGCGTGAAAAATATGTACCCCGTGGCGGGCCGGACGGCGGCGACGGTGGCAACGGCGGCAGTGTTTATCTGGTCGGTGATTCCAATATTAATACGCTGGTGGACTTTCGCCACATGCGCACCTACGAGGCTGAGCGTGGCCGCAACGGTGGCGGGGCAAATTGCACCGGACGCGCCGGCAAGGACAAAGAGATACTTGTGCCGGTCGGCACGGTTGCGACCGATCGCAACACAGATGAACTGATCGGCGATATTGTTGAAGACGGAAGCCGGCTGCTGGTTGCGAAAGGCGGCGTGCACGGGCTTGGCAACTCGCGCTTTAAAAGTGCCACAAATCGTGCCCCCAGAAAGACAACTCAAGGCACCCCCGGTGACAGACGTGAGCTACAACTTGAACTTAAACTACTCGCTGATGTGGGTCTGTTAGGCTATCCGAATGCCGGCAAGTCATCACTGATACGCAAGGTTTCCGCCGCTAAACCGCGAGTTGCCGATTACCCGTTCACTACACTACATCCCAATCTTGGCGTTGTAAGCATCGAAGCGCATAGAAGCTTTGTGATGGCAGACATACCCGGATTGATAGAAGGTGCCGCCGAAGGCCAGGGACTTGGTATCCGTTTTCTGCGACACCTGACGCGCACAGGCCTGCTGTTGCATATCATCGATCTGGCACCGTTTGATGATCACGACCCGGCCGAGTCTGCACTTGCATTGATACAGGAACTGGAAAAATTTGATCCAGATCTGGTCAACAAACCACGCTGGCTAGTGTTTAACAAACAGGACTTAATGCCTGCCGATGAGTGGCAGGAAAAAACACAGCAAACATTAAAAGCGCTGGCATGGGACGGGCCGTGGTACAGCGTGTCAGCAGTCGATGGCAGAGGTACAGAACAACTCTGCGCCGATATCATGCAGTACATCGAAGTCAGACAACAAGAGCTACAACCGCTGGAAGGCAAGCCGGCTACCCGCACGGTCACGTATCCTGAAGCGGCAACTCCGACAGATACTGCGGAAGATTTTGTTGATCAGGACGATCTGTCAGACAGCTGATCGTTGTGAAATAATTTTCACATCAATCGCATTAACTATTCATCGTCATGCAAGCCACAGATCATAAAAAACGCTGGGTAGTCAAAATTGGCAGTGCCTTAATCACGGCTGATAGAGTCGGGCTGAACCTCGACAACATCAAAGCCTGGTCCGAACAGTTTGCAGCCTTGATGAAAGACGGCGTAGAACTGGTCCTGGTATCTTCCGGATCTATTGCAGAAGGCATGCACCGGCTACGCTGGAAGGAAAGGCCTACTGCACTGCATGAGCTTCAGGCTGCAGCTGCCACCGGTCAGATGGGGCTGGTTAAAGCCTATGAAACCGAGTTGCAAAAGCACGGCAGAAATACCGCACAAATTCTGCTGACTCATGACGATCTCAGTAACCGTAAGAGATATCTGAACGCCAAAAGTACGCTCGGCACGTTGCTTAACCTGGGCGTACTGCCCGTTATTAATGAGAATGATACGGTTACCACCGATGAAATTCGCGTTGGCGATAACGATAACCTCGCGGCTCTTGTTGCCAATCTGATTTCAGCAGACCAGTTAATCATTCTGACTGATCAGCAGGGTCTGTTTGACAAGGATCCAAATAAACACGCAGACGCCAGACTGATTACCCATGCCACCGCCGGCGATCAAAGTCTTTTGACCATGGCGGGTCCAAGCACCAACAAGCTGGCTATCGGAGGTATGCGAACCAAGATACTGGCGGCTGAAAGGGCCGCACGTTCGGGCACTCATACCGTGATCGCATCCGGCAGAGAGTCAGACGTTTTACTGCGACTGCACAAGGGTGAATCAATCGGTACTCACATAAAGGCCACACATAAAAAGCTGGTGGCCCACAAGCTTTGGCTCGCCAATCAACTCAAAGCGCGTGGCACAGTCATCGTTGACGACGGTGCTTTAGAAAAGCTTCAAGCGGGTGAATGCAGCTTGTTACCAGTTGGAGTGACCAATATTGAAGGTGAGTTCCGGCGCGGCGAACTGGTATCGATCTGCTCTGCAACCGGGCTGGAAGTGGCGCGCGGGCTGGTAAACTATAACGCGACCGAGGCAACGCTACTGATCGGATGTCACAGCGACCGGATTTCTGAAAGGCTGGGCTATGTCCACGAACCGGAACTGATCAACCGCGACAACATTGTGACTGTCGGTGATGAATAGCGCGTTGGGAGTTGAATTTCCGACATCCGATATGCACAACCCAAAGTTGACATCGAAACTTAATATGCAGAGGGGCTGCAGTGATGCATCTGCGTCACTCAGGCAGCAGCGGCGCTATAGATGGCTCTGCAGCAGCGAGCCTTTTTCTGCAAAGGCTGCGCAGCGCACTTGCAAGACGTATGACCGCCTGTCTTGCCGTAAATCTGGCCCGAAAAGTAGTTCGGGCCCGGCCTTAAAGCGCTTGAATTCGAGCGTTCAGTCGGCTTTTGTATCGTGCTGCCTTATTTTTATGCACAAGACCTTTTCTGGCCATGCTGTCAAGCACAGGAACAGCTGCGGTATAGGCTTCCGACGCGGCAGTTTTATCACCGGCACCAATTGCTGCAACAACTCGCTTGACGTGAGTACGCATCATCGAACGCATACCCGCGTTACGGGTCCGTCTGGTCTCTGCTTGTCGAGCACGTTTTTTCGCTTGCGGGGAGTTCGCCAACTCTGTCTCCTGGGGAAATTGGAAATCCAGCCGAACAGTATCGTTGGTGGTCCGGCTATTGTCAACCGATCTGGCACCGGTTCCAGCCACGATAGTGAGTTTTCGACAACTGTTCAAACCCGTACCAGTCAATTTATTGCACCGGTATACCCGATTACCTCAGCGTTGAGCGAGATCACTTGAAAAAGCTCGATGGGGGTTTGCTGCGCTCGGGCAGCATTGTCAGTGGCATGACTTTTTTGTCACGCATACTGGGTTTTATCCGCGACCAGGTTTTTGCTGTCACACTCGGCGCAGGTTCTCTGACCGATGCTTTTCTGGTGGCGTTTAAAATTCCCAATTTTTTGCGGCGCTTGTTTGCGGAAGGTGCGTTTGCACAGTCTTTCGTACCGGTTTTTTCGGAGTACAAAGAAGCCCGATCAAAAGATGCGTTGCATGCACTTGCGGCGCACGTGAGCGGCACGCTGGGCCTGATTGTTTTGTTGCTCAGCATTGCCGGCAGTGTTTTCGCACCCGCTCTTATAGCGCTGTTTGCACCAGGCTTTGAAAGCGACAGCGAGCGCGCAGTGACTGCAACAGCACTGCTGCGAATAACATTCCCCTACCTCTTTTTTATCTCGCTAGTCGCTTACTGTGGCAGTGTGCTGAACACCTTCCAAAAGTTTGCCGTGCCTGCATTCACACCGGTCCTGTTGAATATCTGTCTGATCATTTCGGCTTTGTGGGGTGTGCAGTTTTTCCAGATACCGGTGACCGCATTGGCGTGGGGAGTATTCGCTGCAGGACTATCACAGCTGCTGTTTCAGCTGCCTTCAATGTACCGGCTGGGTCTTTTGAAGATGCCGCGCTGGGGCTGGAATAACAGCGGCGTTCAGAAAATCCTCAAACTAATGCTTCCTGCAATCCTTGGCTCGTCTGTCAGTCAGATTAATCTGCTGCTGGATACCGTTATTGCGTCCTTTCTGGTTGCCGGCAGCCTGAGTTGGCTGTACTTTGCCGACCGGCTGGTGGAATTCCCGTTAGGTGTGTTTGCCATTGCGATAGCCACTGTTATGTTGCCGAGACTTTCCTCTGCGCATGCCAGTGAAAAGAACGCCGAATTTGATCGCACAATGAACTGGGGTTTTCGCATGGCAGTTTTACTGGCGATGCCCGCAACACTGGGACTGCTGTTGCTTGCCGGTCCACTGGTTGCCACCTTGTTTGGCTACGGTGAGTTCGATCCCACAGACACCCGAATGTCTGCATGGGCACTGCAAGCCTACGCTTTGGCATTGCCGGGCATGGTAATGGTGAAGATTTTTGCCCCCGGATTTTTTGCTCGTCAGAATACTCGCACCCCGGTCCGGATTGGTATCATCGCGATGATCAGCAATATGGGATATAACATTTTGTTTGTCGGCGCTTTGGTAATGGCCTCTCTGCCGGTGGCGCATGTCGGCCTGGCTCTGGCCACGGCAGTGTCGGCCCATCAAAATGCATTGATGCTGTACCACCGGTTAAAAAAGGACAACATCTACTCACTGCAGGCCAACGAAATCATCACATTAAAACGCGCAACCCTCGCGACACTGGCAATGGCTCTGGTACTGCTGGTTTTGACCCCACCGCTTGATAACTGGCTATCTATGCAGGCAATTGAACGTGCCAGTCGCTTAGCCGGTATAATTGCAGTGGCTGTCATCGCCTATTGCATCACCCTATTGGCGGCTGGCTTTCGACCCTCTGACTGTAACGTCTGACCAACATAAAACAGCCACTGTCCGAGGCTCACACTATCAATCACAGGTTAAGCTAATTCGTGGAACTCATACGCGGCCTGTACAACCTGAATAAAAAACATCGTGGTTGTGCAGTCACAATCGGTAACTTCGATGGCGTGCACATCGGCCACCGGCATTTGCTTGAAACCGTCTGCACCTATGCCGATCAGCAATCCCTGCGCGCTTGTGCGGTCAGCTTTGAACCACTGCCGGTAGAGTACTTTCTGCCAGCAGAAAAACTCCCGCATCGTTTGAGCAATTTTCGTGAGAAATTCACCCGGCTCAAAGCATGCGATTTGCACCAGCTACTGCTGCTGCGCTTCAATCAGACGCTGGCAAACTCCAGTGCCGACGAATTTATCAAAAAAGTGCTAATTGACGGACTGAACACAAAGTACCTGCTGATTGGCGATGACTTTCGCTTCGGCAAAGACCGCACTGGTACCTTCGCAACCCTGCAGCAGGCAAGCGAAAAATACGGCTTTACCCTGCAGCAGGCTGAAACGCTGAGCCTGGCCGGCGAGCGGGTATCAAGCACCCGGGTGCGCAATCTTTTATCAGCCGGTGAGCTCAACGATGCTGCACAACTGCTCGGTCGCGACTATTCTATTGAAGGGCGTGTAGAGTTTGGCCAACAGCTGGGTAGAACCATTGGTTTCCCGACTGCAAACATCGCACTCAACGGGCTCAATCCTCCGTTGCGCGGTGTGTTTGCTGTTACTGTGACCGGCCACGGCGACCAGCCGCTGCAGGGAATAGCCAACCTGGGTGTTAAGCCCACAGTTAAAGGTATTTGTTTAAGTCTCGAAGTGCATCTGCTCGACTATCAGGCAGATCTTTACCACCAGCGGTTGCGCGTCAATTTTATGAAAAAACTGAGAGATGAAAAAAAGTTTACCAGTCTCGATGAGCTCAAGACTGCTATTGCAACTGATGAGCAAAACGCCCGACAATGGTTTCGCAAGACAGATTGATATTTCCGGTATTTTAATTAATTCCGTCACTGAACATACAGAGACTCCACGTGAGTAACTACAAACACACTTTAAACCTGCCAAAAACTGATTTTCCGATGCGCGGCAATCTCGCGAATAAAGAGCCTGAAACGCTGGCTCACTGGGAAAAGCTGGATATTTATAAAAAAATTCGCGCGGCGTCGAACAATCGCGATAAACAGTTTGTACTGCACGATGGTCCACCGTATGCCAACGGCGATATCCATATTGGTCATGCAGTAAATAAAGTCATTAAAGATATGATCGTCAAGAGCAAGCAGCTTGACGGTTTTGACTCTCCGTATATCCCCGGCTGGGACTGTCACGGCTTACCTATCGAGAATAAAGTTGAGTCCGAAATCGGCAAGCCCGGTGAAGACATCGATGAGGCAACCTTCCGCGCCCGTTGCCGCGAATACGCCAGCGAGCAGATAGACGGACAGCGACAGGACTTCAAGAGGTTGGGTATATTCGGGGAGTGGGATAAACCGTATCTGACCATGGCTTTCGAGAATGAAGCAGGGATTGTCAGAGCGCTGGGCCAGATGATCAAAAACGGCCACGTTTATAAAGGCACACGACCTGTGTACTGGAGTATCGGGGCACGCTCTGCACTGGCAGAGGCAGAAGTCGAATACAAAGACAAAAAATCAACTTCAATCGATGTTCGGTTCAGTGCTGTAGATAACGCGGCACTGCACAGCGCCTGTAACAGTGATCGCAGTGACTTACCGCTATCGGTGATTATCTGGACTACAACACCATGGACCATCCCGGGTAACCTCGCCGTCGCACTGCATCCGGAGCTTGAATATTCGGTAGTTGAGTGCGATCTGGGCGCAGGTGCTGAATGCGTTGTATTAGCGACCGAGCTGGTTGAGCAGTGCATGCAGCGCTATGGCTGCGAGACCTATAAAACGATTTCTGTGTTTAATGGCGCCGCACTCGAGAGAATGCAACTGCAACATCCCTTTTATGATCGCACTTCCTTGCTGGTACTCGGTGACTACGTTACCACCGAAGCAGGTACAGGGGCCGTGCACACAGCGCCGGATCATGGTGTCGACGATTTTAATACCGGTAAAAAGTATGAGCTTGGGCTGTTAAATAACGTCAGCTCCAAAGGCACCTATGAATCATATGTTGATAAGTTTGCCGGCGAACATGTTTACAAAGTTGAAGCACACATACTTGAAGAGCTGAGCTCTGCCGGCAAACTGGTACTGAGTGAATCTTTCGAACATAGCTACCCGCACTGCTGGCGTACCGGCACACCGATTATTTTCCGCGCTACTCCGCAGTGGTTTGTCAGCATGGAAAAAGAAAACCTGCGACGCGATGCACTGGCGGCTATCAAAACAGTACGCTGGGTACCGGGCTGGGGTGAAGCGCGCATCGACAGCATGATCGCTAAAAGACCGGACTGGTGTATTTCAAGGCAGCGTTACTGGGGTGTACCGATTCCGTTGTTTGTGCATAAAGAAAGCGGCGACTTACATCCCGACACGCTGGAACTTCTCGAAACTGCTGCACAACATATAGAACAAGGCGGCATTCAGGCCTGGTTTGATCTGAGCACCGAAGACTTCATCAAACAGGATGCTGATCAGTACGAAAAGTCTACTGATGTACTCGATGTCTGGTTTGATTCCGGTACTACGTACTCTCACGTGCTGCAAAAGCGCGATCAGCCGTACCCTGCAGATATGTACCTTGAAGGCTCTGATCAACACCGTGGCTGGTTTCATTCATCTTTGCTTACCAGCACTTCTATTAACGGCATTGCACCTTACAAGCAGGTGCTGACACACGGCTTTACCGTTGATGCCAAAGGTCGCAAGATGTCTAAATCGGTTGGCAATGTGATCGCACCGCAAAAAGTCATGAAAACTCTCGGTGCGGATATCATTCGCCTGTGGGTTTGTTCAGCGGACTATCGCGGTGAAATGAGCGTTTCAGATGAAATCCTTAATCGTATGTCGGATTCTTATCGTCGCATCAGAAATACGATCAGATTTCTGCTGGCCAACACCAATGGCTTTGAACCCGCAAAAGATTTGATTGCAGTAGAAGACATGCTGGCACTTGATCAGTGGGCGGTAGATCGAACCCTGGCTTTACAGAATGACATTCGCAGCGCATTTGATGATTATCAATTTCACACGGTTTATCAGCGTTTGCATAACTTCTGCACCACGGAGTTAGGTGGCTTTTATCTTGATGTCGTTAAAGACAGACAATACACCACCAAAGCCGACAGCCATGCGCGCCGCTCTGCACAGTCAGCCATGTACCATATTGCAGAAGCGATGACTCGCTGGATTGCTCCGGTGCTGAGCTTTACTGCAGAGGAAATCTGGAAACACCTGCCAGGTGAGCACAGTGAAACGGTGTTTACCGAAACCTACTATGACCAGCTTCAGCCACTGAGTGAGAGTTCGCTCTATAACATCGAAGAGTGGGATCAGATTGTCGCGATCCGCATTGCCGTTGCCAAAGCGTTGGAAAAGCTCCGTGTCGATAAAAAAATCGGCGGCCCGCTGGATGCTGAAGTCACGCTCTACTGTGACCAGAATACAGAAGCGCTTTTAAACAAACTGGATGACGAGTTGCGGTTCCTGATGATTACCTCCGAAGCTACGGTAAAGCCAGCGGCTGATAAATCCGGCAATGCAGAAAAAGCAGAACTGGATAACTCGGAAGTCTGGATTGAAGCCATCGCCTCGGAAGCCACCAAGTGTGACCGATGCTGGCACCACCGCACTGATGTAGGCGCTGACGCAAGCCATCCGGAATTATGTGGTCGCTGTATCCAGAATGTTGAAGGTGATGGAGAGCCACGGCGCTTCACTTAACCAATGCTGACTCCGAATTTAACAGGCAAACACTGACTATCCGTATGAAAACGATTTACTTTGGAATCGCTGCAATTGCAATTGTGGTTGATCAGATCACCAAGCATCTGGCCAGTACCAATTTGTCTATGCACGAGCAGAACCCGGTAATGCCTTATTTCAACTTTACCCTGATGCATAACGAGGGGGCTGCGTTTAGCTTTCTGGCCAACGCCGGTGGCTGGCAGCGCTGGTTTTTCACCATTGTTGCAATTGCCATCAGTGTTGTTTTGATTGTCTGGCTGTTCCGGCTAAAGAAGCACGAAAAATGGCTCGGCTTCGGTCTCGCCCTGGTGCTGGGCGGCGCGATTGGCAATGTCATTGATCGAATCAGATTCGGTTATGTTGTTGACTTTATCCAGTGGTTCGCCAACTGGAAAGGCAACACTTACTACTGGCCATCGTTTAACATTGCCGATTCGGTGATCCTGATGGGTGTAGCATTAATACTGATCAGTTCTTTCTTTGTCGAAGAGGATCCGCCTGCTTCGACCGACAAAACAGCATAACCCGGTAAATTCGTATGGAAATTTTAATGGCCAACCCGCGAGGGTTCTGCGCTGGTGTAGACCGGGCAATTGAAATTGTTGAACGTGCGCTGGAATTGTTTGGTGCACCTATTTATGTTCGCCACGAAGTGGTGCACAACAAACACGTCGTTGATAGTTTACGTGACAAAGGTGCGATCTTCGTCGATGAACTGCATGAAGTACCAGACGACAGCACAGTCATATTTTCAGCACACGGTGTGTCACGCGCGGTTGAAAGTGAAGCCGAGTCCCGCAGCCTGCAGGTGTTCGATGCAACCTGCCCGCTGGTGACCAAGGTTCATATAGAAGTCGTCAAATATGCCAAAGAAGGACGCGAGGTTATCCTCATCGGTCATGCCGGGCATCCCGAGGTAGAAGGCACCATGGGGCGGTACGACACTCAGTGGGGTGGCCGCATTCTGCTGATCGAAAAACCCGACGACGTCGATAACATTGATGTTGCTGATCCGTCGAAGCTTGCGTTTGTTTCACAGACAACCTTATCGGTTGACGATACTCACGATATTATCGAATCACTCAAGCAACGCTTCCCGAATATCGCCGCGCCTCGAAAAGACGACATCTGCTACGCAACACAAAACCGGCAAGATGCTGTTAAAACGCTCTGCAAAGATGCTGACATGCTCCTGGTTGTCGGTGCTCAGAACAGCTCGAACTCCAACCGTTTGCGTGAACTGGGTGAACGGGCTGGAATTCCGTCCTACCTGATCACAGATGCTACTGTTATCGAGGATGACTGGCTGCAGGGACGTAAAAAAATCGGTGTGACCGCCGGTGCATCAGCGCCTGAAGAGCTGGTCCAGCAGGTAGTCACTCATCTACAATCACGCGGTGCCAGTCTTGTGAACGAAATCACAGGTGCCGTTGAAACCGTGTCTTTCAGTATCCCCAGGCCACTGCGGCGCATCGATCCGGCAAATCCGCATTAGCTGGTCGCAGGAGCGGTTCCGCGTTGACCAGCGATGCCAAAGTAATGTTACAGATTCAGGCATGACCACGTTAACCGTTGGACCTGGGTAAGGCTGAAACCGCTGGTCACGCGCACGCTCTACAACTCTCTACAATAAAACCCTAAACCTTCCGCCGCTTCCGCCGATTGACCACTCAAGCATCTATAAAAACAATGGGCGTAGACCGTGTTCAATTTCGACTCTAAATCATCAGCTGCCGCCGATACCGAAGACAACAATCTCAGTGAACTGATGGCTCTCGCAGCTCGTTTGTCACCGATCTCGGACCTCAATGAAGCCAACCGACAGACTATCTGTAAGTCTGCAACCGTGGTCAACCTGAATCGTTCAACTGCCCTCGCCGCAAACAAGGAACATCGATGGTTTACCTATCTGTTTGATGGACAGGTAGAAGTCAGAAATGCCAAAGACAAAGACGGTACGGAAGCAGTGGAAACGAACACCAGCCGCGCACTGCAGCCGGTGCTGAAAGAATTTACTCAACATCACTCAATCAACACCAAAACCGCAGCGACACTGGTGCGCTTCGGACAGGAGTTGTTTGATATTCTGCTGAAAGAGCAGCAAAAAAACGCAACCAAAGCCCATGATGTTCGCGTATCTGAAAAAGACAATATCGTTTTTGACAGCATCGTCGAGTCCTTCGAACAACGCACCATTAATTTCAGCTGCCAGTCTGAAGTGACTAAAAAAATAGCAGCGCTGATTAATCGTGGCGCAACAGGCATTCCGGAACTCTCGTTGGCAATAGCTGCGGACCCTGCGCTGACTGCACACACCTTGCACGAGGCCAACAAGCTGACTGCTGGCGAAACAACACAAACTATGCGCGGCGCTATTACCCGTCTCGGCGTTGAAAGTGTCAACCAGCTCGCACTGAAGATTCCGGCCGAGCAAGGCTGGCAACCGGCCAATCCCGCGATAGAACAGTTCATGGCCAGCTATCAACGCCGCACAACACTGACGGCAGCGATCTGTAAGGTGTTTGCCAAGTCTGTGCCGCACCTGACCGATGAACGTGCCCATCTGATTGGCCTGATGGCGGATATTGGTGAGCTGATGATTATTGGCCATGCGAACAAGCATGCCGATATATTCAACGATGCTGAATCGCTTCAGTCCGCCTCTCGAAATCTGCGAGAAGCTGTGGGTAGCTGGTTACTCGGCGCCTGGGGCTTTAACGAGAATTTCATTGAAGCTGCCGAATCAGCACGTGATTTCTACCGCAACCACACCGGTGAGATCACCTATGCCGACCTGGTCACAGCGGCATTGCTGACTATCGAGAGTGAACTTCCCGATGAAGAAAACAAGTCAGTGCCAAGTGTCGTGAATCTGCTGTTGCCAAGAAAGCTGCAGCAAGTCGGTATCGATCTGCAGAATCCGCAACATATTCTTGAACAGGCAGCGGCAGAGTTGAATGAACTGAAGCAACTGCTGCAGCAGTAAATAGAGAAACCCGAAATTCGGCAGAATTACTCTGCCGACTTTTGCCTCCCTAACCGGTGGTTGGCGATGTCTGGCCTTTGTGCGTGGTACAATTCTGGCACTCGAGAGAAAGTGCTACTGCCAGCCTTAAACGGCATCGGTGTGACAGGACACATAAACTGCACACTGTGCATTTGCTCCAAACACCATGACGAGCACCACGGAGGCCCTGCACGTGCACACCAGACGGCTTAGCCTGATCCGCTTACTGACCACGGCCCTTAACAGTACCCTCCCCAATAGCTTGGCCAATAGCCTGGCCAATAGCCGCCAGGCCAATAGGCTCGCCAATAGCCTGGCCAAAACCCGGGCTATAGCATTGGCAATTATCGTGGCCATGGTCACCTTGAGCGCATGTGCCAGTGTTGTCACAAAACCCGCCAAACCAAAAATAGAGCTCGTCAGCATCAAGCCGCTGAACATTAATGCAGCGGAACAAAAGCTGCGTTTTCAGCTGCGAGTGATCAACCCCAACAGCTTTGATATCCCGGTCGAGGCGATTAACTTCATTGCACGCTTTAACAACACCAACATCGCAAATGGCAAGAGCTTTCAGTCAGTAGTTATTCCGGCCAATAGCGAAGCCCTGCTATCACTCGACGTTACAGCAGGCCTGAGTCGCCTTGCCAGTACGCTGGGCACATTACTTCAAGGAAAGTCTCTCAACCTTGACTACGAGTTATCTGGCACAGTACAGGTTGAAACATGGCCTACGCCTATTCCATTCGATGTGGTTGGTGTCATGGATCTATCAGATATTTAACTCCCGGACTTTGCAACTTTTACAGTGAGAAGTCTTAACCCTTACTTCACTGTGTCAGTCACTATGCAGCCAGGCATCACTTCCATTCTGCTTCTTAAAAAGCTGGTAAGGTCCAAAAAATCCCACAGCAGTTCCGCCGCTATCGCCAGTGCGCAAAAAGCCAGCACAAGTAACAAGTCGCCTAAAGATCGATTTCAGGACTGGCTGTCACCCAAGCCTGAACCCATCCAGATCTACCCCGGTGAAACCGAGATATTCCGCAAGGGTTTAATTCTGGTGACTGATACGCGTCTGGCATATATAGATCCATTTGATCGCATGCTGAAAACTTTTATGTTTGAACACATGATAAGCGTGCACAAGCAGTTTTACCGCACCACAGTTTTCAACCGACGCCTTTGCAAAAGTATATTGGTACTGAGTATTCTGGCGTTAGTTGTAGTAAGCACCATTGATCTGTTTGATAACAAATCCAGCGGCTTTGCACTGGTTTACCTGCCGTTGTTTGCCAGCATAATTCTGGGCGTCAAAGTCTGGAGAGACATGAAACCCTGGTACGTTATCCACTGGCGTATGAGCGATCACACCTATGGAGAAATTTCGCAGGAACCATTGTTAAGCGAACGAATTGCCGGTGACAATAAACGTGAAGAGTTTATGACTGATCTTGCCAATGCAATGAATCACGCTTTGTCGGCCAAAGTGTGGCGTGCAGTGTCAGACAGTCAAATCACATCCAACAATCCTGAGGCCGACACTACAGCTGGCGACAACAAAAGCACCAGTTATGAGACAACGCAAGCAAACTCGCAGGATAATGAACCAAACTCTAAAGAGAGCAGAAACGGCACACTGGCACCAAAGCTGTCTCTGGTTACCGATAACTACCGCTAGATAATTGCTTGTGGCCGGCAAAGCAATACCAGACGCATCAGGTTTTCGTTTCAATAGCAAAGTCGTAATTTACCGACAATGGTGCATGATCCGAAAAACGCGCTTCGCGGTAGACCGCAGTCTTTTTCACCGTATCGCGAAGCCCGGGTGTTGTAATCTGATAATCAATCCGCCAGCCTGTGTTGTTGGCATAAGCCTGACCACGATTTGACCACCAGGTATATTCATGTTCCTGTTGCGGTAGTACACGGAAGGCATCCACGTAATTGTGTTTATCGAATAACCGGGTCAACCACTCTCTTTCTTCAGGCAAAAAACCTGAATTTTTCTGGTTTCCGCGCCAGTTGCGAATATCTGCATTGGTATGGGCAATATTCCAGTCACCACACAGAATGTATTCGCGCTTTCGTTTTTTAAGCTTTAGCAGATGCGGCAGCATGATATCCATCATACGAATCTTGAAAGCCTGACGGACATCGCCGGATGAACCTGAGGGCATATAAAGCGATACCACAGAAAGATTCTCATAGCAGACTTCCAGATAGCGACCCTCACGGTCGATCAACTCATCACCGACGCCATAGATAACCTTTTTTGGCTCATGCTTGCTATATATACCGACGCCGCTGTAGCCGGGTTTTTCCGCATCATGCAGAAAACGCTGATACCCTTTCGGGTTAAACAGCTCATCATCGAGCTGATGCTGCTGTGCTTTGGTCTCCTGCAGACAGATGACATCAGCCCTTTGATTTTTCATCCAGTCAAAAAAACCTTTTTTTGCAGCGGCACGAATACCGTTGCAGTTTAGTGTGATGATTTTCATATTTTTCCAGGGCTTCTGACAGTGGATATTCTCACACCTTGTCCGGACTATTCCAGCCTTGCTATACGGCAGACAGTCGTTCATTGCCGGTGTTGATCCGGTGTTGATCTATTACAAGACCAAAACAATTTGCCGCTATGACCATTGCGCTCAATATTTTCTTCTATTTACCGCTATACGTTACTGAGCCGTGTGCAGTCACGGGGATTGTTGTCAGCCCATGCGTTCGCTGATGAAACCAGGTTTTCGAAAATGAAGAAGTCAGAACTACATAAATTTGCCGGCCATTCGAGTCATTGCCTATCACGTGGTGTGGCCGCTGTGATCGTGGTCACAGGTATGGCACTTCTCGCTTCGCCAGCCAGTGCACGCTGGTACAAATGGGTGGACGAAAACGGCAATATCTCCTACCAGGATCAGCCACCTCCTTCGAGCTTTGAAGAATCGACTCAGGTGTTAAGCCAACAAGGTGTGACACTGGAAACTATACCGGGCAAAGAAGAACAAATTGAGCTTGCACGACTGCAGAGAATCGAGCAGGAACGCAAACAACGTGACGATGCGCTGCTCCGTGCATTTCCGAACGAATACGATCTGATTGACACCAGAGACAAACGAGTGCTGCACATAGACGGCGCTATTGCCCGTATGCACGATCAAATGGTCATTCTCAATACTCGACTGATATCAATAGAAGACCGGGTTGCACAGCGGATCGACCGCAATCTCAGCCCAAGCGACGCGCTGGAATCTGATCGCATTGCGGTACTTCGCAGCATAGACAGCACTGACGCGTTGATTTCATCAAAGTTACGCGAAAGACGACAGATCATTGCACAGTTTGATCGTGATCTGCTGCGCTATCGGGAGCTTAGGCATAGCAATACGGCAACGGCTACCTACAGCGATTAATCAATAGCACTGCAGTGGCAGTGCTGACGTTGTAGTCCTAAACGCAGCTGTGAAGCAGGCGAGGATGTTATAGAGCGTTGCCAACACCCTGCTCAGCTTGATTTTATTTGTGTGCCGACACCGGTATCAGTAAAGAGCTCAAGCAACACTGCGTTTTCCACCCTGCCATCCAGCACTGTGGCTGCGTTAACGCCATTTTGAACTGCCTCAAGTGCACATCTCACTTTTGGTAACATGCCGCCGTAAATGGTGCCGTCTTTAATCAATTCCTGTATGTCAGCCGGCAACAGACCGGTTAATAATTGCCCCTCTTTATCAAGGATACCGGCAGTGTCGGTGAGTAACAGAAGCTTTTCAGCATTCAACTCAGCCGCTACTGCACTGGCAACCAAATCTGCGTTGATGTTGTAACTGCGGCCGTCCTTACCGACGCCGATGGGTGCGATTACCGGGGTAAAACCACCCTGCCGCAGCGTTTCGATAATAGACCGGTCAATCGAGGCAACCTCGCCGACCTGTCCAAGATCTGCATCACCTTCCAGTACCATCGGTACCGCCTGGATTAGCCCGGCGTCTTTACCGGTCAGACCAACAGACGCGCAACCCACCTGACTCAGTAACGAGACGATACTTTTGTTCACCTGCGCGCCAAGCACCATTTCAACCACATCCATGGTTTCAGCATCAGTGACACGCATACCCTGAACGGTTTCGGTTTCCTTACCTAGCTGGGTCAACAGGTTTTTTATTTGCGGTCCACCACCATGCACCACAACGGTATGAATACCCACCTGATTCATCAGCGCGATGTTACTGGCAAATGAGCGTTTTAATGTTTCATCCGCCATGGCGTGGCCGCCATATTTGACGACAATTGTTTTACCGGAGAATTTCTGTATGTACGGCAGTGCTTCGTTGAGCACACGGGCAACGTTATGAGCAGCTGAATTTTCCAAGGGGTTCTCCACAAACCCCTTCTGTTTCAACTGATACTGTGCAACTGATTCCGGATCAGTCGCAGCTCAGGTCAAATGGAAGCGGGTTGTTAAAATGGCAACTCAATGCTTGAATCCACATTCAACATAGCTGTGCGGAAACTCGATTGAATTTGCTCCAATGCTGATTGTGAATCAGCTTCAAAGCGAATTACAAGCGATGGTGTGGTATTCGAGGCTCGCACCAGACCCCAACCATTTTCAAAGTCCGCTCTAATGCCGTCGATGGTGGTTAGTTTTGCACCATCAAAGCTTGCGCTCTCTACAAATGCCTGCATGAACTTATGATGCTCACCTTCGGCAAACTTGATACCCAGCTCCGGTGTGTTGACGCTGTCAGGGATTTCGCCAAAGATTTCGCTGACCGGTCGATCATCGCGCGACAAAATCTCCAGCAACCGGGCTGCTGAATATAGCGCATCGTCAAAGCCGTACCAGCGTTCCTTAAAAAAGATATGACCACTCATTTCACCACCGAGTGCTGCACCGGTTTCCTTGATACGTGCCTTCACAAAGGAGTGACCGGTTTTCCACATCTCGGGCTCACCACCGGCCTCACTGATTGCTTTGGGCAATAAAGTTGAGCATTTCACGTCAAAGATAATCCGCGCACCGGGATTGCGATCTAGAATGTCTCGGGAGTACAGAATCATTTGTCTGTCCGGCCAGATAATCTGGCCCTTGTCATCGATAACACCAACCCGGTCGCCATCACCGTCAAAGGCAAGGCCAAGCTCAAGATTTTCTTTTTCAACCAGACCCATGATGTCCTGCAGATTTTCCACTTTGGCAGGGTCCGGGTGATGATTGGGAAAGTTGCCATCGACATCGGCAAACAACTCGTGCACCTCACAGCCAAGTCTGGTGAAAAGTTTAGTAGCACAGACACCAGCCACGCCATTGCCACAATCGCTGGCCACACGCATCTTGCGTGATAGTTTGATATCACCAACGATACGATCAAGGTAGGCGTCCATGACGTCGGTTTCGGAATAGCTCCCCTCACCGCTGGCAAGATCATCGTTAACGATGCGCTGATACAACTCCTGGATGCCATCTCCAAAAAGCGTGTCGCCACCGATCATCATTTTGAGGCCATTGTATTCCGGCGGATTGTGACTGCCGGTTACCATGATCCCGGTGCCAGTCTCAAGGTGATAGGTTGAAAAATACAGCACCGGAGTGGGCACCATGCCAATGTTGATAACATCACAGCCGGTGCTTTGAATACCCTTGGCAAGCGCTGCGATTAAATCCGGACCTGACAAACGTCCATCACGCGCCAGATTAACCACCTTCTGGCCACGCGACAGCGCCTCACTGCCAAATGCACGGCCGATTTGTTCACACGCTTGTGGAGTCAGCGCATCTGCTACTACGCCGCGAATGTCATATGCACGGAATATAGACGCATCAATTTTCATTTACAGTCTCTTTGTTTGGTTGGCCCCGCATGGAAGATAGCAATCAAAGCCATTCCATGCAGACAGCTACTTTAGACACACAAAATATGCAGGAAACTCGCCATTCAAACCACTGTGGCACAACACCAAAGGGAGTTAATAACCAATGCAATCAAGCCCGGTTTCTTAATTTGCTGTCACCTGAGCCACAAACAAGTGACGGCGGTCAGCCTGCGTAAAAACATTTTGCTCCTGCAGCAGATTGTTGTATCCGGCTGCTTTGTTTACTGCGATTCAACTCCTGCCGGACGACCCGAAACCTCCTGCGCCGCGGCCAGTAGTTTCGAACGCGTCCACTACAGTAAACGATGTCTGTACCACAGGTACAATGACAAGTTGTGCAATTCTCTCCCCTGGCGCTACAACAAAAGCTTCATTGGAGCGATTCCAGACCGATACGAACAACTGCCCCTGATAATCAGAGTCAATTAAACCGACCAGATTGCCGAGCACAATGCCGTGCTTGTGACCCAGCCCGGAGCGCGGCAGCAGCAAGCCTGCCATTGCCGGATCCTGTATGTAGAGCGCGAGTCCGGTGGGCAGCAACTCAACTGCGCCGGAATCCAGTGTCACGGGTTGATCAATGCAAGCTCGCAAATCAAGCCCGGCGGACCCGTCGGTTGCGTGCTGTGGCAACGGTATTTTACTGCCGATTCTTGGATCAAGAATTTTTAACTGAATAGTATTCACGCGATGCAATCCTGATTGGGTTAGCCGGCGATTATCCCTGGCCGAGTGACTGCTGATAACGCTCGGCAATCAACTCAATCAGCCGATCTGACAATGAAGATTTAGATTGCTGCTCGAACGACTGACCGCCCTCGTCCTGCCAGAAAACATCCACTGCACTTTGATCCCTGCCGAATGTTCGGCCATTGCCAACAAGATTGGCAATGATCATATCGAGATTTTTCTTCTTCAGTTTGGCGCGTGCATATTGTTCGAGATTTTCAGTTTCAGCAGCAAAACCGACGCAAAAAGGCCGCTTAGCAGCATTCGAAACATCAGCCAGAATATCCGGATTGCGGGTCAGTGTCAGCGTCAGGTTTTCTTCAGTTTTCTTAATTTTTTCGTTGCTCTGCTGTGCGACTTTATAATCTGCCACAGCAGCCACCGAGATAAAGATGCTCTCCTGCTTGATACGCGACATAACCGCACGGTGCATTTCTTCGGCACTGGCTACATCAACCCTGGTAACACCATCCGGCGTTGTTAGATTTACCGGTCCACTCACCAGAGTCACATTGGCACCCGCTGACACAGCGGCAGCAGCCAGGGCATAGCCCATTTTGCCGCTACTGTGATTGCTTAGATACCGCACAGGATCAATACGCTCCCTGGTAGGCCCGGCGGTAATCAGCACATCAACCCCGTATAGCACGCCGGCAGCGTTTTCCGGGTGCGGTATTAATTCACCATCCGCTGCAAAACACTGCAACTGACTGACAATCTCACCTGGTTCCAGCATTCTGCCAGCGCCGGTTTCACCACAGGCTTGCGAACCTATACCGGGCCCGAGAATAGTGACTCCACGGGTCTTCAGCGTGTCAATGTTCGAGAGCGTGGCAGCAGCCTGCCACATGACAGAATTCATTGCCGGCGCCAAAACTAACGGCGCATTCGTTGCCAGACAAAGGGTTGAGAGTAAATCGTCGGCAAGGCCGACAGTGAGTTTTGCCAGGGTATTTGCAGTACAGGGGGCCAACACAACCAGATCAGCCCAGCGCGCAAGCTCAATGTGACCCATACCGGCTTCGGCTTTATCATCGAGTAGCTCGGTATGCACCGGATTACCGGACACAGCTTGGAATACCAGCGGCTTAACAAACTCACGAGCTGAGTCAGTCATCACCACCTGTACGCTTGCGCCGTGCTCGATCAGCCGCCTGACCAGCTCGGCTGACTTATAAATCGCAATGCCGCCAGTCACGCCAAGCACTATATTTTTCGACAGAACACTCATTCGTCTATTGTATCAGCCCGCCACTGCAAAGGATGCAGCCGCACACCGACCCTTACCATTACAAAAAACCTGACCTGCCGCACAGCAACAGCGGAAAAAAAAACAAACACTTCGTGCTATGGCAATGACAGATGTACCAGTCAGTGAGCGCCCGCGTGAAAAGTTGTTAGCGCGAGGTGCTGAAGCCCTGACAGATGCCGAGCTTTTGGCAATATTCGTACGCACCGGCGTTCCCGGGCGAAACGCGGTTCAAATCGCTCATGACATTATCGCGGAATTTGGCGGTCTGGTTGAGCTGCTGCAGGCGAGTAAATCTCACTTCTGTAACACTCGCGGCCTCGGCCCGGCAAAATACGCACAGCTCGCTGCCGTTCTTGAGATGGCGAAGCGCTACCAGTTCAATAAGGCCGAAAGCGGTGCCTTTCTGGAATCCCCCGACGCAGTAAAAAGCCTGGTGGCTCTGCAGATGCGAGATCTTGAGCACGAAGTATTCGCCTGTTTGTTTCTCGACAACAGACACCGACTGATTTCCTACGAAGCACTGTTCAGAGGCACGATTGACAGCGCCAGTGTTTATCCGCGAGAGGTAGTCAAAGCTGCCCTCAGCTGTAACGCAGCCGCAGTCGTGCTGGCTCATAACCACCCTTCCGGTGTGGCGGAACCCAGTCGAGCGGATATCGATATCACAGCCAGATTAAAAAAAGCACTCGGGCTTATCGATGTCAGGGTTCTTGATCACATCATCGTTGGCGGCAGTTACCAGGTATCTCTGGCAGAGCGTGGTGAGATGTGAGCTTTAAAATAACTGGTTAAAAAAAAAGGTGGCCCGGAGGCCACCTTTTCGCAACGCTGTCACCAATCGGCAGATCGATTAGTTAAACGCTTCTACCCGAATCTCGACTCGTCTGTTGAGACGGCGTCCTTCGGCGGTGTCATTACTGGCGACAGGTGCTGTTTCACCCAGGCCAGATGCGGTGACAGGTACATTTGGAAACGCACCCTGCAACGTGGACTTTACTGTTTCAGCGCGGCGCTCAGACAAGCCCTGGTTGTATTCCGCAGAACCACGGCTGTCAGCATGTCCGACTACATCGATCAGCTCGATGTCTGAGTAAGTGCCAAGCTTCTCGATCAATGTTTCCATTTCACGATTACCCTGACCAGTCAGCTGCGCTGAGTCGTAAGGGAACAGCGCCCGCCCGCTAAGTACCACTTTCTCTACCTCAGCTTCCTGAGGAGCCGGAGCTGGTGCCGGTGGTGGTGGTGGAGGCGGTGGTGGAGGTGCTGGTGCTGGTGCCGGCTCAGGAGCTGCTGCCACCTTCTGAGCGACTGCCTCTTCACCTTCACAAGAGCCAATAGATGTCTCGTCACCAAACTTGGATGTGCGAAGACACCCGTCCGCTGATCCAACAATTGACCCGGTAGACGATGCTACGTAGCTTTCGGTTGCCTCAACGGCATCACCTTCTGAAACGCCAGCCACGGTGCCGCAACCTGATAGGATCGCTGCTGCCATAGCGACTGACAGGAGTTTTATGTGCATGGAAATCACTCCGATTTTGCAAATACTCTAATTAAAATTATATAAGAGCAGAAATCCGTAAGTTTCCTACTCACCCACAGGCGCACGACAATCCGTGCTAGTTATTTGTTTTACCGCAACAGGTGGTGAGGCACTTGCCTAATCACCTCAAGCCACCCCACATGCAACACGATCATCGTTCATAAACGTCGAGTCCCGAATTTCATATTGCATACACGGTTCTTGAGAATCCTAACACAACTTTACATCGGATGATCAACAATTGCAGACCCACAATTTTTGCTAAAGTTGTTGCCACAGCTTGGCTTGAGGCCAACTCGGCGAAGTAAATAAAGCAGTAATTCGTTCTACGTCAGTATTTTATGTTTCATAATCTATACAAACTAGTGCTGCCAGATGTGTGTTGTCTTTGCGACATGAAAGGACTGCACGACATGGATTTGTGTGAGTTTTGCCACAACAGGCTGCCAAATAACCACAGCGCCTGCTTCCGCTGCGCAGTGCCGCTGGCAAGCACTGCGTTCTCTGAAGACAGACAAATTTGCGGCAGCTGCCTCTCCACCCCAACGGGGGTCGATCATTCAATCATCCCTTTTCTCTACCGCCCGCCTATCGACTACATGATCAAGAGACTCAAATTTTCTGAGCAGATGGCATACAGTCGTTTGCTCGGCGAGCTGTTGGCCAACGCAGTGCAGAGCCACTATGCGGCAGACGACCAGAAAAGCTCCATCAACGAGGTCAATGACTTTCCGTCAATGATTATTCCGGTGCCCACTCATCACACACGTTTGCACGTGCGCGGGTTCAATCAGGCACAGGTGATTGCTAACACGGTAGCCAGACGGTTCAACAGGAAGTCCAACACGCAGTTGGTGCATAAATCAGCAACAATGTCGCAGTCGAAGCTCAGCGCAGCGCAGCGGGAGATCAATATGCGTCGCACATTTTCGGTGCAGGATCCTGCCTCAGTTGTCAAAGATGCTCACGTTGCGATTGTCGATGATGTTTGTACCACCGGCGCCACGACCCGGGCAATTACACGAAAGCTCAAATCGGCTGGAGCTGCCAAAGTAAGCGTGTGGGCCGTCGCCAGAACGCCATGACCCACTATTCAGATGCAGGGTGCACCGGTGCGCTGCGCAGCACATCGTCAAGCCGTGCATCAGGACTTGCCGTCGCCACATTGAGTAACTGGTTAATACGCGTATCAATTGATTCAGCGTCAGCCAGATAACGATGTCGGTTGCTCTGGGTGTCATCGAGTGTTGAATTAATGCTTTGCCGTATTTGTTTTAAACCAGCCTCAAGACCCTGGTGCAGAGCGCGGTAAACGGAGTCAGGTAGAGACGGTACAAAAACTCGCTCAACAATCATTGGTATCAGCCAGCCTAGCCCCGCCAACAGTAACCCGTTAACCAGAAAATCCAATCCTACGTAAGCACTGCGATCTTCAGCGCCACTGACAAAACCATTGATCACTCGCCAGACTACCCAGGTAAGCGCCAATAGCGGCAAAGTGATCTTCGCCACAGCAGCACACTTTGCAGCCAGGCGCTGTCCTGCGGTGCCCGGCTGTCTGATCGCAGATTCAACAGATTGCTCAAGCTGTCTGGTCACTATCGCTGCGTTGTCTGCTGTGAGATCTTTTGCATCATGATCAAAGGCATCAGCAGGTACGCCATGCTCGGTTTGCGCTAGCTTAAAACGCTGCCAGGTATCTTTACTCCGTACATCCAGCCAGTCATCCCACATGCTTTTTACATCAGATTTTTTAGCAATACTGGCAGCGACTTCAGTAGCAGAGGCAGAACCGGTGAGTGATTTTACAACGTTGCTTACAGCACTGGTTTTTTGTTTCGCGAACTGCTCGCTGTAAACTTTGAAAGTGTGATCGAGATGTGACACACATGATTGCTCAAACTCCTGCCAGAAACCTGCAAACTTTTCGGAGAGCTGCACGTTACTTTGTGCAGATAAAGCATCTATGTGTTGTTGTAGTTGATCCCGGCTGCGCTGCAGCCGCTGCATCCATCCGCGTTCCTGCAGATGGGCAACTATGTTGTGCGCAGACAATGAGCTGATAAGCGATACCATCTGTTTGAACTGATCATCCTCATGAGTACCAACACAGACCGTGCGAAATATTTGCGGAGAAGAAAACCCGGCTGCTTTTAGCAAGCGGTTAAAATCTTCAAACTGAACAGATTCGGCCCGATCCCACTGATTGATTACGAATATCCATGCATGGCGATAGCCATTATCGAGCATTAAACGCCAACCTTCAGCGTCTTTGTACCGCTCTGGGGTGACCACATAAACCAGTAGATCTATATGGGGTAACCACTGTAGCACCTGATTTTTGTTGTCGGTTTCATCACTGTCAAAGTCAGGCATGTCGAGCCACATCACATCGGCCAGCTGATCATTGCGATGACGGTTTGCAGAAAAAAAAGAAGCATCATAATGATCCGGCAATGCTTCCAACTGCACATCGGCATGCAAATAAGCAGTAATCTCCATGGAGGTTGGTCGCACAACGCCAGTGCGCGCAATGTCGTCACCTGCCAGACGGTTCAGCAACGAACTTTTGCCTGCCCCGGTTCCGCCAAACAATCCAACAACCAACGGCCGCTCAGGTGCTTTAAAAAGATCAAGCGGACTCTTATTGTCACCAAATCCGCCGGGGGATTGAATCCAGCCGACTGATTGCAATGTGTCTGCGAATTCCTGCGCTTCGCAAAACAGTTCACGTGCGAGTTTTTCAGACATTGCCAGACTCAAGTTCTTCTGTCATCAGCAATAAGTCTTCCTCTGAAATGTATTGATTGTCAGTAGCAATAGCGCTGATGCTCTGCAATGGCCTGGCGATCTTCCTGTCAATGACAGACCGTACTTCCTTCTCCTGATAAGCGGTGAGGTTTTTCTGTATACGATCCATATACTTACCTAATGCACCTTCAGTCAGAAACGTTGTTAAAGACAACATCGCCGGTGCAACCACCAGGTCAATTGCGCCCAAACCACCAGACTTTACCGCCAAAACTACAGCGGTTGCATCAGCTGTAACACGAGCCGCACGCAAACTGTTCAGTGTTGCCGGCTGTTGCTTTAACTGCTGGTAAAGCGATTGAGCGGCTCGATCAACCTCAACATTTAGCATGGTCTGATAATTATCGAGGCCAGTAGTGTAGGCAGACTGAATCGCTGGCTCCGCGTGCGCTATGTCTATACGCAGGCTATGCCACCAGTCAGCATCTGGTCCGCTTTCGTGTTTTGCAACAGAGGCTATCAATGTCGCTGTTGCATGATTACCCAGTTCGTCCAGTAAACGGCGTTCCTCATTTCGATCATCATTGGCCACCGGAGACGGCTCTCTTGCGTTGCTGATAAAGGTACGTACCGGCCACGTAACTACACTGCGCACTTTACTTAGAGGTCCGGCCAGACCCGGGACTTCCAGCAGGACCAGTAACTCGGAAAGTGCCAGCTGGATGACTTCCCGATGGCGTTCGCTGTCTATGTACTCGCGCTTGTAACGAGCAACTGTTGCAGCAACCGTTTTATTAACTAACTGTTGATACTCGCGTTGCAGTCGGTGTTGATCAGCTACCGGAGAAATCCAGCTCTGCCATTGTTGTCGAATAAAGCCAAGCGTTTGTTCTTTTAGTAACTCAACCGGTGGCCGCTCCAGCTTGCTGCTAACCAACTGCCGCAGCTGGTTGTGTTCATCTTCAATGATCTCCGTCAGATCGCCGTTTGGATACTCGTCAATGAAACTCACCGGAGGCATGGCCACCCCGGGTAGAGCTGAACTGAATTTATTCTCAATCGACTGTTGTAGCTCGAATCTGATGTTGGCAGGTGTTTTATTCATCACCATGACCAACGGTATATTCAACGAAGTTAGAAGTTCCAGCATGTGCCAGACAGTTCTGTCTGCGTACTTTTCCTTGCTCACAACAAAGATAATGACATCTGCAAGGACAAGAGTTTTGATTAATGGGGCACGATAATCAAAAGCGCGAATAGAATCAAAATCAGGTGTATCCCAGATTACTGTATTGTCAAATGTCTTATCAGCTGATTGCACTTCCACCAACGAATACTCACCAAGCACTTGCCGGTCGAGTTGACTCAGCGCAGCTAACTGTAGTTCACCGAAGTACTCCTTTGCCCAGTGGTTTTCATTGCTATAAGAATTTCGAATATTGCGGGTCAGATGAAACCCCTGACAATGTACGGTGAAACCAGCTTCAGCACTGGACTCAGCCTGCTCCTGCTGCAGCAATAGATTGGTCAGGGTACTTTTACCAACCTGGGTTGGCCCCATCACCGCCAACTGCAAAGGAATATCTTGCGAGGTTTCCAGCAGTGACAATCTGCGCAATGCATTCTGAGCTATCGCCAGTGAGGTCAGTGTTGATTTGATATCTTCATTGCCACTGCCATCAGAAGTATTCAGTAACGCACGGTTACGATCTATTAGCCGGGAAATAAATTGATACACTGAGGCTTTTTCTGGATTAGCAGTTGGTTGGGGGAGCATTGGCAGTTTCGGTAATTAACATCTGATGTTTATTACCGGATAAGGTAGTCAAGAAAAATACCAAGGAACAACACGCCGCCCAACTGGTTATTGAGTAAAAAAGCCCTGAAGCAATCCGCCGGCTGACGAGTTCGAATCAGACGCCATTGAAGAAACAAAATGAATGCCGAGACAGCCGCACAAATACAGTATGGCCAGCTCAAGTCATATACCACGGCAATAAACGCCATAGTGATGAAAACAACGCCTTGTAAGCCCATCACAATCACTACATCGTTTTCACCAAACAATATCGCTGTGGACTTTACCCCGAGTTTGATATCGTCAGGGCGGTCTACCATCGCATAGATCGTGTCATAAGCAAGTGCCCATACAATAGCCACCAGATATATTAATCCGGCAACCGGTTGTACGGTTTCCGTTTGCGCTGCAGATACCATCGGCACCGCCCATCCGAAGGCAAGACCCAAAAACAGCTGTGGCCAATAAGTGAATCGTTTGGTAAACGGATAGAGAAACGCAAGCCCGACCGCAACAAAAGACAATAAAACCGTCAGCTGGTTCATGGTCAATACCAGCAGGAACGAAATTAAAGACAGCAGCACAGCCACCATCACCGCTTCCTTTGGAGAAACCGCGCCAGTAACAAGAGGCCGATTGCGAGATCTTTCCACTGCACCGTCAATACCGCGGTCGGCAAAATCGTTTATTGCGCAACCCGCGGATCTCATTAAAAAAGTCCCGACTATAAATACAATCAACACCCGCCAGTCCGGTTTGCCACTGGATATCAGCCACAATGTCCACAGCATTGGCCAAAGCAGCAATGCGGCACCGATTGGTTTATCAGCACGCACCAAACGGGCGTAGTCGGAGAGACGCTGTGTGAACAATGATTTAGACTCTGCGAGCGCCATAGTTGCTATTCTTAAAGTATTGAATCTGCTGTCATACGTTTAATTATAAACCCCTGTCCGGTCGTTGCCTGCTTTTCTTACTACAGCTACCAGTTAAAGCATGTAACCGACGGCGTTAATCTAAGGAGTTTCGCATGAAATACGACTACGATCTTATTGCCATTGGTGGTGGAAGCGGCGGGGTGGCAGCAACCAGGCGCGCTGCCAGGCACGGTGCCAGATGTGCGGTTGTAGAATTTGACCGACTGGGTGGTACTTGTGTTAACCGCGGCTGCGTGCCGAAAAAAGTCATGTGGTATGCCGCGCATATTGCACACACGCTGAATGATGTCGAAGGATACGGGTTCGATGTTCAGAAAAACGGCTTTAACTGGAGCCAGCTGGTTGAAGATCGAGAAAAGTATATTCACCGGCTAAACGGAATTTATGAAAAAAACCTCGCAAAAGAAAATGTAGAGTTTCTGCATGGATTCGGGTCACTTACAGATGCCCACACCGTCAAAGTAGGCGACGCCAGCTATACTGCAGAACGAATTCTGCTTGCCCCCGGCGGCACACCGGTAGTACCGGATATACCAGGGGCGGAACTGGGGATGACCTCTGACGGTTTTTTTGAAATGACCGAAATGCCGGGCAGGATAGCTGTGGTGGGTGCAGGCTATATTGCGGTTGAGCTGGCTGGCATGCTGCACTCGCTTGGTGCCGATGTCAGTCTGATTATTCGACGTGAGCATTTTTTGCGCGAGTTTGACGAAATTCTGTCTAGTACGCTCACACAGGTAATGCATGATGATGGCCTGAACATTATCAACAACACAGAGCTTAAGGCATTGCAGTCGGTCGGCAGCAAAATCAACGTAACCACACAGGATGATCGCGACCTCGGAGAATTCGATCAGGTACTCTGGGCAATTGGCAGAAAACCACTGACAAAAGATCTGAATCTACAAAGCGCCGGTGTTGAAGTTAATAAAAATGGCTATGTTCCAACCGACAAATGGCAGGCCACAAACGTAGACAACATTTTTGCAATTGGTGATGTAACAGGACGAGAGCAACTGACTCCGGTCGCCATTGCTGCGGGTCGTCGGCTGGCCGAGCGATTATACGCCGGCAAAACCGACCTGCATCTTGACTACAGCAATATTGCATCGGTTGTGTTCAGCCATCCACCTATCGGTGCAGTTGGCCTGACCGAATCACAGGCAATAGAAAAATATGGTGATCAGGTGAAGTGCTATAAAGCCACCTTCACTCCCATGTACCATGCGTTTACCAAACATCCGCAAAAAACTGCGATGAAACTCGTGGTAATCGGTGAAGACGAGAAAGTCGTTGGCATCCATCTGATAGGAGCCGGCGTCGATGAGATGCTTCAGGGATTCGCAGTTGCGGTAAAGATGGGCGCCACTAAAAAAGACTTTGACGACACCGTAGCGATTCACCCAACCAGCTCGGAAGAACTGGTTACATTGGTCTGATGCGCTGCGGCAAGAGTTATTACATCAACCACTTTAACGCGGCATAAGGCACAATATTGAATACCAGTACAAAGAGTTTGTAAGTCGCCAAAAAAGAAAAGTACTGGTTTTTAATTCGCTCTTGCGGCAACCCCAGCAGCCTTGCATGAAAGGCTGCTATATAGCCACGATCAACCAACATGATCAAAGTAAACAGTGCCAACATAGCACTGTTGAGTACCGCACACCATCCAAGTAATGCAGTCATCCACTCTATAGTTAACGGTACAATAATTCTCTGCCAGGTTGATTAACTGGTTTGATCATTTTCCATCAGTCTCAGGGCAGCATCACTGGAAGACCGGGTGAACTCAAGCAGTCTTTCAAATTCAGAGTCACTGAGTTTTTCCAGTCGCTCTCCATCGAAAAGCTCAGCAAGCGCATAGCGCCTCTTTGCCAGCAACAAGCCACCTGCTGGTGTTGTGTCTGCGGTAGCGGTCTTGTCTGTGCTGTCTGTTTTTACGCTATCTTGTTCGTCCACATCATATAGTTCGCACAGTTTGTTAGTAAAAGCCTGCGGATCCTGCTGCTTTAAAAGTGCCGAAATCTGGTCAAGCCATTCAGCAGGAAGGGTCTCAAGGCCTTGCTCCACTGTTTTCATTTTACGTGCTGCACCGGGCCTGTTTATCGCAGTGGCAAAGCCGTCAACCGTATAGCCTGCCGCTTCCCGTAGCTCGCGCAGATATTCTCCCGCACGCTGCCATTCGGGCTCTTGATCATTGGCAGCGGAGCCGGAACTGCTATCAGCGTTGCTATATTCCGGATCGGCTACACCTGCGTTGTGCCGGGCCGATTTTTGAGCCGGCTTTTGTGTAGCGGGTATTTCATCAGCAAATCGCCTGGCAAGCTCATCGGCAATGGAGATAAAGTCATTGATTACACGACCAGCTTGCTCACCAGCCTCTTTGTATCGTTGATTGTTCGTGTTACGTGTGTTCATTGTGCATCAAGCCCCGGTAACTCAAAAAACAGCGAATGGATAGCAAGATCGCCTTGTTCGAGTTTAGGAAATGAGGACAACAGGGCGTTTAATCAAGGCAACTTCGATGTAAACTATTGGTTCTGCTGTTGTTCTGCGATCCACCTATCGATTAAAAAACGCGCGATAGAGTCTTTGCGCGGTAATTTGTAACCGTTGCTTGCATCAGCCCATTCTCCAAAGCTTTCAACTTCTTTTACACTGAACCAGCGCGCATCCGCCAGTTCAGCAGGGTCGAGCGTAATGTCTGTTGTGGCAGCACTGGCAACGAAGCCAAGCATTATCGATTGCGGAAACGGCCACGGCTGCGATGTCACATAAGTCGGGTTATCAACCACAATACCGGATTCTTCATGCACCTCGCGAATCACCGCAGCTTCCAGCGATTCACCTGTTTCAACAAATCCGGCCAGTGTTGAGTAACAGCGCTCCGGCCAGGCCGGGCTTCTACCCAGCAGACAACGACTGACGCCATGATCATTGGTATGTTCAACCAGCATAATGACCGCTGGATCAGTGCGCGGGAAAACCTGCGACTGGCATTGCGTACACTGCATGGCATGTCCGGCGGCTACCAGCTTGTTACGACCTCCACAACGGCCGCAGTAACCACTGCTACGCTGCCAGTGAGCCAGCCCGCGGGCGTAAGCGAGTATGGATGCCAGCTCACTGTTGAGTGCCGCAGCAAGTGTTCTTAAATCACAAAACTGCGAGCCTGCAAAGCGTGTCTGTAGCTGTTCGGCATCCGTGGCATCAAACACGATTGAAAAGTACGGCACACCATCATTGAGGCCCAGAAAACTTCGAGCACTGGTGTTGATTTTTTGCCTGCTGAGTTCCGCTGCTAAAGGGAGAACCGGTTGGTCAGAAGCATCAAAAAGATGTTTGTTGTTGTATACAGGCACCACCCTGCATTGATGATGCTCCCAGAGCTTGCTGATTTCTTTATCCGACCGGCGCAGTTTGTCCGCCCGATCCAGCTTTGCCGCTGTATATTGAAGACTATGCTGCAAACCGTTCCGGTGCTTTTTCACTTTAAAAATTCACATCTTGCGATTTATTCAAAGCGTTACAGTGTAGCAGCACCGGATGCAGTGAGTCAGATTGCAACGGGGTGCAGCTACGCATTCATGGACTGCATTACAACGATCGGTTACAGCGCAAATCCGACAAACAGTGATAGTGAGCTGCCATCCAGTTCATCACCACTTAAATTGCCGTCAGCTGCGTCACCAAAAAAGCTATCGCTGGTGTTGTATTCAATACCGGTATAACGCAGCCCGAGTCTCGCTGAACGCAGCGGACTGAAATACCTGTCGCTGCGCGAACCCGTGTTTGTCCAGCGGTTAAGTGATGTGAGCGCGTACTCAACGGTAAATCCGAATGCGTTATCAAACTCAAGGTCGCTAGCGCAAATCGAGTTAATACTGCAGTTGTAATCGACACCCACATGAGCGGTTACACCCGCACCCACTTCAAACACACCAAAGTTACGCAGTAACACAGCGTCAAAGCGAGTTCGGTCAAAGGATGCGCCACCATTAGCGCTATCAGTGCGGTCAGTCTCATAACCAGCCGTTACGCGTAAATGTGTATAGTCATCAAACGCCGCCAGTAAGCCGCCTTCAAAATAGACTCCACCACCGCTTCTTATTCTGTCTGTATCACCGAAATTATCGGTAAAGCGCCCCACAACATCTCCACCGGATCCAAAGCCACCGCCAAAGTACGGAGTCAGGTACGGTCGACGATGCTGAAACCCCGAATCTGACCGGCGGGTGTGTCTTGTCGCTGGCTTTGCCCCGGTGTGACGACGGTCACTGCGCTCGATGTTGCGATCATCCGGTACCAGAATTACCTCATGATCGGCCATTGCAATATCCGCCGCCAGCAGAGTGCAGATCATCACTACACCTGATATATAATGTAATTTCATTTTTTATCCATTAACAGACGAGTCCATTCACACGAGATGCCGTTGTACATACACATTGCCGGACTACAGTAAAAGTGACACCATTCTGCTTCGAAGTCACTGAACATCTGCTGTCTTCGCGAACTGTATCGAAGGATACAGTCATAGAGGTAAACACCTGCCACATCAGCAATCACCCGGGAGCCCTAAATGTGCGGAAGAATGAATATCTCTGATCACGAAGGTATACAGTGGTTGCTTGACCAACTCGGACTGGTGCTGCCTGAAGACAAATTTACTCCCAAATACAATGTGTCACCGACAGCCGCGCTCTGGGGCGTACTGATATCCAGAACCGCCACCACAATTGAGCCCATGCAATGGGGTTTTGTTCCACCCTGGGCTAAAGAGGGGCAATTCAAAAGACCACTGTTCAATGCCAGATCAGAAACAATATGGGAAAAGCCTTCGTTCAGGAATCTGGTACGTCGCTACCGTGGCATTATACCGATCAACGGTTTTTATGAATGGCAGCGCACGAACAACACCAAAATAGACAGTGCAAAAAACGCCAGCGCAAAAATCGCACATCACATTTCACTGGAAAACGCACCGGCGATGGCGCTCGGTGCCATTATACAAAGTCATGCCGATGGTTACAGTCAGTGCTGTCTGATTACCACTGAAGCAAATAGTCAAATGCAGGACATTCACAACAGACAACCGGTAATCATACACCCGGAAGCGATGGATGAATGGTTGAACAACGATAACACTGATCGCATCAACCAAATGATGCAACCCTTGTCACCAGGAGCTTTTAACATCAGACAGATTAGCGATTATGTCAACAATGCACGTAATGACGGCCCGGATTGCCTGCTCGACCTCGATCTGGATCAGTAAAGAAGAAATCGCTTATCCGTTATTCCGCTTTTTAATCAAAATGCGCATTCCGTAACACCAGCTTTCCGTATTTGTGCCGCTCACCTAGAACCGAAATCCGAGCGCGCGATGTGTTGGATAGAAGTGTGATTTTCGTTCGCACTGCCACTAGTAAGCGCTCCTGTGACAGGTTTGCTTAATACGCATGTGCTTAATTGACGGGCTTAGAAAAAATAAAATAGAGGTGATGTTATTAACCTCTGTTCTTGCAGCGGCGTTAGCAATTGCCAACATCAGCAACGATACAAATGGCTTCAGCTCACCAGGCAAAGCGACGTTGGTATTTGCGCTGGTGCTGTCGGTGTTGTGCCAGGCATTGATTTATCGCGCATACAGAAAACTTACGCAGCGTGAGATCCGATTCCATCGAATCAGCAAAAAGCTGGTACAAATAAAAACACAGCGTAACAAGGAAGAAGCGCTGGCATTGAAAGTACTACGCCACATCAATGACCCATCAGAAAAAACACCCGGGCACGCTCACATTTGGCAACGACCACTACAGGCTTTTTCCGGTGACCTTGCATTGGCATATGCTGGCAATTCCGGGGAAAAATACACATTACTGGCAGATTTAACCGGCCACGGGATTGCTGCAGCAATCAGCGCAGCGCCGGTAGCTTCCATATTCAGAGCTACTGCCCGTAACGGCCTAAGCGTTGAAGAGATTGTCACTGAACTGAATAATCGACTGATAGAGCTACTGCCATCCAGCTTCTTCTGTTGCGCTGCTGTTGTACTTGAAGCCCGGGGTACAGTCACCGTTTGCAATGCGGGCTTACCGGATATTTTGATCACTAACGATGCGGGAGAAATTGTAGAGTCAATTCCAAGTTCTCAGCTTCCACTGGGTATTGAATCTATCAGCACCGCTGGTGTGGAACTGTTCACAAACCACTTTCAAAAAAGCCATCAACTGTACGCCTACACGGACGGACTGATTGAGACAACCAGCGCGAATGATGAAGTTTTTGATATCAATGCTCTGACTTCACTTTTAAAAATTAAAAACGAAGGCAATGGCAGAATTAGCAGAATCACAGAGGGTTTTGAACTGTTTCTTAAAGATTCCTCAATACACGACGACATATCTGTTGTTGAGGTGATGATCCAATGACGGAGAGACGTCGAAGTTGTCTGCTGGCCCGGATGGCGGGAAACCTATCCCTGAGGTAGTTACATCAACAATGAGACTTACTTTCTCATATATAAGGCGGTATATTGGTGGGGGGCGCTTCGGCAGAACCCACCCCTTTATTCATTCCAGCCCTTACTTATTACAGCCTTCAGTTATTACAGTTAAAAACTGACTGTTCATACTCTTTTTGTACTTAACAGAAGCATACGCTCACTGCTGGTCTGCAAGCACAAGCGACCAATAGGTGCCAAAGTCGGAGTTTTCATCATACCGACATGCCATCGCAAACTGCGAAACAGACTCATTGCGTAACAGGCTGCACTCTTCGGTTAATCGCAACCATGCATTGATCAGCGCTTGCGGATCAGAAAATCCCCCGGCGACAAGCTGGCTGGCATTAGTCAGCGATGAATCTAAACCGCTTACCCGATCAGCCACACTTAAACCATCACTACCAATGGGGTCTACAAAGTTGTTTGATGCCATATCACGAGCGTGACGATCAGCAGCTGCGAAAAGAATTTCGTTCCACACCACGGTGCTCAAATTGCGCTGCAGACCGCAGGAACTCTGCGTTATTGATTGCGTTGAAACGCTCTGTCGCGCCTGATTAATTGCATCGGTAGACAACACCCTGACGACATCGGCATCAGGACATTGAAACCGCTGATCACAACCGATACCACAGCTTTGGCTACCCACTTCAGTGGCAACAGACACACAAAACGGGCCGGAGCAGGAACTGCCTTCAATGTAGCAACCGGGCAGCAACAGAACAGCACTCAGGAAAAGAAAACGGCAGGCAATCATAACGAATTAAAGCTGAGCCTTGTGCAAATCACATGACTCAGCGTGGTTCAAGTCGCAAGCGACAGGTTATTAGTCTTTGAGTACGAAAGTGACTTTCATAACCACTCTGTATTCAGTGATTTTGCCATTTTCAACAACAACATTTTGATCTTTCACCCAGGCGCCTGTGATGTTCTTCAGCGTCTTGTCTGCTCGCGCCACACCATTAGACATAGCGTCTTCAAAGCTTTTCGGCGATGATGCAATGAGTTCGGTAACTTTTGCTATTGACATTGTGTATTCTCCGTATTTATGCGTGTTAAATAATCATTAAAAATTAACTGCATCCGGATCATAACCGAATTCACTCCGAAATTCTGTTGAATCCATTTCAGCTCAACAAAGTCAGGACCACTGCTACACATGAACCATCCGTTCGACAGCGTTATTAATCGCAAAGATACAGAGGCTATAAAGTGGCAAAAGTTCGGCTCGGATGTCATTCCAATGTGGATCGCCGATATGGATTTCGCAATCCCGGACGTTGTAACCAAAGCCATATCCAAACGTATACAGCACCCTGTCTTAGGTTATACGTCTGCTGCCGAGTCACTTGCAGACTGCGTTGCAAACTACTGTTCTACCCGACACCATTGGTCTATTGATACCGGTGATATCTACTGGATACCGGGCGTGCTACCAGCGGTTACAGCAGCCTGTCGCATTGCCGGTGAAATTGGCGAGGAAGTTATCGTCATGCCACCGGTATACAACCCATTGCTGGAAATTCCGGAGAAGGTTGGCAAAAAGCGCATTGATGTACCTATGTTGTATACACCGGCTGAGAATACCCACACCGGCACGTGGTCTATCGATTTCGATTCACTGGAAAAAGCATTTTCAAATCGTACTGCAGCGCTTCTGTTGTCTTCACCACATAACCCGATGGGTGTCATGTTTTCAGAAAGTGAGCTACACAGAATTGCAACGCTTTGCGCAAGTCATAACGCCTTGCTGATCTCTGATGAAATACACTGCGACCTCATCTTAAGCAAAACCAAAAAACATGTACCAACCGCACTGGCTGCAAAAGAGCATAGCCAGCATGTTGTAACAATTATGTCCCCGAGTAAGACTTTTAATCTGGCCGGTGCGAATTGTTCGTTTATACATGCGGCTGACCCGCAATTGCTTGATTCAATCAGCCACGAGTGTCTGTACACCGTTCCACTGGTGCCAACGTTGTCATACTGTGCTGCAGAAGCAGTTTATGCTGATGGCTGGCAATGGCACAGTGAGCTAATCGAGTACCTGCGCGGTAACCACGATTATCTTATGCAAGCCATCAATCAATCCGATGTGCTATCAATGGACAAACTCGATGCAACTTATCTGGCATGGATAGACACAAACAAACTTACGTCGGAAGATGCCAGCGATTTTTTTATTAACGCTGGAGTCGGCTTATCGCCGGGCAGACAGTACGGCCATAAGCACTATCAACGATTGAATTTTGCATGTAGCCGTGTACTACTTGAGGAAGGTGTTGAGCGTATTCTTAACGCGGTGAAAAATCGCTGACACTGATCAATTAGACGCATTGAAAGCGATTACTTCCAAAACCTGAAGAACAGGGCCGTCAGAAAAGAGTTTTCTGTCAATAGACCGGCGCCAAAAAAGTTATTTCTGCAAGCTTTGCGACGCTGGATAAAAGCCTGAAAGATGTAGCCACAACCCAACCGGGTTACTCCTTGTTTAACCTGAAATCACCGGCATAAAGTGACTGTAGCAACGAGATGGTCATTCGTGCAGAAGCACCCCACAGCACCTCTGAATCAAACGGCTGGTAATACACCACTTTCAGTGTCGCCTGAAAGTTGTCACGGCTGACATATTTATCACGCAACTCGACATTTCGCTGATCAGCAAGCCAGCTTAGAGGAATAGAAAAAATCCGTCCTACTTCGCTCGGCTGGGCTTTGTAGGGATAGGGCCACGGGACAATACTAATCACCGGTGTCACAATATAGCTGCTACTGGTCAGATACTGTGGCAGCACATGTATGACCTTAGTGACGCCAGTCTCCAGTCCGATTTCCTCGTGCGCCTCGCGCAGGGCAGTCGCCACCGGATCAGTATCTATCGGATCCGCTCTGCCGCCTGGAAATGCCACCTGACCGCTATGATGATCGCGTTCATTTGCAACGCGCCTGATAAACAACACATGCCATTCGCCCTGGTTTTTAAATAAAGGGATCAGTACAGATGCCGGCGTAGGATCGGGTTGTTCCAGTTCGCCGGGCAAATCGGACCGCTGCAGATAACCCGAAGCGGCGTGTACCCACTCTAATGCTGTGACCAGGTTCCCGGGCAGCACCCCGGCGAGCGTCGAATCGATCATTTATACGAATAAATCGGCAGAATTGGCATGAATTGAGCGAGCCCTTAGGGTTAGCTAAATTTGATCCACACGGGATCTGGAAAACTAATTGCACAAAAACAGCTGCTGTCAGATTTTCCCCTAAAACGGCGATCGGTTAAACGTAAGCCACGCTTAAATGATCGAAATTCCTGACAATGCTGTTGCTCGATACGTATTTAAAACCTCGTAAAACTACTATTAGTCCTACCACTGAACCCAAAGCCCGCCATGAGCCAAATTTCTAAAGCGTCGCCAGCCGAATCCAATGAATTCAACGGTTCACTGCGTGTGCTGATTGCAGAGCAGGAGCAAGCGGTACGCGATGCGCTGGTAGAACGGGTTGAAAAGAGTCTCGGTGTGACAGCAGATGCAGTCAATACCGCTGCTGCAGTACGCAAGCTCGTTGAGCAACACGCCGGTGAGTATGTACTGGCAGTGGTTGACACCCGACTGCCAGATGCGCCGAATGGTGAAGTGTTAGACTCATTAACCGAAAACGCGATCCCGACGATTGCGATATCGTCCAAGGTGACTGACGATGTTGCTGATCGACTGCTGGATAAGCATATTATCGATTGCGTACTGAAACGTACCGACGAAGATATCGAACTGCTTGCAGATATTGTTCAGCAGACACTACAAAACCCGCAACGAAAAATCCTTTATTTCAGCACTGACGATATCAACAGAAAGAAGATCCGCCAATTGCTGGACATCCACAGATATACCATTATAGACGTACGCAACAAGGCAGATATACGCCGGCAACTCAGTGAACATCCAGATATCTCACTGATCATCATGGATCAAAGCACACTGCAGTTCGACGCGATGGAAACGATCAGTGATCTGCGACAGCAGTATCGCCGCGAAGACCTGGCTATTGCCACACTATGCAGCCAGGACGAACAACAACTCGGTGCCAAGCTGCTCCGTGCCGGCGCCAATGACGTCATTCGTCAGCCAATGCCCACGGATGAATTTTACTATCGCATAAAACACTGTGTTGAGTCAGTCGAGCGAGTGCGTGAGATCAAATACAACGCTACAAGAGATTTGCAGACCGGTGTCTACAACCGTGATTACCTGTTTGAAGTTGGCGAAAAACTCTACGGCAGTGCCATTCGCGGCGATATCAAACTGACACTGGCAATGATCGAAATTGACAACTACGAAGATATAACGACACAGCACAGCCCCGAAGCCAGCAACGCAGTGATTAAGTCACTGGCACCGCTACTCAGCGCGGAGCTGCGTCAGAATGATGTGATGGCACGCTACGATGCATCAACATTTATCTGCCTGCTTAGCAATGTCGGTGATCACAACGCTATTATGGTATGCGAGCGCTTGCGACAACTGGTGAACAAGAGTAGCGTCGATTATCAGTCAAGCCTACTGACTGTCAGTTGCAGTGTCGGAGCAACAAGCAATACCGATGAATCGTTTTTAGCCATGATTGGCAATGCTAATAAGTCTCTGCAGAACGCCATTGCCAAAGGCAGAAACTGCGTGGTTGTCAGTAGCTCTACGTTAGCCGATTCTTAAAGGAACCACACCGCTCGCAACGGTAAACTGTCACCAGCTTTCCCAGCTTGACATCAAATTTCTGCCGCGTCTCTACTTTCCATTTATGATGGTTACTGGCACACAGCGTCTTGCCTTTTGATGACGCTTTTTTCTTTTTAAATGCCAGTATTTTCGCCATCCAGTATTTTCGCCATTAAGAATCCCTACAAAATCAGGTAATGTAGTACTACAAGGTTCGTACAGTTGCGACACAATCAGAAGCACGCTACCGTTGTAGACTCAGGTACGGGAGCCCGTTTGATCCGCACATCTGCACCATTTCAAGGATACAAAGCATACAGAACTCCACATCTATTGGCAGATTTCCTGGCCATATGCCCTGGCTATATGTGCTGGCCAAACCTGCTGACCAAAGCTAACTTGCCAAAGCCAGTTTAATTCGGAGGAACCGATGAAACCAGTCACACATCTGTTGGCCACCAAGCCGACTGAAATATGGACCATCAATGCAAATCAGGCGGTGCTTGATGCGATAAAATTTATGGCTGAGAAGAACATAGGCGCTCTGCTTGTGACAGACGGCGCCAAACTCGCCGGCATTGTCTCGGAACGCGACTACGCACGTAAGGTGATATTGCAGGGAAAATTATCCAGTGAAACTCCGGTTGCCGAAATTATGACTACCAACATAATTAGCGTCGCACCAGATGACACAATAGACACCTGCATGGAGCTGATGACCAAACACGATATCCGCCATTTGCCGGTACTGGAACGGGAAAAAATCATTGGCGTATTGTCGATCGGCGATTTAGTCAGAGCAACAATTGCAGAGCAGCAACAAACCATTAATCACCTTGAAGGGTACATAATGAGCTGAGCAATACACCGTTCGCCTGCATTGTTCCTGGACGATGCGCCTTTGTGAACAATGCAGGCATGGTGCATGCGCGCCTGCCCATTTAGGCAGCATACAACGTGCTACGCGTTATACTATAGCGGCTGCTAATTATTTGCCGGTTTGCAAACGGCCACCTCAAAAAGGCTTACCGCCGTTTGTCGGGACACTATTCATGACTACGCCGCAAATCACTATTACCTGTATTCTGTTGGTCACGCTGGTCCTGTTTGCCTGGGGCAAATATCGACACGATATTGTTGCGATTTTTTGTCTGGTCATGGCAGTGGTGGCAGGTGTAGTGCCATCAGAGGATGCGTTTAGCGGATTTGGTCATGCTGCAGTGATTACCGTGGCAGCGGTATTAATTATCAGCCATGCACTGAAGAATGCCGGTGTTGTTAATGTGATCGCTTCGTATCTGACACCTTTCACTGACAACATCTACATTCATATAGCATCGCTCACTGCTGTGGTCACAGTGGCCTCGGCATTTATGAACAACGTTGGCGCACTGGCACTTATGTTACCGGTTGCAATTGCAACGGCCAACCAGGCTAATCGATCACCGGCGCTGGTGCTTATGCCGCTGGCGTTTGGCAGCATTCTCGGTGGTATGACCACACTGATTGGCACACCACCCAATATCATCATCGCCAGCTACCGCGCCGAAGTCAGCGGGGAACCATTCTCAATGTTCGACTTCAGCCCCGTTGGTTTCTTTGTGGCACTGATTGGTCTTGCTTTCATCACTTTGATCGGCTGGCGCTTTATACCAAAAAACCGAAGTAGCAAAGACGGTACAGCGATGTTTGAAATTTCGCATTATCTGACCGAGATCGAAATAAAGCCAGGCTCGGCATTGATCGGAGAGCTCTTAAAAGACAGTGAGATTTTCAGCTCCGATCAGGTGGACGTTGTCGGCATGGCACAGAAAAACGGCTTCGCACGCCCGATTCCACTGCAATATCGATTTGCGGAAGGAGACATTCTGCTGGTACAGAGTGATCCATCGCACCTGCAGCAGATCGTTGAAGAAAACGGACTCGAGTTGCTGACTACCGCCTCCAGCAACTTTATACAGCCACAGTCCGAAAATGAAATCATGCTGGAAGGTGTTGTCGGGCAGACTTCACCATTGATTGATCGTAGTGTTGAATACCTGCGGATTCAGGCAAAAAGAACCTTGGCGCTGGCCGGTATCGCGCGTAACGGGGAAATCATAAAAACCCGACTCAAAAGACAACGTTTCAAAGCCGGTGATGTATTACTGATGTTTGGCGACGCCGATACGATTGACGAGCAGTTTCAAACACTCGGCCTGTGGCCTCTTGCTAAGCGACCGCTGGCACTAAACAGACAGCGTAAAGTCATTCCTGCGCTGCTGGTGTTTGCCGGAGCCATTGCCATGGGCGTGGCTGGCTTTGTGACTTTGCCGATAGCGTTTTTAATTGCTATCGGCATATTCATTCTGATGAAAATTATTTCAGTCAGGGAAATCTACGACGAAATCGACTGGCCGGTAATTGTATTGTTAGGTTCGATGATACCAGTCGGACGTGCACTCGAAAGCACCGGTACAACCACATGGATGGCAAACGCCATTCTGCAGGTCACTGAGGGTTTACCCGCTGTCGCATTGCTGACCATGATCCTGGTAGTGACCATGTTTTTATCTGACATCATCAACAACGCAGCTACCGCATTGGTCATGGCGCCTATTGGAGTGGCTATTGCCACATCGCTGGGTGTTAGCAGTGATGCGTTCCTGATGGCTGTCGCGGTCGGGGCATCCTGCGCATTCCTGACACCAATCGGGCATCAGTCCAATACGTTGGTGATGGGTCCCGGTGGTTATCATTTCGGTGACTATTGGCGGATGGGGCTGCCACTTGAAATCATTATTGTCGCTGTATCAGTGCCTATTCTGCTGATTGTTTGGCCTCTTTAAAATACGACCGCTTAGGGCAACTACACTGCAGATACAAAAAAGGCCGGATAGTTCGGCCTTTTCTATTGGATAGCTAACGCCAGCTTACACCGGTGAGTTGAACGCTGCTGCTTCGCGTCCTTCAACAATAGGCTTCAGGTATATTTCTACGCGTCGATTGCGCGAACGACCATCGGCCGTTTCATTGCTTGCTATCGGTGCATTTTCACCCTGGCCGTCTGTTCGAGTTCTGGGGCTGCCTACGCCTTGTCGGGTCAGATAGCGCTGCACACTACTGGCGCGTTGCATCGACAGCTGTTGATTATATTGCTCTGATCCGGTGCTGTCTGTGTGCCCGATAATATGTACCGCAGTCTGTGGATACTGTGAAAGAACACTGGCGACTTTATCAAGACTTGGATAAAAACCACGGTTGATCCGTGAGCTGTCAATGTCAAAAGACACTTCGCTGTCAAGGTCAAGCTTAAGCGTGTCATCCGCCAGTCGCGAGATTTGAATTTGCTCTGCAGCCTGTTCACGACGCAGCTGCTCTTCCAGCTCGCGCTGCTGATCATCCATATACTTGCCTACCGCACCGCCTGCCAACGCTCCTGCGAGCGCACCAACGAAACGGCCTTTGTCATCATCAACCTGATGACCCAGCACGGCACCTGCAACAGCGCCTACAGCGGCCCCGGTTTGGGTACGACTCAATGAACCATCAGTTGCACAGGCAGTTAAGCCTGCTGCAAGCAACGGGATCAGGACGACTTTTCTATAGTTCATCATATTAATTACCTGTGTAACAACAAAACGATTGCGCTTTGCCGGAAAATTTAGATTCAGATGTCAGTTACAACTGATCAAAGTTCAGACCGGTTATCCGGCTTTCAGTTCGGTGTTTATTATCAACTGAGTATATGCAGCAAACACTAACAATTGCTGAACGGTTTATTCAGTTGCTTATAAAAAACACTCCGCTATTTTTCGTTCACCTTAATCTCAACACGCCGATTCGCAAGACGACCGGCTTGTGTCTGATTACTCTTGATTGGCCTGCTTTCGCCAAAGCCGGTAGCAGTGATACGCTCAACATCGATCTTGCCTCTGTTGACCAGGTAACTGACTACAGATTCCGCACGCGCACGCGACAAAGCCATATTCTTGCTCGCACTGCCACGATTATCTGTGTGCGCTTCCACCGTGATATTTACATCCCGGTTATGTTTCAGTTGAGTAACCACTTTGTTCAGTGCAGTTCTGCTGGCAGAAGTCAGATTTGCAGAAGCAGTGTTAAAAGTCACACCCTCAATCACACCGGAAAAATCACAACCATAGTCATCAACTTTTGCACCCTCTTCACTTGAATCACAAAGATCATCGCGATCATTAATACCATCATCATCGCTATCTTTCCTGAGCAGCGCTGCATTCTTTTTCGCGGCAACATCCTTGTCTGATTTAAGCAGCGGAGTGTCTGCTTTATCGAGAATTACCGGTAGCCTGCCACCGTTATTCTGCACGCGGAATCGTTTAACTATATTGAAGCTGACTACACGGGCATCTGTATCGAAAGTATGAACCTCACTGCGAAGCCCGAAGCCGTTTCTCAAATTAAACTCCGCTCCAAATCCACCTGACAGAGCAAAATCATTGGCTCTGTCGAACTCAATACCGAGCCCCTGATTATTCACCCAGCCTGCGCCAACGCGCGCATACAGGTTCAGACCACGGCGATCTGCCAGAGAGTCGATGCCACCACTACCTAGCAAGTACACCAGAGCACTGGCACCTATAGTGGAATAGTCGATTCGGCCTGGAGGTGCATCTTCGCTACTTAAAGAGACTTGACCCAGATCAGAATAGTAGCCTTCAATTGATATTCGCGTGGTTAAGTCACGCCCGAAAAATAATTGCGCTCCTCCGTCACCGTTATCTGTCGCTGTATAGCCTGATTGAGTTAACTGCGGCTCCAGGCTGGACCCGCCAAAACCAGCACCACCGTAGTAGTTGCCACTCAGGTACTTGCCATTAAAACCCACCGAAGGCAGGCTGATAGAGGGAAGCTTCAACTTTGGAAACTCCAGCGCAGATGCACCGGGTGCCCAGCAAACTGCAGACAACACAAGCGGGCAAACAATCGCAAGTCTTGAAGCGAATGTCTTTCTGAATCGCAGGAACATGTTTAGTCCTTGTAGGGTTTGTCTTTTGTTCAGCACTGATATTGCAATCCGGCGTCATATCACGGACTTGCAATCACCAGAGGCAGAATAACCGTCAAACGGATTCACCAGTTAAGCCGGACGAAGTCGGTCTGACTCTAGATCTGTCGACAGAGACAACCACATGCAACATACCCTTCGCTGCACTCTGTGATGTGGTTACGATTCGAGTTGACAAATTGTCGACACCATCCGCGGGTTTGCATCGCGCATGCACTGAGTGTCGTTGCTGATACTGGAGAAGTCTGGGTGCCCGGAATCGGGCGAGGACCAAAAGATGATTTTCAAGCCGCCTGGGCGCTAACTGTCGTTTGGATCTTCCAGATAATCCGACCAGTTGTGGTCACCGGCGCCAAAAACAAAAAAGTGCGGATTTAGCAAAGAGTCTTTGGTGTTATAACGAAGCTCCCGCATTTTTGTGTCTGTGATGTGTCCACCTGCTTCTTCAACAATGCATTGGGCGGCACCTGTGTCCCACTCTCCGGTTGGACCCAGCTTCGCGTAAACATCAGCACTTCCTTCCGCCACCAGGCAGGACTTCAGCGCACCACCCATAGAGATGACTTTATACTCGCCCAGTTTGTCCAAAAATCGACTTAATAACCCACCGGTTAGCGGCGCGCTGCTGCGCGCCACTGTGACACCGTTTTTGGGCGCAGTGCGCACCGAGATGCTTTCAGGCTCTGCATCGCCTATCTGCTTCCAGGCACCGCAATCACGGCATGCCGAGTAGGTAATATCAAGTACCGGCGCGTGCACAACACCGAGTACGGACACACCATTTTGAATCAGCGCAATGTTAACGCTGAATTCACCACTGTGCTTGATGAACTCACGGGTGCCATCGAGTGGATCAACCAGCCAGTAGGTATTCCACTCGTTACGCTCCGCGAACGGAATTCCGCAGGACTCTTCAGTAAGTATAGGAAGCTCGGGCGACAGTGATCGGAGCTGCTCTATGATAATGCGGTTGGCAGCAAGGTCTGCTTCTGTGAGTGGCGTGTTGTCATGCTTCGAGGTCACCACCACTTCAGACTCGTAGTGCTCGAGAATTTTCTTTCCTGCTATCTTTGATATAGCGACAACCTCGTTGAGGTAGTCACCCATATCCAGAGCTCCGGCTGGCATGCAGTTCAAATCCGCTAATTTAACGACGATGGTATGGCTGAATATTCAGGCAATCTATCGACAATTCAACATAATTCATGTGACTTAGGTAACGTTTGACCAACGGAAGGTAGTAACATCGTGCAAATGTTTATGCAGAACATCAACGGTTTGTTTCCGTACCGCACTGTCTCTACTACCAACTATTGATCACCAGTTAAGTGCAATTCTACGGCACAATACACGCCAAAGATCGCAACAAATCATCACAATATTGTTTCGTTAGAATTGCAGATTTCTGATGTTGCCGTTGTTGCGAATTCGATAGCTACCGTCACTGGCAGGACTGCCTAGTACCCCGAGCAGGCCGTTGACCTGAGCCGGCGTTTCAGCAGTGGGTTTGATTTGAATATCAGCTCTGTAGTTACCGGCTTGATCGAGTAGCACCTCACCGCTCAGATCAAGCTGACCGTTGGTATTGCTGAGCGTACCAATATGATCTTCAGCCTGTGGCACGATATCAAATAACACTTCACCCAGATTCACTGTGTTTTTAACTTCGGCATTACTCCAGGTGAGCCTGCCTACAGTTCGCTTGAGAAGATTGTTTTCAAGTTCCATCTCATCGACGTAAGCCTGCACTATGCCGCCGAACTCAGCGACCGGCAACGGTAAGAACTGTTCAAGCCGACTGGCCGGTACACGAAAGTTGCCATCTGTGACAAATACACTGCCTGCCAGATTTCTTTTCAGCAGCCCTTCACCCTTGCCACCCAGCACTTCAAAATGAATTGTCGCGCCAGCACTGCCAGAAAGTAGCGTTGCAGGCTGTACCTTCCAGGTCACGTTGCTAACAGGGAGCGCCGGCTCAGGCGCGATCACAGAAGCAGCTGAACCGTTCCAGACAGTCCCCTGTACGCCTGCCAGTCTCACCGGTGCGGTATTTACGTGTGGCAATACACCCTCTGCTGGAAACTTCCAAACCACTGTTGCAACAAACGCCAGCAGACCAAGCAGTATCAAGCCAAATACTTTCACTGATAGGCCTCCAGGCTAAGCCTTGCACTCACTTCACCCGCATCTTTTCTACTCAGGTTAATGGTTTTAACAGAAAGTCCATAAGTCTGTTCAAGCCCACCCAGCACCTGCAGCAATTTATCGAACTCAACGTTTGAAAACTGGGCTCTGGCACCTTCACTGCCATCCGGTGTGACTCGCTCCGGTGTTGAGATACGCGCTCTTTTAATTGCCTCATCAAGTAAAAGATAGGGCGCTTTTTCCATTGGCTGTATGGTTTGACCACTACCTGCCACACTGGCCGGCGATTGCTGCTGCATCCATTCAAGATCGCGTTGCTTGGCAGCCACTGATATTTGTCGGGAGGCAATCCCGGTACTCAGTGGTTTGTAAGCGAAGGCATAGACCATCGCCACTACGCCTACAATCGCTGTGGCAGCAACTATAAACTGCTCACGCGGAGTTTGCGTTGTGTACCATTCTTTGATGCTCATGAACTCGCCTCTACACGTAATCGCGCTTTGATTCTTTCTTTTTCCTTTACCGCTGACTGCACATTGGCCACCAGCTGATTCTCCTGCTCCAGACTCGATTTCAGTTTGTCGACATCCTGAAGAGATTCCGCCTCAAGCACGATATCAAGCTGACCTCTTCTGAAGTTGATGCTACTGACCGTGGGCTCGTTAAGCTGATTCAGTGCGGCTCCAATGGCAGACATCATCACAACAAAACTGGCCTCATCTATTCCAGTACCTGTGTCTGCTCTGAGTCTGGAGCGCATTTGCCGCAGTGGATCGCGCTCGGGATTTTGAACCGTCGGGAAAGCACGCTTGAGCGTGCTCACCATCTCATCATTTAAACGTGCCTCTTCGACACCCAGTTGCTGGTATTGAAGATAACTGGTGCCACCCCAGAGTGCCAGAAGCATAGCAGCCAACGCGGCAGGAACACGCCATGGCTTCCAGGCTTTACCGAGCGCCTCGGTTTTTCCGTAGCCACCCTGCAGCAGGTTTATCCTGTCTGCCGGTTTTTTATACTCGCTTAAACCTCTGGCAAAAAGCGCTACTTCAGTACGGATAAATTCAGGCCGCACATCAGGGTGCAAATGAAATTCACCCGGCCCGCAGATGAAGTGCCGTGAGCGTCGTATCTCTTCTTCGATATGTTCAGGCGGTGCACCTTCGATAGCATTTTCCAGTAGTAAAGGCAGCATTTCACTGTCACAGGAAAACCCTCTTGAAGCAGACAATCTGACCGAAGCATGACCGTCGTTTGTCATGATAGTCCAGTGCTCCGGTGAACCTGGCAGTGCCAGAGTTTCCGGAATAATCTCAAGAACATTAAGACCGGACTCAGTGGCCATTTCCTGAATCCATTCGAGCCCCTGTTTGGCGATAACCACGACCGGAATCCTGCCGTTGCCGCCTTTGTTGCCAAACGCAAAGTGGGACGCCTCCACATCCTGAGCCAGTTGTTCCTCAAGCATGTAGGGCACAGCCTTGAGCGCTTTTGATAAGTTGGTCGCCGGAACTTCAACTTCTTCCATCAGTACTTCGGTACCGGCCACCACCATCACCACACGATGACGGCCAGCAGCTTTGGCGGCTTTTTCAAACGGCCCATGATCAGCATTACCAATAACGCCGCCCTTATCATCGCAGACAGTCCAGCGAAGATAATCGTCTCCAACTCGTGGTAGATAGGTTAGGAAATACTGAGCCATAGCTAGTCCAATCTGTTACCCAAAAATCTCACTACAATCCGCCTCGTGATCTGCGGACAACTTCCAACGTGCCCGCACCGTTGTTGTCACGTTTGAAAGTTGTGTATTGAGTGAGAGTGATATCATCGCGAGTGATGGTTACGCGTGCCAAATAATACTCACTACTAACCCCGACGATGATGTCACCGAGATCCTCTTCCGGATTATCGGGGTTTATCACATCCTGCAGAAAGCTGTCGGTAGTTTCGTAAATAAAACCGCCTTCGTCCTCTTCCTGCTCAGCATCACCTTCAGCCACCTGAGAACCATTGTCAGCGCTTTGGTCTGCGCCTTCGTCATCAGCATTAAGCAAGGTATCGAGCAAGCCACCGCCTTCAGGGCAGCTCGGAAATTCCTGCCAGTATTCATCGTCTACAACACTTATCTCATCTGCAATAGCCGCAACGTGCGGTGCCAGTGATGCGAGTACCGAGCTGGATGCGGTATTAACGTTGATCGCAGTGGCTTCTGGCAGCGTTGTGATGTGAGGCAGCAGAACGTCATAGTCATCTAGTCCACCCTCATCAGTGACTCTAAAGCCTTTTACCAGCAGCAACTCGGTGGGACTGACCATCGGGCCGTTGGCGGCACGGTATGAAGGTGTCTGGCCGGTATAGAAATCATCCTCGGCACCATTAGCGCCAGTTGCGTCGATATCCGGGTCTATCCAGTCTCTTATAGCTTCAGCTTTGGTTGAGTCGATTGTCAGGGCAGTCAATAAGCGCTGCAACAGCTGAAACTCCTGCTCGTCTGCATTGCCTTCTACATCAACCAGATTATTGAGATTGAATTTTCCATTCAGATCAATCACACAACCTTCGACAGTCGCACCATCGACCGGTACCGGCGGCAGACTCTGCGCCCAGAAGTCTTCGGTGCTGTCAGAGTTGTTACGCTCGCCATCCTGGTGGTCACGCCGAAGCACTGCCATCGCAAACCGTTCTCCGGCACCGGCAAGATTTCGCAGCTGCAACTGTGTCTGGCGGTTTTGCGCCAGCTGAATTGAGCGCTGCTGCTTAACCGCCATTGCGGTTACCGTGACAGTAATCAACGCGACCATCAGCAACGTAGTGACCAGTGCGGCACCACACTGTCTTTTAAACTGTTTGCTGGATGAATAATGCATCTTGATGGCTAATCGGATTAGTAGGGCAACACAAACAAGCGATTTAACTCACCAACACCTGCCACTTCAACTGTCGCTTCAACACCAACCGGCAGCTCGGCGAAATCTTCATCGGTGACACTTTCCGGCGGCCATGCGGTATGCCACTCACCGCGCAAATCAAGAAATCGAAAAGTAAATGATTCAACGTTATCCAGCAGCTTTCTTTCACTGAATGCATTCGCATCGAAGCGGTCAACATGGTACCAGTAGCGCCTCAGCAGCCGTTGTTCATCATCTAGAATATAGGCCACGCGCTGCAAGTCGCTGCGCGGCGGCAATTGCAACAACGCCGGATTACCCCAGCCACCACGAGTGACGGCAACAACAAACTCACCGGCCTGGCTGATTTCAAGGCTTTTGCGTTTGCCACCCAGCTCATCAACCATATCGCGGTCAACAATCTGTTCGAAATCTTCCTGCAGCCAGTAGAAAGTTCGCTCCAGAGAATCGTATTGCTCGGCGACTCGTTCGGAGCTTTGCGCAATACGGGTGACGTTGAACCAACCGGCATAGGTAGCCCCTGCCATGATTGCCAGAATAGCAATCGCAACGATCAGTTCGAGTAATGTAAAACCACGTTGGCGCATAGGGATGGACAGTGCAACTTGTTTACGCAGTGTATCAGGGTTGAGCCGTATTGCGACTTTGCAACTGCGGATGATTAACAAAGCCTGCGATTGTGCTGATTGGATTCTGCGCATCAGCGTTTTTGCGTACTTCAATATCAACCCGCCGCAGATCGTCGTCTTCTACGTTTTGCACACGGGTTTTCCAGTGCCAGACCTGGCCGAGCATTTCGGCTTCACCGGTTTTTGTACCGGTGTCCGGGAAGGTGCCGGCTAGCTGCATTTCGGCAAGTCGGTTGGAAGCGATCCACTGTGCAACTGATTTGTCGCGGATACGCCCGGCATTTGACGCTGATGCACCGGCTGCCTGCACCAATGCACCGAGCACGACAGCAATGATGGCCAACGCCACAAGTATTTCCATCAGAGTAAATCCGCGCTGATGTGGTAATACCGTCAAAACGCTTCTCCTTCGATGCCCAGCTCTATCAGGTCATCAACACCAGTGGCAACCATCCAGCGATCATCCAGTATGCCTTTGTCGATGATGATCTTGAAATCAGGCATAATTTCACCATTGGAAAGCACCATGACCTGAGGTCGGGTTTTCTCGTCGAACTCGACTTCTTCCGAAGCTTCCAGCACTACCGGTACACCGGCTACCTGCAGTTCAACTTCAAAACCATCCGGCCACTCACGTTTTCGAAACATGTTGCTTTCAAACTGCACCCATTTACCTTCCCGGTTGCCACCTTCAAGCTTCAAAAACTGGTAGTCACTGTCAGTGAACAGAATACCAAGTTCAGCGCTTTTGAAGATCGATTCATCAGAGGCACGTCGAAACAGCTCGGCTAGCCTTGTGGCTTCAGTCTGTATTTGCTTTTTATCACCACCGAAGTTGATACGTGGAATGATCACGCCAGTGACAGTCGCCATGATCGCAATAACGACAATCAGCTCTAGCAGACTGAAGCCACGTTGCCTGTGCTTTTTGGGCCTGTGCTTTTTGGGCCTGTACTTTACGGGCCTGCGTTGTGCACGCTGAATCACGCTCTTAGCTCTGTCTGCCGCTTGTGTTGTCTATGACGAGCTCTCTTCCCAATTGCCGATGTCGGCATTTTCACCTTCACCGCCGGTCTGACCATCGGCTCCCAGGGTATAAACATCAATGTCGCCATTTTCACCCGGACTAACATAAAGATAGTCGCGACCCCATGGATCCTTGGGCATGCTGGTCAGGTAACCACCATCCTGCCAGTTGGGTGCTTCCGGATCACCAGTCGGTTGCTCCACCAGCGCCTGCAGACCCTGATCCGTGGTCGGGAAATTAAAATTATCCAGTTTGTAAGTCTGCAACGCGCTAACAATGGCAGTGATGTCAGTTTTCGCACGCGTAACACGCGCCTTGCCCGGCGCACCAAGAATGTTTGGCGCGACTACCGCTGCTAATATGCCCAGAATCGCCACCACGGCAATCAATTCAATCAGGCTGAAGCCGGATTGTCTTCTAACGGTGCTTGCAGTTACCGCAGGTAAGGTTCTTGAATTCAATGTTCAACTCCGAGTTGATCTAAATCGTTGGTGTAGAATCAGACGAGCGAGAACTTCACTTGTTCCCTCTACAATGATTCTTGTTCGTTAATTGTTTCGCCCGGCCAAGGCCTGGAGTCTGCCGCATAAGCTCCGGGTGTCAAATTATAGCGACCGTGCAGCTTGCACCGGTTACTGTTTGATAAATCCGGGCCAATGAACCGAGTTCGATAGTAAAAAACCATGCCCGAAAAACCCACTGACGCAGACTCTTCACTACCAGACTCAACAGTTATAGCGTCTAACCATGCAAGTAATATGAAAACATGGCTACTGGCTGCACTGATCGCTGCTGCATGCCTTGCTTTTCAAGTGCTGGATCTGGCGGTACCTCTACGTTTCGGGCGCGCAGAAATACTGGAATCAGGCCAATGGTGGCGAATCCTGACCGGCAATCTGGTGCATCTGGGTTATCCACATCTGTTGTTAAATCTGGCCGGTCTCGGCATGATCACGCTGCTGTTGGCGCACGCCCTCACTGCCACACAATGGGCATTCACCGGTATTATTTCAATGCTCGGCGTTGGCTTCGGACTACTGATTTTTGACCCACATCTCGTTTGGTACGTTGGCTTGTCCGGCGCTCTGTACGGATTGCTGCTGGGCGGGGCAATTGCGGAGTTCAGAAACCACAAGCCCATTGCATGCCTGATCGGCGCTTATACGATTGGCAAAGTGACCTGGGAACAGATCTATGGCGCTGTTGAATCAAGTGAGAAAATCACCGGTGGCAATGTGATTGTTAACGCTCACTTATATGGCATGCTGGCCGGCGGACTTGCCGTGCTGCTTATACGGGCAGTTGACTACAAAAAAATTAATAACGGTTAAACCATCTGCCTGCTCAGCATTGCCGTACTCTACACATTGCCGTACTCAGGTGATTCCTCTCCAAGCCAGCGCATAATTAACGGCATTATGTTCTCAGGGTGGTGCTCGGTAATATCATCACTGATATTTTTAACGGTTGGCAACAGTGTTTTGTCCCGCATCAGATCTGCAATTCTAAACTGTGCCGCACCGGTTTGCCGTGTGCCAAGCACCTCACCTGCACCACGCAGTTCGAGATCACGTTCTGCAATATAGAATCCATCGTTACTCTCACGCAGTGTACTAATGCGATCACGCGCTCGCTGGCTCAAACCTTGTTCAAACAACAACACACAACTGCTTTGCTTGTGACCCCGCCCAACGCGACCACGCAGCTGATGCAACTGGGATAAACCCAACCGTTCTGCATTTTCAATAATAATCAATGAAGCGTTCGGGACATCAACTCCCACTTCAATAACCGTTGTTGCTACCAGCAAGTCTGTATGATGATTTTTAAATTGCTGCATGGCCGCTTCTTTTTCAGTGGCATGCATTCTTCCATGCACCAGTGACACGCGTGTATCTGCAAGGTATTCCTGTAACTCAACACAGGTGTCTTCGGCGGCACTGGCTTGCAGAGCATCAGACTCTTCTATCAACGTGCATACCCAGTAGACCTGCCGCCCTTCTTTAACCGCCTGTGCAACCCGCTCTATCACTTCAACACGGCGTGCATTGGGAATCGCCACAGTGGTGATTGCCTGTCGACCGGGGGGCAATTCATCGATGACCGAATAATCCAGATCTGCATAGCTGGTCATTGCCAGTGTTCGCGGGATAGGCGTTGCTGTCATGGTTAGCTGATGCGGCACAATATTGCCTGCAACACCTTTTTCACGCAGCGACAATCGCTGGTGTACGCCAAAACGATGTTGCTCATCAACAATGGTTAATCCAAGATCTTTAAAGACAACATCCTGCTGAAACAAGGCATGGGTACCTACAACAATTCTAGCCTGGCCTGATGCAATCGACTCAAGTTCTGCACGTTTCTGCTTTGCTGTCAGCTTGCCCTTTAACCAGCCTATTTTCACACCCAGAGGATCGAACCAGCTGCTAAAACTTAACAAGTGCTGCTCTGCAAGTATTTCGGTAGGTGCCATTACCGCTACCTGATAGCCGGAATCCACAACACAAGCTGCAGCTGCTGCGGCAACCAGTGTCTTACCGGAGCCCACATCACCCTGTACGAGTCTGAGCATCGGCAAACCACTGCCAATATCGGCGCGTATTTCTTCTATGACTCGCAGCTGCGCATTGGTCAGTGTAAACGGCAGCGAGCTGATCAGTTGTTGAGGCAGGTTACCTGAAGGCTTTAACAATGGCGCGCGCTGTTTTTTTATTGCGTTGCGAATCTGCTGCACACTTAAACGATGTGCAACCAATTCTTCAAGCACCAGCCTCTGTACTGCAGCGTGTTTGCCCTGCAACAGCGCATCGATATCGTCACTGGAATCAGGGCGATGTACCGTTATCAGCGCTTTTTTTAATGACACACTATGATTTGCAGCATGTTGTGCACTTAATGGCAGCAACTCTTGCACATCGGAAGACCGCAACTGCTGCAGTGCCGCATCAGTTATTTTGCGCATTGATAACTGATGCAAACCTTCAGTCACCGGATACACGGGCGTCAGTGCATCATCGGAGATACTCGCAGACACATTAGCAGCCAGGGTCTGGAATTCAGGATGCACCATTTCCAGTAGTTGCGGGCCACGGCGTACTTCGCCATAACACTGCACCTGCACGCCAACTCGCAATCGTTGCTGCTGTTGCTGATTGAAATGGAAAAATCGCAGTGCCAGCTGATTGCCCTGCTGATCAGCGATCACACAAAGCAAAGACCGGCGCCGTCTAAACAATACTTCGCAGGTCACAACAACACCTGTCGTCATCACCTCGATGCCAGGTATCAGTTCTGCAATTGGTACCAGCCGGGTTCGATCCTGATAACGCAAAGGCAGATGAAACAGCACGTCCTGCAGCGATGAAATTTTTAATCGCTTGAGTTTATCGGCAAGCTTCGGACCGACACCTTTAAGCCTGGTAACCGGAACAGATGCCAGATCCATACAGCCAGTACGCTAACAGAGATTTATAAAGAAATATTTTTAAACGCGATCAGGCGAGAACCATAATCGCGTCGACCTCGACCGGTACGTCTTTTGGCAGTTGCGCCACACCAATCGCTGCACGGGCCGGATACGGCTCCTTGAAAAACTCCGCCATCACATCATTCACATGACCGAAGTCTTTCAGATCTGTTAAATAAACAGTGAGTTTGACAATATCGTGCAAGCCACCTCCAGCTGCCTCACACACGGCAGTGAGATTTTCAAATACCTGCCTGATCTGTGCTACGACATCACCTTCTACCACCTCCATGGTTGAAGGCACCAGCGGGATCTGACCGGAAACATACACTGTATTACCGGCTTTTACCGCTTGCGAATAAGCGCCAATAGCGCCCGGTGCATTTTGGGTTGCGATGATCTCTTTTGACATGACTTTCTCGTGATTGTGGCCCGCTCACCACGAGTATATCGAAGATCAGGACTTTGCGCGTCGGGCACGATGCACCGCGTACAGACTTCTAACCCGTTTAATCAACCGGCCGAGGTGGTTTCTATCAGCAACACTGATGGTAAAGTTTAGAATACTGATTGCTTCGTTACTGCGATCAAAACGGATATCTTCGATATTGGAATCCATCTCTGACATCACATTGGCGACCTTGGCAAGCACACCCGGCACGTTGTTAATTTCTACGATGACATTAGTCTGGAATGAGCCACTGGTATCAGTACTCCAGACCACAGCAACCCACTCTTTGGCACGGCGTCGCTGACGGGCTACATTCTGACACTCGGTGCGGTGCACCAGCACGCCCTGGCCGGCAGTGATCATGCCCTGAATATTATCGCCTGGAATAGGCTGACAGCATTTAGCCAGAGAGATGATCGCATCTTCACCGCCTTCAACGATTAACGGTCCGGGATCAGATTCTCTATTTACCGGTACCTTGCGCACGGCTTCGGCACTAAGCTCACCTTCGTTGAGTAACCAGGTCGCCACCATACTGGGGATCTGATTGCCAAGTCCGAGCTCTTTATACAGAGCCGGAAGATCATCAAGCTCCATCTGCTTTAACAGGGATTCGATCGCTGTCGGATCAACGTCATCAATCTTTGTGTTGTGCCGCCTGAGTGCTCTGTTCATCAGGGTAGTACCAAACTCAATAGTCTTGTCTTCACTTTGATGCTTGATAAAGTTTCTGACCGCACTACGCGCTTTAGGTGTGACAACAAAGTTCAACCAGTGCGGGCTCGGGCGCTGTGTGTTTGAACGTATGATCTCAACAGTCTGACCGGACTCAAGCGGCATACTCAACGACACTGGCTTGCGATCAATTTTGGCGGTCAGGCAACTGTTACCGATATCGGAATGCACCTGGTAGGCAAAATCAACAGCGGTGGCACCCTGCGGCAAGCGATAGATATCGCCCTTTGGCGAAAATACATAGATTTCTTCAGGAAACAGATCGACTTTTACGTTCTCGTAAAACTCCAGTGTGTCTTCACTGGTGTCATTGATATCCAGTAAGCTTGTCAGCCACTGGTGTGCACGCTGTTGCGCACTGTTGGATTGGCCTTCTTTATACATCCAGTGAGCAGCAACGCCGGTTTCTGCAAAGCGATCCATCTCACGGGTTCTGATCTGTACTTCTATGGGTACAGCTGCAGGGCTCAACAACACGGTATGCAGTGACTGATAGCCGTTACTCTTCGGAATAACAATATAGTCTTTAAACTGCTTGGGTAACGGGTTGTGCACCTGATGCATGATTCCCAGCGCCCGGTAACATTCGTCAATGGTATTGACCACCACACGGACTGCAAACATATCGAATATGTCTTCAAATGCAGAGCGCTTTTTCCGCATTTTCTGATACAGGCTGTAGAGATGCTTTTCGCGGCCGTGTACTTCAGCATCGATACCCGCTTCTTCAAGTTTTGACTTGGCGACTATCTCGAACTTCTGGACTAACTCAACCCGGTCTTTTTGTCTTTTATTAACCGCTTCAGCCAACACCCGGTGGCGCGCAGGATATAGTGCTTTGAACCCGAGATCCTCGAGTTCATTTTTCATTCGGTAGATGCCAAGCCTGTTGGCGATAGGCGCGTAGACCTCAAGCGTTTCACGGGCAATGCGGCGGCGCTTTTCATCCGGCATCACGCCGAGCGTTCGCATGTTGTGAATGCGGTCAGAGAGTTTGATCAGAACGACTCGAATGTCATCGACCATGGCGAGCAGCATTTTCTGAAAGTTTGCCGCCTGCGCTTCCGCTCGTGATTTGAATTTCAGGTGCGTGAGCTTACTCAATCCATCAACCAGCAGTGCGACATCATCGCCGAACTGCTCGGTTATCTGCTCAATAGACACCGTGGTATCTTCGACAACATCGTGCAGCAACGCCGCCATGACGCTGCGATGATCCATATTCAGTTCGAATACAATTCTGGCGACTGCCAGCGGATGTGAGATATAGGGTTCGCCGCTGACACGGCTCTGGCCGACATGAGCGCGTTCGGCCTGTTTGTAGGCGGCTCTGACTTCGTCGATTTGAGTTTCGTCAAAGCGCCTCTGCATCAGGGTGCAGAGGTCTTCAATGTCCGGAAACTGGTGTCGGCTCACCACTTTTTCTGAAACTGCAGATGTGCGGCCGGATTTGCCACCAGTGGAACGTGCCAGTGACTGCACCGCCACGTTCGATGCTGGTGTATCAGATGCTGCCGGGAGTGAGGGATGGGGATTCTTCACGAACCGTTTCCTCAACTGACATTACCGGCGGAGTATCTTCAAGCATTTCCTTTTTGATCAGTCCCTGAGCAATTTCCCGAAGTGCTACAACCGTTGGCTTGTCATTCTCAATCGGTACCAATGGCTCGGCACCAAGGGAGATTTTGCGTGCCCGTTTAGCTGCCTGCAATACAAGCTCAAATCGATTATCTACATGCTCGAGGCAATCTTCTACGGTAACTCGTGCCAAGGTATTCTCCGGTTTGTTTGTGGTGGCTGTCTGATGACGCTTACTGCCTGAGCCTGATGCATGAGTCTGCACTTAGCCGGAAATGGATGTTTAGAAGTCAAGCACCCGGCAGGCAGCTACTACCGATAGCCGACCTCTCATTTTAGTGACATTCGGTCAGAAAACAACCACATAAATGCCCGATGCCAGGTATCTTTAGCAAGCGGCTGCTGATTTACCGCTAACAATTCACGCTTAACCCAGCAGCGCAGATAACAAATCAGAACGCTGCTCAGTCTGGCGGCTGACCTTAACCCGGTTGGCGATAACAATCGCGCATAGTTCTTCGACTGCTTTGTCAAAATCATCATTGATGACAAGATAATCGTAGTTTGAAAAGTGCTGCATATCAGAAACCGCTTCAGCGATCCGTCTTTGAATAACCTCCTCGGAATCACTGGCTCTGCCGCGCAGCCGCTCTTCAAGAATCTCGCGAGAAGGTGGCATGATAAAAATACTGCAGGCCTCGGGGATCAGTCTGCGCACCTGATCAGCTCCCTGCCAATCGATCTCAAGCAAAACATCATTGCCGCTGTTGAGGGTTGCCTCGACAGTTTTATGAGAGGTGCCGTAGTAATTGCCGAATACTTCGGCATGTTCAAGAAAATCAGCGTCTGCGATCATTTGATGAAATGCCTCATTCTCAACAAAATGATAATCAACACCATCACGATCTTTGGGACGCATCGGTCGGGTTGTGTGCGACACAGACACCACCAGGTTTTCGAGTCGCGAGCAGGCCTCACGAACCATGCTGGTTTTACCGGCACCGGACGGTGCCGATAGAATGTAGAGCTGTGCCGCCATTGTTGTCTCGCTAAGCCGGGTTAGCCACTTGTACACCGATAAGGACATACCTCTCCGGTACCTATAATAGTTTATTGGCGGTGCCTTATAAATAGATCCGGTAAATAGATCAGGAAAATCCAGATACATCCGGGAAATCGTCACCTTGTAAAAGTTCTGTCTTTGCTTTGCCCTTACTTAATACTTTTGTAAATCTAATCGGCGCAGTAACGTGCGACTTACTTGAAAAATTCTGATATTCCTATGCCGCATTCATCGTCATACGATAGTTGTAGACATCTGCATCAGAGGCAATCAGAAGCTCTACCAATCGATCACTTATTGGCAAACGGGTACTCTGCTCGAAGTGCAGATACAGCGGGTTGGCATCAACATCAATGACTGCGAACTCGCCTTGCGGAGTTATTCGTAAGTCAACTGAACAAAAAACCAGATCCAATGCGGATGCTGCGCGAATACAGGTACGCTTGGCTTCCTGTGGTAACTCAATCGGCCGCACATAGTCGCCACCCATCGTGCCGGTGAAATCAGACTCCATGGTCTCGACCACACCTGCATAAACAGAATCACCAATCACATAAGCCCTGACCTGATCACCGGCAATGTCTTCCTGATACTCAACCGGTGTGCCCGGTAAATCAGCTATGTGTCGACCAATGTCATCAATCTGTCCGGCGTTCCAGTAAGAGTCAGACCAACCTGACGGACGATAGAGCAACTTCTCTTCGGTCACGCTGAAGAACGCCTGCACACGACGAAAGTCGTTGCTGACTATAATTTCCGGAACACGGATTCCCTGGGCGCGAATTTTCTGTAACTGATTAATTCGGTACCGCGAGTTATTCAGTGAATCCAGCGGGTTTATCCATTGACACTCAAGACCACGGAACAGACTGCCCAGCGAGGCTTCTGTCTCACGCTGTTCAACTTCATCCTGGTGTCCGTCAGCAGCACCGGCAAACAGTGCGTCCCACTGTCGACAATAAACACAATTGACAGTCGACAGATCAATGGCGGCCTGGCCGTCACGGTAACGAATCGTTCCAGACATCGGCAAGCAGCCATCAAATGTAATGGTCATGTCTTTTGGATATAGTCGCGCGTCAAAATACGCAACACGTGTTCCACGGGCAACTATTTTGTTGTATACCGCAGCTGCATGTCTATCTTCGGCAGTGCCCAGAACCAGAATCATCGTGTCTCCACGTTTTAAAAACCCGTTATATACGATGACTTTACATATTCTGTACCACAGCGAGAGAAGGTTACTATCACCAGTTAGTCAAATTGATTTCTTTTCAATTTACGAACAAAGCAACCACGAATTTGAGTTACTTCACAGTCTCACTGCAAACTGTTAACTGAACACTGGTAGGTTATTCAATTCAGCGGGGAATAATCGACGAACAACGGGAATTGCTTGACAGTGTCAAAGTGATAGCACCACCACAGCGAGAAGGCTTTCAGGTAAATGTTGTGATGACTATAACAGTGTAATTTAAAACAGGAGCGGCATTGCACCGCTCCTTAATCCAATTGGTGTATTACATCAATCTGAAATCAACCAATCGCTTTCAGTAGAGTCTCACCAAGCTTGGCAGGTGATGGAGAAACTACAATGCCGGCACTTTCCATAGCGGCGATTTTATCTTCAGCCCCACCTTTACCACCTGATATAACAGCACCGGCATGACCCATGGTGCGGCCTGGAGGTGCGGTACGACCGGCAATGAATCCTGCTACCGGTTTCTTGCGACCTTTAGCGGCCTGCTCGGTCAACCATTCGGAAGCTTCTTCTTCCGCTGAGCCACCGATCTCACCAATCATGATAATTGACTTGGTATCTTCATCATCAAGGAACAAATCGAGCACATCAATAAACTCGGTACCTTTGACAGGATCGCCACCAATGCCTACCGCGCTGGTCTGGCCAAGGCCTGCCATAGTGGTTTGATAAACCGCTTCATAAGTTAACGTACCGGAGCGAGAGACTACACCCACTGAACCTTTCTTAAATATAGTGCCAGGCATAATACCGATCTTGCACTCTTGTGGTGTTAACAAGCCCGGACAGTTAGGTCCAACCAGTCGTGAGTTGGAATCCTGTAGCCTGGCTTTAACATTAACCATATCCCTGACAGGTACACCCTCTGTGATACAGATAATCAACGGAATTTCAGCATCGATCGATTCGATAATCGCCGCTGCAGCACCAGCGGGTGGCACATAAACTACCGATGCATCAGCACCGGTCTCGGCCTTACCTTCTTTTACTGTTGCAAATACCGGTAACTCGGTTCCCTTTGCATCACCGTTTTCACAAACCCAGGTGCTACCGCCTTTTTTCGGGTGAATACCACCGACCATTTGTGTGCCATGGTAGGCAAGCGCCTGTTCGGTATGAAAAGTACCGGTCTTACCTGTCAGGCCCTGTACAAGGACTTTGGTGTCTTTATTGATTAAAATTGACATAGATCTACCCCTTGACCGCTTTGACAATTTTCTGGGCTGCATCATCCAGATCATCTGCAGCGATCACATTCAGATCACTGTTGTTAATTATGTCTTTGCCTTCCTGCACTTTGGTGCCCTCCAGGCGAACGACTAACGGTACGTTCAAACCGACCTCCTTAACCGCAGCGACCACACCTTCTGCAATAACATCACAACGCATGATGCCGCCAAAGATATTCACCAGAATACCTTTCACATTCGGATCCGACGTGATGATTTTGAATGCAGCGGTCACTTTTTCTGTAGTTGCACCGCCACCAACATCCAGAAAGTTTGCAGGCTCGGCGCCATAGAGCTTGATGATATCCATTGTTGCCATAGCCAGACCGGCACCATTAACCATACAACCGATATCACCATCCAGCGCGATGTAGGCAAGGTCATATTTGGATGCTTCAATCTCCTTATCATCCTCTTCAGTCAGATCTCGCAAGTCAGCCAGCTGAGGCTGACGAAACATGGCATTACCATCAAAAGAAACCTTTGCATCCAATACCCTGAGATGTCCGTCTTTAAGTACTACCAGCGGATTCACCTCGAGCAGACTCATGTCACTCTCGACGAATGCCTTGTACAAAGTCGGGAACAGGGTTTTAGCATCTTCCACTGCAGCACCCTGAAGTTCGAAAGCAGCGGTCAGCTTTGCTACATCTTCATCAGTGATGCCTTTCAGTGCATCAATTGCAATTGTATGAATTTTTTCAGGTGTATCATGAGCGACCGCTTCGATATCCATACCACCTTCAGTGGAGGCGACAAACGAAAATTTACTGGTCTCACGATCTACCAGAATCGACAGATAGAGTTCTGTTTCTATATCCGCACCATCTTCAATATAAAGCCGGTTAACCTGCTTGCCTGCCGGACCGGTTTGCTGAGTCACCAGTGTTTTACCGAACATCTCATGCGCATTGGTTTTGGCTTCTTCAGCTGAAAAGCTGACCCTGACCCCGCCTTTGGCGTCTGCTGACAGCTCTTTAAATTTTCCTTTGCCGCGGCCACCTGCATGAATCTGGCTTTTTACCACGTACACCGGGCCGGGCATGCTGTCGATGGCTGAATCAATTTCAGAAGCTGCCAGAACAGGTTCGCCTTTCGAAACAGGCACACCGAACCCGGCTAATAATTTTTTTGCCTGGTACTCATGGATATTCATGGATTGAATAATCTCCGTTGACTAAATGACTGGTTAAGAGTGCTGATGCCTGACTATCTCTTTTTTCTGTTAGCAATATGGATTGCACGTCCATCAGCAGCAAGCGCTGCTTCGTGTATTGCTTCAGAAAGCGTGGGGTGCGCAAATACAGTGTGGGCGATATCTTCCATGGTGCCTTCAAACTCAAGCGTTAATACACCGTTGCCAATCAGCTCGGAGCTGTGTGCACCAACGATATGCATACCGAGCAATGCATCGGTATCTGCATCAGCGAGTACTTTCACTGTGCCTGCGGTTTCCTGCATTGCTTTGGCTCGACCACTGGCGGCAAACGGAAAAACACCGGCTTTGTAGTTAACGCCTTCTTCTTTTAATTCCTGTTCAGTTTTACCGACCCATGAGATTTCAGGGTGTGTATAGATTACCGATGGTATGGCGTCATAGTTCAAATGATTGTGATGACCGGCAATTCGCTCTGCCACTGCAATACCTTCTTCAGATCCTTTATGCGCCAACATAGGCCCTCGCACAAGGTCACCAATGGCCCAGACACCAGGTATATTGGTTTCACAAGCGCCGTTAACATGCACCAGACCGCGTTCATCAATTAACAGGTCCGTTTCCGGCAGAGTCAGGTTATCGATATTTGATCGACGGCCGACCGCCACTATCACCCGGTCAACCTGCAGCTGCTGTTCACCGTTTTTGTCTGTGTAGCGTATGTCTACCTTGTTGCCGTTTACCGTTGAAGCCATGACTCGCGCGCCAAGCTTTATGTCCAGCCCTTGTGCAGTAAATTGCTTCAGAGATTCTCGTGCAATCTGGTCATCTACCATCGGCAGGAATGATTCCTGCGCTTCGAGTACCGTGACTTCAGCCCCCAGCCTGCGCCAGACGCTGCCAAGCTCCAGACCGATTACACCAGCGCCAATCACACAAAGCTGCTCGGGCACGGATTCCCAGTCCAGTGCACCGGAAGAATCTACGATGATGTCTCCCTGTAGTGGTGCAGACGGAATCTCGATTGAATTGGAGCCAGTGGCAAGAATCACATGATCCGCAGAATAGGTGCTATTGGCATGGTTATGGTCAGTCACTTGTACCTGTTTTTCAGGTAATAGCGATCCGGTGCCTTGAATCCATGTGACTTTGTTGGCTTTGAACAGTCCTTCGATGCCGCCAGTGAGCTCTTTGACGATTTTATCTTTTTGCTCAATCATCTTTGGCACATCGGCACTGACAGAAACAGCAGCGATACCATAATCGTCAAAGTGATGTACCGCATCGTGATAACGCTGGCTGGCTTCAAGCAAAGCTTTGGATGGAATACACCCGACATTCAGACAAGTGCCGCCGAGTGCAGGCTTACCTTGCTTGTTAATCCACTTTTCAACACAGGCTGTATTTAGCCCCAGTTGTGCACAGCGTATTGCAGCAACATAGCCGGCAGGACCGCCACCAATAACAATGACATCGAATTTGTCGGACATCGATTACTCCGAAAGGCAAGGCGGGGCCTTGCTGATGAGATTCTTGCTGCAGCGCCGTATGCACTGCAGAAATGTTTGACTGCCCGCATTTGCTTAGGGCCATTCCCGTGTGAAGGTATTCACACGGGCGAGTGCTTGCGAGCACGACATTATACAACAGCGGGGCAGACTGACAGACAGAATACCAACCGTTACTGCAACTGATCTGCTTCGGCTAAACGCGCGGCTCAAGCCGGATAACGCAGGTTAAATGTCGAGTAATATCTTGGCCGGCTCTTCGACAAGCTCTTTAATCGTTTTCAGAAAGCCAACGGCACCCTGTCCGTCAACAATACGGTGATCATAAGAGAGCGCTATATACATCATTGGTCTGATAACCACTTCACCATTGCGAGCAACCGGACGGTCCTGAATGGTGTGCATACCAAGGATCGCGCTCTGTGGTGGATTGAGAATCGGTGTAGACATCAATGAACCGAACACACCACCATTGGTAACAGTAAAAGTACCGCCGGTGAGATCATCCATACCCAACTTGCCATCTTTGGCACGACCGGCGTATTCACCAATTTGTGCCTCAATCTGCGCGAGTGACAGCAGTTCTGTGTCACGCAGTACCGGTACAACCAAACCCCGGTCAGAGGAAACTGCAATACCGATATCACAGTAACCGTGATAAACAACGTCTTCTCCGTCGATTGAGGCATTGATATCCGGATAGCGCTTCAGTGCCTCGGTTGCGGCCTTGACGAAAATCGACATAAAACCAAGCCGCACACCGTGTGCTTTTTCAAACTGGTCTTTGTACTGTGCACGCAGCTCTTTCATTGGCTGCATATCCACTTCATTAAAAGTGGTCAGCATCGCTGTTGACTGACTGGCATGCAGCAAGCGCTCGGCAATTCTTGCGCGTAAACGCGACATTGGCACGCGGCGCTCTTCACGATCACCACTGACTGGCGCTACAGCTGCCGCCTGACCGGGTGTCGGCTTTGGTGCACTCGCTACCGCTGCAGCGGCGCTGCCGGCTCCGCTACTAGTCCCGCTGCTAGCTCCTCCACCAGAACCATGCTTATCAACGTGCGCCTGCACATCGTCTTTACTGATTCTGCCACCCTTACCGGTACCTGCCACCTGATCGCGATCAACACCGTGCTCAGCCATCATGTTTCTGACTGACGGGCTGGTCGGTCCACCAGTCTGCCCAGTAGATTCAGCAGCAGCCGGTGCCACAGCAGCGGTAGATTCAGCCGCAGCCTCCGGCGCTGCATTTTCAGCAATGGCGCCTTCTTCGATGGTACCGAGCAGCTCCTGCGCAACAACGGTTGCCCCTTCGTCTGCAACGATACTGGTTAGTACACCATCGGCCGGTGCCGGTACTTCCAGTACGACTTTATCCGTCTCAACTTCTACCAGAACCTCGTCTCTTTTGACAGCATCACCGGGCTTTTTCTGCCACGCGAGAATTGTCGCATCAGCAACCGATTCGGGTAATACGGGAACCTTGATTTCAGTACTCATTGGATTTTATGAAGACCTTGCTTTTTCTATAGCAATTGAGAGTGAGTTTAGAGCTTCAGTAGATGCTCGACAGAATGCTGACTATTTTCCTGCAGTGCCAACGCCTCAAGCACCAAAGTGTTTTGCTCTTTAATGTGCTGATTGGCGTATCCAACCGCAGGCGATGCAGAAGGTGGACGACCGGCGAACTCCAGTTCCTGCTCGCGGCGCAGGACGCGTTCGATACGATGTCTGGTTGCGCGCCAGGCGCCCTGATTGCGCGGCTCTTCCTGACACCAAACCACCTGGCTGGCATTCGGATAGCGTTCAATGGCGGCACTCATTTCCTGGTAAGGGAACGGGTACAGCTGTTCAACGCGGACTATCGCGATATTCTCGAGCTTTTCTTCCCGTCTTTTCTCGAGTAGATCGTAGTAAACCTTGCCCGAGCAGAAAACCAGTCGGGTAACGGCGCCGGCATCGATCGGATCAAGCTCCGGCAGCACCGGTTCGAATTTACCGGCGGCGAGATCTTCAAGGGTTGAAACCGCGAGTCGATGTCTCAGTAAACTCTTGGGCGTCATCACGATCAGCGGACGACGCATGTCTCTGACCATCTGACGGCGGATCATGTGATACGCCTGCGATGGCGTGCTCGGTACGCAAACCTGCATATTGTCTTCAGCGCACAGTTGCAGAAATCTCTCGAGCCTTGCTGATGAGTGCTCCGGTCCCTGTCCCTCATAGCCGTGCGGCAGGAACAGACTGAGACCACACAAGCGGCCCCATTTGGTTTCACCGGAACTGATGAACTGATCAATCACCACCTGGGCACCGTTGGCAAAGTCGCCAAACTGGGCTTCCCAGATGACCATGGTATTTGGATCTGCAGTGGCATAACCGTATTCAAATGCAAGCACTGCTTCTTCTGATAACACAGAATCAATCACCAGAAAGTTTGCCTGGTTTTCAGACAGATTTCTGAGCGGAACGTAAGCGCCCTGCGTACTCTGGTTATGCAGCACTGCATGACGGTGGAAGAAAGTTCCTCGACCGCAATCCTGACCGGATAAACGAACCGGAAAGCCATCATTGATTAAGGTGGCATAGGCGAGATTTTCGGCGTAACCCCAGTCAATCGGTAATGCACCGGCTGTCATCTTGCGGCGATCTTCAACAATTTTCTTAACCCGCGACTGCAATACCAGACCGTCTGGCAGAGTCGTCAGTTTGGTAGCAAGCTGCTGCAGTGTCTCGACCGGTATTGTGCCGTCATAAGGAGTACGCCATGTGCCTTCAAGAAACTTCTGCCAGGCAATATCCTGTTCAAGATCGAAGTCCGGATCGACTTCTACATCTGGTGCTACGGTAACGCCGGCATCGAGCTTGGCACGATATTCCTGCACCATTGAATCCGGCATGCTCGCTTCAGCAATACCTGCCTTGACCAGTTTTTCTGCATAGAGCTGTCTGGTAGTCGGCAGTGCCTTGATGGTTTTGTACATCATAGGCTGAGTTGCAGAGGGCTCGTCTGCTTCGTTGTGACCGTGGCGCCGGTAGCAGACCATATCGATGACAACGTCTTTTTGAAATTCATTTCTGAAATCGAGCGCCAGCTGACTGACAAACAACACTGCTTCAGGATCATCGCCATTAACATGGAAGATCGGGGCGTTGATCATTTTGGCTACATCAGACGCATACAGGGTTGAACGTGCGTCATCCAGATTACTGGTGGTGAAGCCGATCTGATTATTAACAATAATATGCACGGTGCCTTTGGTCGAGAAACCACGCGAGTCAGCCATGTTGAATGTTTCCATCACCACGCCCTGACCGGCAAAAGCGGCGTCACCATGAATAGCAATTGGCAGAACTACCTGTCCGTCACCGTCTTCATGGCGATCCTGTCTGGAGCGAACCGAGCCTTCAACAACCGGTGAAACGATCTCAAGATGAGACGGATTAAACGCCAGCGTCAGATGCATATACTGATTGCCACTGACTTTAATATCGGATGAAAAACCCTGGTGATATTTAACGTCACCGGAAGACAGATGCTCGTGGCGCTTACCTTCAAACTCTGAAAAAAGATCAGCCGGATTCTTACCAAGGATATTTACCAGCACATTGAGCCGGCCACGGTGTGCCATGCCGACAACCATCTCTTTGCAACCGGCGGCACTTGCGCGCTGCACCAGTGCGCTCATGATGACGATCAGGCTTTCACCACCTTCCAGTGAAAATCTTTTCTGTCCGACGTAACGCGAATGTAGATAGCGCTCCATGCCTTCTGCGGCAGTCAGCCGTTCAAGGATCCAGGTGCGGGATTCTGCACTCAGATCAGGTTTGGACCAGTAGCTTTCTATGCGTTGCTGCAACCACTGCTTTTGCGTTGTGTGGTTGATATACATGTATTCGTAGCCGATCGGCCCGCAGTAGATTTTTTCCAGATGCTCGATGATTTCACTGAGTCTGGCGGTCTCGATACCGTGCAGGGAAGGTGTCTGGAACTCAGTCTGCAGATCGGCATTGGATAATCCGTGCTCGTGTAGCTGCACTTCACGAACCTGAATCTTCTTCATGTGGTTCAGCGGGTCAATATCTGCCAGCTGATGACCGCGGGTTCGGTAGGCGTCAATCAGCTCACCAACCTGCACCTGTTTGCGGCCATGTTCAGCCGAGCCATCACCTACAGGGCCACTGCGAGTCGCAGAACGCCTGGCGGTGTTATAAAAATGATTGCGAATCTCGGAGTGAGGAATATCGTGCGCCTGACCATTGACCATCGGCAGGCGCTCAAAGTATTCACGCCACGATTCAGAGACCGAATTGGGATCACGCAGGAAATTTTCGTATTGCGTTTCCAGGTAAACAATGTTGCCACCGTCGAGCATCGAGGTGCTTTGCAACATTTTCATGTCGGACATTTTTGATCCCGCGATAAAGTTATCAGGTTAAAGAGTAGATTATAGACTTCGAATTGCCATGCGAGAATCGCGCACGAAGATTAACGGAGAAATGCCGGGCTGACGAGTTACAGGGTCGACTACCAATGGTACTTCCCCCACAGCTCGGGATTTGCCCAGTGTTTTGCGTTAAGCCAATCGGGTGCAGGTTTGTACGTATGCATTTTGAACTCAAACACTTGCAGCGGAATAGATTCATCCGAAGCAGACTCACCGAGTGAAAAACCAAGCGCCAGACTGTCTGCCAGAGTCCAGCTTTCACAGTTTCCGTTGACTGGCGGCACTTCGATATGCACCACTCTATCCGCATGTAGATCACGAAGTCTTGCCAGCAGGCGGATCACGGAAGTTTTGTCGCAAAGCTCCGGGTGATTGGGAAAGACCAGACACACAGTGGCCCATCTTTGACGCTCAAGGCAACCGCTGGCGGGCAGGCTGGAAAGTCGCTGTATTTCAGGTTCGCCGACCACAGTCGGATAAGCCTTCAGGAACAACTCGCGGGTGTGCTCTAACGGTTCATGCGTCAGCACGAGGGTCGCAGAAGGATCCAGCAACTCGCCGAGACACTTATTGAGCACGCCAGGGCTGAGCACACCCGGGTTTATTGCCGGTTCAGCTGAGATCTCGCGTGTCACTGCCATCAGAGTTAGAAGCTATGAAGAATGCGTACTATTGTACTGATCTTTCTGTGCCTGCGTGGCTTCGGTTTGATATTTATCTTTCCATTCCGCGTAGGGCATGCCGTAGACTATCTCTCTGGCGGCGTCCAGATCGATATCCACATCACGCTCGCCCGCCTCAGCCGAATACCACTTGGACAAACAGTTTCGGCAAAACCCGGCAAGATTCATTAGATCAATATTCTGGACATCGGAACGATCCCGCAGGTGCGCAACCAGCCTGCGAAATGCTGCTGCCTCAAGTTCAGTTCGAGTAGAGTCGTCCACCGGTTTCTCCGATTCGCTTTTTGTTAGTGGTTTGCTAAAGAGTATCGTACTACTCGAGATAGTACCCGTAACACAACACTCTATCGACAATAGAACACCAATTGCAGGCAAAGTTCTGTCTGGCTGAAAGTGCCCGGCTGTACCGCATTGTGAAATCACAACCAGTCAATGGCGTGCTGTCGGCTACCATATCAATACAGATTTCACGCATACTCTGTAAATTCTCCAGAAAATCAGCCAGACAGCAGAAAATATCTCAGATGGAAATCCTTTTTATTCTGCTGCTAATGTCAGTATTGGCATTTTGGTGGTACAGCACAGTCTGTCGGGAAACCGCAGTTCGTTTTGCCCGTGAAGCGTGTAAGCGTCTGGGCGTACAGCTGTTGGACGAAACAGTTTCACTGACTAAAATGCGTTTGCAAAGAACCAATCGCGGCCACATGAGTATTGAGCGTTGGTATACTTTCGAGTTCAGCGCATCCGGTATTGACCGTCGCTCCGGCACGACCAAGCTATTGGGTGACAAATTGCTGGAAATGCACCTTAACATCGATGTCGATGAGCTCTCTCAAGAGTCCTCCATTCACGAGAAACAAAAATGAGTTTATGTCCCTGTAGTTCCGGTGATGAGTTTTCAGTTTGTTGTGCGCCGTATCTAAAAGGCAAGAAAAAGCCCGAGACTGCGCAGGCGCTGCTGCGTTCCAGATATACAGCTCATACTTTTGCCAACATTGACTACATACAAAAAACCCATCACCCGGCACACCGTGCAGAGATAGATCTGGCAAGTACCAAAGACTGGGCAGAAAACTCGGAATGGCTGAGCCTCGATATACGCAAAACAGATCGTGGCGGACCCGATGATGAAGAGGGAACCGTTGAATTTATTGCCAGATTCAACGACATCAACGGTAACCTGATTAACCATCACGAAGTAAGCTTATTCAAGAAACACCAGGAGGAATGGTATTTCGTTGATGCTGAAGCTCCCAAGGTGGAGCAGATCAGACGCGACTCGCCAAAAGTCGGTCGCAACGACCCGTGCACCTGCGGTAGTGGCAAAAAGTATAAAAAGTGCTGCGGTGCAGCTAACTGACAGATGCGCTGCCAATAAACTCCAATACTGAACGGGCAAAAATATCGTTGTTATCACCTGCCACCATATGCGCGGCGTTAGCGATATCCTGAAATTCAGCATGCGGTACCAGCTGCAGAAATTCATCGACTGACTCATGGCTGACAATATCGCTTTGCTGTCCGCGCACCAGTAACACCGGCAATTTTAGATTTGCCGCCGCATCTCTCTGGCGGATATAAAAGCGCTCTTCAATCGTACCGATGTGCTGCATCAGCCGAGGGTCCCAGTGCCAGTAATACCGGCCGTCATCGGCGAGTCTCAGATTCTTTTTTAAACCCTCGGAGTTACCGGTTTTAGCAGCAGCCTGATCCCGGGATCGATGCGATTGGTAAGCGGCAACAGCTTTGCTGGCCTGTTCGATACTGTCAAAACCATCCTGATGACGGGTCATGAATTCGATAATTCTGGCCACCCCTGCATTGTCGATACGCGGCGTAATATCCACCAGAACCATCGAACTGAATACTGTGGCGCGCTCGCCTTCGGCCAGCATCCCGCAGATTCCACCGAGCGAGGCGCCGATCAACACCGGTTTATGATCGCCGTTGTGTCCCAGATGCTGCACCACAGACAACAAATCTGCCACCAGTGTATCAATTGAGTAGTCACCGTTGGCCGGCCAGTCGCTATCGCCGTGGCCGCGGGTATCCAATGCAACCGCCCACCAACCAGCCTGCGCAAGGCGCTGCCCGGCCTTTCGCCAGGAGTATCTGGTTTGCCCGGCGCCATGCAGTAGAATCACCAGCGGTCTGTGCGTTTCACCAAACGACGTCGCAGCCAGTTGAACACCCTCGGCAACGGGGATATACAGTGTATCTGTCAGAGTCTTACCACTCGTACTTAATCATAAGAATTGCTTCCAGCAGTCAGGACTATAATAAACCCTATTCGCCGGGTGAACAGCTCTGGCAAGACGTCGGCTGCTTACATGACCACACTCACCGTAGATCAAACATAAAGCCACCACAGGTAGAAAACTAATGACTGCAAAACCATGGCTTGACAGCTACCCGGAAGGTGTTCCGGAGTTCGCCGATATCGATGCCTACGACAGCATTGTCGATGTCATCGACGAAAGTGTCGAAAAGTATCGCGACAGAGTAGCGTTTGTCAGCATGGGTGCATCGATCACCTTCGGCGAACTTGATGAATACTCCTGCGCTTTTGCAGCGTGGCTACAGGCCAGCGGGAAGTTTCAGAAGGGTGATCGGGTTGCTGTGATGATGCCCAACCTGCTGCAATATCCAATTGCTGTATTTGGTTTGCTTCGCGCCGGGTTGGTGGTAGTAAACACCAATCCACTCTACACGCGGCGCGAATTGCAGCATCAGTTAGAAGACTCCGGTGCCAAAGGCATCATCATCATTGAGAACTTTGCCAACACTCTGGAAAAAGCACTAAAAAATGTCAGCCTCGATGTCATCATCACCACCCGCGCTGGCGATATGCTGGGTTTCCCTAAATCGCTTATCGTCAATTCGGTCGTTAAATATGTCAAAAAGATGGTACCTGCGTTTTCACTGCCCGGTAGCGTGACATTTTCAAGTGTACTTAAAAGCGGTGCAGGAAAAACCTGTGAGAAAGTCTCACTGGGTCATGAAGATCTGGCTTTTCTGCAATATACCGGTGGCACAACCGGTGTCGCCAAGGGCGCAATGCTGAGCCATGGTAACATGGTGGCTAATATGCAGCAGGCGCATCACTGGCTGGAGCCTTCAGATATAGAAGTAGGTAAAGAAATAATTATCACAGCACTCCCGCTGTACCACATCTTTGCGTTAACAGCTAACTGCCTGGTGTATGCGAAGATCGGTGCAACAAATATATTGATCTTGAACCCGCGCGATCTGCCGGCGTTTATAAAAGAAATGTCAAAGTACAAATTCACCGCAATAACCGGCGTAAATACGCTGTTCAATGCCTTGTTAAACAACGAGAGTTTTAAACAACTGGATTTTTCAAGTTTAAAGATAACGCTTGGTGGCGGTATGGCCGTACAGGAATCGGTCGCTCAGGAATGGAAAGAAGTTACCGGCTGCCCCTTGATAGAAGCTTATGGTCTGACTGAAACCAGTCCCGCCGCTTGTATTAACCCGATTACTACAACCGACTACAATGGTGCGATTGGCCTACCCATTTCATCTACCGATGCCTGCATAAAAGACGAAGATGGAAACATGCTGCCAGCCGGCGAACGGGGCGAGCTTTGTATTCGCGGACCACAGGTGATGCAAGGCTACTGGCAACGTGAAGAGGCAACTGCCAAAACGATAGACAGTGACAACTGGCTGCATACAGGTGATGTGGCGATCATGGATGAAAAAGGTTATTTCACCATTGTTGATCGCTTAAAGGATATGATCCTGGTATCCGGCTTCAACGTCTATCCAAATGAAATAGAAAACGTTCTGGTCTCGCATCCGGGAATACTGGAAGTGGGTGCCATCGGAATACCGGACGAACACTCAGGCGAAGTGGTCAAAGTCTATGTGGTGCGAAAAGATCCGTCACTGACAGAAGCCGATGTAATACAGTTTTGCCGGGAAAATTTCACCGGTTACAAAAGACCGAAAGCTGTCGCCTTTGTCGACGAGTTGCCGAAATCAAATGTCGGGAAAATATTGCGTCGGGAAATTCGCGAGCAAGACGAACAGGTTCGCTCAGCCTGATCAGAGCTGTTGCAATTTGCACTGTGCGCCGGATTAAAGCGCACAGTGCAGGTGTTTCAACAACCATCCGGTGCAACCAACAACGCCCGCTCCCTTGTAGACAGGATTAATTATAACCGGGGCTGATTACACCTCACATACCGCTGCCGGCATTCAATTACTCAAGCATTGAAACTTCAGCAGCCTGCCAGCCTTTATCGCTTTTTGTCTGTACGTACTCTACCTGCTGGCCCTCAGCCAATGTTTTGTAACCTTCACCTTCTATGGATCGGTAATGTACAAACACATCTTCACCTGCGTCGTTGACAATAAAACCGTACCCTTTGGCATTGTCAAACCATTTAACGGTACCAATTGATTTTTCCATCTTTTAACCTGACTTTACCCTGGATCCTGAGAAACGGGCTTTTTTCTATTGTTTGTGATTTTGCCATTTGTCCAGACAGGAGCCATTATTTGTTGATTATACAACCATGTGCTCCCACCAAAGCGCGGCACTCTAATCAAATCCCTGTCCTACAACCTCAATAATCCTACAAGAAGTGAGCGGAGATGTCCGATTTGTTTAGGGACAAAGCACTTTTCATACAATTCTTTCCTACAAAAGCGCACTGACCTGGCATCCGTTGCTCTACGTAATTAACAGTGTCGCACCCGCGATAATTATTCAGCATTTACAGTGACTGCCGATACTCTGAATCGGCAATTTAACTATTAAACCAGTCATGCCGGTGACGGGTTCCGGGGGACTATGAAAGTTTTGAGTTTTGATTTTCTTCGTCCGCTAATGCTGCTTTGTGTGCTGTTCGCGACTGGTGGCATGACCGTTCATCAAATGGTCTACTCGCGATCATGGCATGAGCCCCTTGAGGTTTTGATCTACCCGATAAACGCCGACAGCTCACTAATAACTCACAACTACATCAACACACTGAGCACTGATACTTTTGCTGAGATCGACGAATGGTTCGCCGCAGAAGCCAGGCGTCACCAAGTCTCGATAGAACAACCGGTTTCAGTCAGGCTGGGCAAACGGGTCGAATCAGTCCCACCTCCATTGCCACTGGATCAAGGGGTATTACACACAGTCCTCTGGAGCCTGAAACTAAGACTGTGGGTGTTTCTTAATACCCCGGATGATGAATCCAATCTACGCCGGGTACGGGTTTTTGTGGCTTACTACGAAGGCGAAGATGACAAGCCACTGGCTCACTCGATTGGCTTACAACGAGGGCTGATCGGTGTGGTAAACGCCTTTGGACATAAACAGCAAACCAGACAGAACAACATCATTATTACTCATGAAATTCTGCATACGGTGGGCGCTTCCGATAAATACAACTTCTTCGGTGGCCCGGAATTCCCGCATGGTTACGCAAACCCCCATCGTCAACCGTTGTATCCGCAGCGTTACGCCGAGATAATGGTTGGGCGCATCCCGACTTCGGCATATACATCCTACATGGCGACCAGCCTGAAGAGCGTGCGGATGAATACACTGACTGCAAGTGAGATCGCCTGGTACGACTGACCACCCGCCACAACTCGCACGGAAATACCCGACATACGGATAATCCAACCCCAAAAATCTCAACCATCCACTACGCTTTGCTGTGAGTTTCGTGAATTCTCGTGAGACTGACTCTGCTGCTGGCAGCTGTCGCGATACTGGTTCAGCCGTGCCGAAAATCACCGGACCTGCGATTAGCGACAATGGAGCTTCGCCTTACCAACGCGAACTTTACCGGCAAAAAACACGTGTGAGAAAACCGGGTGCATACCAGAAAAAACTTACCAAAAGACGGATCATACCCTGTAAAAGCGTTGCTGCTGTTACTTGGCGGTATCGTGTTGTTCACCTCCGTGGCATTGGCTGAAACGGACTCTTCAGATACTGCAGTCAGCGATAAAGCAGCAATCAAATCTTTAGCTGAGCAATACGATGATCGAATTGCGCGATTAAAACTCGAAATTCGTAACGAGTCGGAACGACGCACAACAATACTCGATCAGCTCGACAAAGTGATCAGCGAAATCACTGCACTCGAGGATAAGAGTATTGAAACTGCTAAATCCACCCCGACCATTACAGATAGCCTGCAGCAAACCACCACAGACATAAAAACACTGGAGGAAGAGATTCAGCACAACGATGCCCTGCTGAAACAAATACAGGCGTCACTGGATCAACAGCCTGAACTATCGATCTGGCAGGCGGCACTGGGTAAGCCCGAGGTGAAGACCCAACAGACACTGCTTGCAACTCAAAGTTATCTTCTGCATACCGCCAGAAAACGCCATCGGCAGCTTGAGGATCACAAGGCCCGGCTGAACACTCGTTACCAGGCCCTGCTTCAGCACGGCGAGAGTGTCGCAAGCTCAATGGATGAAATGAAAGCGCATTTCGATCAATTGGTTCAAAAAAGACAAAAGCTGGAGTCACAACTGACGGACATTGCCGCACAGATTGTCGCCAGACAGGATCGCAAATCATTGCTCGAAGCGAGGCATGAACAAATTCTGAGTAATCCGGATGCGCTTCAATTCAGTAGCCTGCAGAGCAAACTTCGGGACCCGGTGGAGGGTCGAATCATTCGGCAATTCGCGCAACCGAAAGCCAAAGGGCTGCTGAAGTGGAAAGGAATACTGGTAGAAGCGCCACTCGGGCTGCCATTTACCGCGGTTGCAGACGGGACGGTGGTGTTTGCCGACAAGCTGCAAGGACTTGGCAATGTTGCGATTCTCGATCACGGACAGGGTTATATGACGCTGTATGGCATGGCCGAACTACTTTTAGTCGAAAAAGACCAATGGTTGCTGGCTGGCGACCCGGTAGGCACCGTAGGTGAGTCTGTTGGAACAGATACATCAGCGCTATACTTTGAAGTGCGTCACAATGCTGATGCAGTAAATCCTCAAGACTGGCTGCAAATGCATCAAATTTCTCAAAAGAACGCGCTGTAGCGACTCTTTTACGAATCAGAATGATAACATTCGGGAACACATCGACCGCTCAGGTTTTTGGAGTCTAGCAATGACAATCCGCTCAAAGCCCATTACGTTAATGGTAGCCGGCGCTGTACTCGGGGTGACACTGACCCTTGGGCACGGCGTCGTCGGAGCGCGTGACACCTCCGGTGATGTTCTGCCTCTGGATCAGTTACGCACTTTCTCTGATGTTTTTGCCCGAATCAAACGAAACTATGTAGAAGATGTTTCCGACGAAGAACTGTTGGAGCACGCCATTCGCGGTATGCTCAGTGGACTCGACCCGCATTCCAGTTACCTGAATACCGAGCAGTTTCAGGAATTGCGCATCGGTACATCAGGTGAGTTCGGTGGTCTGGGCATCGAAGTCGGGATGGAAGACGGCTTTGTTCGCGTAGTGTCACCTATCGACGATACGCCAGCGGCTCGCGCCGGTATGCAGAGTGGCGACCTGATCATCCGTCTTGACGACAAGCCAGTCAAAGGCCTTGAGCTCAATGAAGCCGTTAAACTGATGCGTGGCAGGCCGGGCAGCGATATCGTTCTGACTGTTGTCCGTGAAGGTGAGGACCGACCGCTGAATATCACACTGACCCGCGCTGTGATTCAGGTAACCAGCGTTCGAAACCGGCTGCTCGAAGAGGGCTACGGTTATGTTCGTGTATCGCACTTCCAGACAAAAACCCCGTCCGACATGATCAAAGCGATTGAGACAATGCAACTGGATGGCGAGCTCAAAGGTCTGGTACTCGATTTACGCAATAACCCGGGTGGTGTTCTGTCAGCCGCTGTAGGCATTTCAGATGCATTTCTTAGTGAGGGGCTGATCGTCTACACCGATGGCCGTGAAGAGAATTCACGATTACGCTATACCGCTTCTCGCGGCGATATTCTGGAGGGTGCCCCACTGGTGGTACTGGTGAACGGTGGATCCGCGTCCGCCTCTGAAATTGTCGCCGGCGCCATGCAGGATCATGGTCGAGGCGTGGTGATGGGCTCAAAAACTTTTGGTAAAGGGTCTGTGCAGACGATTCAAAACCTGCCGAATGGGGGTGCGGTAAAGCTGACGACTGCACGCTACTACACACCGTCAGGTCGTTCGATTCAGGCGCAGGGAATCAGCCCGGACATCGTTACCGGTAATCTGCAGGTAGCGAAACGGGAAGACAACGGCATTGAACCGTTGACTGAATCCAGTCTCGCCGGCCATCTCAGTAATGGTGCGGACGTCGAAGCCGAGACTTCAGATGATCGTGAAGCAGATGCGTTGAGTCTGGCTGAAGACGACTATCAACTCAATGAAGCACTGAATCTACTCAAGGGCCTGACGATACTCAGCAAAAAAGGCTAGCACACCAGCATCGCCAATGACCGGGCCCACCAGGGTCCTGGTTGGCCTGGCTGTAGATTGTCTGATACCACACGGCTGCCAGACTCTAAAGCGCATAAAAAAAACTCGTTTTCACTTGCCAGCTTCATCCTGCAGCTTTTCCTGTATCTCCTTTACCAGTTTCCCCTTACACGTCTATTCTTACCCGTCTATTAAGGAGCTGCCTGCGAGTAGTTTCAGCATTAGCGTCACAGGGTGAATCAGAACCGCAACCACTGCGCATAGACCTTACACATTTTGGTATGGTAGTGACACTGCCACACAGGGTTTTTCGCCATGTTACCCAGCCTGATGCAACAACCATCAATGATGATTTCCAGCATCATTGAATTTGCAGAACGGTGGTACCCCGATGTCGAGATTGTGTCACGCACGACTGAAGGTCCAGTCCATCGATACACGTACAAGCAAATGGGCAAGCGCTGCAGACAGCTTGCACAGGCTTTGCCGAAGCTTGGCATCAAACAAGGCGACAGAGTCGGCACGCTTGCATGGAACGGTTACCGGCACCTGGAACTCTACTATGGCGTTTCCGGCACCGGTGCAGTGTTGCACACTATCAACCCGCGCCTTTTTACAGAACAAATGTCCTTTGTTATCAATCATGCGAGTGACAAAGTACTTTTTATAGATATAACTTTTCTTCCGATTCTCGAAGGACTGCAAGGCCAGCTGGATAACGTACAGCACATCGTGGTCATGACTGATCGAAGTCATATGCCTGATACCACGCTTGACAATGTTCTGTGTTACGAAGAACTGATAGATGCAGAATCCAGTGACTACCAATGGCCTGAATTCGATGAAAACGCCGCCTCAAGTATTTGTTATACATCCGGTACCACAGGCAATCCAAAAGGCGTTGTTTATTCACATCGCTCAACAATTATTCATGCACTTGGCAGCTCCACACCAAACGCACTTGCACTCAGCGCGACAGATTGCATCCTATTGGTTGTTCCGCAGTTTCATGTGAATGCCTGGGGTGTGGCCTATGCCGGTCCGATGAATGGCTGCAAGCTTGTACTCCCCGGGCCCGCCATGGACGGGCAATCAATTCACGACCTGCTCGAAAGGGAACAATGCACGCTTTCACTTGCTGTGCCAACCATCTGGATGATGCTGACCGCTTATCTAAAAGATAGCAACGCATCCCTACCCTATCTTAAACGAGTGGTTATAGGTGGTTCGGCAGTTCCTGAAGCCATGATCCGCTCGTTCGAACTGGAATATGATGTTCAGGTGATACATGCCTGGGGCATGACAGAGATCAGCCCATTGGGTACGGTAAATATGCTTCTGCCTCAGTTGCAACACCTCGACTATGAAGCGCAGATGCCAACCAAACTAAAACAGGGCAGAACCGTATTTGGTATTGATCTCCGTATCGTTGACGATGCCAACAACTGTCTTCCGCACGATGGTAAAGCTTTTGGAAGACTTCAGGTACGCGGTCACTGGGTAACATCCGCTTACCTTGGCGAAGAGTCTTCTGTAGATGCAGATGGTTGGTTTGATACCGGTGATGTTGCCACCATTGACGAACTCGGTTTCATGATGATCACGGACCGGACCAAAGATGTAATCAAATCCGGCGGTGAATGGATTAGCTCAATAGAGCTGGAAAATATCGCAGTCGGGCATCCGTCGGTGATTGAGGCAGCGGTCATCGCAGCCCCCCATCCCAAGTGGGATGAACGACCGCTGCTGATCGTGGTGTCTACACCAGACAGTAAAACAGATGCCGCTGATTTGCTCGATTATATTTCACAGCGCGTAGCGAAATGGCAAGTCCCGGACGATGTCCGGTTCGTCGATAAACTGCCGCACGGTGCCACCGGCAAATTAAACAAATTAAAGCTCCGGGAGGACTTTAAAAACTACAAGTTTCCCGATGCTTAAGTAAATAGCTGCACACTCTTCTTAAATCAAAAATGAAAAATTAAATGCTGCCACTCCTGTATAACCAACAGTACGCTCTGTTTGTACTGATCATCATTAGTCTGATTATCTCACTGACGTTCCATGAGTATGGCCATGCTGCATCGGCCAAGCTACTCGGCGACGATACTGCCGAACGCATGGGCAGACTGAATATCAACCCGATAGCACACATTGACCCGATGGGCTTACTGATGGTTGTTTTGGTCGGTTTCGGCTACGCCAAGCCAGTGCCGACCAATCCACGAAACTACACCAGCAAACTGGGAATACCGCTGGTCGCCGCAGCGGGTCCGGCAATGAATCTGCTACTGGCATTCATTGTTATCAACATTTATGCAATCGGGGTGAACTCAGGCAACGCCTGGTTTGCTCAACCAGGGCCTGAAACATTTTTCATTTTTCTCGCATCAATCAACCTACTGCTGATGCTTTTTAATTTGATCCCGCTTGGTCCGCTGGATGGACACTACATACTGGGTTATTTTTTGCCAGACCGGATTGCCAGAGTATACCTTGAGTACAACAGTCGCTATGGACACTTCGTCTTTCTGGGTCTGATACTCCTTAGCATTCTGGGCATACCAATATTCAGCAGGCTGATGTCGGTTTCGCAAAGCATACTTCAGCGTTTGATCATTTTCTGATCCGGGTAAACCCTTAACCTGAATTTTCATGCTGCGTACCGCCGACGCCGAATACAGCGACCTTCATTGCGACCCTGGTAGCAACCCAGAAAGCAACCCTGGCGGCAAACAACGGCAATAACTATTGCCGTTGTTAATAATTCAGGTTGCTTGCGACCTTACGCTGATTGCCAACCTACCCCAGCTGCTCTTCTACATCACAACCGGGCACATGTGCCTTCACATGATTGATTGCAGTGGATCGCTCTTCAACACTCGGGTACATCGCGCTGGTTGCAACCACCTGTCCGTTGGCCGACTTAACGTTAAAAAAGTACATACCGTTAGTAGATTCTTTTAACACATACCGTTTATCTACAGTGCAGTTCTTCTTGACTGAATTGATACCTTTCGAAGCACTGTCTTTTGCTTTGTAGTTTTCACTCTTCAGGACCATCTTTCCTTCTTCATTAACGAAAGAAAAACTAAATGGTTCTGCAGCACCGCTCTTCTTCAATAGAGCTTTCATTGATAATTCTCCTGTTGATACAAACGAGCAATAAATATATCACTGAAAAAATAGGTTTAAACACGCTGTTACGATGTTTTGTAGTTGCGCGAAATACCTGTTTTCAGTCATAGCACGGCAACACAGGAAAGCCCTTTATACAGGATCTAAAAAAATAATATACGCTACTTATCTTGTTTATTTTAAAAGGTTTTTCTTCTAGAAAGCGTCTAAATAACTAAGAAAGATTTCATTTTGCAGCTACTTGACAAAGAGTCGTCAGCGTTACGCTTTTTTACATTGAATAGAAATGAGCAGTTTACGGCAGTTGCTTTCTTGTTAACTTCTCTCGCAACTTTCTCCGGTAACTTTCTCTGGAATAAAGCAATACCAGGCAACCATTGACTGTAAACAAAAGCGTTAATACAACAAGCCAAAAGCTACAGTTATAGCTTCAGAACCCCAAGATACCTATCGCTTACCGGCCGCTTATCGGCCGCTTATCGGCCGCACAGGCATAACAGTTAAACGGGTGATCAGTTTTGTCTCGCTGTTGAGATCGATGAGAAAGTGACTTTAGTCATGTTCAAACTCACACTTGCTACGCTGGGTTTCTCTCTATCCCAGCGTTTATCCGAATAAATAAACAATCACCGCAAAGCAACGTCGGTTATTCATCTATCTGGGTAATCTGTGTTGGAATTTCCGGTTGATCATGAAGTTTCAACCAGGCCTGTCTGTCCACTGTTTCTACAGGAACATTGGCATATTGATCGTCACGTAGCACCAGTAAGTGGATTTTGTCACCTGGCTCATGCTCTGACCAAACACGTGAGTACATCTCTTTCAAACCGCTGACCTGCTTTTGATTTACTGCAATTATTTTATCTCCGGCTTTAATACCAGAGTTGGCAGCCGGTGAATCCGCATAGACTGCACCCACTTTGATACCGGTCTTTGTATCTTTGGACTCAATACCAAGCCAGGGTTTTTCAGAAGCTTTGCTGCGTCCCGAAGTAAGCAGCTCACCCATGACGGCTTTAAGCGCATCAATAGGTATAAATATATTTCCCGGTATTCTTACTTTAGGATCAATATCAATATCTATAGATACAAGCGACCCGATGCCAAGCAACTCAGCCTTATCAGACAATAATGCCGCACCGCTAAACTCTGTGCTTGGCGGGTAGGTATGAATAGCATCGTCGAGCAGATACTCCCATCCGCCAACAAACGATGTAACTTTACCTACGGTCACAGCCTTTGCACCTTGCTCACCGGATGCGGGCAATATTAAAGCCTTTTGTTGCTTTTCTACCGTTTCGGATTCACCTAGCTGCAGCGCATGAGTGGAGCGAAAATTCTTTGTACGCAATAAGCCAACACCGAGGCTGTCATCGTAAGCGACAACTTCTGCGTCATCGGATAGGCCATCAGCGAATGTGACAGTAACTTTTTCAGCTTCTGCAACAATGTACCCCGCAGTTACAATTAGACCCGATGTATCAATAACAACACCACTGCCTTTGCGGTTTTTACCAAAGGTCGACTCGGTTCTGGCGCTGTCGCGTACCTGTACCTCAACAGAGACTACCGCTTGCATTATTTGCTGCACCGGATCTTCAGTGGCAACGGATTCAGGCTTAGTGTCTCGATTAGTTTCCGGCCTGGCCGCAGCTGGCGGATCAAGTTGATAGTTATACGGATGTTGGATAGTGTCTGTACTGAACGCAGATACGCTGAACAGCAACAGGCCAACAGCCGTTGCAAGGCTAAAGTGCCGGGGTGCGAAAGACTCAGGAGATTTTACTGACACTCTACGGCAATCAAAAGACGCGTACATGACTATGTTTTCCCGTTATCAGGAAGCAGAATTTGCAGCCTGTGTGAGGGTGTAGCAGTCTGTGTGCCACGGAGTTTATAAGTGCCGGTAATGGCAAGCCAGCAGCAGTGTGTTGGTAGTTACCAGACCAGGTTAAGTTTATCTCAACCGGCACAACGAAAAAGGGCCGCAATCTGCGGCCCTTTCTCGTACAACGGTAAGACTGAAGTCTTATAACTTAGTGCTGAACACCAAGCTTCTTCAGAGTTTCAGTAGTTACACCACCAGTTGCAAGACCGCGTGACTGTTGGAAACGCTTCACAGCTGACATAGTCTGTTGACCCATGATGCCGTCGATTGGACCCGGGTTGTAACCTGCATTCTTAAGTGCACGCTGAACATCCTGGATGGTGTTTACGTTTACATTAGTCTCACAGATTACAGATCTCCACTCCAGACGCTCAGGAGAAACCTGAACCCGACGAGTAACACTGTCAGTAACCGCAGGAACTGCAGTACGTACTTCACGTGCTGGCTCTACCAGGCGACGAACCTGCTTGGTTTCGTACTTGGCTGGAATCTCTACACGACGTACAGAAGCTGGTGTCTTAACAACCTGGCGAGAAACAGTACCGTATTTGGCAGGAGTTTCCTGAAGGCAGATAACGTTACCAGTTGGAGTTCCCGCATTGCGAGCGCCTTTGGCAACCCAGGTGTGAGCACCACCGGCTTCCATAACACGCTTGGTTACAGTGTCATACTTTGCAGGAACTGCAACGCGAGTTTCCTGTGCATCAGCAACCAGCTTACGAACACGGATAGTTTCATAACGCGCTGGCTCTTCAACCATACGAGTTGTTGCAGGAGTCTTAAGAACACGCTTGCTCACAGTCTTGTAAACAGCAGGAACTTCAACCAGACACATGACTTCACCAGTACCGTTGTCAATCTTTTCGATCGCACCACGACCCGGCTTCCATACAGTCTTTGCATCTTCTACCATGACACGCTCTTGTGCGTTTTCATATACTGCTGGAACTTCAATCAGCTTACGAGAAGCTGGTGCAACCATGACACGTTGCTCTGCCCACTCATACTTGGCAGGAGTCAGGTTGATGCGCTCAGAAGCTTCTGAAATCAGAACACGCTCTGTAGTTGACTTATAAGTAGGAGCTTCGAAGTGCTCGCTGAAGCACTGACCAGCACGTGCGCTGTCAACGCCTGCGCCTGCAGCGCGAGCCATAGAGACCAGCTGTGAATCAGCGCCGATGTTGCTGTTTGCTGAGCCCATTACCCAACGGCTGGAAGCCGGTGAGATTTCGTAACGCTCTGTCGCTGTGCCGAAAGTAGCAGGGATAACTTTAAGATCGCTTGCAGCTTCACTTACAAGAACACGCTCTTGCGCAGTCTCGTACTTGGCAGGAATGATTTTTACCTGCTCGCTAGCTTCTTTAACCACCATGGTTGAAGATTCAGTGCGATACTTTGCTGGAATCAAAACCTGCGCATAACACTCACCAGGCTTTGCATTAGGAAGCACATCACCCAGATTGTCCTGAGCGACTACTGCGCTCGTGGTGCTAACAAATGCACCTAATACTGCTAACTTGAATAACTTTTTGTTCATCATCAATTTCCGATATTTAAGGATTTCAACTTGCCAGTAGAAAAGACAGCACATGTAAACCACTCACCGCCAAGGTTGTTCGGAGGGAACCTCCAAAGACCTGGCACCAGTGCAACACAACACACGGTCAAGAAGGTTAGTGACCACCACATGAAATCCTTTATCAAAGTGTGTACCTGTCAGCTACAAAGCAATATTTAAACAACCGAATCAACAACTTACATATGTTAAAAAGTATGAACTCAGGTTCAACTGATATGCATATACAATCTATTCGGTGATAACAGTTAATCCACAGACTGAGCTGCCAGTCTCCGGCTATTCCGTTGTGTCAGTACAGGCAAATATTTCGCCACATCCTGCGACTCCTCTACCGCAGGCAAAAATGATTTGGCAAAGTGCGCAATTGGTTCGATTTTTTCACCTGCATCACGAACTGCTACCGTGTTATTTCACGGCAAAACGGCACTGCTTCCAGTTGTAGGTCAGCGAGTTTTCCAATTAGCAGGTGACGAATGAGACGGCCTGTGGCTTATGCATCTGATAAAATGTATGCATGGACGTCTCACACATACTCGATTCACTGAATAGCGAACAGCGCGAAGCAGTTACTGCGGCACCCGGCCCACTGCTGATACAGGCAGGCGCCGGTAGCGGTAAAACGCGTGTTTTGACACATCGCATTGCCTGGCTGCATCAGGTGGAGCAAGTCTCACCGTTCGGCATACTCGCGGTCACATTCACTAACAAGGCCGCTGGTGAAATGCGAGCCCGAATTGAGCAACTGCTCAACGCACCGATTGGACCGATGTGGATCGGTACTTTCCACGGGCTTTCTCACCGTTTTCTGCGCATGCACTGGAAAGAGGCAAATCTGCCGCAGACTTTTCAGATACTCGATTCGGAAGATCAGCGTCGCTTGGTGCAGCGCGCAATTCGAAGCCTTGACCTCGATGAGTCACGCTGGCCACCGCGCAACGCGATGTGGTACATCAACAACAAAAAAGATGAAGGCTTGCGTCCGCAACATATTCGCGACGACGACGATCCGACCGAACAACAAATGATCCGCATTTACCAGGCCTATGAAACCGCCTGCCAACTGGCGGGGGCTGTCGATTTTGCGGAGTTACTGCTGCGCGCCCTTGAAACGCTGCGCGACAGCGATGAGCTACTGAAGCATTACCAAAACCGGTTTCAGCACTTTCTGGTCGATGAATTCCAGGACACCAATGCCATACAGTACGCCTGGCTAAGGCTGCTTGCCGGTGACACGGGTAACCTCTTCGCAGTCGGCGATGACGATCAATCAATCTACGGCTGGCGCGGTGCGCGGGTTGAAAATATTCTCAATTTCGAAAGCCACTTTGATCGCACCAAAGTCATCAGACTGGAACGTAACTACCGCTCTACAGGCAATATTCTCAATGCTGCTAATGCGCTGATAGAACACAATGAAGATCGCCTTGGCAAAAACCTCTGGACCGATATCGGCGATGGTGAACCAATCACTTTCTATAGCGCACACAACGAAGGCGACGAAGCGCGATTCATCATAGAGAGAATTTTTGAACACCTGCAAACCGGCGGTACTCGCTCGGAAGCAGCCATTCTCTATCGCTCCAATGCACAATCACGGGCACTGGAAGAAGAATTAATCAGAAGTCAGATTCCCTACCGGGTGTATGGCGGTTTGCGGTTTTTCGAGCGCATGGAAATCAAGGATGCACTTGCCTACCTGCGGCTGATCAGCTTGTCGGATGACGATGTTTCTTTTGAGCGTGTCGTCAACCAGCCGCCGAGGGGTATCGGTGAGAAAACGCTGGCACAGATTCGTACTGTCGCGACAGAGGCCAACGTTTCGCTGTGGCATGCCTGTGCTGAGATTCTGACGGCCAACGGTCTCAAAGGTCGGGCAGCTAAAGCGGTCAGCAGTTTTATGAAGCTGATCATGCAAATGCGCAAAGACACCGAAGAACTATCGCTGGATAAAAAAATCGAGCACGTGATTGAGCACAGTGGCCTGCTGGATCACTACAAAAAAGATCGCACTGAAAAAGGCGAAGCACGCGTGGAGAACCTGCAGGAGCTCGTTGGCGCTGGTATTGATCCGCCAGAACTTCCGCAGGACATGCCGGATATGACAGAGCTCGATGCATTTCTTGCCAATGCCGCGCTGGAAGCCGGAGAACAACAGGGCGATGAGTGGGAAGACTGCGTGCAGTTAATGACCATGCACTCCGCCAAAGGGCTGGAATTTCCAATGGTTTTTATCACTGGTATGGAACAGGGATTGTTTCCAAGTAAAAGATCTATCGAGGAATCTGGCAAAATTGAAGAAGAGCGACGCCTTTGCTACGTGGGCATTACACGCGCAGAAAAAAAACTGTATTTAAGTATGGCAGAGCATCGCAGGTTGTATGGTCGGGATCATTTCAACACTCCTTCAAAATTTATCTCGGAGATTCCAGCCGAACTGATTCAGGAAGTCAGGCCACGTATGCATGTCAGCCGTCCCATGCAATCTACACCGGTAAGACGCAACACCTTCAAAGAAGATAACAGTACCGGCTTAAGTGTCGGGCAGAGAGTCAGGCATTCAAAGTTTGGTGAAGGCATTGTCACAGACTACGAAGGCCAGGGTGCGCATGCACGTGTCTATGTAAACTTCGAAGAGGTTGGCAGTAAATGGCTGGTAATGGCTTATGCCAATCTTGAGGTATTAAATGTTGCGTGATATCACTGCTTGACTATGGTGAATGGCTATGGCTACTTGCTATGGCAATTCAACCACGTTTGTAACCAACAAGCTAGCGTCATAATTTGTCACGCAGTGAGTAATACAGCATGCCAAGTTTCAAGAGTGGCGAGCGAAGTGATTTACCACCGGGGAACGCCCTGTGATCTATTGCCGACATGACATTGTAGCTATCAAACTTACCCGTTAAAGCCTGACCACAGAGCTTACCGGCAAGCGTTGCCATGCCGACCCCGTGACCTGAATAGCCGGACGATGAAATAACGTTTGAGCTTAGTTGTTTAATATAAGGCAATCGGTTCATGGTGATAGCAAGTGTGCCACCCCATCCGTAGTCTATTTTTGTATTTATGAGTTGTGGATACACACTCAGCATTGCCTTGCGAACAAAACTTTTTATATCCGACGGAAAGCGATAACCATAACTTTCCCTGCCGCCAAACAGTAGCCTGTTATCTGGCGAAACGCGAAAATAGTTCACCACAAATTTAGAGTCTGCGACCGCCATGTTGTCCTGAATCAAGCTGTTCGCAAGTTCAGGCTCAAGCGGTTCGGTAGCAATAATATAATTATTTATCGGCATCACCGAAGCTGCCACTTGTGCGTGTAGATTACCCAGATATCCGTTACAAGCTAACAGCATCTGTTTAGCAGAAACATCTCCGGCTGCGGTTTTCACCAACACCTGATTTGCAGTGTCTGAGTAGTTAAGCACCTCTGTGTTTTCATAAATCCTGACATTCTGCTTTATCGCAGCGCGTGCATAACCGGTTGCCAGTTTTAGCGGATGCAAGTGACCGGATCCAATATCTACCGAGCCTGAGAAATAGGCATCGCTTGCCAGCCGCTGACACACCTCGGCATGGTCGGCAAAGGTTATATGCTGGTACTGATAACCATCGTTAAGCTTTTCCACGTAGGCTGCCGTTTCGCGCGCAAATCGACGACGGTGGTCCACATGCATAATCCCAGCGCGATAATCACAGCAGATTTCATAATCATCAATCAGGTCGTGCACATGTTGTTTTGCTGCTTGTGCGAGATCCCACATGGATCTAGCCTGATCCAGACCGTAGCGTGCTTCCAGTTCAAACTGATCAAGCCGTTGGCCACTGCCGAGCTGTCCACCGTTGCGACCACTGGCACCCCATCCTACCCGGTGAGCATCAAGCACAACCACATCAAGCCCGGATTGCGATAACGTTAAAGCACAGGAAAGGCCGGTAAAGCCTGCACCGATTATGCAGACATCACACTGGATAGATTCGTTCAGTGACGGCTGACGGGACAGAGAATCTGCAGTGGCCTCGTACCAGGAAGGCGGGTACTCCCCTTGCCGATCATTGGTGAAAAGAAGATTAAGCATCACGCCAACTACGCATCAGTGGGTCCGGCGTGTGCCAGACCGTCATTGAGACGATTTACTTCTTGTAGAGTTGTCTGATCGCACACAAGCCAGGGAGGAGGCCAGGGAAGGCACACTAGCGATCGATTTTAAGCTCGAAAACCGCCTTATCTGTCTTATCTTTCGCCTGAATATCGAACTCAAGCTGCCAGTTGCCGTTCATACTGAATTGCAGACCTTTAACAAGATACCGACCTTCCCCGAGGTAATCAGCAATCCGGGGTTGGGTTGGAAGCCCGTGGCCGTGTGCTGCCATGCCACCGCCGACAGTGATGCGAGCCGGCTCAACAGGTTCGCCTGCCGGTGTTTTAACCGTCAGTACCCATTCCAGAAACTGGTTTATTTCAACACTATCGGCCGTCTGTGAATCAAGCGTCACCTCGAACAGGCCCTGCTCAGAGGTTTGTTGCCAACTCAGTCCGTTTGCGTCGGTTTCAGCGGTCACCGGATTGGTGGTCAAGATCAAAAACAATCCAACAGCAGCTAACTTTGCCAAAATTTTCTTGCTATGCATAAAAACACAACCAATGGGGAAAACTAAAGGGAAGCACTCAAAAAAGCCGTCTCAGTGGACGGCTTTTTCAGTGCGTGGATGTCAGGCTGTGCCGAACTCCTCATACTCTTCCTGCTCGACAGCCTCATCAAGTGAGACATTGTCTGCCATGAGTCGTTCAACTTCTGCTGCCTGCCAGCCCTTTTCGCTGCGAGTCTGAATAAATTCGACTTCTTCACCCTCATTGAGTGATTTGTAGCCATCGCCCATGATTGAGCGGTAGTGTACAAATACATCCTCTTCTTCTGCATTCAGGATAAAACCATACCCTTTTGCGTTATCAAACCACTTCACTTTGCCAACTGATTTAGCCACCTTAGTACCTTCTATTTCTCGATTAAAACAACTACCCGTAAAACGTCCACCTTTTTGGGTAATACTCAAAAAACGCGACTTTCCCTGACGCGTATTCCTAAAAACACTATGACACAACTGTGTCGCAGAATTTAACATGTTACCTCAAAACTGCCAATCCGGCGGCAACAAACCGGCGCTTCCTGCCATGGAATTGTGACGGAGTCAGCTCCAGCGGTGTCTACGGCCACTCAACAACCACTAAAGTGATGCAACGCGGCACTAAACTTACCGAACTCCGTCTATCCTTTACATTGCATAGGGTTTGTTCTTGCTGAACTGAATAAGTTCTATTAATTATTGGCATCAAGCCTGAGTTACCATGACCGGAAGGCACATGCACGTCCGAAAACAGATTATGAACAGAAACTTCCGGTCCGCATTTAGCAAGATATTGAGAAAGTGCATGAACGAACACATAACCACACTATGAATGCGTCACTTCAACCAACAAACCACAGTTTGTAAGTTATGCATCGATTGTGTGGGAAATAACATAACGCTCTCATACTGAGCTACATTCTTCGCTAACAACCGGGTTCCGTGTCCTCGCGCCGGATTGAAACATACCAAGATCAAAATGCCAGTGAAAAAATCGCACTTGAAGCAAATGAGGCATCGTTCCCGAACAGCGCTGGCAGCAAGTTGTCTGTTCGGTATCATCGCCGCTGTGTCGACATCAGCTCATGCACAGCAGGGTATTTGTGTTGCGCCGCAACGGCCGGTGTGCCCGCAGGTGGTGGCCCGTGTGCCACAGCATGAGTTCACGTTTTCGCGATTGATTTTCGCCGACAACCCGTTGGCGGTACACGAACTGGGTGACTATGTCGGGTTCCCTCATTGGCAGGCTGACTGCTCTGATTCGGATCCGCACTTTATCTCCGCGATAAAACGCATGACTCGTATCGACACTAATAATCAGTCACAAAGCATCTCCGCTTTGAATGAGTCGCTTTTCGACTACCCGGCGCTATACATGGTGGAGGCAGGTTTTGCTGCTTTCACACAGCCGGAAGCTGACCAGCTGCGAGAGTACCTGCTACGTGGAGGCTTCCTGTTGGTCGATGATTTTCACGGCAGCTATCAATGGGGCAAGTTTGAGGAATGGATGGCGCAAATATTTCCGCAACGCGAAATCATCGATTTACCAACCGATCATGAAATTTTCCATGTCCACTTTGATATCAATCAGTTCGTGCAGATTCCGGGGTTAAGAGCGCTGTGCCTTAATAATGGAGCCACCTGGGAACGCCCGATGAGCAAGGCAGGCACAGTAATAGAAAGCAATAGCTCAAGACAACAACCTGCCTGGCGAGCAATTCTGGATGACGATGATAGGGTCATGGTCATGATCAACTGGAACGTTGATCTGGGCGATGCATGGGAACACGCCGATATGGAAGAATACGCGTCTTCCTATACGTCGACTGCCTACCGCCTGGGAGTTAACTATATGATCTACAGCTTAACTCACTAGCTTAACCCACTAGCTTAACTCATTGGCTTGAATCCCTGCCTTAAATGGCTAATCCGGCCAAACTTATTTATCCGATGAAGCGTCTTTTTTGCACCTCTGCCGCGTGCCACGCTTTGCCTGAAGCTGCACTCTGGCATCTTCACCAATATGCGACTCACCGCGCTGACGCGCCAGCTGCATTTGCTTTTCACGCTCCAGAAAACGCTGCTTTTGCTCTTCGGTAATCTCATCAGCACACCTGGGGCACTGCGCTCCGGCTATGTACAAGCTGCTTTGCTTATCCAGCTCGGTGATCGGTCGACGACACCCGTGACACTGATCATAACTACCTGGTTCAAGCTGATGATTGACAGTAACTCTGTCATCAAAAACAAAGCACTCACCCTGCCATAGAGATTCACTTTCAGGCACCTCTTCGAGGTACTTGAGTATTCCGCCCTGAAGGTGGTAAACCTCTTCGAATCCCTGTTCTTTCAAATACGCAGTCGACTTTTCACAGCGAATGCCGCCGGTGCAGAACATCGCGATTTTTTTATGTTTGTCTTTGTTAAGTACACGCGATGCGTAGTCCGGAAATTCACGAAAAGAATCGGTCTGTGGACTGATTGCACCGCTAAAGCTTCCAACCTCACACTCGTAGTTGTTACGGGTATCGATGACCAGCACCTCAGGGTCTGATATCAGGTCATTCCAGTCTTTTGGTTTAACGTAAGTACCCGCCGCCTCACGCGGATCAATTCCCTCGACCCCCATCGTGACAATTTCTTTCTTAAGCTTGACCCGTGATCTTTTAAACGGCAGCTCTGCACTGATTGATTCCTTGCGATCAAAGTCAGCAAGGCCCGGTACTTCCGAGAGCCAGCTCAATACTGTGTCTACCCCTTGCCGCGAACCGGCAATCGTACCATTCACCCCCTCTGTCGCCAGCAGTAATGTGCCACGAACCTGTTCGGTTAACATCAGCTCAAGCAGCGGTTTTCGCAATGACTCATGATTGTCGAGTCGGATAAACTTATACAATGCACAAACGACGTAAGTCTGCACTTTAGTCTCCCGGCATTTCGGAACGTAAATCCGCTGCCCGTCGATGATTCAAAGAAGGCTTACCATTGTAATACAAGCACTACCTGACGAGGCGTGTTTGTCACTGGTAAAGAATAGCTGAATGCAAAGCCGTGATCTGCTGAACAAATTAATCAGTTTTCCAACAATCAGCCGGGACAGCAATCTCGAGCTGATCGACTTCATAGATGCCTACCTCAAAGATTTCGGCTTCAAAACTAACCTGATCTTCAACGCGGAAAAAACCAAAGCTAATCTGTACGCAGTGATCGGCCCGAATGATAAGCCCGGTGTGATGCTGTCAGGTCATACCGACGTCGTACCAGTACAGGGTCAAAAATGGACCTCGGATCCGTTCGTAATGCGAGAAGAAGATGGCAATCTCTATGGTCGCGGCAGTTGTGATATGAAAGGATTCATTGCAAGTGTGCTAGCTGTCGTGAGATCAATCGATGCGAGTAAACTTGCAACGCCATTGCACCTTGCCTTCAGCTACGATGAAGAGATCGGTTGCATCGGTGTGAGAAGATTGATCGACACATTGCGGCCACTGATCATTAAACCAAAATTCTGCATTGTCGGCGAACCGACAATGATGCAACCGGTAATCGCGCATAAAGGTAAAACTGCAGCACGGGTCCACTGTTACGGCGTTGAAGGTCATTCAAGCCTGGCACCACAGGCGGTGAATGCAATCTATCTTGCAACAGAACTAATCCATAAAATCAGATCAACACAACAGTCTTTAGCAGACAGCGGCGCTCATGATCACCACTATGATGTAACTCACACCACACTGCATGTTGGCACAATCAGTGGCGGTGTTGCTTTGAATATCGTACCTGCCTACTGCACGTTTGATTTTGAAATTCGCAACCTGCCGGCGGATGACCCACTGGAGATCATTAAACAATTACAACAAGCCTGCTGCGATATCACGGAACCCTATAAGGCAAAGCATCCGGATGTGGCCATGGAAATTGAAGTCACCAACGAATATCCGGCTTTAAATACCGCCGCCGAGAGTGACATCGTTACTTTTATTCAACAGCTCACCGGTGCTAACACGCTGGGCCAGGTTCCCGGAAAAATCGCTTTTGGAACCGAAGGCGGATTATTTAATCGCGAGCTGGGCGTACAAACGATTGTCTACGGCCCCGGCAGCATTACACAGGCACACAAGCCAGATGAATACCTGGCTGTTGATCAGCTGGATCGCTGTGACTATTTTCTTGCCAAACTCATCATCGCACTCTACCAACCTAACTCAGGCCTTTAATTATGGCACACGCCAGACTCAATCACCTTGACGTTAACTTTATACGTAGCTGTTTTCCAACCTTTGAAGAACCTCTGGCCGCGAAAACTGCATTTTTTGAAAATGCCGGCGGCAGCTATGTCGCAGGTGTAGTGCTTGATCGACTGATGCATTTTTACAAAGTAAACAAAGTACAACCCTATGGGGCTGCTGAAATTCTCCACGCCGCTGGAGAACAGATGGACCATGGTCGGCAGACAATGGCTGATCTGCTCGGCATTGATTCAGCCAATCTCACTCTCGGTGCCTCGACCACACAAAATTTCAATACGCTGTCCATTGCATGTGAAGGCTTTGTGAAAAGCACGTCTGAGGTCATCGTTACCGAACAGGATCACGAAGCCAATATTGGCGCCTGGGAAAGACTCTGCGAACGAACCGGCGCCACACTGAAAACCTGGAAAATCAATCCAGAAACCGCTGAGCTCGATCTGGCAGATTTCGAATCGCTGCTGTCTGCCAACACAGCGATTGTTTGTATGACACACAGCTCGAACATTGTTGGCACGGTAAATCCGGTTGGGAAAGTCATTGCGCTATGTCGTGCAAATAATACGTTTGTTGCTATCGATGGTGTTTCCTACGCCCCTCATCTGTGGCCGGATATACCGTCATTAAAGCCGGATGCCTATTGTTTCAGCACCTATAAAACTTATGCCACTCATATGGGTGTGATGTACACCGGTGAAGCGCTCCGCGCTAAACTGACACCGCAGTGCCATTACTTTAACCGTGGCTATGCGTACAAACTGCTCGACAGCACCGGACCCGATCACGCTGCGATTGCTGCACTTGCAGGCCTCGGCGAGTATTTCAGCAATGCACACAAGCACCACTTTGGCAGCAGTGAATTGTCACTTTACGATAAAGCACAGCAAGTGTCAGCGCTTATGCACACGCATGAAACCACCCTTTGTGAACAGCTACTAACAGGCATAGCCGGTCTACCACTGCGTATTGTCGGACGCAACCATAGCGAAGGGCGCGAAGCTAATATTGCATTGACTTCAGCACAGTTCAGCTCAGCTGAACTATCAAAGCATCTGGCAAAAAATAATATTGCCGCGGGCAATGGAGACTTCTACGCCACCCGATTACTGGAGAAGGCAGGCATTAATAACACCGAAGATGGCGTATTACGAATCAGCTTTTCGCACTACAACACCTCAGAAGAAACAGACCGGGTTATTCAGGCGCTAAACACGATTCATTAACTATCTTATGGCGTGCTCAGGTGACGGTATCCTAGGCTATGGTTTTCAGCGACTCCGCAACCTGCCTTGCACCTGCCATCGCAAAGCCATGCTCAGAGGCAATATGAAACATCGTCACGCCCAGATCGTGCAGTTGTTTTGCAGAGCTGGTATCAGGGGCAAAGGTAATGCAGGTTTTGTTGTGCTTTTTACAGGCGTTACCGACACTTTCTATCGCACTGCGGACAGACCGATCGGTAATGTCAGTTACTCCGTAGCACACCGCCAGATCCGCTGGTCCAACAAACAAACCGTCTACACCCGGCACGGCAGCAATCTGCTCACAAGCATCTACCGCTTCCGGTTCTTCTATCTGTACAACCACCACGGTTTCGGCATCACTTTGAGCAAGAACTTCAGGCATTTTGCGCGTGGCAAATCCCGCCCAACGGGTCGAACCGGCGTAACCACGACCACCATGCCCAAAGCGAGACCATCGCGCGGCTTCCTGCGCTTTCTGCACCGAATCAACGTGTGGCACAACAACTCCAGTGGCACCGCTATCAAGCACTTTTAAAATCTCCTGCCGATCACCTGATGGCACTCTTACCAGCACAGGAAAGTCCAGCGCACGTGCAACAGCCAGGCAGGCATCAAGACTTTTTCTGTCAAACGGTGCATGCTCTGTATCGATGGTGATGTAATCGAGACCGGCCAGAGCCATGATTTCGACAATATCATGGGAGGGCGTTTTAACAAACGTCCCACTCAAAATATCGCCTCTGAGCATACGTGCGCGTAAACTGTCTGCCGGCATTAATCTGTCCTGTTCCCGTGTGTAGCAATCAAGGTATTGCGCATGCAATCAATAGTCAACTGATACCGAAATTTTAACCATGCCCTGGAAAAAGCTGATCCTTGAAAACACACAGGCAACCGATGTGTGCAAACTGGAAACTGTGCAGTCATTGTGGAGCGGATACGGTGAGATCTTCAGGGCACGCTTAAGTCCAGAGGAACAGGGCACTGTCATCGTTAAACAGATCACTCCAACGGATCAGTCAAATCACCCACGTGGCTGGAACACCTCGCAATCAGAACAACGCAAGTTGAAATCGTATCAGGTTGAGTCACACTGGTATGAATACTGGGCACAGCATTGTAGTGAACAGTGCCGTGTGCCCTCTTGCATCGCTACCCAAACTACAGATCAGAGTCGATGGATAGTGATGGAAGATCTTGACGCTATTGGCTTTGACACACGGTATACCGCACTGACAGTTGAGCAGGCAAAGCCGTGTCTCAGTTGGCTGGCAAACTTTCATGCACGCTTTCTTAACCAGACTCCGGAAGGTTTATGGCCGGTTGGCACCTATTGGCAACTTGAGACAAGACCGGATGAATATCAGGTCATGGCAGACGATGAAATTAAACGCTGCGCTGTGGCTCTTGATCGGCTGCTAAATAGCTGCAAATACAAAACGCTGGTTCATGGTGATGCCAAAGTAGCGAATTTCTGCTTTGATAAAACTAATAATCGAGTAGCAGCGGTAGATTTTCAATATGTCGGGGGTGGCTGTGGCATTAAGGATGTCGCGTATTTCTTTGGCAGTTGTTTTGATGAAGACAACTGTGAGCGCAATATACCCGCTTTGCTGGACTACTATTTTATTGAGCTTGCGCAGGCACTCAGAGGGGTTGATTTCAATTCACTTGAAAAAGAATGGCGCAAGCTATTTGCACCGGCATGGACGGATTTTTACCGCTTCCTGCTTGGCTGGATGCCACCGCAGTCAAAAACACACGCAAAGATTCATCGCTACACAAAACAGCTTGCCCAACAGACGCTGTTGCATCCTGCATTACAATAAGATTGAACCGGTAATCAGACGTCAACTACCAGCATAACTGACCAAAACTAGCTTTCAGTGCTATCTGCATCTGCAGTGCTTTCGGCCTGTAGTTCTTCCAGTTGTTGTTCTGATCTGTCATACCAGAGGCGGGACACATAGTTATCTCTGGGCCATTGTAGTTCAAAAAGCCCGAGCCTGATTCCTGTGTGACGATCCTTCAGCGAGATGAAAATCTCTTCGGCTTTTTCGATGTTACCCAGCTCGTGCTGAGCAAGTCCCTGGCTGTAGAGTGCCGTGTCTACATAGCTGCTTTCCGGGTGTTCATCGATCAGTAGCTGAAAATTTTCATAAGCAAGCTGATAGTCTCCATGATCAGCCATTTGTATGTAGGCACGCATGTATTTGGCATCATCAACCAGATAACTGTCACTGTGTTGTCTTAGCAATGCTTCAATCAGCTGCAATGAAGCGTCTGTATCGCCTTCATCACGCTTATCTATTGCTGACTTATAAAGACCGAAGTCGCTGCCTGTGCCATAGACTTCTGCTTCTTCAAGCAACGGTAGCTTGATCACCGCACGTGCTCTGTTTGCCGTTGTGGCACCGCCATTCAGATATTGTCGATACAGGCTGGTGGCACTGACGTAATCACCTGCATACTCAAAGTCACGAGCTGTGTAGTACAGTGATTCAACTCGATTCGAACCGAAGCCCACTATGGTGTCATAGTTGATGTTGAGCGACGCAGTACGCTGGCCATTACTCAATGGTGAAAAAGCCACACTGACTTCCAGCTCATCACCCGGTTCCAATGTAACCACCTCTGGAATTTCTGATAGAAAATCTTCCTTATTTTCACCATCGATGGCAATACTGTTGATTGGATAGGTGTCCACACCAACATTGGATATTTTAAAATTCTGCGGTGTAAAACTACCTACCTGCTGAACACCAAAGCGATAATCACTTAGCGACACTCTTAACCCTTCTATTTCAGGAAGATCCCCGCTTTCACTGCCGCCTGTGCACGCGGTGAGCAACGCTGCAGACAGTGCAACTGCGATTGTGCTGACACGCAAATTTGTTTTCTTGTTATTTGTAGGCATGTGTTTAGTACCGAATCAATCTGTCGGCCATGCAGCTAGTGCTGCAGAGGGTCAGATACATCTGACCCGGCAACAAATCGTTTCTGTTTCGGTCTTCCTATTTTGCCGATTCAGCAGTGGTAAAGAAGTCCAGCGCGTTACTGCAGCTCTGCAATGACTCTTCGATTTTCGCGGAGTTAGCCGCCTGCTGATGAAGATTTTGAACAGTCTGCATTTGTCCTTTTGCTGCACTGATCTGCTGATTGATACTGACTACTGCTTCCTGCAGTGCGTCGGAGACGTCGCCAAATTCTTTGTCATCATCAGCACGTAATCGAACATTTAAATTTCCCTGACCGATTTCACGCAATGCACGCTTGACTGCCAGCAGTGGGGTTCCAAGCTTGCGAATAATGTACATGCTGATAAGCGTTGTAACGACAATGTTGACAACCATCATCATCACAATCCAGCGGCCCAGCACACTACCAAGGCTTGGTATCTGCTCGTTCAGCATGTTCATGTCTTCAGAAACAAACAACATTGGCGAGTTTCCACTCACCAGCTGACCAAGCATCTGGTTGTACATCAGACCAAGCATGACGGTGGTGATAATCAGATACAGGGTGGCAAACGCGATCACGCGGCGAATTTCACGCGCTTGAAACGTTTTGTCCTTGAGTATCGCGAGCAGAAAAAAGGAATCGGATGACCGGGCCATAGTTGACTCTCATGTTGGAACCAGTGTTTATCACTAGATCTTTCGACATGTAGAGCAACAACTTGAAGCCGAATACCATAGGAGGCGGAAAACAACAGGCAAAGTAAGGCGGGCGGCAAATAAACGGGGTTCACCAGCTGCGATAGGACAGCTGAAAATTTGGCGGAAGAACGTGGGAGTCGAACCCACCAGACACGTCTAACGCGTCTCATCGGATTTGAAATCCGTGCCCGTCACCGGATCGAGACGTTCTTCCAACGCATGCAAGTATACCTTAAATCAGAAAAAAGCATGCATCGGGCGAATTGCAAAATTTATGCGACAGAGTCGAGTAATCGACGGTACACGTCAGGGTCTGTCGCGCCTTCGCAGCCAAGCACCAACACCCTTGCATTGCGGAAGTCCTGCGGTGCATCTGTGACACTCGCCATCAATGCCAACACACCGGGAACCGCACACTCTCCCGCTTCAACAGGCGAGGAGGCCATCGCCCCATCGGCAAAGAGCTTCATTGTCGTGGCGACCTGTTCGTCTGAAATTGTCATCACCTGATCACAACAACCGGAAAGAATCTGCCAGGCAAGCAAAGACATCTCGCCGCAGGATAAACCGGCCATGATGGTTTCTTCTTTTATCGCAACTGTGGCGGGTGACTGCTGTAAAAAACTTTGCAACACACAATCTGAATAACTGGATTCAACCACAGTGATATGCGGCCGGTCCGCTCCATATTCCATCCAGAACCGTGCAGCTATCGCTGCCGCCAGACCACCGACACCGGCCTGCAAAAACAAGTGTGTAGGCGGTTCTTTGAGTTCCTCAATGACCTCGGTGGCAAGGACGGTGTAGCCGGCCATCACGTTTGACGGAATCTCGGTGTAGCCAGGATAAGAAGTATCTGAAATCATCTGCCAGCCGTGTTGCTGTGCCTCTGCAGCACAGAGCCTGACTGATTCATCATAGTCGCCTTCTATGCGTATTACTTCAGCGCCCAGTGCCTTGATTGCATCCTCACGCCCCTGGCTGACTTCAGCATGAATGTAGATACGGCACGGGCAGCCGGCGTTTGCCGCCCCCCAGGCTACGGATCGACCGTGGTTACCGTCAGTGGCTGTTACCACTTTCAATCCTGCTGCGAAGTCTTTTATATCACCACGTCTGATACGCTCCAGTAAGACCGGTGATCCGTGGTGCTCAAGATACCGCCCGGCCACATATTTTAGAACAGCATAGGCGCCGCCAAGTGCTTTGAAACTACCAAGGCCAAATCTTACCGACTCGTCCTTGTAGTGGATCGCCTGACAATTCAGATGTGATTCCAGCTGACTGAGTCTTAACAGCGGTGAAGCCTGATACTCCGCCCAGGAGCTGACCTCGGTGTAGGCATTATGCGCCTGCTCTTCAGAAATTACACCTCGTGCGCTGTCTGCGTAGGCATCTCTTGTCTGAATGATATCAAGCTGTCGGGTCCAGGTTACGCCATCGGGAAATCGGCTCGCTATGCTGTTGTTAGTCATTCAGTATCTCTGGTTAGTAATTGCACATTTGAGCAGACAAACAATCGCCACACCCGCGTCTTCAACGCGATCAACGATTACTCGTTTACGGGTTGGTAAACACGCCAACCCTATCAGGGTGAAGAATCCGGACTTATTTTTCTGCGGCCTGTCTTTACCATGGCAACCAAAGCACCACGCGCAGCAGCAATATCTTTTAGCCGTTTACCGATGACATCTTTGAATTGAATCTGAACCGCGCTTTTTTCGCCTGACATCTGATACGTCATGGTGATTCCATCTGCATTAATATCAGACATTCGCAGTTTGTTTATTGCTTCAATTTTTATATCGGTAAATGCCTGAAGGTAGACCGATAATGCATCGGCATGGTCTTCATTCATATGATCAACAATACTACCGACGGTTTCCGCATCAAAATCTGAGACTTCTTTGTTATCCATTCTTGTATTCAAATCCAGGCTATTCTTTATTCAGGACGGAAACACCACCAGATGATCAAGCTTTAACCTGATGCCGATTTTTTCACCGATTTGATGATCGTGATGCGAAGGTGCAAGGCAGGATATTCTCGTGTTACCCGGCATTTTCAGCGTATATAGATGATCCGCACCGCGAAAGTTTTTAGCAACTACAGTAGCCTTATTCGGGCTGTTGTCATCGTGAATCACGTCGTCTGGCCGTACCAGCAGATCAACCAGCTCACCGACTTTATAGTTACTGAGTAACTCTCCATTAACCACACCAAACTCGGTTTGTACCTGGTTGTCACCCACCGTGTTGCCACAAACAAACACGCCTTCACCAATGAAATCTGCAACAAATCGATCAGCAGGTCTGTGGTACAGGTTGTAGGCGCTATCCCATTGTTTAAGATAACCGTCAGAAATTACACCGATATGATCTGCAATAGCAAAGGCTTCGTGTTGATCATGCGTGACCAGAATACCGGTGATGCCATCATGCTTGAGTATCTCGCGTACATCTTGTGCAAGCTTTACACGCAACTCGGAATCCTGACTACTGAACGGCTCGTCGAGCAGCAGGATTGGCGGCCGCGGAGCAATAGCACGGATCAGCGCAATTCTCTGCTGTTGCCCACCGGATAACTGATGCGGGTAACTACCGGCATACTGCTGCATCGAAACCAGCTTCAGCAGTTCTTCAACGCGCTGTTTTTTCTCTGCGCGTTTGCGGCCCTTGAGCCCGAACGCAATATTCTGCGCCACGGTCAGATGCGGGAACAGAGCTGAATCCTGAAACACCATTCCCACGCGTCTGACCTCAGGTGGCAACTGCATTGACTCACTCGCCACTTCTTCGTCGTCAAGTGTAATAGAGCCGGAAACCGGTGGTTCAAAGCCGGCTATGGTGTTCAGGATAGTGGTCTTGCCGCAGCCGCTGGGCCCAAGCAGACAGCCAATTTCCCCATGTTCAAGACGAAAACTCACGCCTTTCACAATAGGCTGACCACCGAGATCAACGTGAATGTCTTTAACGCACAATTGCTGGTTCATGAGAATATTCTTATTATTTTCATAGATTTAGCCCTCAACAGATCTTCTGCCAATTTTTTTCCTTGAAGCGTATCCGGCAAATCTGTCAGCTTTTATCAGGCAGGCGGTATCAGAATAGTCTGGCTGGTGTTTCAGCAGCTTATCGAAATATTTATTGCCAATGATAATTATTCGCATTACTATTTACGAGACTTAACGAGAATTGTTCTTGTTATTTTCGCACACTGGCGCTGTTTATTGGTTGTTTATCATCGTACTTAAGGTTGCGACGATATTTGTTTTATCCAGCGTGGATAAACTACCGCCGCCCTATTTGAACCAGGACTAAAAGTGGCACACTCTCTACAACGATTCGCCCGCAGAACGCTTCTTGCTGCAGGTTTCCTCACCACGTCTTCAATGGTGTTTGCAGACGGTGAGGTTAATCTGTATTCATCCAGACACTACGACACTGATGAACGTCTTTATTCAGAATTTGAAGAGCAGACGGGTATCAAGGTCAATCGCATTGAAGGCAACGCGGATGAACTGATTACGCGGATGCAGTCTGAAGGCAGCAACAGTCCGGCAGATATTCTTCTCACGGTTGATACCACTCGCCTCGAGAGAGCCAAAACAGCTGGAGTGCTACAGTCAATCGACTCACCGGTACTAGAAAGTCGTGTGCCCGCGTATCTTCAGGATGATGAAAATCAGTGGTTCGGTTTTTCACAACGTGCGCGCATTTTGTTCTACGACAAAAACGACGTGACAGAACCACCAATGACTTATCAGGATCTGGCAGATCCAAAATATCAGGGGCAAATCTGTATTCGTTCATCATCTAATGTCTACACACAGACTCTCACCGCTGCACTGATCTCTCACCTGGGTGAAGAGGCTGTCAGTGACTGGGCAAAAGCCGTGGTGGCAAACTTTGCCCGCGACCCTCAGGGTGGTGATACGGATCAACTACGTGGCATCGTATCTGGCGAATGTGATGTCGCCATGTCCAATACCTATTACTTCGGGCGCGCTGTTCGCAAACCGGTGAAAGGGCTTTCGGATGATCTCGATATGATCGGATGGGTTTTTCCTAACCAGAATTCTATTGGTGCTCATATGAATCTTTCAGGTGGCGGCGTCGCAAAGAACGCCCCTAATAAAGACAATGCGATCAAGTTACTTGAGTATCTTGCTTCTGATTCTGCACAGCAGTACTTCTCTGCCGGTAATGATGAATATCCAGCGGTGCCGGGGGTGGGTCTCAGTCCATCGGTTGCGTCACTCGGGTTTTTCAAGCCTGACGATCTCGCTGCCGCGGCAATTGCCGACAATGTCAGGAAAGCGCAGGAAATCCTCAACGAATCCGGTTGGAAATAAGCGTACCGATTGCTGTTGAAGACAATAAAAGACCGGTATATCCGGTCTTTTTTTAACGCTGCTTCACCCGGTTTAAACCGCGTTAGTCAGTCTTCGACAATCGGTTACAGAGCAATATCACCGGCAACAAACCGATTGCCACAATCACCAGCGACGGCACTGCAGCACCGGCCAGTCTTTCATCAGACGCCAATCGATGTGCCTGCACAGCCAGTGTGTCAAAGTTAAACGGGCGCATTATCAGTGTGGCTGGCAGCTCTTTCATGACATCAACAAACACAATCAACAGAGCGGTAAGTACGCTGGTCTTTAGAATTGGCAGATGCACTCTGAATAAGATACCGGTTGAGCTGGTGCCGAGACTGCGTGAAACTGATTCAATACTGGTGTTCATCGTCGCCAGACCACCTTCGTAGGTGTTGAGCGCTCCCGCCATAAATCGAACCATATAGGCCAACACCAGCACGGTTATTGTGCCGGTAAAGAGCAAACCGGTGTCGAGATTAAAGTACGCCTCTGCGAATGCATCTATCTTGTTATCGAGCAGCGCAAATGGCACCAGTAAGCCTATCGCTATGACACCGCCGGGAACTGCATAACCTACGCGCGCGATATTGGCTGAAGTTTTAGCCAGACGACCCGGTTGAAAGCGCTTATAGCTAGCCAGCACCACCGCCAGAAAAACTGTGGCAATCGCTGCGATTGAAGCAAGCACTATTGAGTTGGTGATAAACCCCAGATACCGATCACTGAAAAGATTCTGCTCTGACTCAAGGCTCATTGTGAACAACAGAATAATCGGCAATACAAAGCCGAGTAACACCGGCACTGCGCAAAATGTAAATGCAGCAAACGCACGCCAGCCGCTTAGCTGCGCTTTCTTCGGCCGCTTTTCCTGCTGCCCGGCACTATGATTTCGAGCAGCACCGCGTTGAATTTGTTCAAGGATTGCCAGACACAGAGCAAAGATCAATAAACAGAAAGCAAGCTGTGCAGCGCCGGCTCTGTCGGCAAATGAAAACCAGCTGGTGTAAATACCCGTGGCAAAAGTCTGAATACCAAAATAGCTGACTGTGCCGAAGTCTGCGATAGTTTCCATCACCGCCAATAACACACCCCCTGCAATTGCAGGGCGAGCAATGGGTAGCGACACAAACCAGAATGCGCCTGTCGCGTTGCGCCCAAGACTACGAGCGGCAAGATTGGCGGTTGCCGATTCTCTGAGAAAAGCCGAACGAGCCAGTAAATAAACGTACGGGTAGAGCACCAGAATAAACATCAGCCCGGCCCCCCCGATGCTGCGGATTTCCGGAAACCAGTAGTCTCTGGGCCCCCAACCGGTGAGTGAACGCAGCAGGGTTTGCACCGCACCCGGATGATCAAGAAAATCGGTGTAGGCGTAGCCAATGACATAAGCGGGAAATGCAAACGGCAGCGCCAGCATAACTTCCAGAACCGCGCGGCCCGGGAACCGGGTCATGGTCACCAGCCACGCAGCACCGGTACCAATGACAGTGGTGCCGATGGCAACAATGACGACCAGATAGAGTGTGGTCAGGGTGTAGCGCGCCAGTACTGTGTTTGCGAGGTGTTGCAGTGTTTCCGTGGTACCAGCGATGGAAGCGAAAACAACCGCAACCATTGGCAACAGGCACAAACCCGCAGCGGTAAGTGCACCCCACTTCAAAACACGGTCTGTGCGGGTTGAATTCAACAGGTCAACGCTTTCAAAATTATGTACGCCTATTATGCGCAAGCATTGCCATAGATGACAGCCCAAACCGCCTCAATCCGCGTCCCGCACGACCGTCAACCAGTTGCCACCAGAGGCGCTGAATTCACACGCAGTGATGACTCCCTAAGGTGGTCGAACAGTGACTCAATCAACAGTAATGGAATCCATTCCGCCTCTTTATTGACACGTTTAACATCAGCTTAAACCTTTGAGTTTTCTATATGTCTGGCTGAAACTTGATAGGCAGATCACATTGAAAAATAAGCTCGCCGGTGAATTGTCACCAAATGTTGCCGATAGCGTTCTTAGAGCGTGGGGTGTTCATACCACGCAGCGAAATGCTTCGGGAATTCAATGGCACACTCTAATAAAAACCAGCCTGCTTTTAGCTATAGCGAAAATTTAACCAACAGGCAGAAGTCGCATGCTTTGTGCCGCGACGCAGCCCAGCTCAACAACAGTCTGAAAGTAGACTTTGACCAGAAACTTGGTGAGCTTGCAAAACTGTTGGCACGTTTCAAAGCAATAGTTATTGCACCTTCTGCAAACGGTACCCTTAAAACCGGCGCCGATGATATAAGCAGTGCGGCTGATAATGATACGACTGCTCAGGGTACAGTGGCAGTACAGGCCATAGATCAGGCCATAAACAGCGCCGCAGATAGCGACTCGCCAACATCTCTATCTGTTACGGCAAATGAAGTAACGAAAGCTACCGACGAGCCGGCAGCTGAAAAACCTGAAACGACACCGGTTGAAACAACCAGTCTCTATGCAGCAGAACCGGCACGCTTTGAAACCGGTCTATACAAGCTGAACTGTCAGCTTTATCGCTTTAAGCTGGAACTCGATCAGGAGATGGAGTTTCGGGAAGAGCCATTGCATCTTCATTTCAGACAGCAGTCTGATCTGTCGCAGGTGTTGCAGAAGATCAGTGATGAATCAAGCGAAAAACACCCGGGTACCCAATAAAGGTACCTATAAACCGATGGTTCTTCAGTCTGAGTTAATCAGCTGCAGCTTTGAAAGCTCGCCGCAGGCACCAGATTGCCACCAGGTAGATAAGCCAGGCCCACAGCGGTACACCAAACAGTCTAAATAACCCTGCACTGCCAAGCAGAGTGACTAACGTGGCACAAATGAAAAAGCCGGCAGCGCAGATAGCGTAGATCACGGCATCAGTTTTGAAGTCTGCAGAAGTTAAGTCTGCCAGAGAGTCGGAGCGAGTGTTATTTCTGGCTGCACCACTGGTAACAGCACCCGGTAAAGTTGATGAGCCAGCACCGGCGGCGAGAAACTGATGCACCAGACCCGGCATTTGCGGCAGCAGCCTGCCCCACTCCGGTGCATTGCGATGAATCTCTCGCAGCACGTTTAGCGGGCTGTTCTGTTCAATCATAAAGTCTTTCAAAACAGGCTTGGCTGTCTTCCACAAATCAAGCTGCGGGTAGAGCTGCCGGCCCAGACCTTCGATATTCAACATCGTCTTTTGCAACAACACCAACTGCGGCTGCACTTCCATTTGAAAACGTCGCGCTACCTGAAACAACCTCAACAGAACCTGGCCAAATGAAATTTCTTCAAGCGGCTTTTCAAAGATTGGTTCACAGACCGTTCGTATAGAAGATTCAAACTCTTCAATGCGGGTATCAGCAGGCACCCAGCCACTATCGACATGCAACCTTGCTACTTTGGTGTAATCCTGTTCAAAAAAAGCCAACAGATTTTGCGACAGGTAGTGTCGATCTTCGTCTGTCAGCATACCCACAATGCCGAAGTCGACTGCAATGTACGAAGGATCTGCCGGGTTAACTGTGGATACAAATATATTTCCCGGGTGCATATCAGCGTGAAAGAAATTATCCCTGAAAACCTGTGTGAAAAAGATATCAACGCCACGCTCTGCAAGTTTTGCGAGATCAATACCGGCGGCTTTTAATTCATCTATATGAGATATCGGGATGCCACTGATGCGCTCCATAACAATCACATTGTCGCGCGTGTAGTCCCAGTGGATCTCCGGAATGTAAAGATCTTTTGAATCTTCAAAGTTTCTTTTTAACTGTGCGGCATTAGCGGCCTCACGCTGCATATCAAGCTCGTCATAGATGGTTTTTTCGTACTCACTGACCACTTCACGGGGTTTCAAACGCTTACTTTCAGACCAGAAAGACGCTGCCAGCTCGGCCAGAAGAAACATCAGTGACAGATCACGATCTATGGTTGTTTTAATACCCGGTCGCAGCACTTTGACAACCACTTGCTCACCGCTGTGCATAACAGCCGCATGCACTTGTGCAATAGACGCAGACGCCAGCGCCTGCCGATCAAATTCTGCAAATAGCTGATCGACTGATCCTTCCAGTGACTCCTCAATACACTGCACTGCAAGCTCTGAAGGAAACGGCGGTACTTTGTCCTGCAACAGTGCCAGTTCCGCAGCGACATCATCAGGCAACAGATCACGCCGTGTTGATAGCATCTGGCCGAATTTTATAAATACCGGTCCCAGTTCTTCGAGCGATCGACGCAGTCTTTCTGCTCTCGGCAGCGAACGGGTATGGTTATGTCGCCAGCGATCAGGTGACAGCGAAGTCACCAGTCGTAAAGTCATTGAAGGTTTAAGTTCAATCAGAAGCTCGTCAATACCGTAAGTCAGTAACACCTTCTGGATTTTATACAGCCTTGATAATCGTGCGAACACTATCCGGTGCTTCCATCGGATTGTTGCTTTGTGATTCGCAATTCAAGCAGTTCCACCCGGTCGCGAAGCTCGTCGACCTGTTCGGTAAATTCTTCAAGTTCCCAGCTGTTCGGGACATTGTTGGTTTCATCACGCAGGTAGTCACCGGTGTTTTGCTGCAGTGCTTCAGTCCGTTCATTCAACCAGCCACGCAGTCCGCGAGAAACACGACCCACCTGATGTGCGACCGCATCACCCGACAAACGTGACAAGTGTTCTTCCCAATCGACATCAATCCCGGTTAAAACTCTTGAGAACTGCTGTGCGGTTTCTGTTTCACCAGTGATGGTCACGCCACCATCAAAGATAGAACGCGTGCCGCCCGCCAGTGCCAGCATCGAGAAAGGCCCGCCGCTGATAACGGCATCTGCGGCATCACCAAAATCTTCAACAATTTCTACGTTCTGCTCATTGAAAATAAACCAGACAGGAAGCTCAAGCCCCTCAATCTGGAAGCAAATGACTTTGCCCTGTAATCGCTGCAAACGTGATTTAGAATCGGGATCAAGCTCTGCATAGCGGTTAAAAGCGGTTTGCAGCGCTATTGCCAGAGGTGCAGGTAACTTCACTACAGCTTAAACCCTTTATGCAATGCGACAATGCCCCCGGTCATATTGTGATACTTGCAACGCTCAAAGCCTGCCTGTTGCATCATGCCAAGCAGTGTTTCCTGGTCGGGATGTTTGCGAATCGACTCTGCCAGATACCGGTAACTCTCAGCATCATTGGCTACTATCTTACCCATGGCCGGCAGTGCGCTAAATGAGTAGGCATCGTACGCTTTGCTCAATACAGGCAGTACCGGTTTTGAAAACTCCAGTACCAGTAATCTGCCACCTGGTTTCAGGGTTCTGAAAATTGATTCAAGTGCGCGCTGTTTGTTGGTTACATTGCGTAAGCCAAAAGCCATGGTGACACAATGAAAAGAACTATCTGCAAAAGGCAGTTGCTCGGCATCTGCCTGCGCGTAATGCAGATTGCCGGCTATGCCCTGGTTAATCATTCGATCACGGCCAATACTCAACATGGAGTTGTTGATGTCTGATAACACCACCGTGCCCTGTGTACCCACTCTTTGGTGAAGCTTAGCGGCTAGATCACCGGTACCACCGGCCAAATCAAGTACTGTCTGACCCGCTCTGACTCCGGTCTGATTGATAGTAAAACGCTTCCATAAGCGATGAACACCAAACGACATCAGGTCATTCATCACATCATAGCGTTCAGCTACCGAATCAAAGACTTCTCCGACCAGTTGTTTCTTTTGACCAGTCTCAACTGTCTGATAGCCAAAATGGGTTTTTTCTTCCACAGATTTAACTCAACGTTGTAGCGGAGACACACTTGTAAAGCTGCGATAGCAGATTCAGCTGACGCGTAACCTGCAATCAGTCGCGAGATTTTGACGCCTTGCGCACGTGTCCGGCAGCCTCGAGGCGATCCAGATAATCCTGCCAGTAGGCCTCGTAGTTTACACCTAACTCATGCAGGTAAACCCAGGTGTAGATGCCGGAATCATGACCATCATCAAAAGCGATTTTGATGGCGTAGTTACCCGACGGAGTCAGCTGATCAATACCGACAGTTTCTTTATCCAGCTGCAGCACTTCCTGACCCGGCCCGTGACCACGCACCTCGGCAGAGGGTGAATAGACGCGTAAGTACTCACAGGTTAGATTACATTCAAAGCCGTCATCAAAATGTACCTCCAGCACTCTGCTGCGTTGATGCAGCTTGATCTCAGTGGGCCTAGGTGTCGACGTAGGTGTGGACTTTGGCGGCGCTTCAGGTGGTGTTGAGTTCCTCATTGGCTAAAGCCTACAGGATATAGCGACTGAGGTCTTCATCCTGCGCCAGCTCTGCCAGGTATTTGTCGACGTATTCGGTATCGACTACCACTTCCGAGCCTGCTTTGTCCGAAGCATCAAAAGAGGCGTCATCAAGCAGCCTTTCAAGCACCGTGTGCAGTCGTCTGGCACCGATATTCTCGGTAGATTCATTGACCCGCCAGGCGACTTCGGCGATTCGCTTTATGCCATCACCGGTGAACGTAAGTTTGACTTTTTCTGTGGCAAGCAGTGCTTTGTATTGCTCAGTCAGGGAGGCATTAGGCTCGGTCAATATGCGCTCAAAGTCTTCGACAGTCAGTGCTTGCAACTCAACTCGAATGGGCAGTCTGCCCTGAAGCTCCGGAATCAGATCAGAGGGTTTGGTCAGATGAAATGCACCTGAGGCAATGAACAAAATGTGATCGGTCTTAACCATGCCGTACTTGGAACTGACGGTACACCCTTCAATCAATGGCAGTAAATCCCGCTGCACACCCTCGCGTGAGACATCGCCGCCCGTGCTGCCTGCGTCAGAACGTCTGGAAACTTTATCTATCTCATCGATAAATACGATTCCATTCTGTTCAACATTTTCCACCGCCAGTTGCTTTAGCTCATCTTCGTTGATCAGGCTGGCGGCCTCTTCATCAATCAACAATTGCCTGGCTTCGGCTATTTTTAGTTTTCGCGTTTGTTTTTTATCACTACCAAGGTTTTCAAACATGCCCTGTAGCTGCTGGGTCATGTCTTCCATGCCCGGTGGAGTCATGATCTCTACACCAACTGACGGCGCGTTCAGGTCAACTTCTATCTCTGTGTCATTCAGATCACCCTCACGCAGTTTCTTGCGAAATTTCTGTCGGGTATCTGATTCTTTATTCTCGCTGCTGTCACCTCTTGCCGGAGGCAGCAGGATGTCGAGTATTTTCTCTTCGGCTGCATCTTCGGCTCGATGTCTGACCTTGTCTTTCTCTCTCTCGCGGGTTTGTTTTATCGCCGCATCCACGAGGTCGCGAACAATCGATTCAACATCACGACCAACATACCCGACTTCGGTAAATTTGGTCGCCTCAACTTTGATGAAAGGTGCGCTGGCAAGCTTTGCCAGACGTCTGGAAATCTCTGTCTTGCCGACACCGGTCGGGCCGATCATTAAGATGTTTTTCGGTGTGATTTCGTTGCGTAATTGCTCTGGCACTTGTTGTCGCCGCCATCGGTTACGCAGTGCAATTGCAACAGCACGTTTGGCATCGCTCTGGCCGACGATATGTTTATCGAGTTCCTGAACAATTTCTCTTGGGGTCATAGTTGACATGAATTAGGTGCCTGTCGGTACTTACTGGCTGGTAGATTAAAAGTTCGCTGCATGGGTACGGCTTCAGACTTCACTTTCAAGCGTTTCAATAGTTAAGTTGCCGTTGGTGTAAATACAAATATCCGCAGCAATGCCAAGGCTTTTTTCAACAATATCTCTGGCCCCCAGCTCAGTGTTGTCCAGCAGCGCACGGGCAGATGATTTGGCAAAGTCACCACCCGAGCCTATGGCAATCAACCCGTGCTCCGGCTCAATAACATCACCGTTGCCCGAGATAACCAGTGAACATTTACTGTCGGCCACCGCCAGCAGTGCTTCCAGACGGCGCAACATTCTGTCGGTTCGCCAGTCCTTGGCCATCTCGACTGCAGCACGAGTGAGATTGCCACCAAATTCCTCAAGCTTGCCTTCAAATCTTTCAAACAGGGTGAACGCGTCTGCTGTGCCACCGGCGAACCCTGCCAGCACCCGGTCTTTATAAAGCCTGCGTACTTTGCGCGCATTGCCTTTCATGATCGCATTGCCAAGTGTTACCTGGCCGTCACCACCAATCACCACTTCCGAACCGCGTCGGACTGACACGATAGTGGTACCACGAAATTGTTCCAAATTTTTCTCCTGAACTCGTCAAACCGTCAGTTTGCACTAGACTCATTGTACGTGTTCGGCGCCATTGAAGTTAATGGATAAGCGAAGTAAATCGGCAATCATCGCACTGCTGCCCCCACAGCTGCAGTGCCGCTGAAATCAGTTTTCATCAAGAGGCTATGTGGGAATACCATGGGCAAAGTTCAAGCAGCATTCAGCAGATTACTATCAAGGCCCGGACCTGTCGCGGAACTTGCCGACAGACTGTGCATTCCTGCGCAACAGGAAAGCGTCGATTCTGCGCCGACAACCCATCCATCAGCAGTGAAAGACTGGATTGTTGCTCAGGAGGCTGCTAACAGTGCTGGTACCCGCAAAGGTCATCAGACGTCAGTTTCTATACTTCAGCGTGCGCTGCTGCAAAGCAATCGTACCCTTTGTGATGCAGAGACACGCATACAGATCATGCACGAGTATCGCAAACCGTTTATTCGTGCCATGCAAAGCCTCGATCTGCGTTATCAGCCGCTTGATCTGCCATTGTTCGATGAAACAGAAAACGCCTTTCAGCTGGCTACCATGCTGTGCCACGAGATGGCCAGCGGTTACAAAATCGCCATTGCCGACAGCCTCAGAAATCACACCGAAAAGAAGAAGCGATTCAGTCGCAGCAGTCGACAAACCGCACGCTTGCAACGGTGCCAGTCAATTAAAATGGCATTGACCTACCTGACTCACCGGGCACTGCGCTATTCACAGGTCAACCGCGATTGGCCGGATGATCTGTGGCGTGATCTCAATACACTGGCAGATATCGCTATCAGCGATAATACCTTTGATATTGTCACTCAGGATGAAAACAGCACAGATCACAGTATAAGCATTCATCAGCAATATGCGGCACTTTGCGCGCTCTCTATCTTTGATCAGAAAAATCTTTCTGCAGAAAACCTTCAATCGCTGTTGGTTAAACTTGGCAGACTGGCAGGTGACATCAGTTTTCACTCCAGCCGCGCTGCAGCCAGTAACGCAGCGGAGAGTAAAGCAGCACAGAGTAAAGCAGCAGGCAGTGTATCGAGTTCAACCAAACCGGTAATCTACAGTGTCGGTACGAGTAGTGCGCCGTCGGTGGATCACTTCAGAATACATCAGCCGGGTGACAGATTGCGTTACTTCAGCATTGATTCAATTGCAGCAGGACTACACTCCGAAGACAGTGTAACCGCATTGAACAGTGCCATGCCGGCTGTCATGCATCGACCACCACGCAAGCATCAAAGAACACCATCATCAGCAAAGGTAAGTGCTGAGATTGGTTTAGCTGATATACATCAACGCCTCCGCCAGTGCCCTCCACAGGAACACACGGCCTCTCAATTTACCGATCTTCATCAGTTAATCGCCAATGAAAATGTAACAGCAAGGTCTACTCCGGCAGACAGCAACACTCATCTGCTGGATCAAACCAACACTCCGGCATGCAGTGATTCTTTTCTGGTGAATAACCAGAGCCGAGGTGGCTTCGGCATGACCTGGCAGGGAGCAGGATCCAGCGGACTGCAGATAGGTGAGCTCATTGCTCATAGCTACACACAGACAGAACAAGCCAGCCAACACACCGCCATGCACACCAGCATAAGCTGGCATATCTCGGTGGTTCGATGGCTTCGCACCACTCACGATGGCAAATTACACCTGGGGGTAGAGGCGCTCAGCCGGCACGCACGCTCAGTCGAGTGCATTCGCTGGTCCAAACCCTACCGCAACTCTCAAAAAACCACCGACGCACTGCTGATAAATTATCAACCGCTAGACAGCAAAGCGCGTATGTTGATTTTGCCAAAACATAATTACATGGCTGGTGAGACCATTGCGTATCGAGACGGGCAGAGTTTCCGAGTGGTAAAACTGATCGAAAGCGTCGCTCTAAGCGACTGCTATCAATGCTTTGCTACGCAGGAAATCGAACAGGAATCGACTGACCCCTTGGCGACTGATTATGCGGCAAGTGATCATTCGATCAACACTGAGATCAATCAAAGAAAAGAGTTTCCACTCGCGGTATAACACCACTCAACCCCGGGCTATTGTTTATTACACAGGTTGTGTCATCAGATAGCCTTAATAGGGTTTTTATTGCTGATTGTGCAGCTGCAATGTTTTAGCCCCGCGAGCTTTTTCCAGCAGCTCTTTTGTTTACGGCTTGCTTATTGGTTGCACTCTTGTTTGTCGCTCTGGGATGCGCCTTTTCATAGACGCTGGCCAGATGCTGAAAGTCCAGGTGGGTATAGACCTGAGTGGTTGTAATATCTGCGTGACCCAGCAGCTCTTGCACGGCACGCAGATCACCGCTTGATTCCAGTAGATGACTCGCAAACGAGTGGCGCAGTAAATGTGGATACACGTTATGTGAAATACCGGTTTTTTTAGCCAGCGTCTTAAGACGCTGCTGGATACTACGAGCTGATAACCGCGCTCCACGATTGCTGACGAATAGTGCTTTTTCAGTCGAGTTACCGCGCTGCAGCTCAGACCGTCGCAACTGCCACTCGCGCACCGCGTTTAACGCCTCTTTGCCCACCGGCAAATCCCGCGCCTTTGATCCCTTACCCACTACGCGCACCATACCGGCCTGCATATCAATACTGTCTGTATCAAGCTGCACCACTTCAGCTAATCGCAAACCACACGAATAGATCAACTCAAATACCGCACGATCACGAAGCAAAAGAACATCATCACCTTTCAATGCAAAAAGGCGCTGAATATCCTCAATTTGTAGTGTTTCGGGAAGTTTTTGATGATCTTTTGGTGCAGGCACATCTGCCACCGGGTTGATATCAATGTGGTTGTGGCGGATGAGATGCTTAAACAGGGACCGCACAGCAGACAACCTGCGTGCAAGGCTCCTACCCGATAAACCGGTACCGTGCTGACGGGAAATCACGGTGCGCATATTAAAAGCGTTAGCCCCGGACCAGTCAGCAACATGCATTTTATCAAGCTCGGTTGCAACTTCCTGCAGATCACGCCGATAATTGGATACCGTGTGTGGCGAGTATCTTTTTTCTACCGTTAGATAGCTACAAAATACCTCTATTGCCACATCAAAATCGACAGGACTACCCGGGTTACTGCTGGCTGTGGCTGGTGCAACCATGCCAATGATCCGCCTTTATTTACAACAGTTAACTAGTAGAAGACCGCAAGTCTTGCGCTTAAAAGCGAGCCGAGCCGACTCAGAAAATCTGTACCCATGTGTGGTGCGAAGCGCTCTCTGTTGGAACTGGCCACTGCCAGGTACCCGAACCCTTTAGGTTGTGAAAATGCTTTCCCGGTGCCTGCATTGCGATAGCTGCTTTTTATTGGCTGAACCGAACTTGCGTCTGCAAGTTGAATGATTGCAATTGACCTGACCTCGTGACCACGATCAGGAAAGAACTGATCCACCCGATTGCTGATCGGGTAACCGCAGTAGACTGAGCGTCTGGTGTGCAGATCACCCATCGACTGACACATTTGATCATCGACCAGTGTTACATAATCAGACAAACCTTCCAGACACGCTTCCACCACACTGTTTCGACGCATGATTGCACCACTCAGCTCGCACTTAAGCCGTTTTTGTATGATAGTTTTGGTAAACGTAAACACTTCATCCAGTGAACCGGCAGACATCAGCCCGACTGAATAGTCGTGGAGTAACTCCGACAAGCTATCGTTCTGATGCGCAACCTCGACGATCTCATTTAAACGCTGCTGCAGGTCTGCAAACCGTTGCCTCTGAATCGACACCTGTCGCTCGACCAGTGATACGGCACCATGTTGCTGATGTGGCACTTCAATATCTACCAGTATATGCGGATTACGGCTGAAGAAGTCTGGCGATTCGCGCAGGAAATCGGCCACGTAAGCTTCTGCATCAAACGCTTGTTCACCTGCGAAGGCAGTACTTTTTGCCTGCATCGCAGAACCAGCCAATGCTGCTGTTTTAGTGGTTTTTCTGGTTGTTATCATCTACCCGAGCCTGCCTTCAAATACTGTTTTACCTGGCCCGATCATTTCGATCCGGGCATTGTTATCCAACCACTGAATCTGCAACGCACCACCAGTCAGATTCACTGTTACTTTTCTATCGAGCCGCCCCTGCATGACACCCACTGCTACCGCTGCACATGCGCCTGTTCCACACGCCATCGTTTCACCTACACCGCGCTCAAATACCCGCAAGGTGATTTCATTGCGATGATCAATCTGCATAAAACCTGCGTTAACACGATCCGGGAATCGCTCATGGCTCTCAATCAATGGACCGAGCCGGTTGACCTCTGCACGTCGGACATCCTCCACCACGGTTACCGCGTGCGGGTTACCAACTGACACCACGCCGATATCGACTGATTCATCACCGAGCGTCAGTTCGTAGTGCGATGCCAAACCAGGTGCCACAAAAGGCACACGTTCCGGCTCAAATTCCGGCACTTCCATGCGCACCAGCACCTGCTCCTCATCAACCACTGTAAGAATCATCTGCCCGCCGGCAGTCGACACAGTGATGTCCTTTTTATCTGTCAGTCCGCGATCAGTGACATAGCGTGCGAAACACCGGGCACCATTGCCACAGTTCTCGACTTCGCCACCATCGGCATTAAAAATTCGGTAGTTAAAATCAACTCCTGCGTGCTCCGCTGGTTCAACCACCAGCAACTGATCAAAGCCGACCCCGGTACGACGGTGAGCGAGTATCGAAATCTCTGCACTCGATAGCGAAAATTCATCATTCAACGCATTAATGACGATGAAGTCATTGCCAAGTCCATGCATTTTGGTGAATTCAACAGGCATCAGTGCCGCACTATTCCGGTTCGGGTTGTGTGATTTTTGTCAGGCAGCAGATGTTAAAGTAAAAAATCACCTATAACGATTAGATAGTTGTTTTTTATACTTTTTGTAAGAAACCAACAAATGATTTCCACGCAAAAGACCACAACAAATCCTATTTATATAGACGATGATTCAGACTTTTGACGGGGAAATTCAACTAAACGCCAAAATACTGGCGTTCTTGGAGACTCAAAAATCAATCGACCTAATCGACGTTTTTGTAAGCCAATGCGATCACTAATGATTACTACACAATTCCCAATGGAACAGCAGGGCTGTAGAAACGCCAACGAACCTTCTTTACAGGGTATGTTACTAAATCAGCATTATATGTTACTTAACACTAGGTACATGTTAGTATTCGAGAATACCCAACTACTAACATGTGTAAGTTATTGAATATTCTGTCTCAAAAAAGAACCCAACCCGTCAATGAAAAGGATTGGGTGTCCTTGGAAGTGGCCATTGGGAATTACTTTACTCCCCACACTCCTATCACCGAGGAAGAATTCCTCGCTGGTCGTGTTGCAGTGCTTGAACGGATGGTGGATGCAGTGTTTCAAAAAGGTGAGCACGTTGTACTGCATGGCAATAGAGGCGTCGGCAAAAGTTCCGCGGCCAATATTCTTAAGGATAGAATATTACAACGTTCGGATTTTTTCCTGCCGATTAAAATGAATTGCACGCAAGATAGTAATTTTTGTTCTATCTGGAAGAACCTGTTTGATGAAGCGATGCTAGACGGAGAACCTATATCAAAGATCCTATCCGATGACCCAACGCCACATGAAATTTACAAGCTTATCGATGCGATAGGACCGCAGAGGGTTGTTCTAATCATCGACGAATTCGATCGAGTTGCTTGTGATGAATCAAAAGTGAAGATGGCAGACCTAATCAAGTATCTCTCGGACTATGGGTCGGACGCGACGATAATACTTGTTGGTGTTGCGGATAGCGTAGCTGAACTCTTTGAGGGTCATGAATCAATAGTCAGAAACATAGATCAAATTGAACTCCCTACACTAGGTTCTGGTGAAGTCAAAGATATAGTTATCAAGCGTATGGATTTGCTTAACATGAAGTTAGAGGATGACATCCTTGATCTCGTTGTCTGCATGGCGCAAGGGCTACCTGGCTATGCTCACTTACTTGGCAGTGCTTCTGCTATTAGTTGTGTCAAAGATCGAAGGCTAGAAATAACCAGTGATGATTTTATGTGTGGCTTATCAAAGATTTTGTCAAAGGTGGATAGCTCTATTACAGATCTTTTCTTAACAGCGACTAGAAGTACAAAACCAACCAATTTATTCAGAGAAGTGTTACTTGCTTGCGCGTTGACTCAACCAGATGAAAAAGGCTTTTTTAGCGCTGCCGCTATATCTCCCATTTACGCCAAGATACTCGGCCGTCCAGTAACTATTTCAAACTACTCCAGGCAGTTGGGTGAATTCGTCAAAATAGAAAGAGGGCCAATTTTAGACAAAGTTGGGCAGGAGCGCGGATACCAATATAGATTCCTTCAGCCATTGCTCCGCCCATATGTAATTATGCGCGGCTACAACGAACAGTTAATTGAAAAAAACCTGTTACTGGAGACGCTGACCGTTTAGCCATTGCAAATACATGCTTTCGTTGTCTGGCAAGCATGTAGGACGATTAACAAGAATATTTCAACACTACATTTGGACCCTTTACGTATCACCTAAGGCAATACGCTTTCACCGGCAAACAGTTCCTCAACCGTTTCACGTTTCCTGATGACATAAGCGTTGCTGCCGTCAACCATGACTTCTGCACTACGAGGTCTGGAGTTATAGTTGGAGCTCATCACAAAGCAGTAGGCGCCGGAGGACATCACTGCGAGCAGATCATCCTGTTGCAGCGCGAGTTGTCTGTCCTTACCGAGAAAATCTGCGGACTCACAAACCGGACCGACAATATCGTATTCGGCAGTTTGCGCACCGGCAGGTTCCTTCACCGGAACAATATCCTGCCACGCACTGTATAGCGCAGGACGGATCAGGTCGTTCATTGCCGCATCGACAATTGCGAAGTTTTTATCTTCAGTGTGCTTAAGGTAGCGAACAGAGGTCAGCAATACACCGGCGTTACCAACAATACTGCGGCCAGGCTCAACAATAATCTCCACATCACGCTCACCGAGCACTTCATCCATAGACTGCGCCCATGAATTCAGATCAATGGGTTGTTCATCTTTGTAGCGTATACCCTGCCCGCCACCCAGATCCAGGTGCTTTATATGTATGCCCTGTTGCTGCAGCGAATCATAAAGCTCCAGCAATCGATCAAGTGCATCGCGGTAAGGGGCAATTTCTGTGAGCTGCGAGCCTATATGAAAATCTATACCAACGATTTCAAGGTGAGCGTTATCTGCAATCGTGCGGTAGGCGTTGATTGCGGCAGTGGAATCGATACCAAACTTATTCTCCTTCATACCGGTTGAGATATAAGGGTGAGTTCCGGCATCGACATCCGGATTTATCCTGACTGACACGGGTGCTACCACACCATGAGCTGCCGCTACTTCAGCAAGCACATCAAGCTCTGCTATCGACTCAATATTAAAGCATTTGATACCGGCAGCCAGCGCTGTTGCCATTTCATCTGCGGATTTACCAACGCCCGAGAAGACCACTTTTGATAAATCACAGCCTGCCGCTTTCACTCGTGCGAGCTCGCCTGTTGATACGATATCAAAACCAGAACCAAGCTTGCCAAGCAGATTTAGCACTGCCAGATTGGAGTTGGCTTTTAATGCGTAGCAAACCAGATGCGGCCTTGCTGAAAGTGCGTGGTCGAAAGCCCGCCATGCACTCTCTATTGCCGACCGGGAATAGACATACAACGGGGTTCCATATTTCTCAGCCAGTTCACTGCAGCTGATATCTTCGACTCTAAGCTCACCGTCGGATCCGCGACTAAAACTCATTATTGTGTGTTTTTACCTTGATCGAGATCGATTTCCAGTCCGGACAAATCAACTGGCACGCCATTACTGTTTGCATCACCCGGTGAGATAAGAATCCTGCCTTCGGATGCAACACTGGTAGCACTCTCTACTTCCACACCTTCCTCTTCTGTCATGCCAGCAGATGAGTTACCGAACCAGGGCAGAGGCTGCAGGGTGCCATCATCATCTTCAGCAACGGGTTGTCGATCAGATATAAACAACGGGGAATCCGGCCCCTGTTCCTCTAAAACAAGATCCGACTTAAATCCGCAACCGCTGGTACTGGCGATGCCGGCAATTAGGCTGGCGCGTGCAATCAGGGAAAATACCCCTCTGGTAAATCCGTTTAGCCGGAACACTGGTAAAAAGTTAATATCGTACCGTCCTGTCGTGCTCATGTTTAATCACCTTGTAAAGCGTAAAATTAACTGACCGGATCCCTCAAGAGATCACAGACTGCCACACCCTGACCCAAACCACTCAATGCAGCGCTATTGTATAACTAAGCATAACCTGACGCACTGGAATTACCCTGCCAAAAAACTTGCCTGATAAACCTGCCGGATAAATCAGCCGAATGAACCAGCAAGAATAGTTATGATCTGCAACCCGACAAGCGCTCCAGTTTAATACAAACTCCAATGACTCCGGCAATCAAACTGCTACAAAAAAATAATATTGAATTTACCGCACGAGAATATTCTGTAGCGGGTGATTCTTCCGGCTATGGCATGCAGGCTGCCAACGCGCTGAAACAAAATCCTGAGCAGGTTTTTAAAACACTGCTGGTAGTGATTGACGGTAACGAACGTAAACCGGTAGTTGCGGTTGCACCGGTGGCAAGCCAGCTTGATCTTAAAAAAACCGCCAGTGTATTCGGCGGCCGAAAAGCTAAAATGGCCGAGCCGGCTCTGGCAGAAAGAGTGACCGGCTACCTGGTCGGCGGGATAAGTCCGATCGGACAAAAACAAACGCTGCGTGTCTGCATCGACAAGACCGCTGAACAATTCGATACCGTATTCGTCTCTGGTGGAAAACGCGGACTGCAGCTGGAGATAGATCCGGCTGATCTGATTGATATCACCCATGCATTTGTCGCAGACGTCAGCAAATAGCCTGAACCAACAAATCAATCTGAATCAGTACCGATCAAGCCAGCTGGCAGGCTTCAGAGTTGATCGAGAATGCTGTAAATCGCGTCAAGGCATGAGCTGCCAAGCTTCTCTGATCTGCCAGCTGACCAGCCGTAGTGCTGATCCGGTGAATCGGCGTTATCTTTAAAAGGCATTTCAAGCGTCATTGCCGGACAGGAGAAATGCTCGGCAATATAACTGCTGCAGATGCCGTAGTTAGCAGAATCCGGTGCACTGATCGGGTAGCCAATGGTGGTCTGAAAATCCGGATTGATCATCATCAGATTGCGTTTGAAAAGTTCCTGTAAGGCCTTTCTGTCTCTGTTCCATGAACGAATGCCTTCCGTGCCTGCAATAAAATTGTATGGCAGTGCTTCATCACCATGCACATCCAGATTAAAACTGACACCGGTCTGTCGCATTTTTTCAAGTACATAAAATACCTCCGGTGATTTTTCGCAGCGCGTCTTATCCCACTCGCGATTCAGGTTGATACCAAGGGCATTGGTTCTCAGGTAGCCGCGATGCGTACCATCCGGGTTCATATTCGCAACCACATAAAAAACCGCTTTGCGCAGCAACGCTTTTGCAACCGGATCCTCACTGTCGAGCAGGCGATTAAGATAGCCCTGCATCCACCATTCAGCCATTGATTCACCGGGATGCTGTCGGGCAATTGCCCAGATCTTTAACGGCTTGTTTGCATCACCCACCTGCAGCAGTTCGATATCTCTGCCATCGATAGTCTGACCCAACACCTCGACAGATACCTGCGGATTAAGCGCACAACGCGAGATCAGGTTGTTGTGGTGGTGAATTGTGAAAGGCGTAAAGTAGGCAAACCAGACAACATCTGATTCTGCCAGCATATCAAAAGACAGAATGCCGTCATGGTATTGCGTGTTAATACGAAACCAGTTGTTATTGTCGTATGAGGCGACTACCCGGTAGTCCTGCCAACCCTGCGGATAGGAAGATGCACCGGCATTGTCGATATTCAGTTGATAGTGCTGACCACGGTTGCCGGTCAGCTTGAAATAGAACCACTGATAAAATTCACCACCGGCATCAGATCTGATATTCAGACGAATGTCTTGCGGGTCGGTACAACGTAAACACTCGATATTGCCACCATCAAAGTGGCTGCTGATTACCACCGGCTTTTGCGCCATCATTATTTGAGTGCTTCTATGGAGTCGAGTATTGCACTGACATCGGCTTCATCCGGCATACGCCAGTCACCGCGTGGAGACAAGCTGACACTACCCACCTTGGGACCGGATGGCAGTGTGGTGCGTTTAAACTGGTGCATATAAAAGCGCTTGAAAAACAGTTTCAGCCAACGCTTGAGAGTTGCCGCATCGTATTTATCAGAGAATGCCAATTGCGCCAGCCGGTAGATTTTTTCAGCATCAAAACCATTGCGCAAATAGTGATAGATAAAAAAGTCGTGCAGCTCGTAGGGGCCGATTATAGATTCAGTCTGTTGTGATATCGCGTCATCAGCGTTATCACTGGCGGGGACCAGTTCAGGGGATATTGGTGTATCAAGAATTCTCAGCAATGCATCAGACAATGCCTGATTGGCACGATGATGTGCGTACCAGCGCACCAGATATATCACCAGTGTCTTCGGCACACTGGCGTTGACGTTATAGCTCGACATCTGATCGGCATTGTAAGTACACCAGCCGAGTGCAAGTTCAGACAAATCCCCGGTACCAACCACAATACCGTTTAACTGATTGGCCAGATCAAACAATATCTGGGTACGTTCACGCGCTTGTGCGTTCTCGAATACCACATCATGCTCACCGCTGTGAGAAAGATCTTTCAGGTGCTGTTCAACAGAGGCATCAATACGCACTTCCTTGAGATTTGCACCCGCAGATGACACCAGCATTCTGGCACTTTCAAGCGTGTGTTCACTGGTGGCAGGACCGGGAAGTGTGATTGCACACAGATCACTGTGATCTTTTTTCAAGTGATCCAGTGCATCAAGACATACCAGAAATGCGAGCGTTGAATCAAGCCCGCCGGATACGCCGAGCACCAGTGTTTTTGCATGCGATGCCATGATACGACGAGCAAGACCGGTGCTTTGTATCTGTAGTATTTCACTGGCACGCTGATCAAATTCTTTATCAAACTCCGTATCAGCAGGCGGCACAAACGGATTCGCATTAAAAGTACGGCGTAAAGTGTTGACAGAAAGTTGTGCCGGTTTGCCGTTGTGTCGATACGCAATCGGACGCGAGCTATTGGCAAAGGTGCCGTTTTTGCTGCGGTCATGTCTTAGTTTCTGCCAGTCGAACTCACAAACCATACTGCTGCCTGACAGACAAAACCGTTCTGACTCTGCGAGCAGAGATCCATTTTCGGCAAGTAGATTATGACCACCAAAAACAATGTCTTTGGTTGACTCTGTCGGGCCGCTGGAAGCGTATAGATACGCACAAACACCCTGGGCACTCGCCATGCGGATCAGATCACGCCGGTAGTTCGCTTTCGATACCAGTTCGTTACTGGCAGACGGATTTACAATAAGCTCTGCACCTGCCAGTACATGCCGCATCGAAGGTGGTGACGGTTGCCAGAGGTCTTCACAAATCTCGATAGCAAACCACGATGCTCCTATGGCAAACAACTGGTCAACAGCAATGACGAACTGGCCGAGCTTCGGGTGATCCACACATTGTTCTACATCAGCGCCGGACGCAAACCATCTTTTGTCATAAAACTCACCGTAATTCGGATGCGATGTTTTCGGCACAGCACCAAGAATCAGCCCGTTCTGACAGACAAACGCTGCATTTAAGAGTCGACCATCTGCGAGTCTCCACGGCGCGCCCACTACGACAATTCTTTCATCACTGGCACGGGCGACCTGATAAAGCGCCTCTTCAACCTGGTTGACCATCGACTGATTAAAAAACAGATCCTCACAGGTATAACCGGAAATACTCAGCTCCGGAAACAGCATTAACGATACATCGGCGTATTCGTTTTGCTGTATGGACTGCACAATTTGTTCTGCGTTTCGTTTTGGGTTACCAATCGCCACCGGCGGTGCGATAGATGCCAGACGGATAAAGCCATAATCTGCATAGTTCATGCGTGTATTCTAGCGTGTATTTAGTGGCAGGTATGATGCGCACCTGATTGTAAGTATTGTTGCGGGTCGGCACGACTACAATACGCCGCATTAACCCACAACATTCCCCGCTATTCTGCACACACCTGTGCTGATCTGGACTACGCTTCTGCTATGACGGTAAAACACTACGATTCAATTGTAATTGGCTCAGGCCCGGCTGGCGAAGGCGCTTCAATGAAGCTCGCCAAATGTGGCCAGCGTGTGGCAATGATTGAGCACTACAGCGAAGTCGGTGGCGGCTGCACCCACTGGGGCACGATTCCCAGCAAGGCACTTCGTCACTCAGTGCAGATGGTCAGTCGTTATCGTCAGGACCCAATCTTTCGCAAACACGCAGGCCATGTAGATGTCACCTGGCAGGAGCTGATTAAGTCGGCGCATTCGGTGATCGAAAAACAGGTGACCATGCGCGAGACTTTCTACTTCAGAAATCGTGTTGACCTGCACCGGGGCACCGCCAGTTTTATTGACGCCAACACGGTAAAAGTAGAATTAAAAAACGGCAGCGAAGAGATTTGTAAAGCGGATCATATTGTCATTGCCACAGGATCCCTGCCCTACCGGCCGGATGATATTGATTTCAGCAATCCGCACATCTGCGACAGTGACACGATTCTGAACATCGATTTTGTTCCCCGATCAGTAATCATCTATGGCGCTGGCGTTATCGGTTGTGAATACGCTTCTATCTTCGGCAGCCTTGGTGTCAAAGTGGATCTGGTCAATACCCGTGATCGACTGCTGTCATTTCTTGATGGCGAAATCACCGACGCACTGGGCTATCACTTCAGAGAGCTTGGCGTCACTGTCAGACACAACGAAACCTATGAAAGAGTGGAGTCCGATGGTGACTCGGTTGTGTTGCACCTTGAAAGCGGTAAAAAGTTTAAGGCAGACGTTTTACTCTGGGCGAATGGCCGCTCAGGAGCCACTGATCAGCTCGATATCACCAAAGCCGGCCTGACTGTTAACAGCCGCAAGCAGATTGAAGTGGATGAATACTATCGATCCGCCGTACCGCATATTTATGCCGTTGGTGATGTTGTTGGTGCACCGGGTCTTGCCAGTGCCGGCTACGATCAGGGCCGCTTTGCCGGAACACACATTGGTGAAGGTCATTGCGATACTAAGCTGATTAGCGATATCCCTACCGGTATCTACACAGATCCGGAGATCAGTTCAATCGGAATGACCGAAGCAGAGCTCACAGAAAAGAAGGTTCCGTATGAAGTGGGACGATCTTTGTTCCGTTCTATCGCACGTGCACAGATAACCGGTCAGACCACCGGCATGCTAAAAATTCTGTTTAATACCCAGACGCTGGAAATACTGGGTATTCATTGCTTTGGTTACCAGTCTTCGGAGATCATCCATATTGGTCAGGCCATTATGCGACAACCGGGTAAGGGCAACCGGGTAACTTACTTTACCGAAAATACTTTTAATTACCCGACCATGGCCGAAGCCTACCGGGTGGCAGCACTGAACGGGCTTAATCGAATTCAGTGGCAAGGTAACCTCACCACTGAAAATGATAACGAGCCGGGTAAGTCAGTCGAGTCAAGCTAATACTGAAGTACCCGGTAAGCTACAAGGCACACAGTTCTTGTAAAATTACCCGGCAAGGCTCTTACGCGCTGCAGCGATAGCGGATCGCACCTGATCAGGTGCGGTACCACCAATATGGTTACGCGCTGCAACTGAACCTTCAAGCGTTAATACAGCAAAAACTCCTTCATCAATATCTGCACTGAAAGCCTGCAACTCCTGCAGCGTCATTTCGCTTAAATCTCTGCCCTGCTCAATGCCGAACGCCACTGCCTTGCCAACGACCTCGTGGCTGTCTCTAAAAGCCATACCTTTTTTTACCAGATAGTCTGCCAGGTCAGTTGCCGTGGCAAAGCCTTTTAATGCAGCCTGTCGCAGGTTGTCATGTTTGGGTTTTATTGCCGGAATCATATCTGCAAAGGCACGCAGACATCCCATTAATGTATCGACCGTATCGAACAGCGGTTCTTTATCTTCCTGGTTGTCTTTGTTGTAGGCTAGCGGCTGTGATTTCATCAAGGTCAGTAGACTCATGAGATGACCGTTCACCCGGCCGGTTTTACCACGCACCAGTTCCGGTACATCCGGGTTTTTTTTCTGCGGCATAATACTTGAGCCAGTGCAGAAACGATCCGGTAAATCAATGAAATCAAACTGCGCCGAGGACCACAGCACAAGCTCTTCTGATACCCGCGAGAAGTGCGTCATGATAATACTCGCCGCAGCACAGAACTCTATCGCGAAATCACGATCACTGACTGCATCCAGAGAATTAGCAGCAACGCTGTCAAAACCCAGCAGATCGCAACTGTATTGCCTGTCTATCGGATAGGTGGTGCCAGCCAGTGCTGCCGCACCAAGAGGCATGACGTTCAGCCGTTTTCTGCAATCTGCCAGACGATCAGCATCGCGACAGACCATTTCATACCAGGCCATGACATGATGGCCGAAAGTCACCGGTTGTGCGGTTTGCAGATGAGTAAAGCCAGGCATAATGACATCGGTGTTGGATTCAGCCAGCGCCAGCATGCCCAGTTGCAATCTTTGTATTTCGGCAAGCAACACATCAATAGCATCACGCATATACAAGCGAATATCTGTGGCAACCTGATCGTTGCGGGAGCGGCCGGTATGCAGTCTTTTACCTGCGTCACCTATGCGATCAGTTAATCGCGCTTCGATATTCATATGAACATCTTCAAGAGCCACCGACCACTGAAACTCACCCGCCTCTATTTCTTTACTGATGTCATCGAGACCCGCAAGGATTTTATCGACATCCTGTTGCGACAAGACCCCGGTGTGGCCAAGCATGCGGGCATGGGCACGCGAACAATTGATATCCTGTTGTGCAAGCCGCTGATCAAACTCAACAGAGGCGGTAAACGCCTGCACAAACTGGTCGGTGGATTCTGTGAAGCGACCGCCCCACAACTGATTGGTGTCTTGAGAATTTTTGTTTATTGTCATTGCCGTCAGGATTCAGCGGTCATAGAATGAAAATCGAACAGGCACGCCGCAAAGCGGAATACCTGTACGAGTATAATTTGCCAACCGATTTGATTGTTACTGAATACTATCAGCTTGGCCTGATCCGTTCAGCGATCTACACCCACTGGAGTCGTCACCTGTGCCGGACCTTTTAAGAATCGCTACCCGCAAAAGTCCACTGGCCCTGTGGCAGGCAGAAGAAGTGCAGCGGCAGCTAAAAATACAGGGTGCAGACAGCGAACTGGTGAAAATGTCGACCCGCGGCGATGAGATTCTAAATCAACCATTAGCGAAAATCGGCGGCAAAGGACTCTTCATTAAAGAGTTGGAGCGCGGCATGCTTGAAGGCAGGGCTGATATTGCAGCGCATTCAATGAAAGATCTGCCATCAGTTTTTCCCGAAGGTCTGCACCTGGGTGCGATCATGACGCGTGAAAACCCGACCGATGCATTTGTCTCTAACCACTATAATCGACTTGAAGACCTGCCAACCGGTGCCGTGGTAGGTACCTGCAGTCTGCGGCGTCGATGTCAGTTGCTGGCAAGGTTTCCTCATCTGACGATTAAAGACCTGCGTGGCAATGTAAATACCCGACTGGCAAAACTCGACAATGGCGATTTTGATGCAATTATTCTGGCCAGTGCGGGATTAATCAGACTGCAGCTACAAGACAGAATTAAAAGCGAAATCGATATGGATATCATGCTGCCAGCCTGCGCTCAGGGTGCTGTCGGTATTGAATGCAAAAGTAATGACGAGCCGATCAACAAACTCATTGCAGCACTACACGATAGTGAAACTGCTAAGCGCATCCACTGCGAGCGTAGTTTAAATGCAACCCTCGGTGGCAGCTGCCAGACCCCCATTGCTGCCTATGCAGAGCTACATGGTGACACGCTGCATCTGCGTGCCAGAGTCGGCACTCCGGACGGCAAAGTGCTGCTGATCGCTGAAGACGAAGACAGTCATAGCAATGCAATAGCGCTCGGACAAAGAGTAGGTCAAAAGCTACTGGCAGATGGTGCACAAAAAATTATCGATGATCTTGGTTTACCTGCATAAACTGCATTTGACGCACACCATTAAGTTTAGACTTGCGATTTATGTGCAGCAGTAAGCAGCGTACGCCGCGCCATCCTAAAAGCGTTCTGGTTACAAGACCCTCGCATCAGTCAGCAGGTTTTATAAAGCAGCTCGAAAAAGCCGGGTTCAAAGCAGTACCGCTGCCGGTCATCGAGATTCAATTCGTCACAACAGATCTTACCGATACGCTGAATAGTGGCCTGGTGATTTTCACCAGTGCTAATGCGGTGACTGGCGCCCACAAAAATCTAGCGTTACCGTGGCATATAAGTGCAAACACGCCAAATGTAGAAGTATCCGCCTTAAAAATAGCCGCCATTGGCCGCGCTACAGCAAAAGCGCTGACTGATCTGAACAGCACAGTAGATCTGGTGCCAACAGTTACCTCCAGTACCGAGGCACTGCTCGATATCATCGGTGATGTTTCAGGTCTTGTAATTACGATTATTCGCGGTGAGTCAGGTCGGGAAGCGCTGTATAACTCGTTACAACAGGCCGGTGCGACACCTGTCTATCAAACCGTATATAAAAGAGTACTTCCGCAATACCGGAACAGTTACCTGAAAACGCTTTTCATAAAAGGCCTGCCTGATATTATTTCCGTCACCAGTGATCTCGGTTTGCACAACCTTCTAAGTATTATCCCGACTGAGCTGCAAGCATGCCTTTTATCACGTCCTCTAATCGTTAACAGTCAACGGTGTGCCATGCTTGCGGCCGATAAGGGTTTTCATGCAGAAATCCTGGTGGCAGATCCGCCGGGAGACAGCTCTCAACTACAAAGCATTCAAAGACTGACACAACAGTAAACAGATTGCTTTCAGGCACAGCAATCGCATGACCGGTGTCCATCATCATTGAAGGCAATTGACCAATTGCCATTGTCACCAGCCGACGCGACCGGTTTCACAAAACAGAATGTTAATGGCTGTGGATTTCAATACTGGCACTGCAAATGCCGAGAGATATCCACGATGCGCATTCAATTCTTCGCGCAAATAGTTAGAACATCGATGACTTTTTGCAGGAAACCTTATGAAAAATATTTTCAATAACACCCGGATCCTTGGCAAGCAGGGCAAAACAGTTTTAATGCCATACGTCGCGGTTGCAACGCTTGCAACTATTCTCACCGCTTGCGCCGCCCCTCAGCAGGGACCGATGTTCTACTCTGCATCTCAGGCAATTCGCGCTGCTCATAATGCCGGTGCCGTTGAATTTGCACCAGAGCAGTTACAGCAAGCCAGCGCAACTTTTAACAAGGCGGAAACTATGCATAAGAAACGCCGTGGCAATCGAGCACAAAAATTGCTGGAACTTGCAACGGCCCAGGCGAATCTGGCTAAAGCAACAAGCGAAGCGAAACAGGCAGAGGCTTCACTGAGTTTTCTGCAATCAGGCGCTCTTCGCTAACAACGCCAAGTAATTAACACGGAATTCCAATGAAGAAACAGTTCCAACTGACCGGCATAGCGCTTCTGCTTAGCGGCGTAGTCTTGTCAGGTTGCGCACCGAAGCAAGCATGGAGCCCGGAGCTTGAGCAAGCTCGGGAAGCCTATCAGCGAGCTGCTGGCAACCCGCTGGTAAACTCTCTGGCTGTTGCAGAGCTCGATCAGGCAAACAGGCAATTACAAGCGGCTGAAGAAGCTGCAGACTACTTCAAGAGCCGTGAGGAGATTGCCCATCAGGCAACACTCGCACAGTTGCGCTCTATGGAGGCGGAAGAAACTGCAAGAGCGCTGCAAGCGAAAGAGCATGTCAGGCTCGCGCAGGCAGGCATTGCAATACCTGCTGCACTGCCAGATGCAACTACGGGCGTAATAGCAGAGCCGATTCTCGCTGCCGGCACGCCTCAGCACAACCCGCACGTCGGCCCAGCTCAGCAGCCAGAGGCTATGATGAAAGACCCGGGTTTTAGCGGCAAGTCGATGTCAGGTGGTTCGAGCACTGAACTCGAGCAGATCGCAAGTCAGCTGGCAGCGTTAAGCGCACAGATTGAAAGCCTGCAAAATCGTAGTGCTTACAATGCCATTCAACATGGCACACAAAGCAGCAATAGTCACTCCGACCATCACGCTACTGGCGTAGAAGACCTTGTAAATAACGCTGCAGAGGTCGTACTAGAAGAATCTGCAATTACATCTGAACCACTCTCTACTGAACCGACCCTTGCAGCTGCCAGACCTGCACAGGAAACAGATAACAGCAGCAGTGTGTACCCGGAGGCTGTCAACGATGCGGTGGATTTTAACGCACCAAATGTTGCTGCCAATGCTCGATTACGTGCTGAGCTTCGTGCAATGAATGCCAGGCCATCAAGTCGCGGCATGGCACTGACACTGGGCGAAAGATACTTTGATTCAGGCTCTGCCAGACTGTGGAATGGCCGCGCCGCTCGACACCTGGATAACGTTGCCGCTGTTATGGTGGAAAATCCGGGATTGATCCTGGAAGTGGAAGCGCACACTGATAACACTGGTACTGATGTGCAGAAAGACAATCTGAGTTCTGATCGTGCCATTGCGATTAGGTCTGCACTGGTGCTTCGCGGTGTAGATGCGAGCCGCATCAACTCTACCGGCTTTGCAGACAGTTCACCAATTGCCGATAACTCAACTGCGCTTGGCAGATTGCAGAATCGACGCGTGGAAATTATTTTCCCCAACATCAACTCTCTGTAAGCCGCAGCGCTTATTAAAAAACCCGGGCATGCTCGGGTTTTTTTTTTCCGGAAACAATCAATCCCATAAACGATTACAGCCATAAGGATTCTGGACGTGCTGAATAAATTCATACGGGCTATCAGCTACCAGACAATCGGTAGCATTGCATTACTCACCACTGTTGCCTGTTCACAGGATCCTTTGTCATCAGAGCAGGCAACCGCTACCAGTTCATTGAATGATCAATGGGAAACCACCTGTTTGCTGAATCCTCAATCAGAACAGGATAGCGAGGTGGGTTATTTTCGCGAGACGTTGAGCATAAGCACATTCACTTCAAGCCAGACGATTGAGTATTTTCAGGATCCGAGCTGCGCTATTCCAGTAACCGCTGAACAGGTTGCCAACCAGGACCAGACCTTCTTTCTGCGTAAGCAAACTCAACAATTTGCGGTTGGTTACCCATCAGGTAGCACCATGACTGATCTGGGTGAAGGTTTTTTTCTGAATCTTCAGGTAGTGGCAGTTTCAATAGATGACCGGGTGCTGAGCGAAACAGAACTGCAATCACAGGCTATAGAAATGCAGGACTTACTCGCCCTGTTTGTTATCACTGACAGCGATCAGCTGCATATTGCATCGTCTGCAGAGCAGCGTCCGACAACCGTACCCAATGACTTTTTCTATAACCGCGCTTCTGAATAAGTCAGCTGCCAGATCAGTCCATTGCGGATCAGTCCCGATCAGCTGATACCCAGTGAATCCCAGATCTGATCAACACGGTTTTTAGTCTCTTCAGACATCACTATCGGCACACCCCATTCCCGATCAGTTTCACCCGGCCATTTATTGGTGGCATCAAAGCCTATCTTTGAACCAAGCCCCGATACCGGTGATGCAAAATCCAGATAGTCGATGGGCGTATTTTCAACCATGGTGCAATCGCGTACCGGATCCATTCTGGTGGTCATCGCCCAGATAACATCCTGCCAGTTGCGGGCATTGATATCGTCATCTGCAACAATCACCATTTTGGTATACATAAACTGCCGCAGAAAAGACCAGACGCCCATCATGACTCGCTTGGCGTGACCGGGATATTGCTTTTTCATTGTTACCACTGCAACGCGATAGGAACAACCTTCCGGTGGCAGGTAAAAATCGACAATCTCGGGAAACTGTTTTTGCAGTATCGGCACAAACACTTCGTTTAATGCGACGCCGAGTACTGCAGGTTCATCGGGCGGCCTGCCGGTGTAGGTGGTGTGATAAATCGGATCATCACGCTCAGTAATCGTATCGATAGTAAAGACCGGAAAACGATCAACTTCATTGTAATAACCGGTGTGATCACCAAAAGGCCCTTCATCGGCCATATCACCGGAGGCAATAGAACCTTCAAGCACAATCTCGGCACTGGCAGGTACCAGCAGATCGTTGGTTTTGCACTTCACCAGTTCCGTTCTGCTGCCGCGCAACAAGCCTGCAAACGCATGTTCCGACAAGGTATCCGGAATCGGTGTGACAGCCGCCAGAATAGTCGCCGGATCACAACCAAGAACCACCGATACCGGAAATGGTTCATCCGGATGCGTCTGTTGCCATTCAAGCAGATCAAGCGCACCACCACGATGTGACAACCAGCGCATGATGACCCGGTTTTTTCCGATCACCTGTTGCCGGTAGATACCCATGTTCTGGCGTTTCTTATTCGGGCCTTTGGTAACAACCAGCCCCCAGGTGATCAATGGCCCTACATCTCCGGGCCAGCAGTGCTGAATTGGATAACGCGACAGGTCTACCGAGTCGCCTTGCAATACGTTCTTCTGACAGGCCGCATTGCGCACGGTTTTTGGTGCCATATCGAGCACCTTTTTAAAAATTGGCAGGGTACTCCAGGCATCCTTCAGGCCTTTAGGCGGATCCGGCTCTTTTAAAAAAGCGAGTAATTTACCCACCTCGCGCAGCGCCTCGACATTCTGCTCACCCATGCCATAAGCCACTCTGGTCGGTGTACCAAACAGGTTGCACAGTGCGGGAATTTTACTGCCGAGCGGATTCTCGAACAACAGTGCCGGTCCTTCAGCTCGCAACACACGATCACTGATTTCAGTCATTTCAAGATGAGGGTCAACGGCTGGTGTAATTCTTTTCAGCTCGCCGATTTGTTCAAGACTTGCTATGAACTCACGCAGATCACGATATTTCAATGGTGCCGGGTATCCTCGATACGAGTAGTCGATGCGGGTGGGTAATACGGGTGTTAAGTCAGGCTGCAAGACCGGTATGGCGCAGCAGTGCATCTATTTTTGGTTCACGGCCACGAAAATCAACAAACAGTTCAAGCGCTTTTTGTGTACCACCTTTTTCAAGAATGGCCTGCATAAACTGCCTGCCTGTCTGTTCGTTGAAGATACCCTCCTGCTCAAACTTCTCATACGCATCACAGGACAACACCTCAGCCCACTTGTAGCTGAAATAGCCGGCGGCATATCCACCGGCAAAGATATGCGAGAAAGCATTTTGAAACTTGACTTCAGCAGGCACCTGGTAGGCTGCTACCTGTTGGCGAATCGCATCAAGTAGCTGCTGCACAGACTCTGCATCCGGGTTGTCAGTGCGCTGGTGCAGCTGCATATCGAACAGTGCAAACTCAAGCTGCCTGACCGTTGCCAGACCGGATTGATAGTTTTTCGCGGCACGAGCTTTTTCCAGTAACTGCTGCGGTAGCTTTTCACCGGTTTGGTAGTGACCACTGACAAGATCAATAGATTCCCGCTCCCAGCACCAGTTTTCAAGAAACTGACTCGGCAATTCAACGGCGTCCCACTCCACGCCGCTGATGCCTGCAACACCGGCATACTCGACTCGTGTCAGCATGTGGTGCAAACCATGGCCAAACTCGTGAAACAACGTCGTCAGTTCATTGTGGGTCAGCAGTGCCGGCTGATCACCAACCGGTGGTGTCAGGTTGCAAGTCAGATAGGCGACCGGTAACTGGATGCCATCGGTCTTTTTCATCCTGCCGACACAGACATCCATCCAGGCACCAGAGCGTTTGCCGCTTCGTGCGTAGTTATCCATATAAAACGCACCGCGTAGCTCACCAGTGGATTTATCCTTGATCTGATAAAGCGATACATCTTCGTGCCAGACATCAGCATCTCTTATCTGATCGATTTCAATACCGAATAATCTACCCGTCACTTCAAACATACCGGGGATACAAATACTGGCTGGAAAATACGGTTTTAAATCCTGTTCGGAAAAATCGTACAGCTTCTTTTTAAGCTGATTTGAATAGTAGGAAATATCCCATGGTTCAAGCTTTTCAATTTTTATCTCTGCTTCGGTAGTCGCAAACACTTCAAGCGCCTGGTAATCCCTATCTGCCGCTGGTTTGGCACGGTCAGCCAGGTCATTGAGAAAATCCAGTACCTGCTGTGGGCTGTCGACCATCTTGTTGGCTACCGAGTAGTCGGCATAAGTATCGAAGCCGAGCAACTTTGCTTTTTCAGTTCTTAACGCGATGGTTTTTTCGATGATCGATGCGTTGTTCCACTTCTCGTCACGCACGCCGGTAGCACGGCTGTTCCAAGCTGAGTACATCTGTTTGCGCAGGTCTCTGTCATTAGCGAACGTCATCACTGCATAGTAGCTGGGGAAATCCAGCGATAAGCTGTAGCCTTTCTCACCCTGCTCGTCCGCAGTCTGCTTTGCCAGATCAAGCGAGTTTTGCAGCAAGCCGTCAAGAGCTTCGGCATTGCTAAAATTCAAGCGGAAGTCATTGCCTGAATCGAGTACGTTTTCATTAAACCGTGTGCTGAGCTTACTGAGCTCTGCGGCAAGCTCCTTAAAACGCTCCCGTTGCTCGCCTTCAAGTGCTACACCACCAAGCCGAAAGCTCAACAACTGATCTTCTACACTCTTGCGTTGGCCTTTGTCATAGGCCTGAAATGCCTCACTTGCTGCAATGGTTTGCGTGTGCTGATAAAGCGCATGGTTTTGGCCAAGTTCGGTGTACCAGGCTGTCAGCTTCGGCAAACAGGCATTGTGCACTTCGCGAACCTGATCATTACTCACCACAGCGTTCATGTGCCGCACAGGAGAGTAAAAGCGGCTTAACTGATCATCAATCGCATCGAGCTCGTAGAGAAAATTATCCCAGCCCGGATCCGTCAGCTTTTCCAGTTGGGCTATTTTTTCACGGGCAGCAGCGAGCAGCTCGTCAAGCTGTGACTCTACCTGGCTGAGATCGATTTTCGAGAACTCGGGAAGGTCTAGATATCCTTGCATCTCTATTTTGCTCTGTTGGTGAAGCTGTAATCGCACACACAGTGAACAGCCTGACGACTGGATTATAAAAGCAACGTATAGGCAGTTATTAAAAAAGCTATAGGTCAGACAACCCAACCATGACAGATGAGTCAGGCTGCTGTTGCGTTTAAAAAATAGCGCTTAATAAAGCCAGCGCCCTATGCTTGGGCGCCATGATTGTCTGCCGGCTGGCGCCAATCGATTAAACATCCAGGTTGGATACTGACAACGCATTTTGCTCGATAAAATCACGCCGCGGCTCTACCTGATCACCCATCAAAGTGGTGAACACTTCATCGGCCTGCATCGCATCTTCTACTCGCACCTGCAGCATACGTCTGGCATCTTTGTTCATGGTAGTTTCCCACAACTGATCCGGATTCATCTCACCCAGACCCTTGTAGCGTTGTATCGTCTGGCCACGACGAGCCTCTTTCATCAGCCATGCCATGACTTCTGCAAAATTACTGACCTCATTCTCACGCTCACCACGTTTAACCACAGCGCCTTCTTTAAGCAAGCCGTGCATACGATCAGCAAGTTTGGCAATTACTTTATACTCAGAGGTACCAAACAGCGCCGGATCAAGCCTGATAATGTGCTGATTACCGTGCAGCCAGCGCTCTAGCTCTACCCCGTATTTACCTTCATGTTCCACCACCCGGTGTTGAAAGTAGTTTCCATCAGTTGAGTTCACCATTAACGCGGCATGAAGCTCATCAGCCCACTTTTGCACTGCCTGCTGATCATCAATCTGCTTTTCAGACAGCGCAGATATAGACATCATCTGATCCAGCACGGTTTTATCGATCTTGCGTGCCAGCATTTCAATCGCACCCAGAGAGTCGTTAAACAATTCGGCGAAATCGGCCAGCTCTTTTGAATCAAGCGCTGCACCGCCAGGCTCAGGAATTAGACTGGCATCGTTCATTGCCAACTCCAGCAGATACTCGTTCAATTCGACATCATCTTTAACGTAGCGTTCCTGCTTGCCTCTCTTTACCTTATACAATGGTGGCTGGGCGATATACACATGGCCTCTTTCAATCAGCTCAGGCATCTGACGATAAAAGAAAGTCAGCAGCAAGGTGCGGATGTGTGAGCCATCAACGTCGGCATCAGTCATGATCACAATATAGTGATAACGAAGCTTGTCGGGGTCGAATTCATCTTTGCCAATACCGCAACCAAGCGCGGTTATCAGTGTGCCTACCTCGGCAGAAGACAGCATTTTGTCAAAGCGCGAGCGCTCAACATTCAAGATCTTGCCTTTCAATGGCAGTATCGCCTGCGTTCGGCGGTCACGTCCCTGCTTTGCCGAGCCGCCAGCAGAGTCACCCTCTACCAGGTAAATCTCTGATTTTGCTGGATCTTTTTCCTGACAGTCGGCAAGTTTTCCAGGTAAGCCGGCAATATCCAGCACACCTTTCCGTCTGGTAATTTCGCGTGCTTTTCTGGCAGCCTCACGCGCCATGGCAGCTTCGATGATCTTGGCGGTGATCATCTTTGCTTCAGCTGGATTCTCGTTCAGAAAATCCGTCAGTTTTTCATTCATTGAAGATTCCACCGCACCACGCACTTCTGATGAAACCAGTTTGTCTTTGGTTTGCGAGGAAAACTTCGGGTCTGGCACTTTGACAGACAACACTGCGGTCAGCCCTTCCCTTGCATCATCACCGGTGGTATCGACTTTAGATCTAGCGGCGATACCGTTCTGTTCCATATACGTGTTAAGCGTACGCGTTAGCGCAGCTCTGAAACCTGCCAGATGAGTACCGCCGTCTTTTTGTGGGATGTTATTGGTAAAGCAGTAAATGTTTTCCTGATAGGAGTCATTCCATTGCAATGCGACTTCTACTTCAGCTTCCTCTTTCATTTGCCTGAGGTGAATCGGATCTTTATGTATTGCAGTTTTGTTTCGATTCAAATGTTCAACGAATGCTGCAATACCACCTTCGTATTGAAATATATCTTCTTTGCCTGTGCGTTCATCATGCAAACGAATACGTACGCCACTGTTTAAAAATGAAAGCTCACGCAGCCGTTTTGAAAGGATTTCATAGGAGAATTCAGTCAGCGTGAATATGCTGGCACTGGGCTTAAAGTAGATAGTTGAGCCTGTCTCTGTAGTATCTCCAACAGTTTCCAATGGTGCGACCGGAACGCTGTCTATATAGGACTGCTCATGAATTTTTCCATCGCGGCAGATGGTCAGCTTTAAAGACTCTGATAACGCATTAACAACAGAAACACCTACGCCGTGTAATCCACCAGAGACTTTGTAGGAGTTGTCATCGAATTTACCACCGGCATGCAGAACCGTCATGATCACTTCTGCAGCAGACTTACCCTCCTCGTGCATATCCACCGGTATGCCACGGCCATCATCGTTAACGGTGATCGAGTTATCGACATGCACGATGACACTAATTTCGCTGCAGTGGCCGGCTAACGCTTCATCAATCGCGTTATCAACAACTTCAAAAACCATGTGATGCAGGCCGGTACCATCGTCTGTGTCACCGATATACATGCCTGGGCGCTTACGAACAGCATCAAGGCCCTTCAATACTTTGATGTTACTCGAATCGTACGCATCTGAAGCCGAACCTTCAGCGGGGGTGGTATCGTCGTTATCTGCCATGGGAATTCTCTTTTCAGAACCCCCTACTATACCACGTTTTTAATTTCGCCAAGTTTCACGTGGAACATATTATTTACATAGTGTTTTATTTTTGATACATCATCAATACCGGTTAAAAAGACCTGAACATCGCTGGATCTCAGGTAATCAAGAACAAACTCGCGCGCATTATCGTCCAGCTCAGACGGCATATCGTCAAACAACAGAATAGGCGCCTGGCCATGATGTTCGGTAAATAAATCCACCTGCACCAGCTTCATTAAAATTGCCAGAAGTTTCTGTTGACCGCGCGAATGCACGTATCGCGCTTCATCTCCAGCAACTTTCAGTTTCACATCTGCTCTGTGGGGTCCAATTGATGTGGTATTCAGTCTCCTGCAGTTATCCAGATTTTTCATGAGCGACTCAGTAAGTGGTACATCAGCGGTCCATCCACGCCGGTATTGAAGCTCTGGCAAAATCTCGGCATTACCTATTTGTGTGGAAAAAGCAGAGAGACTTTGCTGGATCTGCTGACAAATATTATCTCTTCGTCCCGCAATAGCCTCGCCAGCATCTGCGAGCTCCTGATTCCACATAAGTACAAGCTGATCTGTGCTTCCACGCCTTAAAGCAGCATTTCTCTGGGACAGCGCAGTCTTGTACTGTTTCGATAACTGTACAAAGGTGTGGTCCACGTGAAACAGTATCCAGTCAAGAAAATTACGCCTCTCGCCAGGACCACCTTCTACCAACTCATGATTGCTGGTAGAAATGGAAACACTTGGGACTGCGTGTGCCAATAGAGACAATCGATTGATGTTTTGCCCATCTATCCGTGCAACGGTTGAATCACGGGTTTTACTAATTCCCACACGCTGGCTGGAATGGCGCTGTGGATCCTCAACCAGGCCGCTAATCGTCAGCTCGGTTGAATTGTTATTGATAATTGTGGATATTTTTCCAGAACGGAAGCTACGTCCAACTGAAAGAAGCGAAACCGATTCAAGCAGACTGGTTTTACCGGCACCGTTAGCACCGTAGAAATAGTTAATCCCGGCACCAGGCTGAAGCTGTACATTAGAGAGGTTTCTTACACCAGTAACATTCAGTGATTTGAGATACATACGCAATCATAGAGAAATATCAAAAATCGCCTGTGAGTTACTAAATACATTGACGTGGTCAGGCAGAACAACCGCTCAAATAACATAGGCTGAACTGTTGCTTGTTTTCACCGGGGTGTTGAACAGCAATTCAGCACTATCATCGCGACAATCCACCGCCTGCTACAACCGCATGGGCATCACGACATAAGTACTCTGTTTGTCATCCGCTGGGTGTACTACCAGGCTGCTCACATTGTCGCTGACATTGAGCTCTGCAGATTCTGAATCAATAGCATTAAGAATATCGAGCAAATAAACCACATTAAAGCCGACTTCGATTGGAGTCCCGTTGTAGTCCACCTGTAACTCATCAACGGCTTCTTCGTGCTTCGGATTATTGGTTTGAATACCCAGTAAATCCTGATTCAGCGTAACACGAACGCCTTTGTAGGTTTCATTCGCTAAAATAGCACTGCGGCTCAGCGCCTGTTTCAGCAGGCTGCGGTCCACAATGGCGATATTGGTACTTGGCAGCGGAACAACTTTGTCAAAATCCGGGAACTTGCCATCAATCAGCTTTGTAGTTAGCTGCAACCCACCAAGTTTCACTTGCAAGTGTTTAGTGGTGAGATTCAGCTTGATATCGGTATCGGTATCATCCATCAGCCGTGATAACTCGTTTATGGCTTTCCGCGGAATAATCGCCGATATTGTTTCCGGTGTTTGAATGTCGACCGGTGTCCGATGTAGCGCCAGTCTGTGTCCGTCAGTACTCACACAACAAAGTTCATTTTCTGTTATTTGTAACAGTAAACCGTTCAGGTAGTAGCGGACATCCTGTTGTGCCATTGCAAATGATGTGCGTTTGATAGCCAGGTCAAGTTGCTTCTGTGGCAACGAAATTTCTATGGCATCAGTTAGTACATCCACCACTGGAAATTCATCAACGGGTAGGGTGGCCAGAGTAAACTTACTTCTACCGGTCTTTATTTTGGCCTTTTCTGTATCAACCTCGAAATCCAGCCTTGCGCTGTCATCCAGAGAGCGGCAGATATCAAAAAGTTTTCTTGCAGGTATGGTTGAGCGACCAGTCTCGGTGACAATCAAGGGGATACGGGTAATGAGTTCGACTTCATTGTCGGTACCCGTAATCTCCAGATAATCATCACCCGCCACAAACAATAAATTGTTCATGACTTCATGAGTCTGTTTGCGTTCAACCACGCCGACAACCTGTTGCAACGGGGTGATCAGTTCAAGCTTGGAAATTGCGAATTTCATAAATGCCAATAGATAAAGGGTTTTATATATTTACTTATGGTTCTCTTTCTTTAACAGAATAAGTCAGTTGATAAGTTATATAAGTTTAATAAAATCAATAGCTTAATTTGATATTTTTGATCATTAATGTTGTTCAATAGCCTGTGGATAACCTGCAGGTAAACATTGATTATTTTTAAGGTAAAAATTAATCACAGCTTTTATAACAAGTTATCAACAGCTTGATCGACCATACCAGACTCGAAAAAAACAGCATAGTTATGCCGGTAGACTCTGATATTTTTCTTTTTCAAAGCACCAAAGTTATTCGATTCTTTACGACAAGGCACGGGTCAGATGCTTTATGTCTTCTTCTATACGAGTATCTGATTGCGCTAACTCTGTGACCTTCTTAAATGCGTGTAGCACGGTGGTATGGTCACGTCCGCCAAAAGCCTCGCCGATTTCAGGCAGGCTGTGGCGGGTGAGCTTTTTAGACAGATACATAGCCACTTGGCGTGGTCGTGCTATTGAACGGTTGCGCTTCTTGGAGAGTAAATCCGAGTTGCGTACCTGGTAGTAGTCGCAGACAGTCTTTTGGATGTTCTGTACTGTCACCAAACGGTCTCTGACAGCCAGCAGATCTTTCAATGCATCTTTGACAAAATCGATGGTAATCGGTTTGCCGGTAAATTGAGAATTGGCCGCTACGCGACGCAGCGCACCTTCGAGTTCACGCACGTTTGAAGCAATACGATTGGCAATAAAGAAGCTGACTTCCTCGCTGAGTGCGTATCCGTATTGTTCGGCTTTTGCGTTGAGAATCGCGACTCTTGTTTCCAGTTCAGGCGGTTCGATCGCAACGGTTAATCCCCAGCCAAAGCGTGACTTTAATCTTTCCTCAACACCATCGATTTCCTGCGGGTAGCGATCACTGGTCAGTATGATTTGCTGTCCGTTCTCGAGTAGCGCGTTAAATGTGTGGAAGAACTCTTCCTGCGTTTGAACCTTGTTGGCAAAAAACTGGATGTCATCGACCAGCAATGCATCGAGACCTCGGTAGTGCTTTTTAAAATTATCCTGAGTCCCGTTTCTGAGTGACTGGACCATTTCTCTGACAAATTTTTCAGAGTGAAGGTACTGCACTTTGCGTGCGCCACGCTCAACCATCAGATTGCCAACCGCTTGCATTAAATGGGTTTTTCCCAGACCAACACCGCCATAGATAAATAACGGGTTGTACGACCCACCGGGATTTTCGCCTATCTGCAGAGCAGCAGCACGTCCAAACTGATTAGATTTGCCTTCTATATAAGTTTCAAAATTAAAATCGGGATTAAGTGCTGTCTGAAATTCTTTTCCAGGTGCACTGCGGTTTTGAATTGAAGTGTTGACTCTGATTGCATCAGTCTGACCGGTTGCCGGTGCATTCGGACTGGCACCAGCATCTACCGGTGGCTGTGTGTGTGAAGATGATCCAATGCCGGAGATAACGGGCGCACCGTTGCCGACATCAAGCATGACATTAAATTCTTCGCAGTCAGCAAGCTTTACAGCGATTTCCTTGATTCTGCCGGCGTAGCTGTTTTCGACTTTTTCCTTGACGTACTCATTGGGCGCGAGCAGTTCTATGCCTTTTTCGGTCTCATTAGCTTGCAGACACAAAACCCATGTGGACATTTCCTGCACTGAAAGCTCAGTGGACAAATGTGACAGACAACGATTCCAGACCGACAATGAAACACTCCCCGGTAAAGGCCAAAACAGCCCGAAAGAAAAACGGTTTTTAAGTTAGTTATATGGCGACGCAGCGGTGTTGCAATTGGTGCCCAACAGGTCTAGAGCCTTGTTCATTCCCCGTTGCCCGGGCAGTTGGACCATGCAACTGCATGAATGCAGTGCAGAGCAGCTTGCCACAGGGGTCGGGGCAGAGCTGCCTGCTCCCGAATTGGCTCACGAGTTGTTGACTCACAGGTGTTGATGCGGGCAAATGAAAAATATAGCGGTTTATACGGCTGTACAGCGGTCATTGGGTTGTTCAGTCGCTTCACATCAACGAAAAATAGTCTATTACTGTTCGTGTAAGTTATCCACAGTTGATTTCATTTGGTGGGCAAGTGTAATCATTGACGCATAGCGTTTTTGCAGCGATAATCAGAGAGCTAACCTGCAGTTATGTAAATCCTTTGCCAGGCAATTTAAAATCGCCTCCGCACCGACCGGTAATTTAAGATGAAACAGACATTTCAGCCAAGCAATCTGCGACGTAAGCGCACTCACGGCTTCCGCGCTCGTATGGCAACTCGCGGTGGCCGAGCAGTGATTCGATCACGCAGAGCGAAAGGTCGCAAGCGTCTTTCGGCGTAATTATCGAAGCCAGGTGGCAGAGTGGTTAAATTCTTATTTGATCATTTTTTAACCACCACTTGATTTATATAGCACTCAGCGAAAACGCTACACACAACTTGTAGTAGTTGGCAGCGCTCTTCGCACGTTCAGTGTTCTGGAGAACTCATGTCGCAAGACATCGACAAACGATTTTCCAGGAGCGCAAGGCTAACCAGCGCTGACCAATACAAGCGGGTTTTCAACAAGAACCACCGATCGGCAGATCGCTTCTGGACCGTACTCAGCCGAGTAAGCTGCGTTGGGCACACTGCGGAAGAGTCGCCGACGGACCGATTGCCTGCCCGGCTGGGGATGGCTGTGGCAAAGAAAACCGCTAAAAGAGCAGTTGATCGCAACCGGCTCAAACGTCTTGCCAGAGAATCTTTCAGACAACACAAGCATTCACTGGCAGGTTTTGATATCGTACTGCTCGCTCGGCACGCCAGTGTCAGCGCCAGCAATCAAGAGTTGCTGAAAAGTCTGGAAAAACACTGGTCCCGGGTCTCCAAGAATGCGTAACGCGCTCTGTTTACCAATCTCTTTGTACCGACGCTTTATCAGTCCGATGTTGCCCCCGCATTGCAGATACAACCCAAGTTGTTCTGAATACGCAATGCAGGCAATACAGCTGCATGGTGCCGGCAAGGGCCTGTGGTTGAGTGTAAAGAGAATTTGCCGTTGTAACCCTTTTGGATCGCACGGGTATGATCCCGTACCGGACTCAGTTTCTGAATCTGCTAAAGAACACGCTAGAAAATGTCAGTAATAAACTACTCATTAGTTAATCAATTGATCACACACGGGTTTGTTGTTTATGGATAACCAGCGCATCCTGTTGTGGGCAGCCCTTGGCTTTTTGCTGTTACAGGTTTGGACCTCGTGGCAAATTGATTACGGTCCCAAACCGGAACCTGCGGTCGCTGAAAATACACAGCCGGGGGTAACAGCGCCAAGTATTGATCAGTCATCCGGTCAAAGTGCGGTTGCCTCGGGTGCAACTGTGAATGACGACTTACCTGCGCCGGTTGCCTCCGGCGGTGGTGCAGCTGTAGCTGCACCTGAGGGCGACGGCTCAACTATCGGTCAGGATGTTGTCGTCACCACTGATACCTTTGAAGTGACGCTGAGCACCAAAGGCGGTGATATCAATACCGTCAAGTTATTGCAGTATCCAACTTCACTGGAAACACCGGACGATCCTTTCGTTTTAATGAGTGACGATCCGGCTCAATACTTTGTTGCACAGTCCGGCTTGCAGAGTACCGGTGATCTGGCGCCTAATCACCATGCTCTGTTTAACGTACAGCAAACAGAATACACCCTCGGTGATCAGGATGAGATTCGTGTACCGATGGTCTGGCAGGCGGAAGAGGGCGTTACTGTCACAAAGACTTTTGTATTTCAGCGTGATCGATACCTGATCAATGTGGAATATGACATTCAAAACAATACTGGTGAAGCGCTTAACTTTAATCAGTATCGGCAACTTCGCCGTAAGCCAGTCACTGACGATGAAACCCAGAGCTTTATCTACACCTTTATCGGTGGTGTGATCAGCACAAATGAAGACCCGTACAGCAAGATAGACTTTGGCGATTTTGACGATACTGGTCATCAGACTTCCACAGTGGGTGGTTGGGCTGCGATCATCGAGCATTATTTCCTTGGTGCCTGGATTCCGGGTCAGGAAGAGACCAACAAGATCTACACAATGAGCCGCAATCAGCGATACATCATTGGATTGCAGTCTGAAGCGATTCAGGTGCCTGCAGGTGGTACCGGTCAGTTGCAGTCGGGATTTTTTGTCGGCCCGAAAATTCAGGATCGCATGAAAGCTGTTGCACCAAAGCTTGATCTGACGGTTGATTATGGTTTTCTTTCTTTTATTGCAAAACCAATCTTCTGGCTGCTGCAGAAAATTCACTCGATTGTGGGTAACTGGGGCTGGGCGATTGTCGGTGTAACCATGTGCATCAAGGCAATCTTCTACAAATTGTCAGAAGCCAGCTATCGCTCTATGGCCCGTATGCGAAAACTGCAGCCACAGCTTGCTTCATTGAAGGAACGGTATGGTGATGACCGCGCCAAAATGGGCCAGGCAACAATGGACCTGTACAAAAAAGAGAAGGTCAATCCATTGGGAGGCTGTCTGCCGATTCTGGTGCAGATACCGGTGTTTATATCGTTGTATTGGGTTTTGCTAGAGAGTGTCGAACTGCGTCAGGCGCCATGGATATTGTGGATTCAGGATCTGTCCCTTAAAGACAAGTTCTTTGTGTTGCCGCTGATTATGGGTATCACCATGTTTATTCAGCAAAAGCTCAATCCGGCACCGGTTGATCCAATTCAGGCAAAAGTGTTTATGGCCATGCCGTTTATATTCACTGTATTTTTTGCATTTTTCCCAGCCGGACTGGTGCTTTACTGGGTGGTCAACAATACGCTCTCGATTGCCCAGCAGTACTACATCACCCGTCATGTATTGGCAGAAAAGTAAGTCGTCGCTGTGTCCGCAAATTCGGACACCATAGCAGCGATTGCCACGGCGTCCGGTAAGGGCGCCATCGGGATTGTGAAAATCAGCGGCGCTCGCTCGCTTGACATAGCCCGACAAATAACCCGGCAGTCTCTGCTGCCCAGACAAGCCCGCTACACCCCTTTTTTTAGTGATTCCAGCACACTGATCGACCGTGGGGTGGCTATCTACTTTAAGGCACCTGATTCCTACACGGGTGAAGACGTACTGGAACTGCAGTCGCACGGTAATCATGTTCTGCTTGATCAGTTGTTACAGGCAGCTATCCAGAATGGTGCAAGGATTGCCCGGCCTGGTGAATTTACTGAACGTGCCTATTTGAACGACAAGCTTGATCTGGTTCAGGCGGAGGCCGTGAGTGATTTAATTGAGGCAAGTACAACAGAGGCTGCAAGCGCTGCTGTGAGATCACTGCAAGGAGATTTTTCAGCACAGATCTCGGTGATTCTCGAAGCGCTGATCAATTGTCGGGTATACATTGAATCTGCCCTCGACTTCGCTGAAGAAGAAATCGACTTTCTCAAGGACTCAGCCCTTGGCGAACAGTTCAGTGTATTAGACGACCTTGTTAAGCAGTTACTGCAACGCAGCCACGAAGGTGCGCTGCTTAGAGACGGGATCAGTATTGTTATTGCCGGCAGACCCAACGTTGGCAAGTCCAGCCTGTTGAATCGACTGACCGGTCAAGCCACTGCGATTGTCACTGATATTGCCGGCACCACCAGAGATGTATTAAAAGAAAAAATCAGCATTGATGGCATGCCGCTGCACATCGTTGATACTGCAGGGTTGCGGCAAAGCGAAGATCCGGTCGAGCAGGAAGGGGTCAGGCGTGCACATGCTCAACTGAGTCAGGCCGATCGAATACTTTTTGTTGTTGAAGCAGGAGAAACACCAGATCAGCAACTGCTCGATGAATTGCCAGACAACATTCCGCTTAGCCTGATCTTCAATAAATCTGATCGTCATCCGGAATTTAACAGCACTGAAGGTATTCTTTGTTCTGCTAAAAGTGGCGAAGGTATTGATGCACTGCGTGAACATTTAAAGCAGTGCGCGGGTTATCAAAAAACAGCTGAAGGTGCACTGATGGCTCGCCGCAGGCATATAGACGCATTGATCAGGGCTCAGCAGCATATTGAATCAGCACACCGGAACTTGTTAACACACGCTGCAGGCGAACTGTCAGCTGAGGATTTACGTTTGGCACAGGATCAGTTGAACATCATTACCGGTGAGTTTGGCAGTGATGATTTACTGGGCGAGATTTTTTCAAGATTCTGTATTGGCAAATAGTGCGCGGGTTTTCACCTGATTTGTACGATGAAGGGCTAACCTTTTAAGCACGCTTCAACCGGACCACACAACTTTGTTACTGCCACTGTTTTTACCAGACAAAAGTGCCTGGTCTGCCCGTGAGAAAGCATCTTTTATAGTTTCTTCAGCACGCACAGCAGTCGCCCCTACTGTGGTTGTGATTGCTGTGCCGTCATCCAGTACCCATTCCTGTGCTGCGCTACAGATGTTTTTTGCAAGCCTTGCACTTTTTGCAGCAGTCAGATCATCCAGAGCAATGAAAAATTCATCACCACCATAACGAAAAACGCTGCCGTTAACACCGACAATGGAATCAAGTATACGTGAATACTGTGCCAGCACTGTATCGCCAATCGGATGTCCATAGTGATCATTAATCCACTTAAAGTTATCCAGATCACATACCATTACAACCGTGGTGTTGCGCCTTTCATCGTTTGATTTTTCAAACAATAGAGCCTCCAGTGCTGCACGGTTATACAGACCAGTCAGTTCGTCTTTTTAACCGGATCGAATTGCGTGTGCATAGCGAACAGCGTTGTAGAGCGGCTCTCGAAGTTGATTGACAGCGTGATCAATACCGCTTTTTTCTTTGTCTGAAATTGTTGTGGAACATAACATAGTCAGCTCGCCAAGAGATTTACCGTGGCAACAAAGAGGGTAGTGAATCTTGCCGGGGCTGTTCTGTATGTAAGTTGAAGGAAGGTTACGCTTGTTTGCTAAATTAACTTCAATAGCGAACTCTGGTAAATGAAAATACATTTCACAGACTGAAAAATTCTGGTAAAGATAAGTCGAAAACTCTTTAACCAAAATCTCTACGTCAATATATTTATAAAGATTAAGTTCAGCTATGTTGTCGTAGACGATTCGCTTTGCAGGTCTTGCTTTGCCTGAGTTAGCAGTATCAATACATGCCTCTTTAACCGCTGCAAAAATAGTCATTGTCCTAACTCCTGATTTAGTCCTTTAGATTACTACTATCCCATACTCCTTCTGGACTGAGTCTAGTTGGCAATAACATTCTTTCACTGAGTTTTTTCAAAAACGTGCGTCACTTAGTGAGAAAACTACTGAGCAGGTAGGCTCTATGTGACTTGTAGTTAGTTGCTATTCAAAAATATATAAGAGACTGTTCAACATATGAGTATCTGGTAAAACCAGTGCCTATTGAGTCTGCTCAGGCATTCTTTAAGGTAATCGCTTGGCAAGATGAAATCATTCTTGATCGAAGAAACGCTGTTTGTCAGTGTTGTTTCTTTTGAGCAGTCCGGATGCAGGGTGGTGCCATTTGGAATATGGCATCCATTCAAATTTCCCCCACGTGAAGTACAAAATGCAGGTAGTAAATAGACAGATCTGAGAGTTCAGTCATGAGGGAATTTCTGACTGTATTGCCGGTGAGTGGTTTGCCATTGCTGCGGCGATGAGCATGATATTCGCGCTGACAGACGCGACAGAGGATACCGGCCAGAGCTATTACCCGGTGCTTGAAGAACATTGGATTCGCGAAACAGGTAGCTAAAAAGTCGGGATTATCAGAGGCATACAAGTCTATAATTGGCGTCCGTGTCACCAGCTTATATTTCTATGGCAACTGATCAATTTACTTATGACGTGATCGTCGTTGGCGGTGGCCACGCCGGCACTGAGGCAGCGTTGGCATCCAGCCGCGCCGGTGCACGTACGCTTTTGCTCACTCATAATGTCGAAACCATCGGCCAGATGAGCTGTAACCCGGCCATCGGAGGTATTGGAAAAGGACACCTGGTCAAGGAAATTGATGCGCTTGGCGGTGTTATGGCAAAGGCAGCGGATCATGCCGGTATACACATCAGAACGCTTAATGCACGCAAGGGTCCGGCAGTCAGAGCGACTCGTTCACAGGCTGATCGTGCGTTGTATCGTGCATTTATTAGAACCGCCGTTGAGAACCAGGCTAATTTGCAACTCTTTCAGCAATCGGTGGATGATCTGATTGTTGATCAAAGTAGTAATCTATGTTGCGGGGTGATCACGGAATCCGGCCTGCGATTTCATGCATCTTGTGTGGTGCTGACTGTTGGTACTTTTCTCGGTGGTAAAATTCACATCGGCGATGTGCAGCAGTCGGGTGGTCGGGCCGGAGATGCCGCATCGAATGCACTGGCACGCAGACTGAGAGATCTGCCGTTTCGCGTTGCACGATTAAAAACCGGTACGCCGCCGAGAATAGACGGTAAAACGATCGACTATTCACAGCTTGAAGCACAGCCCGGTGATACACCGCGGCCGGTGTTTTCATATCTTGGCAGTGAGGCAGATCATCCTACCCAGGTGCATTGCCACATTACCCACACCAATGAAAAGACACATGAAATTATTCATGCAAATCTTGAGAAGTCGGCGATGTATTCCGGCAACATTGAAGGGGTTGGGCCACGCTACTGTCCATCGATTGAAGATAAGGTGGTGCGATTTGCCGATAAGACTTCGCATCAGATTTTTATTGAACCTGAAGGGTTAAATACCCATGAGGTTTACCCGAATGGCATTTCCACCAGTTTACCGTTTTCGGTACAGCTTGATTATGTGCACAGCATTAAAGGATTTGAGAACGCGCATATCACGCGGGCAGGCTACGCAATTGAATATGATTTTTTTGATCCTCGTGATCTGCATGATTCACTCGAAACCAAGTTTATTGATCGTCTTTACTTTGCCGGCCAGATCAATGGCACAACCGGTTACGAAGAGGCAGCAGCTCAGGGTTTAATAGCGGGTATTAACGCCGCAAGAGCGGTAAAAGAACTTGCGCCGTGGTCACCGCGTCGTGATGAAGCATACATTGGCGTACTGATTGATGATCTGATCACCCGCGGCACACTGGAACCGTATCGCATGTTTACCAGTCGCGCCGAGTATCGATTATTATTGCGTGAAGATAACGCCGATCTCAGACTGACCGAAAAGGGCAGGGAGCTTAATCTGGTCAGTGATGAACGCTGGCAGCACTTCAATAACAAGGTAGATGCGATCGAACGCAATCGAGAATCAATATCACAATGGTTTGTTCATGCAAGCTCTGATGACGCACGCAAGATCGAAAAAACCTTTGATGTTCAGGTGCAAAAAGATCAGCCAATGATCGATTTATTACGCCGCCCCGAAATGGATTGCACTAGATTGCAGCAAGCCTTTCCGGAAAGATTCCCGGTCAATGATAAAGCCGCACTGCAACAGCTGGAAACCCAGATCCGTTATCAGGGTTACATTGATCGTCAACAGGATGAGATAGCTAAGCAGCTACGCTATTCCGAAACATCAATACCAGCTTCGTTTGACTACACCAACGTGTCCGGTTTGTCTTCGGAAGTGCGGCAGAAGCTTACCGAACAAAGGCCGGACACCGTCGGCCAGGCATCTCGTATACCCGGGGTTACACCGGCCGCGGTATCACTTCTGCTGGTCAGTTTGAAAAAGCAAAATCTATTGCAGCGTGTAGAGAAAATCGCCTGATGTTACGCATTGGTGGCGCTGGCTATGCGCGCTGTAAATTTTTTCAGTGTTGATGGTGTCGGACTTGGCAGCACCTGAAATAAAACAACTGCTGGTCGATGGTCTCGATCGCATGCAGCTGGATGTGAACGAAGATCAGGTATCAGCGCTGGCAGCGTATGTCGAGCTGCTGGGCAAATGGAATAAGGTCATCAACCTGACTGCGGTCCGGGATCCGCAGCAAATGATCAGTCGTCACATCCTCGATTCGTTATCAGTTTATCCGTATATCGATGGAGATACGCTGATCGATGTTGGTGCCGGCGCTGGCTTGCCCGGTATTCCGCTGGCAATTTTAAAACCTCACCTTAATGTAATGCTGATAGATAAGGTGGCCAAAAAAACCCGCTTCATACAACAGGCTGCGGTGGAATTGGAGCTTGATAATGTCACTGCCTTACACAGCCGGGTCGAAGCGGTCGAGAATCAGGCGGATATGGTGATTGCACGCGCTTTTGCCGCACCGGACAAACTGGCTGGTCTGGGAAAACATTTGCTGCCTGCCGGTGGAAAACTGCTCGCCATGGTCGGGCACCTGCCGGATCAGCACGTGCTGCAGGGTATTTCCGGTTTTTCTCTAATTAAGACGGCCAAATTAACGATTCCCGATGAAACCGCTGAGCGCAACATAGTAATATTGCAGCGTGACCCTTCCTGAGCCGCTGTAGCGGTTCTGTGGATTCAGGATCAGGTCTCGCCTATTCCCGGGAGCTCCATGGCTAAAATTATTGCAATAGCGAATCAGAAAGGCGGGGTGGGGAAAACCACCACTGCCATAAATCTGTGTGCGGCACTCGGTGAAACCCAGCGGAAAGTGCTACTGATCGACCTTGACCCTCAGGGCAACGCAACCACCGGCGCTGGTGTTGATAAGAACGAATCCGAGCTGACATCATGTGATGTGCTGCTGGGCAGTTGCAGTGCAGAAGAGGCGATTGTTACACCTGAACACGTCAAGTTTGATGTGCTACCCGCCAATGCCGACCTGACAGCCGCCGAAGTTCAGTTGATGGGCACCAATGGCCGCGAGCGTAAGCTCGCCGATGCATTGCAGACAGTCAGTACAGCGTACGACTACATCTACATTGATTGCCCACCGGCGTTGAACGTACTGACACTGAATGCGTTCGTGGCTTCTAACGGGGTGCTTATCCCCATGCAGTGTGAATACTATGCGCTTGAGGGGTTGTCGTCACTGCTGCAAACCATCCGGGAAGTGCAGGGTTCGGTTAATCCACAGCTCGGCATTGAAGGCATCCTGCGCACCATGTTTGACGGTAGAAATAAGCTTGGACACGAGGTGTCTAATCAGTTGATTGAGCACTTTGAGTCGCGTGTATACCGGACAATAATCCCACGCAATATCAGACTTGCGGAAGCGCCGAGCTTTGGTCAGCCGATTGTGTATTACGATAAGTCTTCGCGAGGATCTATCGCCTATCTGGCGCTGGCGGGCGAAATCATACGGCGTGAAATTGCCGCATCATCAGGCGGCGCTGTATCATCGGAAGCTGGAACCAGGGTCACCGAACCTGTAAAACCAGTGAACACTAACAGCGGAATGCCACTCACGCCGTAGGGCACAGAGTGGCGGATATCAGGGTTAATATCAGGGTTATTTGAGTGGCAACAACTAAAAAAAGTGGTTTGGGCAGGGGTTTGGGTGCGTTACTAAAGGAGGTTGATATCGCAGCCCCGGTAGCACCTGTAAGACAGCCTTCCGACGCTGATAATCAAAGCACTTCTGCGCCCCAGCTAACACAAACCCAATCGCCAGGCCAATCGCCAAGCCAATCGCAAGGCCGGCAGCCAACCGGGCAAATTGAGGCAGGCAGCGCGGCGCAAGACGGCGTGACCGATATACCGGTGGACGAAATCAGTCGTGGCACCTACCAGCCACGGGTGCACTTTGACCCCGAAGCATTGCAGGAACTGGCAGATTCAATCACCGCACAAGGTTTGATTCAACCGATACTGCTGCGCAGGCGTGGCGGCGGGTATGAACTTATTGCCGGTGAAAGACGCTGGCGTGCGGCACAGTTGGCCGGACTTAAAAAAATTCCTGCCATTGTTCGGGAAATGGACGACAGCTCAGTCGCCGCAGTAACCCTGATTGAAAACATTCAACGCGAAGATCTGAACCCGCTGGAAGAAGCGCGCGCGCTACACCGTTTAAAAAATGAATTTCGTATGACTGATCTGGCCGTTGCCGAAGCAGTCGGTCGATCAAGAGCGTCTGTATCGAATCTGATTCGCCTGCTGGATCTCGATGAACGTGTCTCCGATATGCTCGCCACCGGTAAAATTGAAATGGGCCACGCTCGCGCACTGCTGACACTGGCCCCGGATGATCAACATGCCATTGCGATGAAAGTCTACATCGAGGGCTTAAGCGTGCGTGCGACTGAAGCACTGGCCCGCAACGGGGTTCCTGCAAAAAAGCAAAATCGCAGCAAAGTGGTCAAGGACAAACAGGACAGCCATATCAGAGCCCTTGAATCACAGTTGTCTGAAAAGCTTGGCGCCAAAGTATCATTTAAACACTCCAGCGGCGGTAAGGGCGATATTACGATTAGCTACAACTCGCTGGATGAACTTGACGGCATTCTCTCGCACATTGAGTAATGGCGGTTCTGGTATTCAGGAAGGTCGTATCACGTTGCTGCATTCAGGCCTGTCAGGAATCGATCTATACAACTGCCAGTCACTTTTTAAGCCTGCTGAGTCACTCATAGTGATGCTGAATTCACGTCTCGTTCATGACCATCAGAATCGCACTTTAACTTAGTTAAAATCTAAGTCAGTCAATCCTTGACCGTATGCTATCTGCGACCTTATACTCCGCCGCGTCGTTCAGTCTTGCGTTGTTTTGTCACAGACTGTCATTTTTAGTCTATATATTTCCGGATATGGCGAATCAATGACTGCGCGATCACCACATAGGCTCGTCGTCGTAAGACTGTTGCGGACTCAGCTGGCTATTACATTACTGCTTCCACTGGTGCTAATACCCTTTGGAACAATAGCTGCACTGTCGGCGACTGCTGGCGGAATTGCCTGTCTGGTGCCAAACGCTTTCTTTGCTTCCCGAGCGTTCCGATACTCAGGCGCCCGATCAGCACCGCTGATCCTGAGTTCGTTTTATACGGGGCAGGCAATGAAGCTATTACTGACAGCGTTGATTTTCTCGCTGATATTTATTTACTTGAAACCGCTGAACGCAGGTGCGCTGTTCGGCGGTTTTGTACTGGTTCAGTCAGTTATCTGGGTAACACCATGGCTGACCGGACGGCAAACAGAATTCTGAAAATACACAATCCATTATGGCCACAGAATCAGGGCACGGACCTACATCCACAGAATATATCCAGCACCATTTAAGCAATCTCACCTGGGGTAAACACCCGGACGGACACTGGGGAATTGCCCACGGTGCCGAAGAGGCTGCTCAAATGGGCTTTATGGCGATCAACCTGGACTCTATGTTCTGGTCGATTCTGCTCGGCTCGCTCTTCTGCTTCATTTTCTGGCGTGCGGCAAAGAAAGCCAACACCGGTGTGCCGACCGGCTTTCAAAATGTCTGTGAATCTATCGTTGAATTCGTGGACGACACCATCAAAGATTCCTTCCACGGTAAAAGTGATTTAATCGGCCCATTGGCACTCACTATCGCTGTCTGGATCTTCCTGATGAACCTGATGGATTTGATCCCGGTCGATTTTCTGCCTGAAGCCATGCTGCGCTGGGGTGGCATTCCGTATCAGCGGGTGGTGCCTACCACAGATGTCAACGTCACCATGGGCATGTCGCTCTCTGTCTTTGCATTGATGATCTTCTACGGCATCAAGATCAAGGGCACCAAAGGCTTCATGGCCGAACTGACTATGCACCCGTTCAGCAGCGATAACAAAATCGTGCAGGCCATTTTGATCCCGATCAACTTTTTCCTCGAGATCGTGGCGCTGATATCCAAGCCGCTATCGCTGGGGCTGCGACTTTTCGGCAACCTGTACGCCGGCGAGCTGATCTTTATTCTTATCGCACTACTGCCATGGGGTTTGCAGTGGATGCTGTCAGTGCCATGGGCGATATTCCATATTCTGGTGATCGTACTGCAGGCATTCATCTTCATGATGCTCACAATCGTCTATCTTAATATGGCGCACGAGCAACACTAGTTTTAACCATCCGTCCAACAACTTATAAATCCAATTCCAGGAGCTAAAATGGAACTCGTACTTAGCAACACCGCGCTATCTGCTGCAATTCTTATCGGTCTGGCAGCACTTGGTACCGCAATCGGCTTTGCGCTGCTCGGCGGCAAATTTTTAGAAGCGTCAGGTCGTCAGCCTGAGCTGGTATCTATGCTTCAGACTAAATTCTTCATTGTTGCGGGCCTGCTTGATGCGATTCCAATGATCGCGGTAGCAATGGGTCTGTACTTCATCTTCGTCAGCCCGTTTGCCGGTGCACTAGGCGGTTAAATCCAGTTTTTTACTGGTACCGTTAAGGCGTATCTGGAGATAGGCAACAATGAACATCAACCTTACATTAATTGGTCAGGCGATCTCGTTCGCGATGTTCGTGGCGTTTTGCATGAAGTTCGTTTGGCCTCCGTTGATTGGTGCGCTGCGCGAGCGGCAGGCAACTATTGCGGAAGGTCTTGCTTCAGCTGAAAAGGGCGCGCAGGCGCAGGAAGCAGCAGAAGAAGAGGCTAAGCAACTGATCACTGATGCCAAAACACAGGCATCGGAGATCGTTTCGCAGGCGCAACGTCGCAGTAACGAGATTGTTGAAGAAGCAAAGCAGACCGCAGTCACTGAAAGCGATAAAGTCAAAGCATCTGCCCAGGCAGCGCTTGATCAGGAAGTAGTCAGCACACGTGAAGCACTGCGTGGTGAGGTTTCTTCTGTTGCAGTCACTGCTGCAGAGAAAATTCTCAAGCGTGAAGTCGACGCAAATGCACACGCTTCTGTACTCGACGACCTGATTGCGAAGATTTAGCTACAACTGTATAGCACTGTAGAGCGAAGATAGATCATGGTAGAAACCGTAACCGCTGCAAGACCGTACGCGAAGGCCGTATTCGAGCTGGCTCGAAGCGGTGGCAATTACGATGCATGGTCAGAAAAAATGTCGCTGCTCAAGGCAGTGGTGTCTGATCCGGCGCTATCGACAGCACTGGATAATCCGGCTAACACCGCTGCCGATAAGGCAGCGATGGTCGAGAAGGTTCTCGGTGACAAGCTCGGCCCTGAAGGCAACAACATGGTTCGCCTGATGGCAGAGAACAATCGCCTCTCGCTAGTGAACGAGGTGTGTGACATATACGAAGATCTGCGTGCCAACGAAGAGGGTCTGCTAGAGGCCACAGTCGTTTCAGCGATGGCGCTTGATGATACCTATCGGGCAAAGCTGACCGAGGCGCTTGAACGCAGATTTAACAAGAAGGTCAGGATCACCGAAGAAGTCGATGAATCCCTGATTGGTGGTGCGATTATTCGCGCTGGCGATACTGTGATAGATGGATCAATCAACGGTCGTCTGCAGCAGCTCGGCAGCAGCCTGAGCGCGCGTTAATGGCAAAGGCCTCAGACACCGTGACTACTGCTACAGCAGATATTCCGGTCTTCAAGTGCGCAGCAGAATTTATTTAGGGGAACACTCCACATGCAACTCAATCCATCTGAAATCAGTGAGCTGATTAAAGAGCGAATAGGCAATTTTGAAGCGTCTTCCGAGGCGCGTACTGAAGGCACTATTGTCAGCATTGCTGACGGTATTGTCCGAATCCATGGCTTAAATGATGCCATGTCCGGTGAAATGATCGAATTCCCGGGCGACACTTACGGTCTGGCACTTAACCTTGAGCGCGACTCAGTCGGTGCGGTAATCCTGGGTGCCTACGGTCACATTAAAGAAGGTGACAAGGTTCGCAGTACCGGTAAGATTCTGGAAGTTCCTGTCGGTGAAGGTTTGCTCGGTCGCGTTGTTAACGCCCTCGGTCAGCCAATTGATGACAAAGGTCCACTCAGCACCACAGAAAACTCACCGATCGAGAAGGTTGCACCAGGTGTTTACTGGCGTCAGTCAGTTGATCAGCCGGTACAAACCGGTCTTAAGTCAATCGATGCGATGGTGCCAATCGGTCGTGGTCAACGCGAACTGATCATTGGCGACCGCCAGACTGGTAAGACCGCCGTTGCGATTGACGCGATCATCAACCAGAAAGACAGTGGCATTAAGTGTATCTATGTGGCGATTGGTCAGAAGCAATCCACCATTGCCAACGTAGTGGCCAAGCTTGAAGAACACGACGCGATGAAAAACACTATCGTCGTTGCAGCTGGTGCTGCAGAGTCGGCGGCGATGAACTTTATCGCACCATACTCCGGTTGCTCGATGGGTGAGTACTTCCGTGACATCGGTGAAGATGCACTGATCGTTTATGATGATCTGACTAAACAGGCTTGGGGTTATCGTCAGGTATCACTGCTGCTGCGTCGTCCACCGGGTCGTGAAGCTTACCCGGGTGATGTTTTCTACCTTCACTCACGTCTGCTAGAGCGCTCTGCACGTGTCAGTGCCGAGTATGTTGAAAAACAAACCAATGGCCGTGTGAAAGGCAAAACCGGTTCACTGACAGCACTGCCGATCATTGAAACACAGGCGGGTGACGTATCGGCCTTCGTACCGACTAACGTTATTTCCATTACAGATGGTCAGATCTTTTTGGAATCCGACTTGTTCAACGCCGGTATTCGCCCTGCGATTAACGCCGGTCTGTCGGTATCTCGAGTAGGTGGCGCGGCACAGACCAAAATCATCAGTAAGCTCGGTGGTGGTGTACGACTGGCACTGGCGCAGTATCGTGAACTTGCCGCTTTTGCACAGTTTGCATCGGATCTTGATGACGTTACCCGTAAGCAGCTTGAGCGTGGTCAACGTGTGACAGAATTGATGAAGCAAAAGCAGTACTCACCGTTGTCTGTGGGTGAAATGGCTGTTTCTCTTTACGCGGCAAACGAAGGCTATCTCGATAACATCGACGTTACCCGCGTGGTTGAATTTGAAGAAGCCATGCACGATCACGTACGTTCTAACCACAGTGCTCTGCTGGATAAGATCAACGACTCCGGCGCGTACAACGATGAAATCCTCGACGGTCTGAAAGCCGCAGTGACAGATTTTGTCGATAACGGCGCGTTCCAGGCGTAAGGAACTAGAGCTATGGCCAGCGCCAAAGAAATACGCACCAAGATCCGAAGCATTCAAAACACGCAGAAGATCACCAAAGCGATGGAAATGGTGGCTGCAAGTAAGATGCGTAAAGCTCAGGATCGCATGGCGGCAACTCGGCCATACGCGCAGAAGATGCGTGAAGTAGTCAGTCATGTTGCAGCTGCTAATACTGAGTATGTGCACCTTTATATGCAACCGCGTGACAACGTGAAGCGTGTGGGATACATCTGTATCTCCACTGACCGTGGTCTGTGTGGCGGTCTGAATATCAACAGCTTTAAGAACGCTGTCGCATCAATGCGTGAGTGGGACGAGAAAGGTGTTGAGATTGATGTTTGTACTGTTGGTAAAAAGGCAGGCAGCTTTTTCAGACGCCTTGGCAGCAATATTGTTGCTGACGTCACTGACTTAGGCGATCAACCGAAGATGGGTGATCTGCTTGGTGCGGTGACAGTCATGCTTGATAAAGTCGAAGCCGGTGAGCTTGACCGACTGTATATTGCAGAAAATGAGTTTGTTAACTCAATGACGCAAACGCCCAAGTTAACGCAGCTTATTCCGACCGAAGCCAACACCGATGAAGAGTACGGGCATCACTGGGATTACCTGTATGAGCCTTCATCAGAAGACGTATTAGATAAGTTAATGCGTCGCTACATAGAATCGTTGATTTACCAGGCAGCGGTGGAAAACGTTGCCTGTGAGATGGCCGCACGCATGGTCGCGATGAAAAGCGCGACTGATAACGCCGGTGACATCATCAACGAACTACAGCTCGTATACAACAAGGCGCGTCAGGCCGCGATTACTCAGGAAATCTCTGAGATCGTCGGTGGTGCCGCAGCCGTTTAACAGTTTATTTTTCGGGGAACACGAATGAGTTCTGGATCTATTGTTGAAATCATTGGCGCTGTCGTCGATGTTGAATTTGCCCGTGATGCAGTGCCTAAGGTTTATGACGCACTGACTATCGACGGCACTGAAACCACTCTGGAAGTCCAGGGTCAGCTCGGTGATGGAGTGGTTCGAACCATTGCGATGGGTGCATCGGAAGGTTTAAAGCGCGGTCTGCCGGTAGTTAACACCGGTAACCCGATTCAGGTACCTGTAGGTGAAGCGACGCTTGGTCGCATCATGGATGTTCTGGGTAACCCGATTGATGAGCAGGGCCCGGTACAGACAGATGAGCGCTGGGCGATTCACCGCGCTGCACCTACTTATGCAGAACAAGCCGGCTCTACCGAGCTGCTTGAAACCGGTATCAAGGTAATCGACTTACTTTGCCCGTTTGCAAAGGGTGGTAAGGTGGGGCTCTTCGGTGGTGCGGGTGTTGGTAAGACTGTAAACATGATGGAGCTTATCCGTAACATCGCAACAGAGCACCAGGGCTACTCGGTATTTGCAGGTGTGGGTGAGCGTACTCGTGAAGGTAACGATTTCTACCACGAGATGAAAGAATCAAACGTACTGGATAAAGTATCTCTGGTATACGGTCAGATGAACGAGCCTCCCGGTAACCGTTTGCGCGTAGCACTGACTGGTTTGACCATGGCGGAATACTTCCGTGATGAAGGTCGTGACGTTCTGATGTTTATCGACAACATCTATCGTTACACACTGGCCGGAACCGAAGTATCTGCACTACTTGGTCGTATGCCGTCAGCGGTAGGTTATCAGCCGACACTGGCTGAAGAAATGGGTGTACTGCAAGAGCGTATTACCTCTACCAAGAAAGGTTCGATCACCTCAATTCAGGCGGTCTATGTACCGGCGGATGATTTGACCGATCCATCTCCGGCAACCACGTTCTCTCACCTTGATGCAACAGTTGTACTGGCACGTTCAA
>CALLLW010000005.1 GCA_938007995.1 uncultured Granulosicoccaceae bacterium | reverse complement strand
TTACGCATGATCTGGTATTCCTTGTCGGTGAGGGTTTGCGCCGGCGCTACGGTAATAGAATCACCGGTGTGCACGCCCATCGGATCAAGGTTTTCAATCGAACAGACAATAATGCAGTTGTCAGCTTTGTCTCTGACCACTTCCATTTCATATTCTTTCCAGCCGAGCACAGACTCTTCAAGCAGGATTTCAGTGGTACGCGAGAGATCCAGACCGCGGGTACAGATTTCGGTGAATTCATCACGGTTATAGGCAATACCACCGCCACTGCCGCCCATGGTGAAAGATGGACGAATGATAGTTGGAAAGCCGATATCTTCCAGACCTTCGTAAGCTTCTTCCAATGTGTGAGCGATACGCGCTCTTGGAGTTGCGAGGCCGATTTCAGTCATCGCGTTGCGAAATTTATCGCGATCTTCGGCAAGATCAATCGCTTCAGGACGCGCACCAATCAATTCAACTCCGTACTTATCAAGCACGCCTTCATGGTGCAGATCGAGCGCGCAGTTAAGACCGGTTTGCCCACCCATGGTTGGCAGAATCGCATCGGGCTTTTCACGTTCGATGATTTTTTCAACCACGCGCCAGTCAATCGGCTCGATATAAATCGCGTCTGCAGTTGCCGGGTCAGTCATGATGGTCGCAGGATTGGAGTTAACCAATATGACTCGATAACCTTCCTCACGCAGTGCCTTGCAGGCTTGCGCGCCGGAGTAATCAAACTCACAGGCCTGACCTATAACGATTGGGCCGGCACCAATAATTAAGATACTTTTTAAATCACTTCGACGTGGCATGCTGTTTCATCAATTCAGTGAATTCTGCAAAGAGGTGAGCCACATCATGTGGCCCGGGGCTCGCTTCCGGATGACCCTGAAAGCTGAATGCAGGTGTGTCTGTTCTTTTGATACCCTGCAAGGTGTTGTCAAACAATGACCGATGAGTGGCAACGACATTATCCGGCAAAGTATTTTCATCGACCGCAAAGCCATGATTCTGGCTGGAGATCATGACGCGACCTGTGGCGATATCCTGTACCGGATGATTGGCACCGTGATGCCCGAACTTCATCTTCATGGTCTGTGCACCGCTGGCAAGTGCCAGTAGCTGATGCCCGAGGCAGATGCCGAAAACAGGCACTTTATGCTGCAATATTTCAGCAATGGCAGCGATCGCGTAGTCGCACGGTTCCGGATCACCCGGCCCGTTGGAAAGAAAAACGCCGTCTGGTTGCATCGCCAGTACCTCTGCGGCCGACGTCTTTGCAGGCACCACGGTCACCACACAACCGTGATCAACCAGCAGCCGCAGTATGTTTTTCTTAACCCCGTAATCAAACGCCACCACCTTCCACGGCTTACCGCCAGCTGACAAACTTTCTGCAATAACGTACTGCTGCTGACCAAGCTGCCAGGTGCCGTGCTGCCATTCATAGGGCTTTTCAACGGTAACCTCTTTGGCCAGATCGAGCCCAAGCAAGCCTTCAAACTCCTGCGCTTTGGCAACTGCGGCCTTTGCGTCTGGATTGGCACTGGCATCAATACAACCGGACTGCGCCCCATGGGTGCGTAAGAGGCGAGTCAGCTTACGGGTATCTATATCTGCGATAGCCGCGATGTGATTGGACTTAAGATACTCATCAAGTGATTGTTCACTACGAAAGTTGCTGTGCAGCAACGGCAGATCACGAATGACCAACCCGGCCGCGTGCACATGATCAGACTCACAGTCTTCAGCATTAACACCAGTGTTACCGATGTGCGGATAAGTCAGCGTAACTATTTGTCTGGAATAGGAAGGATCGGTAAGGATTTCCTGGTAGCCGGTCATCGCAGTATTGAAGACCACTTCACCAATACCTAGGCACTCTGCACCGATGGCACTGCCGTTGAACACTGTTCCGTCGGCAAGCGCTAATATTGCGTTTCTACGCAAGGGCTTATCTCAAAGTCAAAGAGGGGTGGGAACGACCGAGCGGGTCGCGATTTCAACCATTTTACTTAATCGAAAAACTGCTGTCTAACAAGTTGGTCCCATATTTTTCAGTTTAAGAGATTGTGGAGACCTCTGGACCAGCTTGCACGCTGCCATCGGTCACAAATGGCTGGCAGGCGCTTTTGTTGGTTCGCGGCAGTTCCCTGGTTCTTGATAGCAGACACCGGGTTTGGCCATGTTACAAATCAATGCCACGTGGGGAGGTAGTCGGTCGCGGAGTGGTTCAAGTACTTACTCAGGCCGCGCAATATAAGCGCGCTGATTGCTCCGGCGTTGCGCCGAGACTAATTCTTGTTTAGACCACCGCAGGACCGCCTGCCGGTCGGCAGACGTTCAAAAAACAATGCGCAGAACTAAAAGACGGAAACTAATTGCAGGCAGTTTGTAAAAGGGGATGCCTGTTCAACCATCGGTGCTAGCCACTGATACCGGTGATTTCCAGCTCGGTGTAATTCTGCCGATGGCCCATCTGTCGGCGATAGTGCTTGCGGCGACGGAACTTTACGATCTCGATTTTCTTGCCACGGCCATGATTAAGCACTTTTGCGCTGACGGTAGCACCAGAAATCAGCGGGGAGCCAACAGTGACATTATCGCCCTCTCCGACCATCATCACCTGGTCAAGATTGACTGACTCACCCTCGTCAGCATCCAGAGTTTCAACGCGAAGTTTATCCCCCTGGCTGACTCTATATTGCTTGCCGCCAGTCTTAATTACCGCGAACATGTTTAGTCCTTACGATTCACGCTCGATATTCGAGCAAAGCCGAAAACTATAGCCCGCAGTTTACGCTGAGTCAACCGCCTGCCCATCTATCGCTCTCAGCTATGCCGTGAATAAAGCGAATTATCGTCACACCTTGCTACTTAGCAGAATCTTTGGCCGATTACCGGCTAGACTAGCAGACTGCGCGATCGTGGATGTTCTGCCGCGCAAACTCCCTGGATTACCGCGACACCAATCAACACTTTATCAATCAGCAAGAGCAAAGCTTATGGCCGTCATTGACCTCGACAAACTGCGGGAACCAGGGAACAACAGCAACCCCTGGGGGAAAGGCAGCCAGACAAAGTTCGGTGGCGGCTCAGCCGGCGGCAACATCCCGAAAATCCCCGGCGGGCTTTTCGGCGTACTTGGGCTGCTGGCACTGATTGTTATTGGTATCTTATTAAAAACCGGAGCCTACACCGTGCCGAGTGACTCAATCGGCGTGGTGACACGCTTCGGCGCTTATCATAAAGAGGTCCCGTCCGGCCTGCATTTTAAAATCCCGTTTGGCGCTGATGAAGTAACGATTGTTCCGGTAAAGCGGCAATTGAAGCAGGAATTCGGTTTTGCTACTTCCGGTGCCACCAACCCCAGCCAGACCAGAACTGACACGCTTAACGCGCAAAAGCAGATGGTCACTGGCGACCTCAATGCAGCCCTGGTTGAATGGGTGGTTCAGTACCGTATAGAAGATCCAACAAAATACCTGTTTGATGTTCGTCAGCCAGCAGAGACATTGCGCGACGTTTCAGAATCAGTGATGCGCGCTGTGGTCGGAGACAGAACCGTGGATGAAGTAATTACCATTGGTCGACAGGAAATTGAAGACGAAGCGCTGACCAAGATGCAGGAGCTGACATCAAAGTATGGCATCGGGGTTAGCATTGATCAGGTGCAGCTGAAAAACATTAATCCACCACGCCCGGTTCAGGAATCGTTTAACGAAGTCAACCAGGCGCAGCAGGAAAAAGAGAGCCTGATCAATGCCGCAAGGCGCGAGTACAACCGGGTGATTCCTCTGGCTCAGGGTGAAAAGGACCAACGCATACGAGCAGCAGACGGCTACCGCTTGAAGAGAATCAATGAAGCTGAAGGTGATGCCGCAAGATTCACCGCTATATTTAGCGAGTATCAGAAAGCACCGGAAGTTACACGGCGCAGAATCTACATAGAGACACTGGAAGAAGTCCTGCCTGGTCTTGATTCAAAAATCATCCTCGACGAAAACTCACAACAGATACTGCCGTTTATCAATCTTAATAATCAACAGGAACTACTGAAATGAGAGCACTGATAGCCATTGTCGCGCTGGGAGTGTTTCTTGTTTTCACCGGCGCGTTTTATAAAATCAATGAAACCGAGCAAGTCATCATTACCCAGTTTGGCAAGCCAGTGGGTGATCCGGTGACAGAAGCCGGTTTAAAATTAAAAGTACCATTCATTCAACAGGTCAACCCGATAGAAAAACGAATTCTTGAATGGGACGGCAGCCCGACAAACATGCCAACCAAGGATAAACTCTATATTGCTGTCGATCTGTTTGCCCGCTGGCGTATCACCGACCCGCTACAGTATTTTTTAAGACTCCGTGATGAACGCAGCGCGCAATCCCGTCTAGATGACATACTCGGCAGTGAAACCCGTAACGCTGTGGCCAAACATGAACTGATAGAAATCATACGCACTACCAAAGACCGCGCCCCGGTACGCGACGCTTCCCTCACAGAAGAAGATCTCGATACCCTCGGCAGCCTCGTGCCTATTCGCAAAGGCAGAACAGAAGTTGAAAAAGAAATATTCAAAGCTGCAGCAAAAAAAGTACAGGTATTCGGCATTGAACTGCTTGATATCCGATTTAAGCGAATCAACTACAACGAAAGTGTAAGGCCCAAAATCTACGAACGCATGATCAGTGAACGCAGACAAATCGCAGAGAGGTTTCGTTCTGAAGGTAATGGTGAAGCAGCCAGAATTAACGGACAACGCGAACGTGAACTCAATAAGGTCAGCTCTGAAGCCTACAAAGAAGTAGAAGAAATTCGCGGTGAAGCAGATGCCAAAGCCAGTGAGATATACGCCAATGCCTACAACTCCAATGCTGAAGCACGCGAATTCTACGAGTTCCAGAAAACCATGGACATGTACAAATCGGTGATTAAAAACAACACAACGTTAATGCTTTCAACAGAAAGTGAAGCTTTTAAGTTTTTGAAGAGCATGGAGCCTGAGTAAGCCTTTCTTTATGTGAATGTTGCACGTTGTCAGCTCTCCCGGGAAGACCCGCCATTCGAAATAGCGCAAGACTTGCGTTTTGCTTGAACCTTGACGAAGTCTAATTGAAGTGGAGACTGCAGGCCCTAATCCGAACAGACCTGCTTCCCACTTAGAATGAAGCTGGCCAATGCATCTGGCAACGCGTCTACAACGCACCTAAAACGTATTAGAGCCAGTATCTTTTTTACCAATGCCGGAAAAGGTGTACACGAGTCCGATGGTAGCTGAGGAAACGGTATCTTCATCTACTATCGGGCTGTCTCCAATTTCACCACCCAACTGCTCGAACCTGATAGCACCAAATGCACTCAGCTTTGGCGATATCGAAAAGCCTGCCGTCAGTGACAAGGCACCACTTATTTCTGACCCGGGACTAAACTGCGCCCTGGTAGCAGTAGCTTCTGATGCTTCAACACCGTAGTAGTAATCGACCAGAGTTTCATTTTGCCAATTGAAACTAAGCGCCGGTGTTAATCCAAGCTTACCCACGCTCACAGTCTTGCTAAGGGTTGCAATAATCTCACTACCACTGCTCTCATTTAAAATGTCAGTGAGAAACTGTACGTTCAATCCTACCGGGACATTTACAAGAGTAAAAGACGCGCCTGCATGAATGGAATAAAAAGCATCATCAAGCCCTTCCAGTACCGGACTCTCTTCTGCTTTATATCCCAAAAATCGGGGCACTGCTAATAGATCAATTCGCAGCATTGGTTTGGGCGCAACAAACGGATCCGGATCAGCTGTCAGTTCATAGCCAACGTTCACGCCATTAATATAAAAGCCATTCTTTCTGGCTGTGATAAAAGGCAATCCTGCAAGTACAGTATCCGGGTTGTTATATTGGCGGGTAATAGCTGAGCTGGTAAAGCCGATACCAAAACTTGAATCGTCAGAACCAAGAGCTGAAGCATCGACAGAAACAGGTGCCGCATGAAGCGACATCGCGCTGGATAGCAGAACACCACCGAATATAGAAAGACGCATGTCAAAAAGGCTCCACTGGGCAATTGATAAATCATTTGTGCGACTACTAATTTTTTCCGAACATCTGGTGCCTGATAACGGATTCAGAAACTCTTTAAATGTTTTTGGATGAATAACGGTGCTCATCATGGTTGCACTAATCCCGGTCCGTTTGTCTCAATGACTTGCGTTGTACCATCTGCAAACAGAACTTCGAGGCTGTTAATACCTCCATTGGGTGGAACCGCAAATGATAAATGGGGGCTTTGATCGGTTTGCATCCCGATTGCGTTGGTGACTTCACGCGTATAGCTTTTTCCTGAATCACTAATGGCAGTAACCTTTGCACCAAGCCACTTTGCACTCTCCGGAACTGCCAGTGTGACAACATCGTTGGCATGTTCATTGAGGCTTGCGATTACCGGCCCATCCATGTTTATCCAGACCACATCCTGTTTGGCATCACCATTCAAATCTGCAACTATTGCAGATTGCCCAAAGTTTGGATTAGACAGATTTAATCCCGGTGCGTTAAGAAACTTTCGACCATCATCAGAATTGACTTGCAGCATAGCCCTGCCACTGAGCGGTGATAAACTGTGCGGAGGCCACTTGATGTAGCTCTGCCCTGCAAGCAAATCGAGATTACCATCCAGGTTTAAATCTTCAAATACAATCCCCCAGCCAAATCCCTGTCGGGTCAGACCGGTTTCCTCGGTTATGTCAGTGAACTCTCCGTTGCCGTCGTTACGCAGCATCACCCACTCCTGAATGATTACCTGATCACTTTCGAGATCACCTCTGAGGAACCGGTTCGGAATACTGTTGCTGACATTGGATACAGCGAGATCCTGATCGCCGTCATTATCAATATCACCTACACCAATACCCATCCAGAAGCCGAGACCGGAATCGTAAGAGCTTTTGGTAAAAGTGCTGTCACCCTGGTTGTACAAAATCTCCAGTTTGCCGGTATTGTTCGACAGGACCAGGTCCTGATAGCCATTGCCATCCAGATCTGTAAAAACTGAAAGAAAAGTGTTTTGTGTACCTGCTGTGCCCGAAGACTCAGTGATGTCGGTAAAACTCATGTCACCGTCATTCCTTAGCAGACGATTGTATCGCACATGGTCCGGGTCATTAAATGTTGAAGAAGTCCAGTTGGGATACGAAATGAAGTTACTCAGGTAAAGGTCAATATCACCATCTTTGTCAATATCTGCTACCGCAACAGCTAATGGCGTTTCTTTTTCAATCGGGTTGTACGCGATCTTTTCACTATCAAAGCTGCCGTTATTATTGGTGTGCATCCAGATACCATTATCACGCACGACGATCAAATCTGTCAGACCATCATCGTTGTAATCGATAGCGGTAGAACCATAACTGGCAGACTGCATCGATAAGCCTGCTGCACCGTCTATAGCAACCAGATTGCCATCGCGAAACGCGAGCAATGAGTCCGCCTGATCATGGCCGCCGCTTACAAACACCTCCATGATTCCGTCATTGTCATAATCAATCGCAGCACCACCGCTAAATGGAAACACAAGGTCTTTATTCCATGTGTGCTCTACCGGCGTTGTTATTCGGGCAAACGGAGTAAGTTCGATGTTTTCGGGTAATTTGGGTGTAGGTGCAGTTTTAACGAATGGACGCAGTGGCCCTACAAATGAACACGCTGTTAAGGTGGCCAGGCTGGCTAGCAGGAGGATTGATTTTGAAATAACCGAATTACTCATTCAAATTCCAATTTGATTTACTTCATCATTGATTTACTTATTCAGACAATTGTCAGTTATTGACCGGTACCTGAATAGCGCTTAGAGAGACTTGCAAGGTTCCGCCTGGAAACTCTCTCCTAGCTCGAGTTTTACTCAATATCTTTACAATCGTCAAGAAAGCTGCAGCAATCGGAAATGACATGAAGTGCAAACCACCAAAGGAACAGATAAAGAACAGAATTAGAAGATTTTTGACAGAACACTTACCCGTACCCGACCGGAAAGGATTTGCTCATCAGACATCTAATCAACAGTTAGAAAACAATCTCGCTCTTTCCATCGTCATTGCGCGATAACAGGCAACGGAGGTTGATCAAAGTGTGTATTCATTAAATCAACCCAATGCCTCACTTCCGGACTTGTAAGCCAGGGTGTATCCCGCCGCAAACCAAGGTGTTCACCAAACAGTACCAACGGATATAACGAAACATCTGCCAGCGAAGGTTCAGACATCCCGCCAAGGAACGGGCCATCACCAAGCCGACGGGTAAAATCGCGGAGCAGGCGTTGTTGAAATGCGTCTAATGGTTCATCTCCATCCAGCGACTCAACAATTCGATTTACAAAACCTGCTTTTCGAACCAGCACCGGCCATAATGCTCGAACCCAGAACGGAAGATCAGTACTGCGGTTGACAGCTGAGGCAAGCTTCCAACCATTTGTCAGACCGGTAAAAGCGGATGGCCAGTCCACCGAAAGCCTGAACATGCCCGGTATAACCGCACGATTGACCCAGGTGGTTAGTTCCTCAACTCTGGACTTCATTTCCGGTTGCTCCGGTAACAACGGTCTTTCGGGAAACAACTCTTCCAGCCACAGGGCGATGTCGTCTGAGTCACTACGCCAATCGTCTCCCACCTTAAGCACTGGTACCTGACGCGTTCCGGTGAATGCGATCTGCCGATAATTTATCGGACTGACCCCGACAAATTGAAAGTCCAGTTGCTTGAAACCAAGGCAGCCCGCCACTTTTAGCACGTAGGGACTGGTGGGAAATCCATATAACGTTATATCGATAGTGTTATTGTTCACTGTTTCTGATGGCTACTCTCAGCGAAAGTTGTTACAGCGGTCATACGCACATACGATTGTGGTTCAGTAAAACAGCTAACAGGCTGTGTGGAAATTACTTTCCGTTCATCAGGGATATTGCTTTTTTGAAAAATGGACTGTCAGGATCAGCCAGCACATTTAATTCATCAAAATGATCGACATCCGGCACGATATACAGTTCCATCGATCGTTCATCTGTGTTGAATGCATCGTAGTACATTTGCGCCTGCCGATGAAACTCTTCTGTTTCCGCACCACCTGCCGCGATATTTGCGTCAATGTTACAGTCGGACATAAGTCGTAGCCAACAACAATCACATTCGAACCCGCTGCCACAAACGGCACAGCGAGAAAACTGTAAATAGATTTATCACCACGCTGCCAGTAACCGCCATGAAAATATACTAACGTTGGTGATGCGCTATCATCAAATGGCACGTTAAACTACCGGTACTCAACCGCACCAGGCGGGATATCGCCCCTCGTGAAGTTGCGACTATTCACTGACAGACAAGCAAATGAAACCGGATATGCAAATACCCATACTGGATATCAGTGCAATTTATAGTGAAGACGCTGACAGAAAGTTGCATTTAGCAAAAGCATTCCACACTGCTTATTCCACTGCCGGGTTCAGCTACATTGTCAATCATCAGGTACCAGAGCAATTAATAGAGCGTGTATTCAACGCCTCTGAACTTTTCCACGTACTTCCGCTTGCCGAAAAGATGCGTGTTGAGCTGAATCATTTACACCGTGGCTTTATACCAATCAACACATCGACAGACGTCAACTCTAAACTTGCCAATGTAAAACACCCGAATCAATCAGAAAGCTTTATGGTGATGCGTGAAGACAGCGCCAACTCGCCTCAGGTACTAAAAGGCAACTATCTTGCCGGCGCAAATCAATGGCCGGAGCTTAGCGGGTTTAAAGACGATGTTATGGCCTATAACAATGCCATGGCTGATCTTGCTCGCAAGCTTATAGACATCATCGCATTAGCCCTACGCGCCAGAGAAGAATTTACCGAGAGCTTTGATGTACCAACCACCTGGTTGCGATTACTACACTACCCGGCTAACAACGTCAGCTCTGCCAAAGAACTGGAATCAAAAGGCGTTTATGGCTCCGCTCCACATACGGACTTTGGGTGTCTGACTTTACTGGCGCAGGATGATGTCGGTGGCTTGCAGGTGCAAAACAAACAGAGGCAATGGATTGATGTGCCACGGTTGCCCGGTTCGTTTGTTGTTAACGCAGGAGACATGCTGCAGCGCTGGTCCAACAATCAGTTGAAATCAACACCGCATCGAGTAATCAACGCATCGGGCAACACGCGTTACTCCTGCCCGTTCTTTTTTGACCCGCATGTATCAACCAACATCACACCGTTGCCGTCCTGCGTATCGGCGGCTCACCCGCCGGCTTATGAACCGATCAATTTTGGTGAATTCCTTCAGCGCGAGCTGCAAGCGGGTTACCAGCAGCATGCCAAGCCTGGCCCAGCTAAACGCTGATTAATCCACGGACTTACACCAGGAGACAACTTCAAATGCGTGCCAGCAAAGTAATCACTGCGGTAGAAGCTCATGCCGAAGGCGAAGGCGGACGAGTCATTACCGCTGGACTTCCATTGTTGAAAGGAGAATCAGTCAGAGAAAAAATGCAGTACATGCAAGCGCATCACGATGACATTCGCACACTCATGTTGCAGGAGCCACGCGGTAACCCGGCGCTTTGTTGCAACGCGATTGTGCCACCGTGTCACCCACAGGCTGAAGCCGGCTTTATTATCATGGAGCAGACTGAGTACCCACCGATGTCTGGCAGTAACACAATCTGTGTTGCCACCGTATTGCTCGAAACCGGTGTTATCCCGATGCAGGAGCCGATCACTTATCTCACACTGGAAGCACCCGCCGGCTTAATCAAGGTAGAGGCACAGTGTAAAGATGGCAAAGTCGAACGGGTAAAGTTTATGAACGTGCCGGCGTTCGCAGCACATCTGGATATACAGCTACAGGTGCGGGGCATTGGTACGATCACCGCTGATATCGCCTGGGGCGGTATGTGGTTCGTGATCGCCGACGCCAGGCAATTCGGCCTTAGCCTGAACGCCCGCCAGGGTGCAGCGATTGTGCGAGCCTGTGAATCCATGCTTGCTGCAAGTGCTGCGCAGTATCCAGTCACGCATCCCGACCATCCCGAGTTCAGCGGCCCGACTATCTCGCAACTGACCTCACTCCCGGATCAACCGGGGCACGATGGTATCAGCGCGGTGTCGGTCTCCGGTGGCAACTATTCGCCCGGCGGTATCACCGGTGCGCTCGATCGCTCCCCGTGTGGTACAGGCACCTGTGCCAAGATGGCGGTGCTGCACGCAAAAGGACGGCTCACCCAGGGACAAGACTATATTAACGCCGGGCCACTCGGAACCACTTTCACCGGCTGCATCGAAGAGACAACAACAGTTGGCCCTTATAAAGCGATTGTGCCGAGCCTGTCAGGGCGCGGCTGGATATCAGGCATGAGCCAATACTTGCTCGACCCCTCAGACCCTTTTCAAAGCGGCTTTACGGTTGGCGATATCTGGGCTGAATAATCCGGGCCGGATAAGCAAAAAACGCATGTTGTTCTGCTAACAGGGTTATCGAGACTAAAGCAACACTTGTATAACAAACCAATACTCAAGGAATTCCAAATCGAGTCGATACGTTGCTCTTCGAATGCGGCAAATAACCGCATAGTTTTGTGTAGTAACCACTTTATCTGAGTAGAAAATGACAGCACGGGCCAGTCTGTTAAATTGCCTTGTAGCAGGAGTGCTAACACTATGTTGCACCCCGTTTGCTATTGCTGCCGAACGCGGTTTGCCACAGCAGTTTAATCAGATAAAACAGACAGTACTGGAAACAGTCTCTGAATCACAGAGCGTTGGTGCAGCGACGACTTATCACCTGCTTACCGAGAACCTTGCAACATTCCGCTCGTTGAGTACTCGTGTAAAACAGGCAGCACATGTAGATGATGTGATCGAAGAGCTGGCGTCCGAACTGGATATCATTGCGGCAAATTTTGAACGTGCAGCCCGGCTGCGCGTTGATTACAGCAAGAGCGCAGCCGACAGCCGATCAGTGATCGCCAGAAAGCATCGCGAAACACAGGATGCGATCAGCGGGATCGATCGACGAATCTATCAGGCACAAACTGAATTGCACCAGGCACGCACCGCAGTTTCCGCCACTGCACTACAGCGCGACAAAAACAGAATCATCATCAGTTCAAACCAGAGCGTTCTGAACTCCCTGCATGCGCAGAAAGAGATCTGGGAGCGATTTGCAGATTCCCAGTCACGCCTGATGACCACCTTTACCGCCAGTACCGAACGTGTGGATTTTGTCTTGTTTGTTCTGGAGAAAAACGCCCAGGTTTACCGTGAAGCGGCCAACACCGCTCAACTCAGACGCAATGTTCGACTGGCGCTGCAGGATCTGCAGTCAGTCGGTGCAATCGAAAATTCATTAATTGATCTGGCAGCCAGCTGGCGCGAAGTGGACGCGATTGTGTCTGAAATCGGCCGCGAAGAGTTTATTAACTATGCCGGCAGCTAACAGTAAAAATAATACCCGCAAAGCGGTTGCAGGGCTGGTGGTAGTCGCAGCGGTTATCTGGACTGCAGGTTTGCAGCACCGGCAAAAACAACAGGATGCAACGATTGACTGGCATCAGGTCAGTACCGCACTGATGGAAGTCGAGAGCGCCAAACGCGACTTGCACCATAGCCTGCAGGAACGACTTGTCCAACAGCAGCGGCCATTGTCGCTGCGCCAGTAAACCTCTTCATTTTGCTAAACGTGTTGAAAAACGTTAAAAGCGAATTCCTCCTGCAAATTATATGAAGGTGAATTCGACCCATAACAGCGCAGCTTATGGGTCACGAATGAGCATTATGTGGCAGAATCTAACGCCCTCAGATCAGGCACAATGATTTTCAACCTCCTGTTAACACAAATCTGGCTTGGCTATTGTTATGCTTAGAGGTTTGCAGCATCAAACCTTCAGGCAGCACACAGCGGTATGGGCATACACTGGTTTTCCAAAAAGCAAACGCAGGAACAGCAAACACTCGGCTTGATACTGCCTGGTGGTGGCGCTCGCAATGCTTATCAGGTGGGCGTGCTCAAAGCGGTTTCAGAGCTGATCGCCGCCAAACAACCTTCACCATTTCCGGTAGTTACCGGCACCTCTGCGGGGTCATTGAACGCCGGTATGATCGCATCCCGGTCGATGGATCTGCACGATGGCCTCGAACGACTGCTCGGCATGTGGGAAAACCTGCAGATGGATATGGTGGTCCGCACTGATGCGAAAAGCTCCACCAGCACTGCAGCGCGATGGGTCTGGTCTTTTGCCAGTGGCAGCAGCGATTCGCAACCGGACTCAGTACTGGATAACACCCCGCTGCGCTCACTGATCGAGAATCACATCAACCTCGCACGTATGCGCCAGTGTATTCAAAGCGGTCATCTGCGTGCTCTGGGAATCACAGCGTCTTCCTATGCCAGAGGTGCATCACTGACCTACTTCGAGGGACAGGAGGATCTTCAGTCGTGGGAACGAACCAGGCGCTTCGGAGTGCCGGCCCGGCTTGGCGTTGATCACTTTATGGCCTCGATTGCGATACCAGTGGTTTTTCCGGCGGTTAAGATCAACAACGAGCACCACGGCGACGGTTCAATGCGTGAATCTGCACCATTAAGTCCGGCTCTGCATCTGGGTGCAAATAAACTACTAATAATAAGTGTGCGGAACCCGCAAACCGAATACGATCCGCGAAACACGCAGGCCAAATACCCGAATGTGGGTTTTGTCGCCGGTTATATGTTCGATACGCTGTTTATGGACCGGCTCGATTCAGACATCGAACGGCTGAAGCGGATTAATTCAGTGCTGGTTCAAGCGAAGCAGGTGACCTTCCGCCACAATGATTCTGTCCTGCGGCCAGTCGATTTTCTGGTAATTTCTCCCAGCGTTGATATACGCGAGATTGTTGCAAAGCACGTCAAACGCTTTCCGCGTTCTATGCGGATACTGCTCAGTGGCCTCGGTGCGATGACCAAAGAGGGCCGACCGCTCACTAGCTACCTGCTGTTCGACTCAAACTTTGCTCAGGATCTGATCGAACTTGGCTACAACGATGGCGTTGCGCAAAGAGAAAAACTGCAGGAACTGCTGGAACTCTGAGCCGCAGCCGACACACCGGCTTAAGTAATTACCAGACGCCCTTTACGCCGATTGACGTCTGTGTTTTCATGCCTGCACATTCCACTTTCCAATGGTGAAACAATGTCTATTCAAGTTGGCGATACCATGCCTGCCGGCACTCTGAGCTTTATGGGTGAAAAAGGTCCTGAATCAATCACTACCGAAGAGCTGTTTAGCGGTAAAAAGGTTGTACTGTTTGCGGTTCCCGGTGCATTTACACCTACCTGCTCGGAATCACATCTGCCGAGTTTTATTGCTAACGCAGATAAAATCAAAGCCAAAGGGATCGAGCGTATTGTTTGTATGTCAGTGAACGACCCGTTTGTGATGAGTGCCTGGGGCAAAACCCAGAATGCAGATGAACTGCTGATGGCGGCAGACGGCAGTGCAGCATACACAAAATCACTGGGCCTTGAGCTTGATCTGATCGAGCGCGGCCTCGGTGTTCGCTCACAGCGTTTTTCAATGATCGTAGACGACGGCAAGGTCACTCATCTGAATGTTGAAGACGGGCCTGTGTACGAAGTCAGCTCGGCTGAGAAAATACTCGAACAGCTGTAAGCCTAAACACTACTACAACCCGCTGCGAATACTTGCAGTGATATATCGTGAAGTTACATAGATCGGCAAGCATTCCGCCTCTGCCGGCACAGGAATTAAACCATGAATATTCTCGAATCATTGATCGGTGATCAAAGTTCAGATGTCGTCAGCGAACTGGCACGACAGCTGGGTGTTAGCGAAGGCCAGGCGCGCACAGCTGCCGGTCAGCTTATCCCTGCTCTAACGCGCGGCATTCAGAATAACGCATCTTCAGACAGTGGGTTATCCAGCCTTATCGGAGCACTGCAAAACGGCAATCATCACAACTACTTCGATCAACCTGCCACTCTTGGTCAAAGCAAAACCGTCAGTGACGGTAACTCGATTCTCGGGCATATATTCGGCAGCAAGGATGTCAGTCGGAACGTTGCGAATTACGGTGCACAACAAGCCGGTTTGTCGTCGTCATTAATGAAGAAAGCACTGCCTTTGCTAGCGCCTTTAGTGTTGAGTGCACTGAGCAAAAAATTCCTCAACAAGGGAAACAGTGGTAGCGTATTTGGTGGCTCATCATCTAACAATGACATCTTTAGCAGCGGTGTTGCATCCACCAGGCAACGTGGCATGCTTGAGAGTTTTCTGGATGCAGATAAAGACGGTTCCATGTGGGATGATCTTCTCAGCATGGCTGTCAAAGCGGCAGTCAGATAGCAATAACCGGATTGCGTACCACGTTATTTTAACCAAGCCAGACAATATCGCGCTGGCTTTTTTTTGTGACCCTCCACCTATAGTTTCTTATCTGTAAGCTCAGTTGTTGCGGTGCAGATTATTATCCCTTTCCGCTTCGCGCCACTGGATAGCTGTTATACGGCTGCGATCTTTGGCTGCATCAGGATCAGGCGGTCCGCCACCTGTAGGACGATTCTTTCTTTTGCTTGCAGAGAGCAACGCAATAATACAAAGCAATAGCAGCAATGCCACTACCAGCCAGGCAAACCAGTTGCCTGCACGGCTAAAAAAGGTGTCTATACCGGCGGTGGGTACCTCTGCAATAAAAGTATTGTTATTACTTCTGAAGTGATCAGTACGCGCAAGTAGTCGACCGTGTGAGTCACTCGCTATCGACGTACCATAGCTGGTTGGCCTGAACACCGAGAAACCGTTCTCTACACCGCGAAAGGTTGCCATCAAACTATGGTGTGGTGCAATTGCACGCCAGTCTGCAGAAGGTGCAATTAAGATATCTGCACTGCCCGACTGCCTTATCAACGCAGGGAAATCTGTATCGAAACCGATGCCGAAAGCAAGCTTGCCATGCGGTGTATCGATCAATAGCGGTGCGCCGACACCGGCCAGATTGTTTTCACCCCCCGGATTGTTTTTGCCTCCCGGATTGTTTTTGCCCCCAAGATAGCTGGCCTTGATGTATTGCCCGAGTTTTTCGCCATCCGGGCTAAAGACCAGCAGCTTGTTTTCCACTGGTTGTGTTTGAGAGTCACTGTTCGGTTCGGCTGTATCGTCGATAACTGCTAACGATGCGATCAGATAAATACGGTGTTCCAGTGCCAGCGCAGATATAGACGCATTCACTACAGGTTCGCCACTTTTATAACTAACTAAAGCCGCTTCTGACCACACGACAATCCGCGCTTCTGCCCCGGCCACAAGCGCTGTGAGGCCGGACAACTCATCTAATTGTGCTGTGACTGCTGCATCTGCCAGGTCACGCTCAAGGTCATCAGCGAATTGAACCGCACTCTGCAACTCACGCTGCAACGCGTCTGACGATACGACAACACCGGCCATTCGAACTGTTGGAGATTCGTTTTCATCAAAAATAATCCGGAAACCACCAGAAACAAAAACAATCATCAGAACCAGGGCCAATGGCATGAGCTGCGCGCGATTGCGCTTCCAGACAAAACCGGAGTCCCAAAAGGACGCCATAGTCGCTGCAAACCAGAGGATCATAAATGTGATCCCGTGTGTACCGGTAAATGCCAGCACTTGCAGCAGCTCCTGATTACCAATCTGCGAGTAGGCTTTTTCTGCCATCGTACCAAACGGCATTAACGGTGACACGATAAAACTCAGCACGACAAAACAGCTGGGTAACACCAGTGGCCTTAAAAAAGTCGGCAGGTAGTCACGAAGCGTTCGGTCGGCAAAAAACGGCAGCAACTCAAGCAGTGCAAAGCCCGCAATAAAAACCAGATTCAACGGACGATCAACAGCAAGGTAATCGTGCAAACGCACAAGAAGACTCAAAAAAAGCAATACATAGAGCACGACCATTGCAGACAAGACCGGCGTGTTTCGGGTGTAGCGCAGCAGGAAAACCGGTGCCAGAAACGCCGCTACAGGCGTAACAAACCGACCACCGGACAGCATGATGAGAAAGATGCCCATCAACAGCAGACCATACTTTTGCAGGCCGGCCGGACCACCGGAACGCGTTACTGTGTCAACTTCTGTAGTCATGTACTGTTACTGATCTCAAATCGAACTGATGCACAAGTATCTGTATTATTGCCTGCGCATCTTTGATCTATACATCTAACACTGAAAAGTTATTGCAATTGCATGTAACTACAGCGCGGTGGTCCATTGTTGAACCTGAAAGCCAAGTACCCGGAACGGATTGTTTGCCTGACCGAAGAAACCACAGAAACATTATACCTGCTGGGTGAACAGGATCGCATCGTTGGCATCTCCGGATTTACCGTCAGACCGCCACAAGCGAGAAAAGAAAAACCTCGAGTCTCCGCTTTCACCTCGGCAAAAATCGAAAAAATTATCGATCTTCAGCCGGATCTGGTGATCGGGTTTTCGGATCTGCAGGCTGATATTGCTCGCGATCTTATCAAGCGAGGCGTGAATGTGCTGCTGTTGAATCACAGATCCGTCAGCGAGATTCTCAGCATGATACTGCAGCTGGCCGCTCTGACTGGCGCTACAGACAAAGGTCAACAGCTAGTGCAGCAGTACATCTGTGATTTACATGCCTGTGCCGCTCGAGCGCAACAACGTAGCCGGCGGCCACGGATATATTTTGAAGAATGGGACGAGCCGATGATCTCGGCAATCCGTTGGGTCTCCGAGCTTATCGAAATCGCCGGTGGTGACGACTGCTTTCCGGAGCTCGCACAACAGGCCGGAGGTGCAGACCGTATCATTGCTGATCCACAGCGTGTCATCGATGCGAACCCGGATATCATCATTGGCTCCTGGTGCGGCAAAAAATTCCGCCCCGAAAAAGTTGCAGCAAGGAATGACTGGCAGTCGATCACCGCCGTGAAAAATAACGATTTACATGAAATTAAATCCCCGCTGATACTCCAGCCCGGTCCGGCAGCACTGACCGAAGGCATTGAAATAATAGAGAAAATTATCACTCAGTCAGTAAGTCAATGGGATTAGGCAGCAAGCTGCGAGCTAACCAAACTATTGTAAAGATATGTCTTTACAATAGTTTTGTAATGTTTTCGTAATAAATTCAGCACAACTAAATCACGCCTGCATGTCATACAATCGTGGAGTAGTAAGTACCGCGTAAAACCGCTGCTAAGTGCTGCTGTGTCAGCCGATGCACAAATCAATATAAACCAAGAGTAAACCCGGAGATATAATGAAACGTAAGCTAACAGCAGTACTACTGGCTTCAGCACTGGTCGCGCTATCCGCTTGTGACAGTGACGATGATGATGACGGCAACGGTGGTGTTGAAACGCCAGTAGTCGACGGCACTGATGGCGATGGTACAGATGGTGACGGTACAGACGGTGACGGTACAGATGGTGATGACACCGACGGTGACGATACTGATGGCGGCGACAGCGACGCCGACGGTGGTGACACAGATGGTGGCGATGGCGACGCAAGTGGCATTGTCAGCGAGCCAGGCTCTTTCCAGGTGACCTTCACCAACATGACACAGGGCCAGCCAATGACCGCCCCTGTTGTTGCGATCCACGATCCAAGCGTCCACCTGTTCCAGATTGGTGAGCCGGCAAGCGATGCGATCCAGGTAATTGCCGAGATGGGTAACAATGGCCCTCTGGTTGAATTCGCGACTGCCAACCCTGACGTTGTCAGTGCTGCAGGCGAGTCTGGTGCAACGCCTTTGCTGCCAGGTGCATCATCTACCATCACACTGAACACAGAAGCATCAAACCAGGTCTTCAGTGCAGTAAACATGATCATCTGTACTAATGACGGTATTGCCGGCGTTGATTCTGTAGAGCTGCCTTCTGGTTCTGATCCAGTTGTCATTATGTCCCTGCCTTACGACGCGGGCACACGCGATAATCAGGATGATTCATACTCTTTCTTCCCGCCTCCGTGCAGAACACGTGCTGACGGCACCATGGTCGACGTCGTGGAAGCGCCTCTCGAAGATCCGCGTGTAGCAATCGGTCCACACCCGGGCCAGACTGCAACACCTAATACTCCTGCAGGAGCTAACTGGGACTTCGCAACCAGTGATGAGGTGTTAATGATTGAGATCGTGCGTAACTAAGCCGAACTCAACACGTAATGAAGAAGCCCGGTTAGCTTGCTGACCGGGCTTTTTTTTGGAAGTGCTTAACACAACTACTGATCTGGTGACCAAATCCTTCGCCACCACTTTTCCCGATCCGGCAAATCAGCCACACCGATAAGCTCGGCAATTTCGCTTCGATCCCAACCGGTTAAGCTTGCTAGTTGATTACCTGCAGCGATGTTGCGTTGCCGCACCATTGCAAGATAGTCCATCGCGGCGTCACAACGCATTTCTCCATCCCATGCATGCCGCATCACGTATCGGCCTTGAAAGTTGGTGCGATTACCTGTCTCGATAAATTTCAAATCATCAGGAAAAGTTTTGCTGTCGTAGCGCAAATGAAGCCTGGTTACAAAAACATTCTGCCCGGCTTGCAGGCGACGATTATTTTGGTCAACACCTGTATCCGCCAGCCAATATACACCCAGATTTCTTAGCTGGGTATTGGCCAACGGGTCGGCTGCGCACGGATCACACCATGCCATATCCCAGGCGTATTCAAGAAATACCGCTTTTTCATTTTCCGCTTTATTCTGACGAGTAAACATATCGCGATAAAATTCTTCAAAGCGACCTTTTACAAATCCGGGTATTTCAAGATTGGAAGGCATACGCACGGTACGATAATTCGCAGTTTCTACCCTGCCCGTACGAGTTAATGCATAAACAAAGAGCTCCTGCTTACCGTCCGCATTCAAAGTACCCAACCTAATCGGCAACATAAACTTAGGGCTTTCAAAGGCTATTTGCAGCGGTCTGAGGTGCGTATAGCCTGTAGACTGCTGTGCTTCAAGATTAACTCTGGCAACGAAAAACCGCATATCCTGCTTAAGATAACTACCAACGACTGACTCGGCACCCTGCGGCAGTTTATAGTCGTTGTCACCCAGCCATTGAATCAAACCTGCACTTTCATCGGCGTTCAATATAAGAATGTCATACTCACCAACAGTGTACCTGGCTTCGATTGTCACGCCCAACGCTTCATCACTGACATCAAATGACTTTGTTTGCACACTATCAGCCAGCGCGACACTGGCTGATAGCTCCCGGCGGTATACCCTGCACGGATTCTCATCAAAGTACTCTACCAGTCGTGGAGCAGTGTAAGCATCCAGATGATCGATCAGCGCCTGCTCAGCCACATTGATCTGCTCTCGCTCAATAAATGTTGGCACCGGCACCACCATCGCAAAGTCTTTAACATCACCCTGAAAATCATTTGCCATGGTGATGACTGTTCTGTCTTCATCACGCACCATGACGACCTGTGATGCACTGTTATAAAGATCAGTATCAGCCTTGGCCACATAGAACCCGCAAAAGCTGAAAACACTTTGGCTTGTACCGGTTAACAGCAATAGAAAAAAGATTTTTATTGTCATCAACCTGATACGGTTGTTTTTCGAATTACGTCCGAAGGGACAAAACAGAGTATTTTTCACGGCAAAAGCTCCTCGAATAAAAGTTAAAAACAGGCACCAGCGGCGCCAGTAACACCAGTGCATAGATGACAGCGGTTGATATAAAGAAATAAAACTGCAACACCGCGCTGACAACAGCGACAGTGACACCGAATGCCACCCGTGCAATGGAGCTGGCCGGTGTGGTTTTGGGATCAGTGATCATAAAAAAGGCAAACAGGATCAACGCACCGCTTTGCAACTGGTGCAGTGCGATGGCTGGCGGATCGCCCAGGTAACTGCCCCTGCAAAATACAATCAGTGCGTAGCTGCCCAGAAACGCCAAAGTCACATCAAGTCTCTGCGCACGCGTTACCACCAGCAGCCCGATACCAGCCACAACAAATGCCAACAAACCCAGCGCACCCCACTGCCCGGGAGAGAGATAAGCGGCAGGAAAAAGCGTGGTAACCACGACCAGCGCAAATGCAGAGGGATTAAAGACGTGACAGCCTTTAATGCACAGGAAGCGCTTGCTGGCAACAGCAATAAGTGCGGTCACTGCGGCCAGAGCGACAACGTCTGTGCGCAACAGCAGCACCAGTGATAACGCAGAGATCAGGGCGCTTTTATACGGACCGTATGACCTGCCCTGCTGGAACAAGCAGAATTGAGCAAGCAGAGCCACAGCAACAATAACCACTGCGTTGATCCACGCTATCTGAAAACCCAGCGTTACCACGCCAATACTGATAAACGTACTGAGTGCTGCTATCTGATAATTTCGCGGATCCATACCCGCTCTCCCGAGGCTGCGTTAAGTGTGCCGGCAATATGGCTATTGCCTTAGCGACTTAATCGCAGCAGATCGGAAAAGGGGGTTAAAGCTTCTGAATTTTTTTAGAAGAGACTCAGGCCTTCAGCTTGGATGCGTAGTAATCAACCATTTGCGAGACCATTTCATCGCCCCGGCCGGTGGCATTGGCATCACTCAGGGCTGCAAGTGTTGATGCAGACATGACACTCTTAACGCCAGCCTGTTGTGCCATCTGCGCATAGTAGCCCACATCTTTGGCAGCATTCTTAATCGCAAAAGCCAGCTGTGCAGGATCACCGTCAACACCATAGCCTTTGACAAAATCCATCATGCCGCTGTGTAACGGACCGGCTGCCATGACTTCGTAAACAGCATTTCGCTCCACACCCTGTACGTCCGCCATCGCGAATGCCTCTGCCATCGCGTTGGCAACCGTCATACCGAAAAAGTTGTTGATTAATTTAACCGTATGCCCGGCACCCAGTCCGCCCAGATGAAATACGTTTTCACCGAGATCATTCAACACCGGCAGGACTTTTTTATAGGCCGCTTCATCGCCCGCGCACATGATGTTCAGCAGCCCGTCTTTAGCGTGAGCCGGGGTTCTGCCAAGCGGCGCATCGAGATACTGGCCACCTGCGTTGGCTACCTCCTGACCGAGCGCTCTTGTTGAAGCCGGAAGAGAGGTTCCAAAATCGATGACTACCGCATCTGAATTCAGGCCGGCAATCACACCATCAGCGCCACGCATGCGGCTTTCGACCTGATCAGAGGTACCAACGCACAACATAACTATCTCACTGGCTTTCGCAAGCTCTGCCGCACTGGCGGCCTCTGTCGCGCCGCGATCGACCAGTGCGGTAATATTTTCTCTGTTGCGATTACCAAGAATCTGCAACTCGTGACCCTGATCTATTAAACGGTGAGCCATTGAAGCTCCCATTAAGCCGACGCCGATAAACCCGATTTTGCTCATTCTCACCCCTTGTGTGTTGTTTGTTAGTTGTTCGACTAAAAATGCTTTTATCAAATAGAAGTGCTGACCATCTGACACTCAATTGTTGCATAATACCGTGCTGTCTATTTAACCCGGTGAACCTGTCAGCTCCACCGGATTACACTACTGACTACCGACCGCTGGGCCCGCCACAGTCATCAACAGAGCACACAACATGTCCGACTACGACGCTTTGCTAAAACAATATCAGGAGTACAAGGCGCGCAACCTGTCTCTCAACATGGAACGCGGCCAGCCTGCCGACGCCAACTTTGACCTCAGTCTGCCTATTCTGGGTAGTGTTGATCAAAGCAATTATACCACTGACGACGGTGTCGATATTCGCAACTATCCAGGCGGGATTCTCGGCTTGCGCGAGGCACGGGAAATATTCTGTGAGCAACTGAACGTCGGATCCAATGAAATCATCATTGGCAATAACTCAAGCCTTGAGATGATGGGCACCTTCTTCGCACGCGCGCTGCTTCGCGGAGTCAATGGCAGCCAGCGCGGTTGGGTGCATGATTCACCCAGGCTGATTGTCACCGTACCCGGCTATGACAGGCATTTTCTGCTAGCCCGCGAGCTGGGCTATCAGCTGGTCACCGTTAAAATGACAACAAACGGCCCAGATATGGACGCGGTGGAACAGCTGGTGGCAAACGATGCATCCATCAAAGGGATCTACTTTGTACCCACCTACAGCAACCCGACCGGTGATACGATCTCACAGGAATATGCGCAAAGACTGATCAACGTAAACGCCGCAGCGCAAGACTTCACGGTATTCGCAGATGATGCCTATGCAGTACACCACCTCGACGATAACCCGTTACCCGCACCAAACCTGTTGCAGATCGCTAAAGATTCGGGCAAAGCGAATCGGGTAATAATTTTTGGCTCTACCTCAAAAGTTACTTTTGCCAGTGGCGGCCTCGGCATGGCGGGCATGAGCGAAGAAAACATCACTTACTGGTCAAAGGTACTCAGCTCTCAAAGCATTGGCCCGAACAAAGCCGAGCAATGGCGGCATGTGCTTTTTATGCGCAACTATCCGGGTGGCCTGCAGGGATTGATGCAGGACCATGCAAAGATCCTGAAACCAAAGTTCGATAAGGTGCAGGAAGTATTAAACCGGGAACTCGGCAACCAGAATCTTGCGAGCTGGACTGACCCGCGTGGAGGCTACTTCGTCAGTCTTGATACCATACAACCTGTGGCGAGCCGTGTCGTGGAACTGGCAAAGGAGGCAGGACTGGCACTGACACCAACCGGCGCTACGTTTACCGATGGCAAAGACCCTGAGAATAAAAACATTCGACTCGCACCGACACGGCCGCCGTTAGAAGAAGTCGAACTGGCGATGGAGATCGTCGCCTGTTGTGTCAAGCTTGCCAGTGCCGAAGTTGGTTAAGGTTGAGCAGAAGCTGCTAAAACTTAAGGCAAGGCAGGTAACTTAAGCCAACGCTGCTTCAATAGAAGTCTTCACATATACCGCTAATGACCTCCGGCTGCAGATAATGATGCACACGTTCGCGAACGTGTGCGATCAGTGTATCCGGGTTATTTTCTGCGGCCCAGTCGCGTGTGTTGTCGCGCTGATCTTTTTGCTGCAATGCAGAAACTTTACTTTCAACCTGCCACATCGCACACCAGGTCACAGACCATAGCCACATCAACCTGCGCATTGGGATCAGGTAGTTCGACATGGCCTCTGCCATGGTTTCAGGCACATGACCGTTCCAAGTTGCATAAAAACTCTGTAGTGCCTGTTGCGAGAGTTCTATGTTAATGCTGATGTCCCAGGTGGTTGAGGTATACAAACTGGCGTGCGCAAGATCAAACCCGCAACCACCATAGCGGCCTTTTTCAAGATCGACCAGTACCGCACGATCGTTTGCATCAATAATGTAGTTACCGGGATGTGCGTCGAACGAAATCAAGCAGACCGGTGGTGCAGCTAAGCGGGCAACTTCAGATCTGGCTATTACAAGTTCCGCTTCAATCACAGATAAACTGTCTGCATCAATGTGTGCCTGTGAAAGAAACACTGCCTGTGTTTCTATTTCTGCAAGCGTGCTTTGCAGGGAGTTCTGCTGATTTAACAACGGTGCCCTGTTATTCGATGCTAACACCGGTAAGCTGTGTATCGCCGCCAATGCCTGGGCAATAAGATCGAAGTCTTTTTCCGACTGCAGATCACGACCATAGATGCGCTGTACCAGCAATGCACCCATGGGTAACTCCGCTGCGGGCTTTATACTTGCGAAACAGACGGGTGTGTGTCCGCTCGGCTGCATGCGTTCAAAACAGCATTGTTGATAGAATAGATTCTCTTCTGCACTGAGTCCCATCTGGCTTTGTTTTGGTACTCGGAGTAATAAATCTGTACCGTTGATGATCCAGTGATCATGTGCCAACCCTCTACCCGGCATCAGAGACAAGTCATCCCTGTTAACGTCTGCGATCCGGGATATTTGTTTTTTAAAACCAGATGCCGCAGGTGCATCATTGAGTAACTCATTAAGCGCTTTCGCCAGTGATTCAACGGTAACTGAATTCATCAGCTCGTTCACCCCGCTTGCTCAGTGTATCTTGCATATGATTCACCATCATCGACATCCATCAGAGTATTCACTTTGGCGATACGGCAGCCTGTGGGCAGCGTTGCGATTGTATCTGCCAGAGCGTGCCTGGTTGACCAGCGGACCTTCTGCATAAACTGTCTGCCGTGACCATCGCTTGATGGTGCAGCAGCCTGAAACCCGGCACTGCAGCCGACCAGCCAGAATCCGCCATCACAGGCAGGACCAAATACTACATCGTGCTTTGCAAGCGCTGCGAACGCGGCACTTATGTGAACCGCTTTGACTGACGGAATATCACTGCCAATGATTATCCGTGCCTTGCCGACATACCTGTCCAGCGTCTGAGTCATGCGATAACCAAGATCACCCGGTGCCTGGGCGATACAGTTAAATCCATTAAAGAAAGGGTGATTGCACCCGCAGTCAGTGGCAGTAGAAACGATCAGATCCCAGGGTTGATTATTCATCCGCTCCAGCAGTGAGCTCAATGTGCTGCGGTAAAATTCCAGCGCTGTTTGATCGCCAATGTCTCTGGCAAGACGCTGTTTCACGGCGCCGTGCTCCGGAGCACGAGCGAATACAATCAACTGCTTATTACCGGAGACTGGCGAGATCATAGTGTGGTGTGGACTTTTCAAAGCGAGAGATGTTGCAGCCGCTGCTCACAGAGCGGATAAGCGACACGAGCAAAGCGAGACAGCATTCTCGCTATGTATCACATGTTTCTCACAAATTTAAGGAACGCAGAACTCATTAGTCAGCCTTCAGTCTATCAACCGACATTACTAATAGATTCCAGACCATCATGCAGTAAAGACTGTCATGCAGTAAAGACCGTCATGCAGTAATTAAGAGACAGGCAGACCGAATCCGTCAGTTCAGGATTCTTTATTGCTAAAAAATGCACAGATCTACCCTGACTGGCGCCTGCAGTCAGACAAAAAGATAACAGCTCACTCACGGTACAACCAAATGAAAAAATCACTAAGCATTCTTATTCCAGCGATCGGCTTGTTCTTCGCCACCTCAGCGTCAGCTTCCGGTGGCGGTGGCTTCGGCAACAACGGTTACTCAAGTCAACGAATTGACCAGCAGTATGAGCTTGGAAAATCCTACTTCAAAGGTCGCCTTGCCGATGGCAGCAGGCTCGAATACTGTGTCAAAACCAACAGTGATCTGGTGAAGCTGTCGCGCCGTTCGGTCAAGCAATTCAAGCAGGGCTCTACATCAGCATTTGTTGATTCGCTCTACAACTGCAATAACCCGGATCAAAGAATCGCCGATCTGGTTTCTCAGGAACAAGGTCAGGCGATCCTGCATTACTTGAACAAGCGCTTCAAACTTCGCCTGCAGAACAGCTAACGGTTTTCCCCGCATCAGCTTATAACGACCGCCAGGTAATTTCAGTGTCCACCTGGCGGTCAACTACAAACCAGCGAATTTTTTAGTATTGCTGGTACAAAACATAAACGCCATCACCGCCAGCCCCACCACTGCTGAGTACTCTATAAAAATTATAGAAACCGGCAACTCAAGAGATCCATCACCCGCTCGACCCAGATTGGTACCGGTGCAGTAAGAAAGCAGACAGAACCAACTGAACAGCCACGACCACCAGCGCGGAAATAACGTAGCAAAAGGCAGTAACCACGCTACATACCAGGCGTTTACCACAGGCAACGCGAGTAAAAAGGCCATAAACAGCCAGTCACCACGAAACGCATCACGGGAGTCGATCCAGCGTACGGTGACCTTTTGATCCGATTCCACCTGCTTGAGCTCATGAGAGGCAGTTGTGGAAATCTCTTTGTTTACAACCATCCACCTCGCTGTCATTAATGATCGTAAACAGACCAATCCATTAAACGCAACAAAGCTAAAAAGTAACAACAGCTTTACCTGCTCAAAAGAAAACCACTTTAGCAGTAGAAGATAGGTTGCAGAGTTAAACAGCCAACTGTCAGCCATGGCCTGTAAACCCTCAGGTGCCCATATTGTTATTGTGCCAAACGCGAGTGTGATCGCAGCAAGCGTCGCAGCGAACCAGCCACACAAGGTTGTCCAGTATCGAATCGACCATCTCTGACAGAGCAGATACGGCAACACCAGTATGGCAAATACTTTCGACCCCACTCCAAGAGCCAGAACAATACCCGCCAACCAGATGATGTTTCTACTGACCAGGTAAACACACAAAACCATCGCCAGAATAGCGTAGATATCCGGGTGCGCGGTTAACGCAAACTCCTTAAGTAACAACGGTGACCACGCATAGAAAAGCAACGCTCTACCGGCGCCAAGTTTGTAAAGCACTGCTAATACCGCAAGGTCCGCCAAACCGGCACTTAACTGCAACGGCCAGATTTCAGCCGGCGCTATTAAGTAACCGAGTGCAAATATCCACTGCGTCACCGGACCGTAAACAGTGGCGATGTCAGGATAGTTGATCAGTGACAGGATCGAGTCGAATATTTCAGGATAATCCTCCCGATCAAAAAACACCGCAGGAGCAAGAGAGTAAGGATCGTGAGTTGTCACCGTTTGATAACCATCCCACAGGTAACGATAGTAATCGTCTTCAAACAACGGCAGACCAAACAGCGAGATCAGTCTTAACAACAACGCAGTACCCAAAAGCCAGTGTAGTGGAATTGTCTGATCACTCTGAAAGCACTGCCAGACAACGAACGCTGTCGCCAAAAACATGACTGCAGCCGCCAACAAAAACTGGAACACTGCGAAGTGACCCGGCTGTTGTGAGAGAAAAGTTATAAACACCCAGCAAGCGATAACGAGTACAGTCATCGCCAGAAATAATCGATTGCTGAAACCTGAACTCATAGACAAATATTTCTGTTTTCTGATTGAACCAATGCCTTGACTTTTGCTCTCACAAGCTATGCATGCAGGACGAGACATTACAGTAATTATTCCAGCGCTGAATGAAGCGCTGTCCGTTGCGCGCGTGATCGAAGAACTGCGCGAGCTACAGGTGTGTACACACTGCAATCAACTGATTGGTAACCTGGAAAATAGTGGAACGCCTGCCACCGCCAGTGATCACTGCAGCTGTGAACCAAAAGACGGCGACATCATCCACCAGACTGTTGCACTGGTTGATCGGATTATAGTCTGCGATAACGGCTCTACCGACGACACCGCATCAATTGCCGCTGCCAGTGGCGCGATAGTAACGTACGAACCAGCACGTGGCTATGGTGCCGCCTGCCTGGCTGCACTGGCTGTTGAAGCAGATAAAGACATTGTTGCATTCGTTGACGCAGACCACTCAGTTGTTGCCAGCGAACTCCCCACTCTCATCCAGCCTCTGCACAACGGTGCAGATCTGGTAATCGGTTCAAGAACTCTTGGTCAAACCGAAAAAGGCGCGTTGTCTGTTCCACAACAGTTCGGTAACGCACTAGCGAGTTGGCTGATTCGTAAACTATGGTCGGCAGATGTCACTGACCTGGGACCGTTCAGAGCGACCACTCAGGCAACACTTAATGACCTGCAGATGACCGATCGACAATTCGGCTGGACCGTCGAAATGCAGGTACGTGCTTTGCAGCTCGGCAAAAGGGTTGATGAGGTTCCGGTCAACACCTTGAAACGAATCGGTAAGTCCAAAATCAGTGGCACGGTGCGCGGTGTAATTGGCGCAGGCAACGGGATTCTCGGCACTATCTTTAAACTTTATCTAACCGGGTCCAGAAAAAATGCTGCACCTGAATTGAACCCGGGTGAGACAAACTAATGCGCGATATTTTTGCTGTTCTGGTACTTGTGGGTGCCGCTATCGGTTACTACTTCTATACTGCCAATGACACTTCAGCTGAACAGGATACTCGCTTTGCAACCTACTCAGAGTCGAGCGAGCAGGTCGTTGATCACGATGAATGGCAACTGATACTTGACGATTACCTTGTCAGTGACACTGACTCAGGAGTTAATCTATTCGACTACAGCGGTTTGATCGATGACGGCAGAGAGCCTTTGGATCAGTACGTTGATAGCCTGACTGCGATTGACCCGCTTGGCCTGAACAGGCACGAACAGATGTCATACTGGCTCAACCTCTACAATGCGCTGACGGTCCAGTTGATTATCAATCATTTCCCTACCGCCAGCATCACCACTCTGGGTTCGAATCCACTGGAATTCGGACCATGGAACGAGGTTGCGGCAAATGTGAATGGCGTCGACCTCAGCTTAAATGACATAGAGCACCGGATAATTCGCCCGTTATACGATGATTACCGCATTCACTTTGCGGTTAACTGCGCGAGCATCGGCTGCCCGAATCTGGCGGTCGACGCTTTTACCGCAGAGAATCTGGATGACCAGCTCGACGAGGCCGCCAGCGAATACCTCAATCATCCGCGCGGGGTTCGTTTCGAAGGCGAGCAACTTCACCTGTCTTCATTGTTCGACTGGTATGCAGATGATTTCGGCGACAATCAGCAGGCCGTACTTGCAACACTGAGCAACCATACAGACCCGTCTGTTACCGAGGCACTGACAGGATTTTCTGGGGATCCGGTCTACTATTACGACTGGGGACTCAACGGCTACTGCAGTATCGACAATGCCTGCGGTCCACAAGCTGAGTAACTCGCGCGCCCCTCTTAAACTTTCATTCGCCCACAGACCAGATACTTCGAGACACGGAAATATGAATAGACTCGCCGCCACCCTTCTTCTTTGCAGTGCATCGCCACTGGCTTTCGCTGACGGGTCTCCCTGGCTTCCGGCACATGGCACGACTACCTTGTCTGTAGATCTTACACGGGGTTCAACCAGCACCTTTTTCATCGGAGACACCACCTTCGATCTGACGGGAGATCTGGAGGGCACATTTGTCTGGTTGAATGCCAGCTACGGATTTGACGACGTTTGGGCTTTTGATTTCAGAGCCGGCTACGCAGAATCCAGCTTTGAACTGAACCCTCCCGGCCAGGAGCAAGAGGACTTCACCGATACCAGTGTTGGAGTGAGCTACCAGTTCGTAAACGAATTTGAGGCGGATAACGGCTTGCCCACTGTAACTGTTCGTGCAGGATTAACCATTGGTGGCGACTATGAAACCAACCGCTTCGAGGCAATTGGTGACGGTGCTGACGGATTAGATTTGAGCCTTCTGGTCGGTAAATCAATAATTCCATCTATCGCCTTGCACGGTGATCTCACCCTCAGGAGACGCAGTGACGACGTGGCCGATGGTATCAAGTACCTGCTGAGTGCGTACTACACCACACCAATAAACGGACTGGGCTTTCAATTGGCCGCCGGCGGTATACGCACTGACAGCTCAGTCAATCTCGGTGAGCAAGGAATAACTGTAGAACAACTTCCACAAACTGACCGCGATTCCGACTGGTTGATCGTCGGTGGAAACTACGGTTTCAGCAACGGTCTGGGTGTCGGCTTATCGCTGTCTTCTGTGCTGTCTGGCAGGAACATCCCGGACAGCAACATTGGTACCGCCACTCTCAGCTACAGCTTTTAATCAACAGTCATCCGCACACTGTCTGCACGCTATTGCCTGCAGGTAAAAATTTCACGCACTACCGTTAAACATACAATTAAAGGTGTTACCTATGTTCAAGCAAGCTCTACTCGCCTCAGCAATCGCAGTCTCGTTATCAGCCTGTGGCGGCGGCTCATCCAGCGATTCATCGAATGATGGCTCTAACGCCGGATCAGCAATCAACGTCGCGGCTCCTGCTGCAGGCAATGCAGACAACAACTCAAGTCAAATTTTAACCGGCAGACTGGTCGACTCCGCGGTCAGTGGCATGAGCTACGAAACAGCAACCCAATCCGGAGTGACTGACAGTGACGGAGCGTTCAGTTACATGGCCAATGAAACAGTGACTTTTTCGCTTGGCGGTATTGAGTTACCCGGCGTAGAAGGTGCCGATGTAATTACCCCGTTAAGCATATTCTCAACTGACGACATCCTCGACAACCGGGTGGCCAATCTGGCAAGACTGCTTCAGTCACTCGATGCTGACGGCAATGCAGAAAATGGCATCGACCTATCCGACGCTGCAGCAGCCAGTGCTACAGGCCTTTCTGTAGACTTTGCATCACCGAACTTTGACAGCCAGGTAATCAACCTGGTAGCCAACAGCGGTTCCACTACCAGCAGCCTGATTGACGCTGAACCCGCTCTTATTCACTTGCAGGAAACATTGTTTGTTGAAGGCATCGAGGACCGATCACCTCCACCGGGTACCATGGCTAGTGCTCCTGACCCGAGTAACACCAGCAGCCATCCACTGGTAGGTACCACAGCACAGTTCACTGAATTCTCTCACGATATTGCTGGCACAGTGACCATTCTTGATGATCGCACAATTGAAGTTTCCAATTTTGTCTACGATGGCCAGGGCCTTGAGGTTTTCTTCTATCTGGGACGCCCTGACCCGGACTTGCCACGCGGCTCTGACTTCTTTAATGGTATTGAGGTAGGACCACAGTTAAGAGGCCGCCCATTCAATGGAGAGACCATTACCTTAACTTTGCCTGACAACATCACATTGGATGACATCAACGGTATCAGTGTCTGGTGTGTTCCGTTTGGAATCGATTTTGGCAGTGCAATATTCTAGACAGTAAGCTTCAGCTGCTCGACTGGAGCACGCGGTTGTACCGCGTGCTCCAGAAACACATCAACATCAATCGTTGTACCTATTCCATCGCACCTGACCCAATCTAGCTGACTAGCTGAAGCGATCTGGTTGCAGCTATTTGGCAACTTCTAACTCGCCGCCCCTATCTGGCTGCAAACAAGCCCACCAGATTAACTACTACAGTCAGTACCAGTGATACCAACAACATGGCTTTCCACGGAAAGAAAACTCTGACACGCGGCTGCTCACCCTGCTGTTGTTTTTCAATCGACTCGGCGATTTTGCGGTGTATTTTGCGCTCAACTTTCTCTGATGACTTTGGAAACAGCATTGGCAAAAGGTTAATCACTACCGTCAGCACCACTGACGCGATCAGTGAGGTCAGCAAAAATTCCTGCATGTTATTAACTCCAAAATCGCACTATCTTTCAACTCACCGTGCCGGCAGGCAACTCAGCCAACGTAGCATCGAGTGCAACACCTACTTTCGCAACCAGTTCATCCACCTCTGACTCTTTGATAATCAACGGTGGGCAAAAGGCCATTGCATCAGCCATGTTACGGGTAAAAAACCCAGCTTCCATCGACTTGGCATTGGCAATCGCACCCAGCTGCCCGGGCTTCTCCAGTGCTGTTTTTGTTTCCTTGTTGGTCACCAGCTCAATCGCACCGATTAAACCCACACCTCTGACCTCTGCCACCAGGGGATGTGAGATGTATTGCCTTAAACCCTCAAGCAAATGGGCGCCCATGGTGGCCGCATGTGCAACGAGGTCGTCTTCTTCTATGATGCGAATCGTTTCATTGGCGACCGCACAAACCACCGGATGACCTCCACCGGTAAACCCGTGCCCAAGCACACCCACCTTATTACTTTCATCTGCGATGGGTTCAAAAACTCGATCATTGATAAGCAATGCCGAACCCGGCAGATAGGAAGACGTTAGTTGTTTTGATAAAGTCATCATATCCGGTTGTATGCTGTACGTCTGACAACCAAACATATTGCCGGTACGGCCAAAACCGCAGATGACTTCATCAGCCACCAACAGAATATCGTAGCGGTTTAATACTGCCTGTATCTTTTGCCAATAGGTCTTTGGTGGCACCACCACACCACCGGCACCCTGTACCGGTTCAGCAAAGAATGCAGCGATGGTATCCGGGCCTTCAGCCTGAATAGTCGCATCTAACTCATCCGCCAGCCTTGTAGCGAAGTCTTCTTCCGTTTCACCGGCATGCGCCTCACGCCAGTAATGCGGACAGGTAACACGTACCACCGGAACCAGACAGTCAAAAGATGCCTGATTGGCTGGCAGACCGGTTAAACAGGCACCCGCAGTAGTCACACCGTGATAAGCGCGGTTTCGAGCTATGATCTTTTTCTTTTCAGGCTTACCAAGTGCATTCGATCGATACCAGGTTAACTTGATGGCTGTATCAATGGCCTCAGACCCGGAGTTGGTAAAGAACGCTTTACTCATTGAGCCGGGAGCAATGTCTACCAGTTTATAGGCCAGGTCAGCTGCCTGGCTATGCCCTTTGTGGGCAAACGTATGGTAGTAAGGTAGCCTTTGCATTTGCGCCGTTGCAACATCTATCAGCCGTTGTTCACTGAATCCGAGTGCGGTGCTCCAAAGACCTGACATCGCCTCGATATACTTCCTGCCCGAGTTATCCTCAACGTAGACACCATGGCCGTTTTCAATAATTAACGGCCCGACATCAGCGTGTGTCAGCGCATTGGTGTAACCATGCAGATGCGAATGGATATCGCGACCTTCAACCGAGTTTGGTACGGCATTCATAGGCAGGCTCTCAAATTAGGTTCGTTTGACATTCTATGGCCTAATATCAAACAAGTTCCACCGTTTTTGCACATTAACAACCGATAGTTCACACTGAACCCGGGTGCCGCATCAGGCTCAGCGCGGCAGAAACTCAAATTAGACACACCACCATAATCTCAGCACTATGCGCCTGAAGTACCAGCTCTTTATTACCCTGCTAGTCGCGAGTGCACTGCTTGTCGCACTGATGTTTGCCGTCAGCAGCTTTAGCTTCAGCCGTGGATTTCTACGTTACATCAACAATGCCGAGACACAAAGAGTTGAAGCACTGGTGCCGGTGCTGCAACAACTCTACGCATCTGAAGGAAACTGGGATGCCATCAGCGGCAACCCGCGACTACTCAGATCGCTGTTAAGATCTGACCGCGACCATCGCCGTCAATCAGGAGAAGATCGATTCACAGAAAATGGCTGGAACAACGGCCGGAACAACGGCCGGAATAACAGCTCGAACAACGGCAGGAATAACGGCCGCCTGCGTAACCCGCCACCCTTGCCCGCTTCCGAACGTATACATTTGCGGCTGGCTTTAACCGATGCCGATAAAAACCTGCTACTCGGCAGAGGCAACGTAACGCGCAAAACAGACTGGTATCCGATAGACCACGATGAACAGATCGTTGGATACCTTGGGTTTAATAAACTCAAACAGCTCGATAACCAGATTGACCGTGCCTTTGAAAGACAGCAACGCAAAGGGTTTGCACTGGCAGCACTTGCCATGGTGCTGTTGTCTTCTTTGCTTGCCGCGCCGCTGACATCGAGAATCGTCAAGCCAATCTTAAAACTCAAGCAAACCGTTGCCGAACTCAGTGATGGCAACTTTGATGATCGAATAGCTACCGACAGACGCGATGAGATTGGTGATCTTTCCAGAGACATCAATAAGCTCGGTGCTACCCTCGCAAGTAACAAATACGCACAACAAAGACACTTTGCAGAAATTTCGCATGAATTGCGAACCCCGATCGGGGTGATGCAAGCCGAGCTTGAAGCATTGCAGGATGGCATCAGACCACTTGATAAAACCGCAATAGACTCACTGCACGCAGAAACCTTGAGACTGAATCGTCTGATAGAAGACTTAAGATCACTGTCATTGGCAGATGCCGGCACACTTGATTATCAGATGCAGGTATTCGATCTTAAAGCCTGTATTGATAATCAAATAAATCGACATAGATCTTCTTTGCCGGATTTTGATATTGAATTCTCAGCACCTGCCTATGCCTGCTTTATCAATGGTGATCAACAAAGACTCGAACAACTATTAGACAATCTGCTGCAAAATACCATGCGTTACACAACGCTGCCCGGGCAACTTAAAATATCTGTCAGCACAGAAGGCAATCAAGTATTGCTGGTTTGGGAAGATACTGCACCCGGTGTACCCGACGCTGCACTGAATAAACTGTTTAACCCGCTATTCAGAGCAGAGGAATCAAGAAACCGTGAGTTCGGCGGATCAGGACTCGGGCTCTCGATAGTCAGAAAAATTGTAAACGCTCACAGCGGCAGAGTTGCAGCCCACCATTCAGATCTTGGCGGGCTCAGGATAACAATCAGATTCCCTAAATCAGAACACCATTAAAATGAAAATAGCCATAGTAGAGGATGAACAAAAACTCGCTTCCCTGTTACAGGACTACCTACACAAAGAAAGCTATGAAACCGTACACTACAGTGATGGCACCATCGCTTTGGAGACACTACAGTCTGCACCACACGATCTGATTCTTCTGGATCTGATGCTGCCCGGTACCGACGGCATGACCATATGTCGTGAACTGCGTAAAACCACGAACGTTCCAATCATTATGATGACAGCGCGAATAGAAGAGATAGACCGACTACTGGGTCTTGAAGTCGGAGCAGACGACTACATCTGCAAACCCTATAGCCCGAGAGAACTGGTGGCGCGGGTAAAAGCAGTGCTCAGGCGTACACAAACTCCGCAACAGGCATCAGGCAGTGGACTTGAAATTTTAGAAGACGAGGCAATGGTCAGGCTCAATGGTAAGACCTGTGAAGTAACCCAGGTAGAGCTTGGTTTATTGGTTACCATGGCTGCACATCCGGGCCGCATATACAACCGACAGCAGTTAATCAATCGCATATACACTGACAACCGCGTGGTCAGTGACAGAACCGTAGACAGTCATATCAAAAAACTAAGGCAAAAACTCAAGCAGCTGAATAGTGAAGCAGAATACATTCACTCTGTATACGGCATTGGTTATAAGTTTGAAGACAACCAATAATCCACGCTTCAGATATTTAACCGATAATAAAAGTCATCACCTTAATAGCTTCATCATAGTTACACTTTTGCTGCACAGTCTCTTCCGATAATTACCTCAGAGCAAAGAATACTGCTCAGCCCGGGCAATCGCTTCGGTCTAACTTTTATACAGGTAATTTACAATGAACACGAAAGCAAAAACCCTCAAAGCCACACTGACTATTGCAATAGCAAGTGTTATCGCGGTACCAGTATTCGCAATCACACCAGCCAGCCTCACTGACACCAATGGTGATGGTGTTATTTCAGCAGATGAAATCCAACAGGTACGTGAAGCGGAAAGAGCACAATTCGACACCAACAACGATGGCGAGCTGTCTCGCGCGGAGAGAAAGGCAGCCAGACAGGCACGCCGCGCCGCCAGAACCGAAGCTTTTGATTCTGACGGTGATGGCAGCTTAACGCGTGCTGAGATAGCTGCAGCAAAAGAATCTCGCATGGCAGAGATCAATGCACAGCTTGATGTCAACGGTGACAGGGTGGTGTCAGATGCCGAGCGCACTGGCTTTGAAGAAATTCAAAGCGAGAAGAAAAACCGCAAAGGCCAGCGCCATGGCAAGCGCCATGCTAAGCGACAAGACAAAGGTACTGACGAAGCTTCTGTTCGTAACCCGGACGGCTCACAAAGATCAGTCTGAACTATTGCTTACCTGGTCAATATGACACATGCGGCAGGAACTCGCTGCCGCCTTTCATGTGAATAGTGCTTTGAGCCGCGTGCATATATAAATATCTCCATTGTTTTTGCACACTGCATGCACAGTTCCATCCGATAATTACATACACCATAGAACGATTGAGGCAGAAAAGATGAAAGCAAAAATAACCGTTTTAAGTATAGGCATCACACTCATCCTGACAACTATGATTACCACTCCGGCTCTGGCGCACAAGCCCTTCCGGCTTGGCAAGCTTGAATTGAGTGACACAAACAATGACGGTGTGATTTCCGCAGAAGAAATCCGTCAGGCAAGACAGAACTCAAGAGCGCAGATGCTGTCTCAAGCTGACACCGACGGAGATGGTGAGGTATCACACGCTGAAAGGAAATCTGCAAAGCAGCTGCTACGCGCCTCAGCAATAGCCGCCCACGACACTGATGGTAATGGCGAGTTATCACGAGCCGAGCGCAAAGCGGCGAAGCAATCAGCAAAAACAGCGCTGGAGGCTCAGCTCGATGTGAATGGCGATGGTGAAGTATCGGACGCAGAACGAGCGGGGCTTGAGCAGATAAGAAGCAAAGGCCATGGTCGCAAAGGCAAAAAAGGTGGCAAACACAATCAGGATCAGGATGAAGCGTGATCGTCGTCACTCTAAGCGTACGTACCCGGTGGATTCAATGGTACGTCGGATCGCAAGAACCCTGAAGTAGCAACTCGGCAGTTGTAGTATCAAGTGTAAAAGCGGCGCAGTGCCTTGCCCCACCCCCTGGATTGGCATTGCGTCGCCCCTCCCATACTGGACTACATTGCAGCACCAGGACCAATGGCAAGCTCCCGAAGAGGCGACAGTCAAAGTGACTCAATGGTCAGTAAGAATCATGATGTGCACGTTCAAAATCGTATTTCTCTAATGAAATCAATGCACTTTGATTGATCGACTCATTCGTGTAGTTTGTACGTCACACTAGTACTCCCTGCGCTGTGCTGCTCCATGGTAAAGAATATCGCTGAAGTTCTTATTGACAACATCACGTTGCAACAGCGCTGATTTGTCCAGGCTTTCAGCCGGACGCGAAAGAAAAGTCGTGTTTTGCTGCGAACGCTTTTTTCCTCTGGCATGCAGCCACATGTTCTCACCAATGTGCTGATCAATGTTGTTAGGCATATAAGACTGAAGCGCAAACCCGACTCGTCGCTGACTGCTCTGATTAGGTTGCGAACCATGAATAATTTCTCCATGGTGCACTGACATCTGACCGGGGCGTAAAATCAGATCCACCGCCTGTGATTCATCCACATCTTTAACCACCTGCCCGCGGGTAAGAATATTATCTTTGCCGTAGGTGTCATCGTGTTCAATGATCGCATTGCGATGACTGCCCGGTATCATCGACATACAACCGGTCTCCTTATTACTTGGCGATAAAGCAATCCATGGCGTGACAAAGTTGTTGGATGTCATTCCCATATAGGTCGCATCCTGATGCCAGCTAACAAAATGCTTGCTGCCAGGCTCCTTTATAAAGAGCACACTACCCCATAAAGAATAATCCGGACCAATCAGATCTTCGACAACATCAAGAATAATTTCATGAAATGCCAGCTCATCCAGAAAACTAAGCACCAGATGTGCATTGTTGCGATTTTCCGCATGAACATGCTGCGAATGTAAGCGTTCCACTTCCTCAAGCTGAGCCATAATTGCCGCAGCATCAGACTCCGACATCAGATCGATTGGAGACAGATACCCGTCATCATGGTATCGCTTTACCTCAGAGTCAGTCAGAAATTTAGGCATGGTATACCTTGTCGGTTTTAGCTAATTCGTGCCCGTCCGGAAACGGGCGCGTAGCGAGAATTACCGGGGGACGCGAGATTTCAGCGGCTACCTGCAGGCCCTTTGTATTGTCCTTGTGGGTCATTCTAAATAACTACAGGTAGTCGGTGAAAAATCGCGTGCATTCAGGGGTTCACAGTAGCGCATGTTTCTGGATGGGTACTGATTAACCCTTGGTGGCTCCCAAAGTTAATCCGGCAATAAAATGTTTTTGCATTACAAAAAACATGATGACAGGAGGGATCGCTGCCAGTAGTGAAGCGGCAGAAACCAGATGCCACTGCTGCACGAACTCACCATTCAGTGTTCTGACGCCCACGGTTATCGGCAGCGTTGAATCATCACGCAGCAACACAGTGGCCCAGAAAAAGTCATTCCAGATAAACGTAAAAATCAACACACATAAAGCCGCAATGGCAGGTTTGACCAACGGCAACACCAGATGCCAGAAGATCTTGAATTCATCCACACCTTCAAGTCGCGCTGATTCAATCAATTCAAATGGCAGCGCCTTAATGAAGTTACGCATAAAAAGCGTGCAGAAACCGGTCTGAAACGCCGCATGAAACATCACCAGGCCCGGTACAGTGTTGATAATATCAAGCCGGTTAGACATATCTACCACCGGTAGCATCAAAATCTGAAACGGCACAAAGTTACCTGCCACAAACAAAAAGAAAATCGGCAGCGCCCAGCGGAACTTATACACTGCCAGTGCATAACCTGTCAGACAGGCCAGTGCAACCGAAATAATCATTGTCGGCAAGGCAATCAGCAAAGTATTAAACAGGTATCTCAATGCATCAGTTTTAGCGAATACTTCACCGTAGTTCCTGATCAGCTGAAAGGAACTTGGAATGCCAAAAACATTGCCCGTTGCTATATCAGACGCAGGTCTGATTGATGTCATGAAGATCGCGAGTAACGGTAACAACCAGATCAACAGCGCAATCGGAAGTGACAGCTTGTAAAGTGTTCGAACCGCAAACGAGGATTTTTCAATAGGGCGTGGAAACATTATCTTGCCTCCACTTCATCTTGATACATGCGCCACAGGAAATAACTGATGTACACCAGCATAATCAAAAACAACACAGTAGCGATTGCTGAACCATAGCCATACCGGCCAACCCCCTCGCCGACGGCCTGATCATACATGTAATAGGCAAGCACATTACTGGAGCCAAACGGTCCACCCTGAGTCATCGTCGCGATCATATCAAACGAACGCAGTGCGCCAATCACTGTTACCACTATCGCTATAAAGGTTGCAGGCTTTAGCTGCGGCAGGATCACGTGGCGCAGCATCTTCCAGCCTTTTGCGCCATCAAGGCGACCTGCTTCAATCTGATCAGAGGAAATATTGTTTAGCCCGGTCAGATAAAGAATCATGCAATAGGCAATCTGCGGCCACAGACCTGCCGCAATGATACCGAAGGTCGCTGTGTTTTCATCACCGAGAATGGACGGTGGCTCGGGCGAGCAGACTCTGGTGAGATTACCGACAATATTGGTTTTGGTTTCACAAAAAAACCAACTCCAAATTTCGCTGAGCAGACCGAACTCGGGGTTGTATGCCCAGGCGAATATTAAACCCACCACCACTTGAGAAATCACAAACGGAAAGAAGAACAGGGATTTATAGATCCTGATCCCCGTGACCGTCTGGTTTAGAAACAACGCGATAAACAACCCGATCGGCACTGCCAGCATAAACAACACCAGCCACCACAGATTGTTTTTCAGTGATGTATAAAAATTCGGATCCTGAAATAACAGCTTGTAGTTATGAAAGCCAACCCATTTACCGGTCCAGACACCATTGATGTCATAGAGTCCGTCCCAACGGGTAAATGAGTAGGATATAGACTGAAATATGGGCACGATCACATAGATCATGAACAACACCAGCCCAACAAACAGAAACAGCCAGGGTGCAACCGCAACCTTATTGCGTTTATAAAAGGACAGGCTGGTTATAAAGATAAATGCGGCTGCAAGGGCACACAGCAACAACGTGATTCGCACAAAAAAAGTTGGCACTCTGGCTGCAGACTGGCGTGTCACATCGAGCAGTGACTGCATACCATCTATAGTGACGAACTGCAGTGCATAAAGGCAAAGCGCTATGACAACAGCGGCAACCAATGCACGGGTTTTTGATGTGGCAAAACGGTCAGATACGCTTGGGGATGTCATGCAATCAACGATCTGTTATTCCATAGGCTATACAGCATGAGGCACTACCGGTGATTCCGGCCGGGGTAGCATCCGCACCTTCATACTTTAACCATGCCGAAAGGAAGGGCCGGTAATTAATACCGGCCCCGGGCATTGACTATTCTGCGTAAACCTCTTCTTGAACCTTATCAAGATTCTCGAGGATACCGTCAAGCTTGGATGGGTCAAGCATGAACTCCTGGAAGCCCTGCATACCTTCTTTCGCCATGGCCGCCGGTGCGTCACGATCATAGAACTGCGCAAGACCCGCCGCAGTAGAGAGTGTCGCCATACCTTCAACAATGAACTTATCATCAGTGTTGATTTCAGCCTCAGCGTTAGGTGGCAACTGACCGATAGATTTGTTCCACTCGCCCTGTATTTCCGGTGTCGCAATGAACGATAGAAACTTCTTTGCATTTTCTACGTTCTTTGCATTGGCTGGAATAAAGAACGCATCTGCCGGTGCTTCTTCTGCACGCGGCAGACCTGGAGTAATCTCAGGGAACTGAAAAAAGTCGATCTGTTCATCAGTGAGACCTGCTTCTTTATACTGACCCACTGAGAAGTTACCCATCACGTACATTGCAGCATCACCATTGGCAAATGGTGCGATAGCATCCTGCCATGACATGGTCGCGTGAGTGCTAACAAAGCTACAACGATCAAGCATCTCTTCCCACTTGGCAAATGTGCCACGAATACGATCATCTGTGTACTTGATCTTACCGGCAGTCAGATCATTGTGGACTTCGTAGCCATTAGTACGCAGGTTCAGATAATCGAATACACCAGCTGCAGTCCATAAAAACTTGGTGCCAATAGTAAACGGCGTAACACCTGCTTCTTTGAGTTTGTCGCAATTACCGAGCAACTCGTCCCAGGTTGCAGGCTCACTGAGCGCCAGCTTGTCATAGATGTCTTTGCGGTAGTAAACGCCCCACTGGTAGTAAGAGTAAGGTACACCCCACTGCTTACCATCGCGAGTCATAGTCGGTTTGATCGCATTGAAATTGTTTTTCAGATTTTCGTCTGAAGCCCAAAGGTCAGAGATATCCAGAAACAGTCCGGCATCTACAAACGGCCCCATACGATTACCCGGATACCAGGTAATCACATCCGGCGCATCATTTTGCAGCGCATTACGAATAGTGCCTTTGTGCGCCTCGCGGTCACCATTATTAGCGGTAACGTTGATATCAGGGTTGGCTTCCTTGAAAGCTTCCACTGCTGCCTCATAAGCCGCCGCTTTGTCCGGATTAAGATCATCAAAGGTGATGATCAGATCGCTGGCAAAAGCTGCGGTCGACATAAAAGTTGCAGCAACCAGACCTGCCAGTGTTCGTTTAGTGTTGAGTTTCAAGCGCACTCTCCTCGTGTGTCTAATAAATTCACTTCTAACATGCCCACGGCGCTGCTGTTTACTGTCTGTTATGTTCGTGGCAAAAACCAAAACGATTCAGAGCAGTGGTAGCGGCTGACGATAAGGCGAGGAGTCTGTTCGGTGGCAGTCCGTGTAGCGAGAACGTGCCGTCGTGGCGCGTTCGCAATAGTGGACGTTCTGCCGCGCAGACTCCGATGGGTGGTGTTTACTTCTGTTTAGAACAGAGATAAGTCCCGCCCTCCGGGTCGATGTTACCTGAATGGGCGCACCACGTATGAGTTTTTACGCGACCCGAACTTGCCCATTCACCCGCAAGCGCGTTGTCAACAACAAGGCACTCTCTGTACTATTACGCTGCTTACCCTCAATCACAGGACAAAACCTTGGCCGACGTAGAATTAAGCGCGCTGAAAAAATCCTTTGGCAAGGTCGATGTGATCCACGGAGTTGATTTAACAATTAATTCGGGTGAATTTACCGTATTTGTTGGCCCGTCAGGTTGTGGTAAATCCACTTTGCTGCGCCTGATTGCAGGCCTTGAAGATGCCACTGACGGTGTAATTAACATTGATAATCATGACGTTACCAACGTTGAGGCTGCGGATCGCGGCATTGCAATGGTATTTCAATCGTACGCGTTGTACCCCCATATGACGGTCGAAGAGAACATGGGGTTCGGACTGAAAATGACCGGACACGACACCACCATGATTGAGGAGCGTGTGCAGAAAGCCGCCCGAATTCTGCATCTTGAGGAACTGCTCGATCGCAAACCCAAAGCGCTTTCCGGAGGTCAGCGGCAACGGGTCGCGATCGGCCGGTCAATCGTGCGGGAGCCGAAGGTGTTTCTATTTGACGAGCCATTGTCGAACCTTGACGCAGAGCTGCGCGTGCGTATGCGGCTCGAGATTGCCAAGCTCCACACTGACCTGGCTGCAACGATGATTTATGTCACCCACGATCAGGTCGAAGCCATGACTCTGGCAGACAAAATAGTCGTCCTGCGGGACGGCAGAATCGAACAGGCGGGCGCACCGATGCAGCTCTACAACGACCCGGACAACACCTTCGTCGGTGGCTTTATCGGATCACCGAAAATGAACTTACTCAACGCCCGGGTTATCGACTATGGCAACGGCATGGCTACCGTTCAGCTCACAGACTACAACAGCGATCAATTCAGCATTGCCTGTGAGACTGTTCTGCAAGAAGGTGTCAGCGTACAAGTTGGCATACGACCGGAGCATTTCGGCGCTGACGGGAATGCCGCACTGAGTGCAGTTATTGAAGTGGTTGAGATTCTGGGTGGGCTTTCGTTCGGCTATGCTGACGCTGAAAGTGAGTCGCCCTTAACCATCGGGCTTGAGGAGCATCAGCTTGCTGGTGCTAAAGGCGAGTTTACTGCACGCTTTGCTACACAGCGGGCTTTTCTGTTCAATCCGGACACTGCACAGCGGATTCGTTAATGGAAGGCGCAGGCTTGCCGACCTGCGCCAACCGTCCCATCGTTTTATTCGCAGATATCGTCAATAGAGGCTTCAGGTGCCGTAGCCTGTACTGATGCAACCATTGAATCACGAACCTCGGCTGACTCGTAGGAAGAACTGGTGGCAATCACCTGGTTGTTTCCCGCCTTGACATTAAAAGAAAAAGTGCCGCTTTCGCTTTGCTTCTTCTGAAAACGCTTTTCGTTAGAGGCATTCTTCTTCACTGATTCTATACCGTTCACACAGCTGCGCTTTGCCTTATAGCCTTCACTGGCGAGCAGATTTTTGCCTTCAGCATCTTTGAGTCGGAATCTGAACTCACCTGCTTTGTCTTTGTATATTTCAAATTTCCCAGACATTATTCACCCGTAGTCACTTTAATTGATTAATAAAGATAGTAATTTTTGCTTTAACCGTCTTTGACGATCAGCTTGCACATCGCTCGAACAGCATAGTGCTTCCGATACCGCTATTCTGGCATAACGCTCGGACTCAGACAGCATATTTATCCGCCGGTTCAGTTGGCTACGCAACTCTACGGTATCGCAACAGTAACGCGTTATTTCCAAACAAGTTTTACTCTCGCCAGACTGCAACCCCGGCCACATCCAGGCGAGCTGTGCCAATTAAAAAAGATTTCGACTCATCAAGCTGTGCCTCATCAGGGCCAAAGTTGAACGCAAAAACCAATTCGCCGTGCCGACGTATTCTCAGCCCTTCACCACAATTGTTAATCACAATGCCTGCCTGCTGTAGTCTGGCTGCGACAAATTTAATTAGAGATTCCTGATCAAGGCAAACATTTAAATAGTGAAACCGACCCCGACTATAATGAAAACCCCATCCGTCTGAAAAACACGACTGTGGCTCAAGCTCGGAAATAATTTTTTCACGCCATCTGACTGCGGTCAGACCTTCTGGCGTAGTAATGCGGTAAAACGCTGGCAGTGATTCAACCCGACTCACTTTAAGCGGCAACAGTTTTTGCAGCCCATCGGGTGGCAATCCGGCCGGTATCGAATACTCCTCTGTTTTGCTGCCGCAACGCGGTCCAATAAGCACTTGGCCGGTAAATGCACTTAGTGTTTCTTCCAGTGGTTCACTGACGTACACAGAATTTGCCAGAATTACCAGCTTGTAGTTTGTTAACGCTGTACCGGGTTTCACAATATCAATATCAACACCATTACGCCGCACTGCAGTATAAAGTTGCTGTACCCACTCCAGGCCCGCATAGTTTTGACCTTGTGGTTGTATGCGAAGCATCTGATCACCTGCATAGTCAAACACCAACGCGACTTCCGCTTCAGCACTGGCATACTCAAAAGGCGTAAGCTTCTGCAAATCATCAAGCAGTTGTTTAATTTCACCAACAGCCTCGTCTTCAGTGCCGTCCGGTAACAGTAATCCTGTATGCATTTGTTCCTGTGCCGCAGGCATCTGACGCCATCTAAACCACGACATCAGCTCGGCACCGTGTGCCATTGCCTCAAGTGCCCAGAGTCTCACCATACCCGCTGCCGGTGCAGGATTATGCGGCGCCCAGTTAACGGGCCCGGGCTGTTGCTCTATCACCCATAACCTGCCCATACCGCGATACAAATCATGGTGGAATGCTGAAGAATCCGGATGACCGGTACGAAACCACTTACGTTGATCTTCTTCGTTCACACTATCGCGATCAAGAAACCCTAACGGGTAGTTGTCCCACGCTGCGATATCAACATCATCTGCGGTATCGTAGTGATCAAACTCGGTGAAGTTACCCATGAAGTTATGCATAACATCGCGATTCGGTGAGTGCTTTCTTATCAAATCCGTCTGCAGCCGATTAAACGATGCCACCTGATCTGATGAAAAACGCCAGAACGCAAGCCGGTGCGCCGGGTTCAGTTCAGTTACTGACAACATTGGCAATGGTATCTGATCAAAGTTTGTGTACTCCATACTCCAGAACACATTGCCCCACTCTGTGTTTAATCGTTCAATAGTGCCGTAACGATTTTTGCACCACGCTTTGAATGCCACCAGTGCATCACTGGAGTAGCTGACAATCGTGCTGTGACAACCATACTCATTGTCTGTCTGCCAGGTAGTGACAGCAGGATGCTCACCGAACTCCTGTACCACCTTGCTGACTATGCGTTCACATTCCTGTCGGTATACCGTTGATGAAAAACAATAGTGCCGACGGGAACCAAACCCTTTGGTATTACCCTGCTCATCAACTGCAAGAATAGATGGGTGTTCATCAATCAGCCACTTCGGTGGTGTGGCCGTTGGTGTACCCATCACCACTTCAAGGTCTGCAGCATGCAAGGTATCAACAGCACGCTTAAGCCAGTCAAACTGAAAATCATTACGTGACGGCTCGAGGCGACTCCATGCAAACTCACCTACACGAACCACCGTGATACCCAGCTCGCGCATACGTTTTGCATCATCTGCCCACAAAGTCTCCGGCCAGTGTTCCGGGTAATAACAGACACCAAGCTTCATTGTATTGCACAGCCTCTGAGTAACTCGGCAGCATGTTCGGGCTTTAACGGATTCACAATATTATTACTACCCGCCTCGGCACCTGCGAGGTACTTTACTTTTTCAGGATCACGCAACGGAGGTTGCATGGCGATATGAAAATGCCAGTGCCTGTTGTCCGGATGATTATCACACGGTGCATTATGCAACAGCGTTATGTTTGGCGATTTACGTTTGAACAACGCGTCATAGCGTTGCGTTTGCCGCTGATACATCCTTGCCAGATCTGCACGCTCGGCATCATTTAACTCAGCGATGTTAGTTACCTGCCTGTGCGGCACTACCCAGGTTTCATAAGAAAAACGGGCTGCGAAAGGCACAACAACCGAACAGTGTTTTGAAGGTTCAACCACTAATGACTCTGCCTGAGGAGCATTCATCAGGTCTATCATCAAACCACAACCGTTATGACATTCACTATAGCCTGCCTGTGATGCACGCATCTTTTTGGCTATATCAGTCACAAATGGATAGGCGTAGATCTGTCCGTGCGGATGCATATTAGACGCCCCAACCTCCGCACCCTTGTTTTCAAAGATCAATATGTATTTTATCGCAGGCTCATCTGACAACATCGTGAACTCACTACACCAGAGATCTACTACGTCACGCATTTCACCGGCAGATAACTCTGCCAGTGTAAGATTATGCTTTTCAGACCAGCACAATACCCGGCAACGCCCGTGTGCAGCACTACGCCTGAACAACTCATTGTCTGCATCCTGTGGCACAGGAGCTGCCATAGACAATGACGGAAAATCATTATCCATCGCACGTGCACCGGTATAGTCAGGGTTAAGCTCGCCATTGGCACGTTTTACGCGCGGGCAAAGATAACACTCGGGATCATGCGTGGGCTCTACCGTATTTGTCGGCTTGCTGAGCTTGCCTGACCACGGCCTGACACTGGTATTAGCAGATATAATCACCCATTGCTCAAGCAGCGGATGCCAGCGGCTTTCCCAGTTACCTTGATCTTTTTGGCTCAACTGCGAGACTCACTCTGTGTAACAACGTCATTCCTAACCTCAATCGTCATTCAAAACCTCACTGGCACCATTAGCTGCTGTTGTCACATAAAAGTCAGCCTGCAGATTCATTACATCTTTATATTGCGCACCCACGCTTTCTATAAAATAATCCACTGCATCCACGTGTACCAGACTAACGGTACAACCGCCGAATCCCGCACCGGTCATGCGGCTGCCAATGACACCATCGGTCTTCATGGCCAGTTCAACCATACAATCCAGGGTTTCACTGGATACCTCAAACAAATCCCGCAAAGACTGATGCGATTGCAACATCAGTTGTCCAAATTCTTCAAGCTGCCCTGCACTGAGCGCAACTGTGGCACGCTTAACCCGATCAGATTCTTCAACGACATGTTGAGCCCGGCGGCGAACCACATCATCTTTTAACAAGCCGGCATGCGTGTTGAATTGTTCCGGTGTGACATGCGCTAGTTCAACAGCTCCGGTAACCGGTTTGAGTAACTGCAAAGCTGCCTGGCACTCGCGGACTCTGTCATTGTATGCACTGCCTTTGAGATTACGTGGCTGGTTGGTATTGCCAATGACAATGCGATAGTCGTTCAGGCTCAGTGGCACCTGCTGATAGTCCAGTGTGTCGCAGTTGAGTGAAATAGCGCAATCCTGTTGCGCCATCGCGATCACAAACTGATCCATAATGCCGCACTGCACACCAATGAAAGAATTTTCAGCACGCTGCGCCAGAAGCGCAAGATCAACCGCACTGAGTTTCGCATTGGTGATTTGATTCATCGCGACCGCGGTGACCACTGACACAGAAGCTGACGACGACAATCCTGCGCTCAAGGGCAGATCACCGCTATAGTCGAACCGCAAGCCGCTTGCTGTATATCCAAGTCTGGCAAATTCAACCATAACACCCAAAGGATAATTTACCCATCGCTTATCTACCGGTGTAGCATCTGCGCTGCAGACAACTGATGTACTGAATTCAAAATCGGCAGAATGCAGCTGAATACCCGGGGTTGATTCGGCACCTGATACGCTGAGGCTGGTACCTCGATTGATAGCACAGGGAAACACCAGCCCACCATTAAAGTCGGTGTATTCACCGATCAAATTCACCCGGCCCGGAGCGTAGAAGGTTCTTTTTTTCATTGGCTGCATCAGTTGCGAACTCATCAGCATTTAACCTCGATTAACAACGCAGACTGAGCAGGCATCACCGGCAATGACAATCCAATTGTCATCAATACTGCACCATTAACCACAGCGCCGCTAGTTAACCAGTCGGGTACTTTTTTACTGAACGTTCGTAGCTGATGCAAATTAGAACTCGCAAGCCGCACCTGATAATCGACTGCAGGATTCAACCCGCAAAGCACCATATTACCTGCAACCGTCTGTGACAAACTGGCTTGTGCAACACTGAACCACCAGCTGATGCACTGATCTTCACTGACCAGCCCGCTACAGACCAGGTTATCTACCGCAGAGTCGAGTCGCCAGGTGCGACTTGACGACAACCAGCTCCGGTTGGCTTTGTAAAAAGACACATAACCCAGCAGCGTTTGTTTTTCATCGTCATCAAGCTTGCGTGCATCGATCTCATAGCCGTACTGCCCCTGCAAAGCAACAATAGCACGTGTATGGATGTTGATTTCTCTGCCGGTCAGATGGGCTTCTGCATGACCCACATGCGCACCCATTATTTCCGGTGGATTAAAGTAGCTGTAACCACGCTGTATCTGCACCCGATCAATTGCATCAATAGAATCAGAAGTCCAGACCCTGCCGGTATAACTCAATACACCCCAGTCAGCGCGTGCACCGCCCGAGCTACAGGATTCAATCTCAAGCTCCGTGAATTCGGTGGTAAGTTTTTGCATCAAGCAGTAACAGGCACGAGTTTGCTGCATCAGGCGGCTGCGAACACCATCGCCCGCCATTATAAGGTCACGATTGTGATCCCACTTGATATAGTCTATACGGTACTCTCGTACCAATGCCGCGATATGCTGATACAGGTAATCGAACACTTGCGGTAAATCGAGGTTTAACACCAGCTGATTTCTCGCCAGCGGTGTTGCATGTGGCTTAAGGTGCAGCACCCAGTCCGGATGATCTCGATACAAATCACTGTCAGGGTTTATCATTTCCGGCTCAAACCAAAGCCCGAACTGCATACCACGGGATCGCACATGCTCGACCACCGGATGCAATCCATCAGGATAAATATTGCTATCGACGACCCAGTCACCAAGACCTGCGTTATCTGAACGACGTGCAACAAACCACCCGTCATCAAGAATAAAGCGCTCTGCACCCACTTCAGCCGCGGCATCAATCAATGACTTTAACGTATCAATGTCATGATTAAAGTACAACGCTTCCCAGCTATTCGCATGTACCGGCCTTTCGGTGCGAGTCCATGCAGGTAATATTTCAGCACGCATGGTTTGATGCAGTGCATGACTGACCTGATTCAACCCTCCGCAGGTGTGCCGCTTAAAATAACAAACCGGTGTTTGTAAGGATTCTCCAGATTCTAGCCGACACTCACCCGGATCAAGTGAAACACCGGACTGATAGCAAAGCCGCCCGTCACTTAGCAATTCAATAGTGCTTGCATGACTGCCACTCCAGGCAAGATTGGCAGCCATCACATCACCGGTATTTTCATTGAACCCGGCTGCACCGACCATCACACCGGGATAACGCTCGTGACTGGTTCTGCCACGATGACTATGGAGCATCAGCGTGCCCGGTGAAATGACTGTGCGTTGTTGTTGAAACTCAAGACCCCATCTGCCATGCAAATGCAGACATTCCCGATAACTGCCCGGTAGTGGCATTGAGGCGCTGGCCAGCCAATCAACGTTATAAGTGCTATCGGCATGATTAATCAGTGTTGTTGTTATAGATAAGACACCGGTTGTGCGATGCAATGCCAGCTGCAGAATCACTTCCAGTTGCGCTGCAGTGTCTTTTAACACGATGCGTACTTCCTGATCATCCAGCTCGACACTGTCTCGATACAAATGATGATCAAAAAACCGACCATCAAAATGCCCTTTCAGTGCTGGCATACAATCGATACCACTCGATCGTTGCGGAAACAGCGACAAGGAAACCGATGCATCCAGCTTCGCCATAGGTAACGGCAAATCGGTCAGTGCGGCGATCATTGCCGAGTCTTTGCAGGCATTCTCCGGCAACAGATCACCAAACCATACAATCGACGGCACATCTGTTGTATTGCGTGCCGTCAGCAGCAAAGTGGTGTCAGCGGAGTCGACACGCCAGAGTGTTTCTGTCATTGGTTAATGAATCCGGAATAAAGGAAGTGATCGCACACTGCTGACTGGATCGCCGCAGTGAGAATTTACCAAATGGTAGTTCAGCACACAATCTGCACTCTTATCCATTATAATTTTGACCAAGGCAGCTAGCAGAGCAACCCTGGCATCACTCAATATTGCCAACTGGCTTCCGCTGATCCTGCAAATCCTGTGACTTAATAAATGACAAAAAAACCAATCACAGGCGCGGTGCTGCTGGCCGCAGGCAGAGGCAAGCGACTTCGTCCCTACACTAATAAAACGCCCAAACCCCTACTGCCGGTCAATGGTGTACCAACGCTGGATTTATACTTCAACAGTCTGGCACGAACCAGTATAAAAAATACTGTTCTGATCGTACATCATCTGGCAGATCAACTGGAAGACTATGCAAGTCAGGTAGAGTCACGCTTCGGCATAAGTTGCACCACGGTGCGTCAGGCAGAACTCGATGGCACAGCCTCGGCACTTGAGGCGGTATTCGCACAGAGCAAAGATAATGAAATGCTGCATAGCATAATCAATGAACCGTTTTTAATGACCGCCACCGATTATCTGCTTCCCGCATCCTACTTACCGGATTTTTTATCGTTCTACTTAAACAATAACGAAGACATTGCAGTGAGTATCAAACAGGTACCGGAAGAAGAACTTTCATCCCGCAGCAGTATTCGTTTTGCCGCAGCAAAATCTATTGATCAAGCGCCGATCAGGGAAATTGTAGAAAAGCCTGCACCCGGTGAGGCACCGAGTAATTACTCAGCAAACCTGACTTACATTCTGCCTTCAGCGGTACTGCCCCTGTTGGCTGCAGTTGAACACTCGGCCCGTGGTGAAAGAGAAGTACAATCAGCCATCAATGCCTATCTGGCAACTACAGGTACTGCACGCGGATTGATACAGGATTCACCGGCTGAGTGGAGCCCTGAATTGCTTAAAGATTAAACGCAGATTTATTGCTAACGAAACAACACAATCGGCACCTTGCAGGCACCTATCATTTGTGTGGTTGTAGAACCGATAATCAAATTGCGTATTCTTGAGTGACCGTAAGCCCCCATCACCAGCATATCAAACTGTTTGCTTTCAACAGCATCTGCAATAATTTTATCAGGCTGACCCGCAATCACCTCAGACTCTGTATTAAAGCCCGCTTCACGCAGCGCAGCAACAGCACCCCATAACGGCTTGCAGTTCAGATTCGATTCACTACCCACCTGTATCAACTGCAACTCTGTGCCGCGAAACAACTCACTGCCGACAATATACTCAACTGCCTTAATTGCACTGGAGCCACCATCAAACGCAATAAGCACTTTGTTGATTGGTTTGAATTCTCTGGATACAACCAGCACCGGTTTTTTTGTTGAACGAACCACACGCTCAAGATTGGAACCGAGATGCTCCATGTTCAGGTGCGACTGTTCACCGCGTTTGCCAATGACGATCAGATCAGCATCATCCTCAAGCTCTTCCATGGTCGCTACCAGCTGACCGTGGCGCAGCATGGCGGTGATATTTTCAGCGCCCATCTTCGCAGCTCGGGCCTGGGCATCTTCCAGAATTGCACGACCACGCTTGTTGACCAGCCTGGCTTTCTGACCATCAAGCTCTGCCAGTTCTTCCAGCAGTGCGCTGCGTGCACCCAATCCAATACTACCACTGAGATCAGTATTTTCAGTGGCGGCATCGCGACGCCCTAACACATGCAGAAGCATCAGTGAGGAATCGCCAAAAGAGGCAACCCAGCCAGCATGGTCACAAACGCTTTGCGCATAGGCCGAACCGTCTATCAGTGCGATGATTCTATTCATGATCAATGCCCTATCAAGCGTTCAAGCGCTCCCGGTTTATCAAACTCGCCAAGCTTCTCTACCAGCGTTTCACTGGCTTCATTCATCCCGACAATCTCCACCTCAGCCCCCTCGCGCCGAAACTTTAATACTACCGTATCGATAGCGGTAACACTGGAGATATCCCAGATATGTGCGTTGGATACATCAATAATGACCTTATCCAGCGACTCTTTAAAGTCAAACGAGTTGTTGAACGCTTCAACTGAGGCAAAAAACAACTGCCCTTCAATCCGATAAGTGCGCTGGGTACCATCAGCAGTCGCAGTTGACGTAACCCGAAACAAGCGCGAAATCTTCCAGGCAAAGAAAATCCCCGAGAACATCACACCAACCAATACACCGATGGCGAGATTGTGGGTTGCGACCACCACAATAACCGTAGCCAGCATCACAATCGACGAGCTGCGCGGATGCTCGCGCAGATTTTTAATCGATGACCAGCTGAAGGTTCCAATCGACACCATAATCATAATAGCAACGAGTGCCGCCATTGGAATTTGCTTCACCCACTCTCCAAGAAAAACGATCATGATCAGCAGGAATATTCCGGCACAGAAGGTCGACAAGCGACCTCGCCCGCCAGACTTAACATTAATAATCGATTGCCCGATCATCGCGCAGCCTGCCATACCACCAATAAAGCCCGTGACCGTATTGCCAATACCCTGACCGATACACTCGCGATTTTTGTCACTACGAGTATCCGTCAGTTCATCAACAATCGATGCGGTCATCAATGACTCCAGCAAGCCGACTGCCGCGACTGCTACAGAATAAGGAAAAATAATTTTCAAAGTTTCGAAGGTCAGCGGGATATCCGGTAACAGGAAGATCGGCAAGGTCGATGGTAACTCTCCCATATCACCCACTGTGCGCAGATCCAGCCCGAGCGCGATAGTAATAGTGGTCAGCACAATGATACAAACCAGCGGTGATGGCACGGCATTGGTCACCCTCGGCAGCAAATAGATAATACCCAGGCCCGCCGCAATCATCAGATAAGTCAGTGGTGGCACATTAATCAGTTCAGGCAGCTGTGCCATAAAGATCAAAATTGCCAGCGCATTAACAAAACCAGTCATCACAGAGCGCGATACAAATCGCATCACAAAGCCAAGCTTCAGCAGCCCGGCAATGATCTGTAGTATGCCCGCCAGCACGGTAGCTGCCAGCAGGTACTGCAAGCCGTACTCCTTAACCAGCGTGACCATTAACACCGCTGTGGCCGCAGTGGCCGCAGATATCATCCCCGGCCGGCCGCCGGTAATAGCCACCAGCACTGCAATCGAAAACGACGCGTACAAACCCACTTTGGGATCAACACCGGCAATGATTGAAAATGCGATAGCTTCCGGAATCAGTGCAAGGGCCACCACCAGACCAGCCAGTAAATCCGCCCGTACATTGCCGAACCACTCTCTTTTTAACTCTGTCAGAAAATCAGCCCTCACAGATTTTCTCCATTGATAAGCAGTATAAGTGCTTGAGTTAGAGCAAGGATCGGTGCATCAACCCACCGCCTGAATGACAGTGATTCATGAAAGTTATTCAAAATATTGATTCTGTAATAAGGGTGAATAAATTGACAGATCCGGTTCAGAAGATCTGAATGCAGGGCCTAAGTGATGGCCTGAGTGGTAGCTTGTTTTCTGGCCGGCGTGCAGGCTGGCAGGCGGACAGACGCCTCATAACACCATAGACTTAATCAACCAAACACACAGCCAGCCCGGGAAGAGCGGCAGACGATAGTAAAAGCGGCACTTAATTACACGATTATAGCAGGCGCTGATTACGCCATGGTTGAAAATAATCGTATCAACTAAAAATCATTCACAGACGCAAACTACCCATCAATCAACTGGCAGGCACACCACTGTAGGCATATTGGTCTGTGGAAATATCGCCATACCAGACATACACCGACATAAAGGCTTTATCACCGGTGCGATTGGCATGTGGAAGCATCGACGGATGATACGAACGGTCACCTGCACCATGCGGCAGATAAGCATCATTGCCGCGCATCCAGTCGACCTGCCCGGCCAGCATGATATAAATTTCCTCAGCCGGATGAGTTCGCACGCCATACTCAGCACCGGGCGTCATACCATACAAACCAACGCGAATGGAATCCGACGGCACCAGTCCGGTCGGACCCATCAACTCTACATGTGCTTTGGCCAGACTGTGTTTAACATAAAGCGGATCACTACTGGTTTGCGGCGGCGTCCATTTGACAGGCAGTTGACCAATCAGACGGCAAATGGGGTGTGCGTCTGAAGCCGCCATGACCTCAACGATTGATTCCGGCATACCCACGGGTTTGGTTTGCCCGGTGTCTGTCTTACCCGCCACGCTGGCGGCTGACAATAACTCACGCTGTGCCTGCACCTCGATCTCTCGATCACCTTCAAACACAGAAGCCAGTTCTTCAAACAATTCGTACCACATATGATTATTCTATTCTCTTATTAGAAATACTATTTGCAGCCGCCAAACAGCTTTTTGTAAAGCTCTTCCATCTCGGTGTAATCAGGCGGCTGCGTGTCATAACAAAGACTACCCGCCGTTGGTACAAACCACTCGACGGCTTCAGACAACCAGATATGTGCGACCGGCACGGCATATCTTTGATCGTCAAGTGTGCCACCGCGAATTGAATAATGGCCTTTAAAAGGCTCGCTGCCGTGACGTATTCGAACCCCGCAGTCGGCACAGTATTCACCGAATCGCTTTGTGCCGTTACCCACCAGCCAGTCAACACGGGCAAGCTGGCCCTGTTCAATAGTTATCAGATCTGCATCAATGATACAGGACACATTAAAAGCACTACTCGAAACCCGACGGCAGACAGAACAATGACAGGTGTACACCAGACGCGGCGGCTCAGCCAACGCATAACGCACAGCACCACACTGACAACCACCGGTTATACTCTTGTTTTCCTGCATTGTGCCTGTGTTCAATAGTGTGTTAGCTGATACCGGCCTTCGTCACTTATCGGTAAACTTTTGGCCGGTAAACATTTGGCCGGTAAACCTGCGGTACGCGGTCATGGTACAAAGAAGCACAGCTCAACTGCAATCAATAATCACCAGCCTCCCTTGGTTACCACACGGCACAAGCAAGTGAAATTAGTCTCCTGGAACATACGTGCCGGTGGTGGCAAGCGCGCTGAAGGTATTGTCAAACAGATAGATGACTGGCAGGCGGATATCGTTGCACTGTCGGAGTTTCGTGGTACAGAGGCAAGTCAATGGATTGCAAAGCGTTTATATGAAAGCGGATTCACATTTCAGCGCACCACCGTCGATCTGCAAAACCCGGCTGTCAACTCACTGCTGGTGGCATCACGATGGCCACTTAGAACCGTTAATCTGAAACACGCACCAGAAAACCCGCGCCGCTGGCTGCATGTCAATGTGTCGTCCCCACAGCCTGTTGCAGTCATCGCCGTACATGTACCGAACCGTTCAAGCGGATATAAATATCCGTTTCTTGATTCCGTTATAGACACAATCAGCCATTGGCGCGGCCCGCCTGCAATTATTATGGGTGACACTAATTCCGGTTGTATTGAAATTGATGAAGAGTCACCGGCATTTAACAAAATCGAAGACCAGTGGATTAAAAAAATGAATCAACTGGCTTGGCAGGACGCCTATCGATTGCTGCACGGCAACCGCAGAGATTACACCTGGTACTCACCGAATGGACGCAATGGCTTCAGACTCGACCAGGCTTTTCTGCATCCGTCACTGCATCATAGGCTGAAGCGATTTGACTATATCTGGGGTGGTGATACTTCAATAAGACGTGAAGCGCTCAGTGACCATGCATCTATTGTGATGGAGATTATCTGACTCCCAATGCGACTAAAACAGCTACTACGACAGACAGCTGAAAATAATCCGTTGCATTTGCAGATAGCTGCTACCATCCGCCAATGCCAGTCTCAGCAAATATTCGCGCCAGTCTATACATGATGCTATCCATGGCCGGCTTCACCATCAATGATCTGTTCATCAAGTCTCTTGATGGCGAAATCCCCACCGGTCAAATCATGGCGGTTCGAGGCATTTTTCTATCGACTATGATTGCGCTCATTGCATTCAGACATGGCGTGTTGAACCGCTTCCGTGAACTCTTTACTGCAAAGGTCGCCATGCGTTCGGCGGCGGAAGTGGGTGCAACTTTATCTTTTCTCACCGCACTCACTATCCTGCCTTTCTCAACTATCTCGGCAATACTGCAGTCTCTGCCACTGGTGGTAGCACTCGGCGCTGCACTGTTTTTAAAAGAACCGGTCGGCTGGCGACGCTGGATTGCGATATTCATTGGCTTTGTCGGTGTCATGATTATTATCCGCCCCGGTGCAGACAGCTTTCATCCCGCTTCAATGTTGATTGTGATCTCGGTATTGTTTGCCGCTGGTCGCGATCTGGTTACCCGCTGCCTGCCAACAGAATTACCTTCGTTGCTTGTGTCGCTGGCTACCGCTGTATCGATTTGTCTGGTCGGTGCGATGCTGTCATCACTGCAAAACAACTGGCAAACCATTAGCTCCGGTCAACTTGGCCTGCTTTTTTTCGCTGCCTGTTTTTTGTTTTTCGGCTATCAATTTCTTGTGCTGGCTATGCGCACCGGCGAGATTGCCTATGTGGTGCCCTACAGATACACCAGCTTGCTATGGGCAATCGGCGGGGGCTACTTTATATTTGCAGAAGTCCCTGATAGTTACACACTCATCGGGTCATCTGTCGTCATTGCCACCGGACTATTCACGCTTTATCGGGAACTGATCGCCGGCAGGCGGTCGGTCACATCAACATCTATTCACACACGCGGCAATGTCTGGACTGAACGGAAGAAATAACCCCATATCGGGCATGTCAGGCATTGCTGTTCATTGCAGCAGACAATCGTGCAGCCACAGAGGCGTTATTCAGCACCAGTTGTATATTGGTTTGCAAACTACCACCACCGGTAATCTCTGCAATCTTCTGTAATAGGTAAGGTGTTGTCTCTTTGCCAGTGATCCCCAGTTCAGCCATTTCGTGGAGCGCGTTTTCTATTGCAGTATCAATCTTAACCGGATCCATCGCATAGGCCTCTGGCACCGGCACACAAACAACCACACCACCGTCAAGACCCAGCTTACGCCTGGTCAAAATTACGTCTGCGATTTTTTCCGGCGTATCATGCCGGTAATCAACCGCAAACTCGGTTTCACGGGTATAAAAAGCCGGCCAGACATCGGTTTGATACCCGATCACCGGTACACCCTGTGTTTCCAGGTATTCTCTGGTCAGGCCAATATCGAGTATCGACTTGGCACCGGCACAAACCACAGCAACGTCAGTCCTTGCCAGCTCTGACAAATCGGCAGATATATCCATGGTGGTCTCTGCACCGCGATGCACACCGCCAATTCCCCCGGTTGCAAAAACTTTTATGCCGGCCATTGAGGCGATAAACATTGTTGCCGCAACCGTTGTTGAACCGGTCAGCCGACAGTCCTGCAGAACAAAAGCAATATCGCGACGGCTTACTTTCACGGCACGTTGGCCGGTTTGACCAATGGTTTCAATTTGCTCTGCTGTTAACCCTGCACAAAGACGACCGTTCATGATCGCAATAGTGGCGGGTATTGCACCATTTTTCCTGACCGTATCCTCAACCAACAAGGCAGTTTCAACATTCTGCGGATAGGGCATGCCGTGCGAGATGATGGTGGATTCAAGCGCCACAACCGGCTGCGCTGCATCTACAGCTGCTGCAACCTCATCACTGATGGCGATATAACCACTGGAATCTGACTGAGTCATAATAACCTGTTAAATAAATAAAAAGCCAAAGGGCCAGCCTCAACTTTGCACTATGGGCCGACTCAGCTTGTCACTACAAGCCGGGTAAACAGACAATGTGTGGGCTGCAGCACGTACACCCCACTGCAACTGTTCCTGCAACGCAAAATTGCCAAGCCTCGCTGCAATCACAGCACTTAACAACGCATCTCCTGCGCCACTGGTTGAGACGATATCAACATCACGCAATGCTTCTTCACGGTACAGCATTCCACCCGCAGACAACATAACACCTGCTTCACCAGCACTTAGCAGCACCTGCTCCACACCCAACTCATGTATCGCTTCAACGATCTGTTGATCATCACTGTTGCTGCACTGACCAAGCATCGTTGCTTCAGCACGATTCAACTTAATTAAAGAAAGCGCAGGCAAAATAGCTTTAAGCTTGGTACATTTTGCCTGCGAAACACCGTCTGCAATAAGACTGGTTGCATCGCAATGCTCCGCAATTGCGGCAAGCGTCTGCTGCGGCAGGTTGGCATCAACCACCACGCAAGTGGCTTGTTGAATCAGCTGCTGAATATATTTTTGCCAAGGCAGATCAGAGGGCAGCTCGAATTTTTCAAAAATATCCATGTCAGCGATAGCGTGCAACAAATCACCGTTGTTATTGTGGATAGCGGTATAACTGGCACTGGCAGATTGAGGCACAACAGAGACACTGTCGCCGTCAATACCCACCTCTTTCAGGTGACTCAGAATATCGTCACCGAACTGATCGTCTCCAACCGCTGAAACCAGGCTTACAGCAACACCTAACCGATGCAGGTTAAGCGCGATATTGTGCCCCACCCCGCCAATATGATGGCTGAGTCTGCCGGGCGTTGAATCATCTTGTGCTGCAGGCTCAGAGGCAGTAGCCAGCAGATCAACATTGATTGCACCGAACACTACCACGGACACGTTAGAGTTTATGACAATACCTGCCGTGTTAAAAAGCTGCCATAGTAAAATCGATCCGACGCAAGTGTGCTGATATCACTCATTTACAATAACGCGTCTGCTCATCTGAAAACAATACCGGCGTGCATCCATTAAAAACATGAATTATGAGTTGGAATTGTAGGTGCTTTCAACCTGCAGCACGACCTGTTTAAACGACTCTTCATAGCGCTTGTTGAATTCATCGTGGGTACACAGATTTCTCGGGTCAAGCAATCTGTCTGTGAACAGAACACCGTTCAAATGATCAGCTTCATGTTGAAATGTACCAGCGGTAATGCCTTTCACTTCAAACTCAACCGGCTCTGCATCACGGTTATAACCATTGACCCGGATCACCGGGCAACGCTGCACCACACCACGAAGATTGGGAATCGACAGGCAACCTTCAAAGTTCTCAAATCGATCTTCAGTCAGGTAGGTAATTTCCGGATTGATCAACACACACAGGGGATACTCCGGCTTATACGGATAACGCGGATTATTCACTACTTCTACCACAAAAATGCGCCAGATATTATCAACCTGATTGGCAGCAATACCAGCGCCGTTCGCCGCACGTTTGGTGGCGATCAATGCATCAATAAAGTCCTGCACCTCAGCAGATTTAATGTGATCAACCGGCACTTCTTCTGCAATCTCACGCAGAGTCGGATGACCAATTTCTATAATATCAAGTGTTGCCATTGTGTTATTCGTAGTGATATTTTTCGTCGAAGTTATCTGACAGATACTCTACCAACTCCCACTCAAAACCGGCTCTGTCATAAAAATATAACCGTTTGCGATGCGGCTCAGCCAACATAGGCCCGTTTGGCTTATAACCTTTGGCAAGAAGCTTTTTCTCGACTCTTGCCGCATCTTCAATGACAAGGCCAATGTGATTGACTCCGAGATTTCTGTAAGTCTCAAGCGGCGCCATTGACTCAATACCGGGATATGGCTCCTGCAAAGCGATGTAAGATTGCTCATTGCCAATATGCACCCAGCGATATCCTCGTTCAGATAGTTCATCCCTGCGAACCTTAAAATCCGCAGCAATAATTCCGATAAAACCAATCGCCGCGTCAATGTCTGGCACGGTGATATTGAAGTGTTCGAGCCTGGTGAAAGACATGCTAATGGTTACTCGCTTCAGTACAGGTGAAGCTGGTTAAAAGATCGGTAACTTTGTCAATGATTAGGGTCGGTGCTTCTGCAGCAAGTTCCTGCCGGCTGCCAAAACCCCACAGAACTCCGACAGTGCGCAATTCGTTACTCGCGCCAGCGCTTAAATCGACGCCTCTGTCACCAATCATAACCGCGTGCTCGTCAATCAATTTATTGCGCAGCAACTCTGCCAGCTGCGACTGCTTGGCTATGCCAATGTCACCTCCACTGACAAACTCAAAGTGGTGCAACAGGTTGAAGTGTGTCAACACCATGCGCGCCGACCTCTCAGGTTTTGACGTGCAAACTCCGAGTCGAAAGCCGGATTCATGCAGCATGATCAGCACATCTGCTATGCCATCGTACAAAACGTTTTCAGCATACCCCTTTGCTACAAACCGTTCACGGTAAGCAAGCACTAACCGGTCAATCTCTGCGGTGGTTATTGATGGAAAAAACTTGTTGAACATCAGGTCGAGCGGCGGGCCGATCTCGGCACTGATCTCATCTGCGGGCCTTTCATCGTACCCGCACTGCTGCAACGCATGGTTTACGCAGTTGACGATACCACTGCTCGGATCACTGAGCGTGCCATCAAGATCGAACACCAGCATTGAAACATTCATGGGTGGATTCTAACGCAAATTGTCACTGCTTCGTTGTACTATTGGGGCTACCGGATCGCCAATCCGGCAACTGAACCTTTTTGCTCGAATCAACCAATAGCTGCGATCACAGTCGGGCCCTGGTTATGGCAGCAGTAAAGGCAATGGCAGCAGTAAACGCAATGGCAGCAGCAAGAGCACTGGATGTAGCACAACTGGATGTAGCACACCACGGGCCTGGCGCTCGCCACAGTGCGGCGGGTCTCACCGGGATGGCACATATGTCGCCTCGCCTTTCGACATCGTTACATTAAGAACGCTTAAAGTAGAGAAGAAAGCAAAGGTGATCCGCCGTATAATCGCCAGCGCAGACCAATAACCCAACGAACTCGCCCCCGAATTTGCCACTGAACTCACTCCCCGACATGACTCTCAGCCTCTACGATACCTACGCCCGCGAGCAACGCGAATTTGTGCCAATCAAAGACGATGGCAGCGTCGGTCTCTACTGCTGTGGGCCCACTGTTTACAACTACGCGCACATTGGCAACCTGCGCACCTATATCTTTGAGGATATTCTGCGCCGTGTGCTTGAGCTGAACAATTATCTGGTCAATCACGTTGTTAATATTACCGATGTCGGACACCTGGTCTCTGATGCAGATGACGGCGAAGACAAGATGGAAAAAGGTGCAGCCCGTACCGGTAAAACAGCGTGGGAAATCGCAGAAATTTATACTCAGGCTTTCTTTGAAGATCTGAATCACCTGAACATCAAAGCGCCGACTGTGATCTGCAAAGCAACCGATCACATCGAAGAGCAAATTGCTGCTATTCAACAAATAGAAGCCAAAGACATGACTTACATCACCAGTGATGGGGTCTATTTTGATACCAGTCGCGATCCCGAATACGGTTATCTTGCAAGACTCAACATTGAAGGTTTGCAGGAAGGTGCCAGAGTCGAGAAAGGCGAAAAGCGCAACCCGACCGACTTTGCACTGTGGAAGTTCAGCCCTGCCAATGAACAGCGACAGATGGAATGGGAGAGCCCATGGGGCAAAGGATTTCCAGGCTGGCATATTGAATGTTCTGCCATGGCAACCAAGTACCTCGGCCCGCTGTTTGATATTCACTGTGGTGGCAAAGACCACATTCCCATTCATCACAGCAATGAAATAGCCCAGTCAATGGCCTGTTACGGAACGCGTCTATCAAATTACTGGATGCATGGTTATTTTCTCCAAACCGATAAATCGAAGATGTCAAAGTCGAGTGGTGAATTCCTGCGAATGCAAACACTGATAGACAAAGGTGAAGACCCGATCGCCTATCGTTTTTTGTGCTTGCTGGCGCACTATCGCAGTGACATTAACTTTAGCTGGGAGACACTAAACTCTGCGAGCACTGCACTGAATCGAATGCGTGAAGCGTACTTTCAATTACCAGACGGCGGCAGCACCGATGACAACTATGTTTCGCGCTTCACCGCTTTCGTTAACGATGACCTGAACACCTCGCAAGTGATAGCGCTGGCCTGGGAGCTGTTAAAGGCAACCGATGTAGCAGATGCAGATAAAAAAGCCACGTTAACTTATTTCGATAATGTACTCGGCTTACGACTGTCCGAATGGGCGCCGGCCGAACAAGCCGAGATTCCAGCAGAAATTGCCGAGCTGGTTGAAGCACGCCAAAAGGCACGCGCTGATAAAGACTGGGCAGCAGCTGACAAAGCGCGTGATGATCTTACAGCACTTGGCTATGAGGTGGTAGATACGCCGGACGGATCACAAGTAAAAACGCTTTAGAAAACGCTTAAAGCCTGTGTTAGTAAACTAGCACAGGCTTTTAAGTGCATTAACGCCAGGGGCAAGCCTGCAGTACTGTTTGCCCAGGCCTTTGCGGCTGAGTTCGTGCTCACCAAGCAGGATCCACTGCACATAGGTATTGCTGTTTGGACCGGGCCAGTAGCGGTATTTGTCACACCATGGGTATTCCTCTGGTGACCGTCTAATTCGATCAATCAGGTATACAGCTCTGTCACCGGACCAGTCGTGTAGTTTATAAGCCGGATTACTCCGCACACCCTGCTCAGGCGATAGCAAGTCTCTGTGCAGATGATCCCAGCTCTCACCAATAGGGTTATTGATCACATTGGCAAACTGCCAGACCTCCCATCGGCTTAGATGTCCATCATCATTGATCACAAACCAGTGATGCTCTGCGATTAAACCAAGAAAGGGAATATTTGAAGTCCACAGACTCACTTTTCTTAAAGATTCAGACATAACCACTTTTGCTAATTCATTTTATTTGCAGTGCTGCAAACGCTGCCAGACACTATGCAGCCTGTAGGGTATTTCCACCAGCCCAGGTTAGGCTGGCTCGGTCCTGTCTCGGTATAGAACCCATGGTTTTATTCAACGCCAGCAGCGGTTCGGCACAACCCGCCCCATCAGAGCCGGAATCATTCAAGTGATCAACGTCTTCTCACTTCCTTTTAAACTCCACGGCGATTTCTTCTTACGCGGTATTTGGCGAGCGTAGCAAAGGTCAGGAGTGAGGGCCTGTAAGCATAAGCCGGGGCGGCAAATTCGACCCGGAAGCGCAGTTCACGGCGTCTAAAAAGTATCTTGACCGGGCTGGTATTCCACGAAGAAATTGCACCCCTCTGATTGAGCCCAGTACTTTTTTAGCACCCTAGTAAACCGCACCGGGCCAGTCTATATCAAATCGGTTGCAGGCAGGTTGTGCCCCCGACTGTCTGTTTTACTGACATTCCCACTAACCGTACCGAAACAGTTACAAAAAATTATCATCCGCCCGTCAGTCTATATATAATCGAGTGTCAGTGCGACGCTGCGACACCGTAGCGTCCTCATCAAAAACGCTGCTGTTAACCTTACTAATCGCAAAATTATCGGGGGACCGGATGTCAAAACTGGCCATCACTGTTGTATCCATAGCACTACTTAGTGCGTCAGGCTTAGCCCGGGCGGGTGGCCACGAAGATCCACAGGCAAAAATCGAACAGCTGCAACAGGAAAAAACCTTTCTGCTGCGCCGACTCGACCGCGCCAAAGCCTTCTCCAGAGAGAAAATAGCCAACCTTGAAATGCAGCTGGACATGCAAAAGCAGGACTCTGCCAAAGAACGCCAGACACTGCTGCGAAGAATCGATCGAGCCAAAGCCTACTCACGCGAGAATCTGGCCAATCAGCTCGCCATGCAGAAGCAGGAGTCAGGCAAAGAACGTCAACAGCTGCTGCGTCGACTTGATCGCGCAAAAGCTTACTCCAAACAAAATCTGGCCAATCAACTGGCCATGCAAAAGCAGGAGTCAGGCAAAGAACGTCAACAGTTGCTGCGGCGGATCGACAGAGCAAAAAATTATTCCCGCAACAAGATCAACAGCCTCGAAAACGCTCAGGTTGGCTGGGCAGATAATGTAGGTGCGTCTCTAAATGCTGCATTCGGTGGCCTTGATGGCACACTGGTTACCACAAATAACGATAACAGCGTTACGGTGCAGGTAGGCAATAACGGGCTGTTCAATACCGGCAGCACTATCATTAGTGCTGCAGGCTCTGATCTGCTGTCTACCATTGCGGCAGAGCTTGCAAGTACTGACGGCAACATCACAGTAGTTGGCCACACTGACAACGTACCCGTCGGCGCCAGCAATCGTTTTGCCAACAACGAAGAGCTTTCATTTTCACGAGCCATGTCGACTCTGCAGTTCTTTCGCGACCAGGGCATCCCGATACAGCGTTTGGCCGCAGCGGGCTATGGTGCAGCCAATCCGATCGCAGGCAATGACACTGCGGATGGCAGACGGCAGAACCGGCGCGTAGAAATCATCCTGAGAAAATAGTCGCTTGAAAATAATTTGGAAAAAATTATTTTAAGTGAGTTAACACGGCTAACGGCAACATTAATCGTGGCCGCATTGCAAAACAAAAAACGCCTCGCTGCTGCGAGGCGTTTTTTTTATTGTCAACAGGCGTATACGGTATAGCCGAACTTATCGTAGTGGTGCTGCAAACTTTGAAAAGCGCCATAAATTGCAGGCTCATCACCAGCCATCAGATACACTGGCATATCCCGCACAAACTCACTAAACCGGCCCTTATCGTGTAACCAGTGCAGGAAATCTGATTTTATGAAGTAGTCACCTAAATGCGGCACAATGCCGCCGGCGATGTAAATACCACCCTCTGACCCCAGCGTCACAGCCAGATCACCCGCAACAATGCCCAGGTATTTGCAAAATAATTCCATCACCTCTTTACTGATATTACAGCTACCATCAATAGCTGCACTGGTGATTTGACTGCCCTTGGTAAATTCCGGGGATACCTGCTCAAGCTGACAAATCGCTCTATAAACCCGCACTGTGCCCGGGCCTGATAAGTAACGTTCAGCAGAAACATGCCCAAGATCTTCTGCTATGACATTGCGAATAGCCAGCTCACGCTCTGTCTGGGCAATCATCGTTACATGCCCACCCTGCCCCTGCAGTGGCACCCAATGCGTACCTGCATGGATTAATCCGGAAACTCCCAACCCTGTGCCGGCACCGAGCACCGCTTTTGGCGCATCCGCCACACCATTGCCTGCGTGCAGACAGGTCAGGTTTTTTTCCGGCAAACTGACAACACCTAACGCGGCTGCTGTGAAGTCATTAACCACCCGCGCCTGTTGCAAACCGAAGCGCGTAACCAGATCAGAGAGCTTAAACGATACATTATTATTAGTGAGCTCTATGGCATCTGCATATTCAGCAGTACTGGCAACGGACAAGGCGATCTTTCCAACCCCTTTGGCTTCATCACCCAGCATAGAGAAGTAATCTGCAATAGTGTCAGCAAGGTCAGGCTTAGCCGCGACCGGCAGTGTACGCAGGCTTGATTCAAGATACTGGCCGTCAGAAAACAATGCAAAGCGCGCGTTGGTTCCACCAATATCTCCGGTTAATACTAAATTCAAGGTAGTTCCACGCTGTCTAAAAAGTAATCGTTAAACGGGAAGTTAAACAACGTCATGAACACTCAAAGCGAACAGAGCAGTTGATTAACAACCCGACAGTCTAAGTAATACAAGAAATCAGGTGTACATATCAGGTACGTCCGGGGGAAGTATAATAGTTGACCCGCATAGGCTGGGTTAACGTGAAGCTTCCATAGCTGTTTTGACAGGCATTAAAACGCTGCTCCACGTCAGGCTGGCGTACTTCTCCAATGTAGTTATTGAACACTTTATTCTCAAAGCGGCGCGCGTAAGCATCAAAACTACTGTAGGTGGTATCAACATCAAAATAAATCTCACGCATCGATTCAAACATTGGGTCAGCATAGCGCACCAGCGCGTTATACGCAGCCAGCCGGACCTGAGTTTCATCATGAAACAATTCCATCACATGTTGAAAGGTGCCGCTGGCAACCGGTTCAATAACACACAGAAAGCCATCGTCAGATATTATCCTCGCCACTTCGCCAAAAATTTTCTCATAGTCCGGTGCGTACATATGATGCAGTGAATTTTTCAACACAATCCCGTCTACAGAACCCGGCTCTACCGGTATTGCTGCAGCACCAGCCTGTTTAAAACCCACGTTAGCAACAACTGCTGATTTGGCATTTTTCTCTGCCTGCACTGGATGCGGCTCAATACCCAGCACGCGAGCACCTTGACCCGCCAGGTGTCTGCATAGTTCACCGTCGCCACAACCCACATCAACGATAAACTTACCGTCAACATCCAGCAGCGAATCGATTACCTCAAGGTCTGTTTGCGTGCCCCAGTCTTCAGCCACCAGATTTTCCACAGCTCGTTATACGGCCGTGTATTATACCGTGTTAAGCACCATTGTTCACAAGGCGACGGCCTGCTTCGGGCGTTTGCAGAAATCAGCAGCTCAGATACTGCAAATTCCACTACAGAAATCGCCACAAGTGCGCACATAACTTGCCGGCGACAGCTAAAGACCCTACGATTGGCTATTCACTCAGGGGGTTATTTTCGATGGCAACAGCAGATCACAGCAAACTCGCTCAGCAACTGGCAGATGCGCGTGCTTCTCAACAACAGATTGATCCGGCGCCGTTCGATGCAATCGCCACACTCGAAGAAGCCTATCAACTTCAATCGCTTGCCATCCAGACTTATCCGTCCCGACAAATCGGTTACAAAGTTGGCGCAACCAACGAGGGAGCGCAAAAACTATTCAACTGTAACGCACCTTTTTATGGTCCGATGTTCGAGCGCGAAGTTTTACAACCTGCAGCGCAGTTACCACTTAGCGCTGGCGTGCTGGGTGGCGAAGCAGAGTTTGCCTTCGTCTGCGGCAGTGATTTCCCGACAGACAAGACACTCACAACAGATGACCTTCCAGCACTTGTGCGCAGCGCTCATATTGCGGTAGAGATAGTGGGTCGGCGCACTATCGGCCAGGGCCTGCCCGGGCTGCATAGTGCAGTTGCCGATTTTGGCGTACATACGGCATTCATCCCGGGTCCGGCTATTGATGATTGGAGCACGTTAGACCTCGGCACAGTAGCAGTGAAAGCTGACACCAATGGCACAGAAACCAACAGCGGCACCGGCGCTGCGGTACTCGGCCATCCTCTCAACTCGTTGTTATGGATGCACAACGAACTGGTTAAAGCAGGCAGTGGATTAAAAGCAGGTGACTGGGTCTCAACCGGCACTTGCCTTGGGGTAATTGCTGCAGTTGCCGGCACAGTTGAGATTGAATTCAGTGGTTGTGGCAACATTGGCTACACCTTCAACTGACAAGACACCGCAATGCAATGCAATGCAATGCAATGCAATGCAATGCAACCGCAATAGTATTTTTTGGCACAGTTAACTTGCAACCCACACAATAGAGCACACCATGGCACAGCTGTTTAACCCGTTAACGATCAGAGGCATCACCCTACCCAACCGAATCGTTGTATCGCCATTGTGTATGTATTCAGCAGTTGACGGAATCGCGCAAGACTGGCATTTCGCACATTTAAGCACTTTTGCCCGAGGCAAATCCGGTCTTGTATTTGCTGAAGCCACAGCGGTAGAAGCGATCGGTCGCATTACCCCCGAGTGCCTTGGCATCTGGACTGACGAACAGGCGGAGGCATTAAAACCGATTACAAAATTCATTGCTGATATGGGCTGCGTTGCCGGCATACAACTGGCGCATGCAGGTCGTAAAGCGTCAACCGCCTCACCTTTCGCCGGTGGTGGCAAACCGCTGAACAAAGACGACCCTCAGGCATGGCAGGTGGTTGGACCCAGTGCCATGCCAGTGGCAGATAATTTCCAGACACCACGTGAACTCAACAAAGAAGACCTCAGTGCATTAACACAAGCGTTTGTAGACGCTGCCAGAAGATCACTGGCAGCCGGCTTTCAGGTTATCGAACTACACGGTGCACATGGCTATCTGCTGCATTCATTTTTATCACCGTTATCAAATTTCAGAGACGATGAGTACGGCGGCAGCCTTGAGAATCGTATGCGATTGCCGTTAGAAGTCACCAAAGCTGTTCGCGAGGCAATAGGTGAATCTGTGCCGTTGTTTTTTCGCATCTCAGCCATCGACGGCCCGCAAAACGGCTGGTCACTGGATGACTCGGTAGCCCTCTCGAATCAACTGGCCAGGTGCGGCGTTGATGTGGTCGATTGCTCCTCCGGAGGTATCGCTGGCGCGCCACGCTTTCGAATAGATGACACCGGCAAACCACTGACCAGGTCTTCTGCAAGAACACCCGGATTCCAGGTTCCGTTTGCCGATCGAATTCAAAACGATACTGACCTCAAAGCCATGGCAGTTGGCGTGATCATTGAGCCGCAACAGGCGGAAAATATTATCGCTTCAGGCAAAGCCGAGCTGGTCGCACTCGGGCGTGAAATAATGCACGACCCTTTCTGGCCGCTGCGGGCAGCACTTGAGCTGGGTCACGATCCCGACTACAACCTGTGGCCACCACAGTACAAATGGGCTGTTGACAGGCGTGCACAAATAGCGAGTCAAAATAAAAGTTAATCTACTTTGTGTTATCCGGCTAATAATTCCAGAGCGTGCCATCCTGCAGTCTAACCACCGGATGACTCCCCGGTTGGTATCTGTAGCGTTGCGCCTCTCTCTCATCAAAGTCGACACCTAATCCCGGCTCATTACTGACATACATTAAGCCCTGCTCTACCCTGTGCTTTGATGGAAACAACGCATCGCATTCCGGTGAACCCAGCACCAGATATTCCTGTATGCCAAAGTTGGGCGCCCAGACATTAAGATGAGCCTGTGCCGCCATTGATATCGGCGAGTGACTGGGCGCGCCGTGAAACCCGGTTCGCACATGATGAAGATCAGCCAGATCAACTATTCGCTTAACATGAGTTATACCCCCGGCATAAGTCACAGCAACACGGATAAAATCAATCAACTCTTCTTCTATCAGTTGCTTGCAGTCCCATACCGAATTAAACACCTCACCAATAGCAATTGGTGCCGTTGAGTGTGAACGCAGCAGCCTGAGTGCATTCTGATCATCAGCTGGAGTAGGATCTTCCAGCCAGAACAATCGTGCAGGCTCAACCTGCCTGGCAAACTCGGCAGATTCCCTCGGCCTTAACCGATGATGCACATCATGCAGTAATTTAAGCTCTGCACCAAAGCGTTCACGCACCTGCATCAGTGCGTCTGGCATAAAGCGCATGTAGCAATCGGCATCCCAGATCTCAAGCTTTGGTTTTATACCGGAAAAGTCAGTTATGAAATGCCTGTTATCGCCACTGCCCTCAGGTACACCATAGCTCGCCGCAGGCATACCCGGCACTCCACACTGCACACGCACCGCTTTGTAACCCTGCTCAATCTGAGCACCAATTGAATCCATTAAGTGCTCTAGATCAGACCCGGCTGCATGGGAATAAAGCATGGCACCGTCGCGACTTTTACCGCCAAACAGCTGGTATAGCGGCATATTTGCAAGCTTGGCCTTTATATCCCACAAAGCCATATCAATCGCCCCGAACGCAGCCATAGCCACCGGTCCTTTCCGAAAATAAGCGCCACGATAAAAAAACTGCCAGATATCCTCGCTATTGCGTGGATCCTTACCAACAAGATTAGGGATTAAATACTCTTCGAGATAACACGCCGGCAACGTCTCCCTGTTATTGAGCGTCGCATCCCCGAGCCCGTAGATTCCCTGGTCAGTCTGAATCTTCAGTGTCACATAGTTCTTACCGGGGCCTCCAACAAATACTTTCGCATCAGTGATTTTCATGCTCTGTCCTGACCACGTATAAAACGAATGAAGATCATATCACCGAAAAACGAAGCAAAGCATCGTTACCAATAAACATGTAGCTCAACAAAATGCGGCCGAATCAATCAAATAATTCCATCAGTTGCTGACTACCAGGCGCGTTATCAGGCAACCCGAAACAACCCGGATCGCAACAATAAATATCAGCATAATAACTAACTGCCCGGATAACTGGAGTCTCCCCTGATTTAGTTACCTCGTGAACCTAATAATTCAGGAGTCAACTAAATCGGAAGAGGCTCTGTGTCGGCTACTGTGTATTGGTAAGCGCTCGATGCACCACGTCATCGCAAAAACACATAGGCATCCGGAAAGTACTCGCTCCTATCCAAAGTGAGTAAACCGAATGCCCCACAGACAAAGACGAAGCGCTGATCAATGGAAAGTGCTGATAGCTGAATACGAGCAGAGCGACGAGACCCTGGAGTCATTCTGCAATCGCCGGGAGTTGGCAGTTTCAACCTTCTCCCGGTGGCGCGGCTTTATCCGCGTCGGTGAGCAGCACACGCCCGCGCCATCAGCCTTTAAGCAAGTCGTCACAACTGCGCCACCGGCTGACAATGAAGCCTCCGCCACTGCCAGGCTCACCGGCCCGCAGATTGTGTTAAACATCGGTGATCAGATCACCCTGAGTATCCACACTGGTGACTCACAATGAACACTCAGCGTTGGACGCCACAGGCGATCTTTGTCTACCGTCATCCTGTCGATATGCGTAAGCAGATCGACGGACTGGCCACCATCGTATCGATGTCGCTACAGCGTGACCCGGCAGATCGATCAATGTATCTGTTCATCAATCGTGGAAGAAGGGCCAAGGGTTCAGTGGCCAGTGAAGGCCTGCAACGCTACAACGAGTTATACCAGATCGAAGCCCGCATCAAGACGCTCAGTGCTGAGGAGAAACTCAAGGTACGCCAGGCCGAAGCCTTACCGCACTGGCAGTCATTCATTGAATGGGCCAAACAGACTCAGGCTCAGGGAGTACGGCATCCGGGCACTCGCGATGCGCTATCGTATCTGATCAAACATGCAGAGCAACTACAGACCTACTGCTACGATGGCAGGCTGCCAATCTCAAACATCAAATCAGAGCATGTGGCCTAAACGATAGCAATTGCGCGCAAGAATTTTATCTTTGCCGATACCCCCGCAGGAGCTGAAGCCAGTGGCCGGATATTCAGCCTGATAGAGACCGCCAGAGTGAATGGCCACAACCCGCAACAGTACTTAAGTGTGCTGCTCAGCGAGTTGCCGAACTGTTCGAGCGTTGAAGAGATAGAGGCACTGCTGCCTTGGAATCTCACAAAAGAAGAGGTAGCGTCACGCTACGCGAGTTTCCCGTCACCCTAGAAAATCCGAAGGCGGCCTGTAGCGTATTTTACGTTGAGTCGTAAGAACGAATCCGCGGTGAAGCCTGGATCAAAGACGCTGGTTGCATCTTCAGAGTCAAAGAAACACAACAACCGTTCCTACCGCAAACTCTGAAAAGAAAAATAGCGCTTCTCGCGTGCTTCTGCCACAGCATTTTTACTGAATGCTGGCATTTGTTAATTCGGTCACAAACGTCTCAGTGATACTCCAACAAGTCCACGCAACTTAGGATCTACGTTGTTATCAATACGCGCACGTCAAGTACGTGCTGCATCGCGCGCTTACTTCGGTGATGCGCCCGTACCACTTAGGAGATTCCTCAATCATGGTAGTTGGTCAACGGGGACTGAAGAAATTTCAGAGCGTACCTCACTCACCTGTCGGTTATGGTATCGAATCGGGTTATCTCGATGCGGAAGTATCACATACCCATGATGACCGCCATTGGGTGTCAAACATTGTTGGCCATAAGGAAATGCGAATAGAGGTCGGTGCTCCGATTGAATTGGCTCCGTATGACACACTAATGATATGTAGCGATGGACTAACTGATAATTTGCCGATAGATATAATTGAGAGTTTTATTCACAAAGGCCCGATTGAGGAGGCACTCAAGCAGCTAACAGGCTTAGCAATAACCGCCATGTTGAAAGAAGGTGGTCACCCGGATGATCTCACTATGATGCTTTATCGTCGGGCGTATAGAAAAAGTGTTTGACCATCACTTTGTACTGGTTGCGTCGCGTGAGTACATTTCCAGAAATGGCGCTCCGTTTTACGGCCTATTAAACAGGACGCAATGGGCGACTGAAGCTGGCGTTATTATAAGTTCACAATGCTCTTACTACAAAAATGGAGGTATCGTATGGTATGCCTAACGAAAATTTTTCTCAATGCTGAGCAAGAAGCATGCCGATCTATGTTCATTTCTTTGTATTCTTTAACGCCTCAGCTATTTCTACTTCTGGTGGTTCTTCATAGATCAATGTAGTGGCAGGACTAACGTGTCCTGCGATCTTCTGCGCCACTTTCACTGACTTTCCCTGATTATGAATGATATCGGTCATCAGAGCACGTCTGCCACTGTGAGAGGATGCGTTTTCTATTCCTGCCCATCCCCTTAACATCAGTGCCATGTGTTCCTGCAAGGTGTTGGGAGAGTAGGGCTGTTTTTTCTGTGTCATAAATAGCTTGTCAGTGGGCAACGCGCCTATATCGATATCAAGTCTGACTTGCAGATAATCGGTCAGTGCATCTCGTAGATCATCGTCAATCATGGGTAGATCGCGAGATTTCCCTTTGTGCTTGGTTATCGGCGGATAGAAATCTTCAGCAACAATTTCGGCGTTGGCATGAGCCAATTTTTCCACTTGTTTTAGCAATTGGTCGAATTGTTGAACTGTAAACGAAACTCTTTTGCGTTCGTACTTGCTTTCCGATCTTCCCATCGCACCAGCGCCTTTGGTATACGCGGCAGGGAGTTTTAAGATCTGCTTTAGCTTGAAGGATCTGCCAACGGTTTTACGCGCAGGGCCAAGCGAGCAAACGTCTTTGATTTCGAGCAGGGCGATTTCCTGGACCCGGAGACCTAAACAGAAGCTCAGCTGCATGATCGCGGTATTTTTCTCGGGATACCGATGGTCTTTGATCACTCGAAAGAGATGCTTCTTTTCTTTCAGGGTAGGTACGCGAGCCTGACCGGATTTGTGTGGTTTCGCCATAGATTGGTCACTATAGGGGAAGGACACCTATGAGGCGATTATAAATCCGTAATAATGGTATTTTCACGGATTATTTAGCCAGAATATTTGCATACTAAGTAAATTGTCACTCTACACAGGTGTTAGGCGAAAAGAATTAAATAGAGGCGCTAAATTAAAGTATGTATGAATTGATTTACTCGTTGCAAACTGATAAACACATTGTCACTGTTATATACTAGGAGGATGTCAGATGGGAAATTTAGCGGTAGCGAGTGGCTGGTCTCCAATAGGGGAGAGCATATACACCATAGTCAATAAGATTCAAAATCTCAACGCTCTGAATCAGAGTGACATCAAAAGAGTATTTCTAAAACCTGACGATATCAGATTCTCCTCTAAAGACTTACGTAAAAGTTCTTTTAACTTTGAAAGAGTTTTGAATTCCACTGGCTGGACTAGTGACATGCTCTCGTTGTCGTTTCAGGATGATTTTCCCTGCTTAGATAGCAGTGCATCAATAAATTATTATTTCCGTGTTTCAAAAATTAAAAGGTGGCATAACAATTTAAGAATTTGCTCTGAGTGTTTCGTTCATGGTGTACACCTGATATTCCATCAGTCCCCAGACTGGGCTAAATGCCCGCTACACCATATTGATTTACAGCCGTCGTGTGTATCCTGTGGTGCGGAACTGGGAGCATTTGAAGCGCGTTATACGCGATGTGGATTTTGTTGCAACCATTGCGGTTATACCCCATTTTCGAAACCAGACGATTGGGCCTCAGATACATTAAAAAAGGCGAAAATAAACTTATCAACCAACTATCAAAGATGGGTCACAGAAACCAATGCTAAAATCAGAGCTGCCCATCATGGAATACATAACAAAGAATATATTTGGGCAACACCAACAACAGAACAAGATAGTTTAAGTAGTTACTATAAGCTATTTGGTGGACCTTCTTGGTTAGGGAAGTGCCTTAGTAAGCACAACAAAGTTGTGCGTCATAAGCTATCTGTAAACTACAAAATAACTCGTCCACAAAAAACCACACGCGCCACGCAGATAGATAATTTTCATGGGAGTAACTATAGTTACTCTGATGATTATCTTCGTACCGACGAAAGTTTTCATGATCACCTGCAGACACTCCGCCACGAAAATACAGCGGAAATTGAACAGATATTTAGAGAAGCCGTTGAATTTGTTGACAGGCAAATAGTTAGAGCGAGCTCGTGCTTAAGTTCCGTCCATGATTTTTACGACCACAACTGCATTAGGAATAAATACTCTCAATGGGAAAAAGGACTGAGATCCTTGGGCTATGGCAGCGCTGGTATTTCTTTTTTCTGGTTGTCTTGGCTAGCCGGTCCTGGGAGAGATTTCCGGATCTCTATACCAACCAAAGACGAATACAGACGGAGCAAGCTAAATAGAAACAAAGCCTATACACTTGAATGCACACGAATATGGATGCGTACAAAGCTCTTGGAAGCTGCTAAGCAACATTTTTCAGATAAAGTGGATACTGCTTCTTACAGTGACCTTATCATCGAGGAACCGAAATACCTCTTGAAAACCGATCCAACGGATAGCGGACTGTTTCTGCATGAAGTTCGAAGTGATTTATCATTGAAGAGCATTTTCAAAGACTACGTTTGTCAATAGCCGAAGTTTAGACTTATCAGACACCTTGGACTTAAAACAGATCCGTTAGCGTATTTCATTTCGGAGAAATCAATACATCGAATACAAACGGTTGGGGACAAAATCTCAACCTTGTTACCAGTTTTACTCCCGAAGTGACTACTTTAATCCCGCGATGGTCCTTTTTTTACTAGGAATCACAATAGTTACAGCAGAACCATCCCCAATTCATCACATAATGAATTTAACATAATATATATTATGCGTACTTATGCAAAGGGGGCTGGCACTGCGTATTTACAGACAAGATAACAGAACTGACTAGTAACAGGAGCTCAGATAATGTCCAGTATGTATCACGAAGGGAATCGCAAACTTCAAGATAAATTTGAAAGTCGACGAATTGCTGATAGGCTGGAAGAAAAACTAACAAACACTTCTTTCTCTGATGACGATAAAACGTTTATCGAGAACTCAATTTACTTTTTTCTTGCAAGCGCCGATGCGGAAGGTCGTTCAGACTGTTCGTTTAAGGGTGGTTCGGCGGGCTTTGTACAAGTTATCGGCCCGGACGAGATCGCCTGGCCAGACTACGATGGTAACGGGATGTTTAAAAGCCTTGGTAACATCACAGTGAATCCAAACGTAGGATTATTATTCATAAACCTCCACGGAAGCCCACGGCGGCTCAGAGTTAACGGTTCCGCGACAGTGTCGGCTGATGACCCGCTATTGGCTAAGACGGTAGGTGCGCAATTGATAGTTCGAGTAAAGGCGCAAGCAATTTTCCCCAATTGTCCCCGCTATATTCCGAACCTCGTGCTTGTCGAAGAGTCAGTGTACGCTCCAAAACCGAACATCGAGCCTGTTGAGCCAGCCTGGAAAAACTTCGACAGCCTCAAGGACGCAGTTCCCCCACGTTGGCCAGCCTATAAGGGATCAACCGATTGACGGAGATCAGAAGGACAGCGAATGAGTACTGTCGGCCAGTCCTTCGCCTTAATCAGTTCTTGGTGGAAATTCGCTGAATTCTTACTCTAACGCGGACGAAAGGTTCACCTATTCGATTTGTACGCGACTGTAGTCTTCGGAGGGTGCTCCATGACTTGCGGCATTTTTATCTGTGGAACTATTTCTCTAATACCGATTTATATTTGAAGGCAGTATCTGATCTATGCTTCAGTGCCACTTGCCCAGCTCCAGGCCAATGGAGATTTGCGCTCAAGTGCGCCACTTAAGTGTTCACGCATTTTGTTAGAGGCATCAGTCACGTCGCCGCTTTCCAGTAGATCGAGAATCTCCAGGTGCTCTGTACATTGCACAACCAATCGTTCATGGTCAATTTTTGCTCGGTATTCCATTAGCCGGCGCATCCTGTTCACTCGTTGTAGAGCCATCAAAAAAAACGGATTGCCCGAGAGTTTAATTATCTCTTCATGAAATATAGATCCATTGGCGAGCAGCGTTTCATCGAGCATACTTCCCAAATCTGTTTCTAGCAGATGTTCCTGAAGACGGCGTTGTTCGGTCAGTACTTTTTTATCTAACTTAAATGTAGGCTCGAGCATAGCAGCAGGCTCAATCGACAACCGGAATCGGTATATTTGATCAAACGATTCTGGTGTCTTTGCAACAGGAAGAAAGCGCCAGCCATAGCCTTCTTTTCGTTCTGCCCAACCCTCTCTCGTTGCACGGACCAGAATCTCGTTTACTTTAGTTTTTGTCCATCCGTATTCCTGTCGCAGGTATTGCTCAGTCACGTCCTGAGGTATCCGGTTCACAAGCCAATCGTCTGCCAGCTGCTGGTAGGGGTCTATGTTTTTGTCGCGGTGATCTTTAAGCCATTTATGCAATGTGTCGGATATATTCTCCGGCACAAAATAGCC
>CALLLW010000004.1 GCA_938007995.1 uncultured Granulosicoccaceae bacterium | reverse complement strand
TGAAATAGAAGAGCGTGTTCGTGCGGCTGCCGAGATTCTGCAAATAACCGATTACCTCGATAGAACACCGCGCAATTTATCTGGTGGGCAGCGTCAGCGTGTGGCGATTGGTCGTGCGATTGTTCGTGACCCTGATGTGTTTTTGTTCGATGAGCCACTGTCAAACCTTGATGCGGCACTTCGAGTTCAAACGCGAAAGGAAATAGCACGCCTGCACCAGCGGCTTGAAACTACCATGATCTACGTAACGCACGATCAGGTGGAAGCGATGACCCTTGCGGATAAAATTGTTGTGCTAAAAGACGGCATTATCGAACAGGTCGGCTCACCGATAGATTTGTACGAACGTCCTGATAATGCGTTTGTTGCCCAGTTTATCGGTAGCCCGAAGATGAATTTCTTTAATACGGGTGATTTGACTGCTAACGCAGTTTCATTGCTTGGCAAAGATTTCAGTGCCGGTCACGAAGTTGGTCTGCGACCTGAGCATCTGGTTACTGCAGATGCAGGTAACTCAGTGGTCGAAGGCAAGCTCGAACTGGTTGAAAATCTGGGCGAGTACGCGCTGGTTCACCTGCGTACCGCCTCAGGTGTTGAATTTATTGCAAAAACTGAAAAGCCGCCAGCAGGTGAGATCGGTTCGACCGTCGGCTTCGGTATTGATCCGGCCTTGTCACATGTATTCGACAGCAGCAGTGGTGCCCGTCTGGTTTAATGCTTAGCTTTTAAAACATGGGTTGATATCGCTGCTGTGTGCCAGTTCATCGGCCTGTGAACATATGGCTTCAGTGTCTTTGCCTGCTGCATTGCAGGCATAGACTCAACCTAAGACTTTAGGCACTCAGTCGCTACCTTAGTGACGAATCCGGCAATAGCGTTCTGTTGTTCAGCACCAACCACTTCAACCGGTAGCTGATAAGCTGCCCTGAGAATTCCCTGCGCCGTTTCATCACTAACCAGTTGCAGCATGGTAGTCAGTGGCACTCCGGCCTGCCTGGCGGTCATAGCTGATCTTGCGATGTCCTCCCACGCGCTACAGAACTCCTGCCTCTGAGTGGTGGCGGCAGCTGCGGCAGAAGTCAGCAGTAAACCGAAAAGGACTTGCTTGATCAAGATGCCTTATGTTAAAAATGCCTGGCCTTCTGTTAGTGTGAAGTTAAGCCGACGAGGTCCGCGGATGTTGAGTCGGTCAGTAATTCAACCACTTCACCGTTGCGGAATACTTTGATGGCATAGGGTTCACTCTCGTTCAATGAGATAGTTGCTGCACGGATCATCTGAAAGTCGTGCGGAGTGCGGCAGATTAATCCATTGATCTCGAGGATGAAGTCTCCACCGAGCATCATTGATTGTCCGCCAATACGAGCCGGGGTTGCACCTGCAATCAAACCGGCACGTCCGATAAGTGAGTCAGCGACTACCCGTTGTACCAGTAGGCCGGGCCCTGGAAAGTTGAGCAGGCTGGCGATTTGATCATCAAGCATAATGCCCTCAAAGCCTGCCAGAACTCCTGAGCTGGTCAATAGGGCCTGTCTGGCTGTGTTGCTGGAGGTGGCAAACCCAATGCCGTCAAAACCACCGCTTTTGGTTAGAATGAAACTGACGATACCGATCACCTCACCGTCAGTGTTAAACATCGGCCCACCTGAGTTGCCGGTATTGATGGCAGTGTCTGTCTGCAAAAATTCGATTGGTGCACCGCCAACCATCAGGCCTCTATTCATACGGCCCGACAGGTGACCCACGCTGAGTGTCTGACTGATGCCAAATGGTGATCCAATGATAAATACTTTACTGCCAATGCGAGTCTGATCAGAGTCTGCCAGCACAGCCACCGTCGGGTTTGGATGACTTTTCTCCAGTTTCAACAATGCGATGTCACTTGCATCGAGGGAAGTAACAACGCTTGCTTTAATATTTGCGCCATCATTAAATTGCACATTGATAACATGAGCACCATCGACGACGTGTGCCGCAGTGATAATCTGATTTTCTTCGATCAGAACACCGGAGCCGACACCTCTGGAGGCTTTCGAAGAACCGTTCACGGTGGAGATAGTGGTTGTATATATTGTGACGACAGACTTTGAGTGCTTCTCATATAGGTCAGCAAAATTTGCGGCTACGGGCATGCCATTCACGATGCCGGACGTAAGTAAGATAACCAGTGTTAATAGTGTTCGCATAACAGTCTCCAATGATTAGCGGGGAAAACCATCCCCCTTTACACTACGGCGTTTGCTGCTTTTCCAATATAAATGATCCGTCGAACTTTGGTTTGCTGTCTGTAACGTGAAACCCGGCGCCGCAAGGTGGCTGATGGAGCAGGTCTCGAATTACGGTGCCGCTGATATTAAGGACTGGGTAGTGCTGGATTCGTTCCCTGATTTACTGATTATGACGGGAATACGCACATATATAAGCTGTTGAATGTTATCGGGAATGTTTTGAAATACCGCTGTCATCAAATGGTGATACAACCGTTATGTTTTGGCTGATAATTCATGGTTTCCGGCCTGGCACGACAACTATCTTGCGGTTTGAAGATGCATCTCTGACGCCGAGCGTGAAGGTCAGTGGCGTATGGATGTTCGGTATTAGCAACCGGTTGGATACAGTGCCAATGGTCGAGTAATATGGTCGAGTGTAGTAGCCGATTACACACTCACCAATAATGCGGTAATACCAATGCTTCGTCTGTAAATACAAATGATCAGCTACTTGATCATGTTCTGCTCTGCATTTCTTGCAGCAACCATTCTGCCTTTCTCGTCAGAAGTGACACTGACTGCTTTCCTTGTACAACGCGAATCTGCGTTCTGGCTATGGAGTTTTGCAACACTTGGTAATACGCTGGGTGCGGTAGTCAACTGGGTGCTGGGCCGATACCTGTTAAGATACTCGGATCGCAAGTGGTTCTTTTTTAAACCGGATTCATTGCAACGCAGTCAGAGGCTTTTCAAAAAGTATGGCATTTGGAGTTTGTTGTTTTCATGGTTGCCCGTGGTCGGTGATGCACTGACTTTTATCGCAGGTCTGATGAAGGTGCCGGTTGTAGTGCTTATTTTTCTCTGCGGCATTGGTAAAGGACTGAGATATCTTGCCATCATTCTTTTGTTTGACTACTCGGTAGCTAGTTGAATGATCTTCTACACTGGTGCTACCAACTGGCTCAAAAGTTTCCCCTGGTATAAATATGATTAACAGACGTGTCTTTCTGGGTGCTACAGCAGCGCTCCTGTGCCGCGATGTTGAAGCGCGTAATGATAGCTGGCAACCGGTTATCACAGAGGCTCGCAAGATGGATCAGTGCTATGCCATCTCTGTATATAAAGATGGAACCGAGTTGTTGACTGAGGTATTTCGTGGCCCGCCTGTTGATCAACTTGTGCCAATTAAATCGGTGTCGAAAAGTATTGTTGCTGCACTTGCCGGTGCTGCGATTGATCGTGGCGAGATTTATTCTACTGAAGATACACTGGGCAAGCTGATACCGGATTTGATTCCATCGTCTGCAGACGCCGGTGTGTCATATATTACCGTTGAAAACCTGTTGACTATGCAGGCAGGGTTGGAGCGTACTTCCGGTCGCAACTATAACGTTTGGGTGACCAGTGCAGACTGGATTGCCGATGCATTGTCACGTCCCATAGTGGCGGAGCCAGGCACCCGTATGTTGTACTCAACCGGCTCAACCCATGTACTGGGGGCAATCTTGTCTGAGGTTTCAGGGCAAAGTTTGCTGGACCTTGCACGCACGCGGATTGGCCAGCCATTGGGTATAGAGATACCGGCGTGGACTCGTGATCCGCAAGGGCGTTACCTGGGTGGAAATGAAATGGCACTGACGCTTGATGCAATGGTTCGTTTCGGTGAGCTATACCGCAACAGTGGTCGCTTTGAGGGTGTGCAGGTGTTAAGCGAAGACTGGGTAGAACGCTCTTTTGAGCCGGTAACCCGGTCAATGTTCTCCGGGCTTGGCTATGGGTATGGCTGGTTCCTTGGTCAGTCTTATGGAACACGCTATGCACTAGCCCGTGGTTACGGCGGGCAGATCATCTGTGTCGTACCGCAACTGGCCCTTACAGTTGCTATCACCTCAGACCCGAACAGGGTGGCTCGAACGGCAGGTTACTTTGGTGATTTGCTACGTCTTATCGAGAATACAATCATCCCTGTAGCTCGTACCTGATTGATGACCGAATCCATGGCCAAATCCATGGCCAAATCCATGGCTTGAACCGTTACACAATCATTTGTTCCTTACCCGGTACGGTGGCTTCAGTTGAATTTCGGTCTGGCTTCACGCAAGCGTGAATCGGTAAGCTCTATATCCGGCAGCGGTGTGCCGAACAGTTGTGCGTAGGCATCACGTGAAATTTGATCAAGGTTGTCTACGTGTTGCGCCAGATATTTATATGATCGTGCTACATCGCTCAGGGTCAGGGCAGGGTCCGGTGGTGTGTCACCCAGTGTGCCCAGATGCATTTGATGCAAAATCGGAAACAACAAACGAATACTGTAATAGTGCGGCTGGTCCTGTAGCAGCGGGTTCAGTGTTATCGCGGCGAACTCATTTAACAGAATACCCTTGAGCTCTTCACCATAAGCCAGGTGAGTAAAAAATGCCGATAACTCCCACAGCACATGGTTACTGAACTGGGGTGATATCGGTGCGTTGACCGCAACTTTCTCAAGGCTTTCGTTGAACCACTCGGGTTCCTGAAGATCATTAAACTGATCTATCAGGTGCTGTACTTCATGAAAGGCTGTCGCATCGGCAACGCGGCGTTGCAGCTTTGCTGTAGCCTGCGGCAGCACACTGGACTCAGATCCTGTTATCTTTTGCCAGACACTTTCCAGTTTCCATTGCCACGATTGATTCAGTTCATCCGCGTATTGATCCACTACGCTGGACTGCAGTCGTCGGGCAATTGATTCCAGACCATAAACATCCGGCATACCTTGTGGCATCAGTTTGGTTTGCAGTTGTCCTCCCTCCAGTGCGATTGTGGAGTTAGCGCTGGTCGCATCAATATTACTCAACAGTATTTGTGCGCTGTCATCTCCCAGGTGAACTTTGCCGAGTACGTTTTCGTTCAGTGGCAGACCGTCGAGTCGGCGGGTGAAGAAGGCCAGGTGATCTTCACTGTCATTGTTGTAATAGCGAAACTCATCAACGTGGAATGACAGTAACGCGTACACCACACAGGTCTCACCTGAACCTGCAGTACCGCCGCCAAACAGACGGGTTAAAAATGAACTGAGGGGAAGATGAGCGCAATCAGCTGTTTCCACCATGGGACTCAGGTAGTACGGTACACGGTTAATGAAAAGTTCGTCGTTGACCTGCTTAATCAGCTTATACAGATCTTGTGGAGGTATTTCCTGTTGCTGTATAGACTCGAACAAATTACTCAGACTGTCTGCCACCCCGGTTTGCTTATCGAAGTGATTGAGAATATCGGTTCTCATTGCAGTGACTGTTTCGCTCTGCTCTTCGATGTTTTGCTTTATTTGATCCAGAATATCCGGGTTGGTCTGAATGTCAGCTGCCGCCTGACTTGCCTTGAGTAGATAGACGGCGTCTGAGTAAGCTGGAATATCATTGCGAAACACAGAACGTTCAATGGAGGCATTATGGTTCATCCACAAGCCATATGCTGCCATTGCTGCCAACAGCAGCATCAGCGGAAACATAAAAAACGGCGTTAGCACTACAGGCCAGATGTGACCTTTGCCGGTCAGTTTGCCGCTTACCTGATTGTGGATTTCTGCGGTATCCACGTCGTACTTCAGTGCCTGTTTATTTTCTATTAAGGCCTCTTTTTTAGCTGCAAGGTAACGTAAGCGCAGCAGTGATCTGATGCCAGGTGTCCAGCGTTGGTAAGGCTTTTGCGTTTCGTGGATGTCTTTGTTCGAATCCGTTTGCTTATTAGCAGCCTGGATCTGCTTGCGCAGCAGTTGATCGCGGATCATAGCTAGCTGCCTCCCAGTTCAGTGAGTACTTTATTCAGCCGTTGCAGCGAGTCGGGTGGGCGCTCAGAGTCAAGGGCAATACGAAGTTCTTCTATTTGTGCATCGACCGTTGCACTGCGGCTGGAGCGGGTTTTTTCCTGCCAGCGATCAAAGGCATCCCACGACCACACGGTGGTGAACTCGGTCAGTGTTTTGTAGCGTGGAATAATGCGTAGTAAATGATCTCTTGCCGAGTCTCTTTTACCATCAACCAGATCCTGCATTGCTAACAGCCCTTGAGCGACCAGTCTGTCACCGTCTTCAAGCATCGGATTACTTTTTAAATCTTCAAACAACTCATACAGAGGTTCTGATTCACCCAGGGTGAGATAGCCTTCCATCAGGTTCATTTGTAAGATGAGCATCACTTCGAGCAGATCTTCGACTTCATAATCTTCAGCGGTTGGCGCGAGTTCACGTACCGCATCAAGGCCCTTTTCTTCTACTCTGATGGATTCTCTGGTGTCACCTGTCAGCTCATAGTGCATTAAGGCCAGAGTAATGTAGTTGTTCAGTGTATTCACGTCAGGCTCTTCACGCAGATGATAATCAAGCAGATCCTCGCTGCATTGTGTGTAATTGTTGACTTGCTGCATGTCGTTGGCCAGAAACGCAATCTTGGCCAGTCCGTACATTGAGTTCATTGCTTCATGCGGGTCAGGGTTGGAAACTGATGCACAGTAGGCGCGGGTGTAGTGAAGGCCGGCACTGTCAGTATCCTCTGCTTCCATAAAGCACTTGGCGACAGAAATCTCCAGCAGTGACTTGGTGATAGCCTCTGTTTGTCGCCAGCCGAATAGATTTTCATATTCACCGATCAGATTGACTGTACCCTCACAGTTGCCGGTTTCGACTAACATCGAGTTAGCGTTACGTACCAGATGACTCAGTTCTATGCGGCCTTCACCATCGGCGCTTGGAATGTCCTCAGCCAGACACGGGATAGGAGCGACCGGGCACTGAAACGGTACAAAGCCCGGTTCACCGCTTGCTTGTTCTTCTTCAATCTTTTGCAGGTCCGGGCTCAGCTTGATCTGATCGAGCCAGGCTTGCAGCTCTTCGAAATTTTCGGGTGGAGGCAGATCACTCTCAGCTTCTCCGGTGTTTAGCCACTGTTGAATCTGTGCGACTTGTCTGAGCATTTTTTGTTGCTCAATCCATGTTGCGAGGCTCTCCGGTGCCGGCTGTTGACCGGTGGGTGTTATCGCTTTGTACGCAATGCCTGCGAGAGCCAGCAATGCGATACAAATAGCCGAGTTTCTGAGCAGCTTAAAACGTATTGAATCCTGCAGGTCGTTTAAGTCGGCAATCTTCTTTTCATGCCGTTGCAGCGAGCGATCTCTGGCAGCTTCACTGATATCGCGATAAGCATGCGGATCTTCATTGCCTTGTAACTGGTCTTGTAATTGACCTGGTAACTTGCTTTGCCAGTCTGCGCCAAACAGACGCTCGCGAATTTTCTGCAGTCTGCTTTTTGCGGTGGTAGGAGTGTTTCTATTCATCTAACCGCCGGTTCCATAGTGAGACGGGCTATACCTGCACGCTGAGATGTTGCTCCAGCTACACAGGTAGGCGGGATTGTTTTCGGTCACGGGTATCCAGCCGACCGCAGTACCGCGATCCAGAAACCATTGTCTGGCTTTTTCAAACTGCTTGAAGCTGATGCCATCGCCTTTGTCATCAACAAAGAAAAACGCAAAGTCTTTATCGCTATCGAGGCTTCTTGCCGCCTTGCCAAGTCGCGTATTTTCCTGCGTCATGTTCTCAAAGGTTGGCCAGTTATCCGTGTCCAGTGGCGTCATGGTTAGAGTCAGGTAATCGTGGCGCTGACCCATAAAATCAGCACTAATCTGGAATTCCAGCTGATCTTCGCTACTGGCCTCACTGGCTGCAAGCAGGCCATTGGCAAATGCAGCATTCACATCAACACTTTGCATGTGATTGTTGTGGATGTAGAAAAACTTTGGCAATAAACCACTTTGATGCTCAATAGGCAGTGGTGGATCCGAATGCGGATTACTGGATTGAAGTGCTGTCATCAGTAACAGCAGTATTAATACGCCAACCGCGTTGGATACCATGTCGGTCAGTGAGTCGAGATTCATTGCGTTTGTTCTTGCTGCGTTTCTGCAGGCGCTACTTCAAGCCCTGATCTGATGTGGCGGAAGCCTGGAACATCAAGCGTGTTATTGATGTAGTGATACGCATCACTGCCACCGCTATGTACGCTCAGCAGTATAAACTCTTCGTATTCGATGCCATGCTCTTTTGCAAGCCGGTTCAAGGTGGAAACCTCATTGAGCGCCAATTGCAATGCAAGTTCATTAAAAGCTGGTTCAAAAAACAGCGTGTTTCCGTTTGAGTCCAGATGCTGGTCGCGGTTTGCCTGTACTCTGTCAAGTCCCGCCAGTTCTTCCAGATTAAGCTTCTGGTAGATCTCTTTAAGATCAACATCGGGCGGATGCAGTATCAGTCGATCCGCCATGGTTTCTATCCGATAAGCGGTTTGAAAAATCTGTGGTTGCGGTGCTTCTTCTTCAGTCGCACCGATATCACCCAGTACCAACAAGTTCTGCAGAAAAGCAAGTACACCGATAACGCACAGAAACAGACTGATAAAAGGAAACAGTTCAAGTACCGGCTTGCGGCTTGATCCTACAGCTAACACTGACTAGCTCCGGTAATCAGACGCAGTGTGGCGATCAAACGCTTCTTCGCGTAAGTCTCTGAGCGATTCACCCAGCGCTTGTGCCTGTGTGTAATCCGGGTCGATCAGTTCTTCGGTTGGGTCGTATTGGGTACTGATGAATCTGTTCCAGTGCTCTTCCAGGCGCAGCAGATAATCGCGTTCATCTCTTTCAGTAAGTATCAGTAAGCCGGTGGCGGGCAGACTTAAAACCAGTGCCAGCAGGGTAGTGTCAAAGGCGGTGGATAAACCCTTGGTGACCAGTGGTATGTTCTGCTGCAGCAAAGAAGAAACGCTGGCGCCTGATTGACTCGCACCCATGGTGTCTGAGAAAAATGAAATACTTAAACCGATTCCCCAGACTGTGCCTACAAAGCCGACAATCGGCAGTGCCCAAACAAAAAAGCGCGGCAGAGAATAGGAATTTTGCAGGTGCTCGCTCTCAAGCTCTGCGGGTTTTAATGCTTTGTTGTTGCCAGGCTGGGAGTCGCTGCTGGTCTGGTAATTGTTCCAGCGATTGGCTAACAGATTATCTTTTAGAGTGGCAGGGTCAGCAACTTCTTCGATACGCGTATAACGATCCAGCAGACGTGGTGCGATGTCGGTCAAAAAGCGCCCTGACTGGCGTTTCTCTTTTGCCAGCTTGCGGCGCTTGTCGAGCAACAAGTATAAAGCGACAAGAAAGATTCCAACAATCGCCGGTGAGATGAAATTGCCCCAGACGATTCTAGAGTACAGATCATTGCTGCCCTCGGGGAATACCAGCAATTGCAACACGTAAAGCGCAAAGACCAACGCCGCAGCGAAGATCACCGCAGGGAACAATGAGGCTTTGATCGGGTAATTCATGAAAGTTTTCCTGAGAACCTTTCCGGAGAACTTTTCCGGAGTCTGGCAGCAGTATGCCGTAAAATTGGCGCAGCACGGATAATCTGTGCTGGTGTTAATGCACATTGTGCACCCTGTTTAGCCGCATCATTCGAACCGTTTTGCAAGGGTTTAAGCTGGGGACGAAACAGGTGCGATCAATATTGCATCATTTTTATCCGGCTCTTTGCCCGTTAGTATTATTTTCGGGTGAGGCCTGGTCAGCGGAGCAATCATCCATGAGAGCAGTTGTGAAGTGACAGACACCCATAAAAACGATATGGCTGATGATGCTCATGCAAATACTCCGGCCAGACCTTTAGAAGGTCTGCGCGTGCTGGAGTTCAGTCACACTGTGATGGGGCCGTGCGCCGGATTATTACTAGCCGACCTCGGCGCTGATGTTGTCAAGATCGAACCACCCGGTGGTGATAAAACCCGACAACTGACGGGCTTTGCCGCAGGCTTCTTCGCCACATTTAATCGAAACAAGCGGAGCCTGTTGCTGGATCTGAAAAAAGCTGAGGGCAGGGAGATCATCTACGAGCTGGTGGCTGATGCAGATATTGTCCTCGACAACTACGGACCGACGACAATGGATCGCCTTGGCTGTGGTTGGCAAACCCTTAAAAGCTACAACCCGGGGCTTGTCTACCTTTCCCTGAAGGGCTATTTGTCAGGGCCGTGGCAATCACGCGCGGCATTGGATGAAGTGGTGCAGTTTCAAAGCGGTCTGGCTTACATGACCGGCCCGCCGGGTCAGCCGCTCAGAGCTGGTGCGTCGATTATTGATATCCTTGGTGCTGTTTTTGGTGTGACCGGCGCGCTTGCAGCGCTGCGAGAACGTGACGCCACCGGCAGTGGCCAACGGGTTGACAGTGCATTGTTTGAATCCGCTGCATTTCTGATGGCGCCACATATGACTGGCAGTGCTGCTACCGGTACTCAAGTGCCCCCCATGCCAGCAAGAGTGGGCGCGTGGGGAATTTATGATGTGTTCAATGCAGCCGATGGCACACCGCTGTTCATCGGTGTCACCAGCGATCCTCAATGGCAACGATTTTGTGCGCGGTTCGATCTGCAGGATCTGCTTGCAGATGACAACCTCGTGAATAATGCTCAACGTACAGCAGCCAGAGAATGGCTGATTCCAGCGCTATCGGAATTTTGTTCGTCTGTTGTTTATGATGATCTGTTGCAGGGATGTATTGACGCTGATGTATCGTGGTCACCGGTTGGTCGACCGGAGGATCTATGGCAAAGCGAACAGTTAATCGAAACCGGTGGGTTGATCGATGTTGCTCTGGCCACAGCTTGTGCATCGATTGCTGATCGTACCGGTGTACCAGGTTTGCCATTGTCCTTTGGAGATAACTTCAAACGCTCGGCTCTGCATCGCCAGCCACCGCAGGCAGGACAACATAGCGTTGAAGTTTTACAACAAGCCGGATTCGATCACGACAGAATAGAAGCGCTGATCAGAGATAAGATAATCGGGCAAGGTAAGTATGAAGGTTAACTTTACTGATTGATTTGCCGGCTTGGATCAAGCGCTATAACTGCTGCTTGAGACATCACCGCCTTTACCGGTCCAGTCAGTGTGAAAGCGTTCACCAGGTTGATCAAGCCGTTCATACGTGTGGGCCCCAAAGTAATCACGCTGTGCCTGTAGCAGATTGGCAGGAAGCCGTGCTGTTCGGTAGCCATCGTAAAAAGACAATGCAGAACTCATCGCAGGGACTGGCAGACCCATCTCAATGGCTTTCGAGATTATTTTTCTCCAATTTTGCTGTGTTCTGTCTATCGTGTTTTTGAAATAGTCATTCAGAAGAAGGTTTGCAAGCTCAGGATCTTTATCGAACGCGTTTTTGATATCATCAAGAAAAGCCGAGCGAATAATACAGCCGCCACGCCACATTTGTGCAATTGCTCCATACTGAAGTTTCCAGTCGTATTCTTTAGATGCCGCTGCCATCAGCATATACCCTTGCGTATACGAGATAATTTTTGCGGCAAGCAGTGCCTCGCCAAGTGAGCTTATCCATTCTTCGCGATTGTCACTGATGGTTGTAGTGGCGGGACCAGTGAGTACTTTTTCTGCTTCGACTCGCTCTTCTTTAAGGGCCGACAGACATCGCGCAAATACTGCTTCGCCAATCAGTGTCAGTGGAACACCGAGTTCCAGCGCATTGATGCCGGTCCACTTGCCGGTACCTTTTTGGCCGGCCTTATCAAGGATAGTATCCAGTACATAGCCTTCTTCTGTTTTGTAGCCGAGAATTTCTGCGGTGATCTCGATCAGGTAACTGTCGAGATCGCCTTGGTCCCAGTTAGCGAAAACCTGCTGCATTTCATCGTTGTTCATGCCGATGCCATGCTGCATGAAGTCATAGGCTTCACATATCAACTGCATGTCACCGTATTCAATGCCGTTGTGAACCATCTTTACAAAATGACCGGCGCCGCCTTCACCCACCCAGTCACAGCAGGGTTCACCACTATCGGTTTTTGCACTAATCGCCTGAAACAGATCTTTCACCAACGGCCACGCTTCTTTATGACCACCTGGCATCATGGAAGGGCCGTATCGTGCGCCTTCTTCTCCACCGGACACGCCGGTGCCGATATAAAGCAGACCATGTTCTGCGGCGGTTTTTACACGACGCTCTGTATCAGAAAAGTTGGAATTGCCGCCGTCTATGATCAGGTCGCCTTTATCGAGCAGTTTGGTCAGGTCTTCAATCACCGCATCGACGGCGGAGCCGGCTCTGACCATCAGCATCACTTTGCGCGGTGTTGAAAGCGAATTGACCAGTTCATCCAGTGATTTTGCACCACTGATGTTGGTATCTTTGGCAGGGCCTGCGAGGAATTTTTCAGTTCGGGAGTAAGAACGATTATAGGCGGTGACTTTGTAGCCCTTGTCGTTCATGTTGAGGATCAGGTTCTGACCCATAACGGCAAGTCCAATAACTGCGATGTCTGCAGTGCCCGTCATATGCTGTCCTGTTTGGCTATTTTTGTTCTCTTTATGCTACCGTAGTTGAGGGCTTTTTGTAAGGAAATCTGTCTGTTACGGTGATCTCCTGCATACGTGCTTCAATCCATTCCTGCGTCTCTGACAGCGCCTGATCAATGGTTTTGTCTTTGCAGTTTATCGGCTTGCCAATATGCATGGTGATCTCGCCCGGCCACTTGATAAAACCCATGCGCGGCCAGAATTCACCGGCATTATGTGCAACGGGAAGAATGTCTGCTCCAAGCGAGGTGGCAACAATCGCCCCGCCAGCGCGATAGCTGGGTTCTGCATTAACCGGCATTCTGGTGCCTTCAGGAAACACGACCACATGCGTGCCGTTGGCCAGATGAACACGTGCCTGATCAGTCATCTGAATAATCGCACTGCGTCCTGATTTGCGGTCAATAAGAATAAACTTGAGTAAATAGATGCACCAGCCAAAGATAGGTATCAGTGTCAGTGCGCGTTTTGCAACGAAAACATAGTCACCCAGCAGAGTGGCAAGAAAGTAGGTTTCGAATGTTGACTGGTGCTTCGACATAACAATACAACCATGCGCCGGAATATTCTCCCTGCCATGGACCTTACATTTCAGTCCGCAAAAGAAGTTAATCCCCCACAGATTCAGTCTTGCCCATGTCGATGCGAAGTTCAGCCCGGTACGGCGGGATACCAGTGAGCTAACCATCACCGGTAGCGCCATTAGCAGCGTGCATAGAATCATCCAGAGCCAGAACAGCGTGCTTCGCAGAATGAGTACGGGGCGGTTATATTTTTTAGTAGCCGGCTTCACAATCTCTATTCGATACGACGAGTTCGATTTGACAGGTGCACGATAGTGCTAACGCTACCCGTGCTTGTCAACTTAACTGCTAATGAACAACTGCATACGTTGCTCATCAGCGACACGCGCTGGTGTTTCTATCACGCGGTAGTCGCTTTGCGCTTGTCATTTGTTTTATCAGCCCGTTTTTCAGTGCCACGGTGTTGTTTGTTGGCCGTTTGTGCAGCGCTTTTGGACCGTTTTTTCTGATCTGAACCGCCCGCTGCCTTACCGCGACTTTTTTTGCCGCTTGCTGGCTTTTGATTTCGCGGTGCATCTTTACGTGATCCATCTTTGCCTGACTTTTTATTTTTTGGCCTGTGCTCTGAAGCCTGGTGTCGGGTTTTTTGCGAACTTCCGGAGGAGTCACTGACAAACGATTCCCGGTCTGTCGACTGATCATTGTCAGAACGGCTGGTTGCAGAGCGTTTTTTTGATTTGAAGCCTGAGTCTGTTTGCCTGTCTTTTGAGTGATGCTTTTTGGGTCCGCGTCGATCGTCGGCAAACTTTCCTTCAGAGTGACCCTTGTGGTTGTGGCTTGTCTGAGCGCGGTGCTTCTGCGGTCGCTCGCTCGTTTTATCAAACGAACCGGGCTCTCTTTTTACTTTGGTTATTTGCAGCTGCTGGCCACAAACCCAGACTTTCTTAAGATCTTTAAAAATAGCCTTGGGCATGCCGTCCGGTAGTTCTACAGTGCTGTACTTATCATGAATTTCAACGCTGCCGATGAACTGGCTTTCAAGACCCGCCTCGTTGGCTATCGCGCCGACAATATTGGTTGGTCTGACTTCATGCATCTGTCCGACTTCGATCCGATACAACTCCATCGGGATTTTCTTTTTGTCATTGTCTGTTCGAGGCTGGTTATGCTGAACGATCGGCGCTCTTGACTTACCCGGATCAGTTGGATGTTTTCCGGATCTACGATCTGAATCACGATCGGTTCGTTTGTCAGAGCGATCGCCTCTACGTTCATGGCTATTTCGATCACGGTCCCGGCGTTCATGCCCCTTATGTTCATGCCCCTTATGTTCCTGACTGTCATGTTCGTGGCGACGGCTGGTTACCGGTTGCAGAAAGGCAACATCACCTTGTAACAGATGTGCGAGTGCTGCCGCTATTTGCGTTGCTGTGTGCTCAGAGTTTTCTTTTGTATAGCTTTCGATCAGTGATTCAAAGAACGATAAATCTTCTGCGTTAATCGTGTCGCTGATACGCGCCTTGAACCTGCCAATACGCTGTTGATTGATTTCGTCGGTTGACGGCATCTTCATTGGATCAATCGATTTGCCTATTGCACGCTCGATAGTCTGTTTCATGCGTGTTTCGCGCGGGGCGACAAAAAGGATGGCTTCACCTTTTCTGCCAGCTCGTCCGGTGCGGCCGATTCTATGAATGTAGGCTTCAGTGTCTGACGGGATGTCGTAGTTCAATACGTGACTGACTCTGGCCACATCCAAACCGCGTGCGGCAACATCGGTCGCAACAATGATATCAAGCTTGCCCTGTTTCAGTTGTTCAACGGTGCGCTCACGTTGTTTTTGCTGGATATCACCATTCAGCGGGGCACTGGCATAACCACGCGCTTCAAGCTTTTCAGAGATTTCCACGGTGCTGGTTTTGGTGCGTACAAACACCAGCATGGCATCTATTTCTTCCGCTTCAAGAATTCGAGTCAGCGCATCGAGTTTGTTACGGCCCGTGACTGACCAGAATCGCTGCCTGATGGTATCGGCAGTTCGGGTTTTGATTTCGATCTTGACGATTTCAGGTTTATCAAGATAGGTTTCAGCAATACGCGATATGCGATGCGGCATGGTGGCAGAGAACAACGCGGTTTGTCTTTTTTCCGGTAGTTTTTCCAGTACCCACTCGACGTCGTCGATAAACCCCATGCGCAGCATTTCATCCGCTTCATCAAGGATAAAGGTTTTCAGTTGCTGCAGATTAATTTTGCCGCGCCTGATGTGATCCATAATACGCCCGGGCGTACCGACGATAACGTGTACACCTCTTTCCAGTGCGCGCGTTTGTACGCGGTAGTCCTGACCGCCATAAACAGGCAGCACTTGAAATCCCTTAAGGTGGGATGCGTAGGTTTTGAAAGCCTCGGCAACCTGAATTGCCAGCTCTCTGGTCGGGGTTAAAACCAGTACCTGTGGCGCTTTAACGCTGAGATCAATCTGCGACAACGCTGGCAGAGCAAAAGCTGCAGTCTTACCGGTGCCGGTTTGTGCCTGGCCGAGCACATCGCGACCGGTGAGCAGGAGCGGAATTGTCTGTGCCTGAATCGGCGAGGGCTTTTCATAGCCCACATCATTCAGTGCCTGAATGATCGGTGCGCCAAGCGCGAGTTGTTCGAACGTATCTGGAATCGGCATAAGTGGTGTCGCAGTGTTTTTTTAGTTGTTGGCTTCAGGGCCAGCAAGAGCAAAGGGTGTATGACTGGCGGGGGAAACACCGGGCAGTCAGCCATTATAAGTCCTATGGCTGTGTTTTTGTGAGGTATATTCGGCAACTGCAGCGTTGCGACAGCATTTAAACGGCAAAGCAGCGGCATCGGACCGGGTCCGTAAAGCCGGACTATTTTAAGTTTGTGACACCGTTGGTGGGCATAATAGCGGTTTTACCCTGGGCGTAACGCTATCACTTTCCTCTCTTTAATTAACCGTCGGCAAATCATCCTGCACAGCATCTTCGCGCTGGCTTTGCTGTTGAGCGCCAGGCCTGCAAGCGCAGACACTGTGACGGTTACCGTGGGTGATCTGGGTGAAGCTCTCGAGTCGAGTCGTTTTGAGCCGGATGCCATCCGGCGCTTGTTGCTCGATGAGATTCAACAGCGTCTCAATGAACTTGATCTAAGCCTGGCCGAAAATGCTCTGTTGCTGCAGGATGAAATCACCGATCGGGTGGTGGAAGACGGTTGCACCAGTACAGTCATCAGTAACATGACAACCAGCGTAACACTCGAAGGTGATACCGGCATCGCCATCGGCCTTGAATCTTTGTTTGATCCTGTCGAATTGTCTTTACGGGTCGCAGCACAGGTGAGTGCGATCGGACGCGCGCAGCAGATATTCGGTTTCCGCCTTGGCAATTGTGTTGAAGTGGCAAGTGACCGGTTTGACTTCAGTGCCGTCGGCCCGCTGGACTTACAGCTCGACCTGTCTATTCAACTAAATCCGGAGTGGTTAGCGCAGGGCACGTTGAGGTTTTCACCGGCTGTTGAGCTCACCGGCGAGCTATTCGAATCGGATATTTCAGTAGATGTTGATGACAGTCTGCTGCGAGGTGTGCTTGAGTCTTTTTTGCAGGACGAGGTGGATGATCTTTTTAGCATCGGGCGTTTGCAGACCGAACTCACTGATCTGCAGGCATCGTTAAACAGCAGTTTAACCACTGATGGATTTCTTGATATTGAATTGCCTGAATCAGACGATCAACAGATCATGGCATTGTTTGAGTTGCTGACTCCGCAGGCGCGTTTTCCGTTGACCACCGAGTTTCTTAACGAAAATCGTTTAGAAATCATTGCGGCGTTAATAGTTGAAGATGATGATCGAATTGATGAGATTCTTACCAATGCAGCTCTGTGTGAGGTAACCACAGTGTTGCAGGCTGACCTGCCGGTACCTGCTGCGTATCAGTGGGTCGATGGTAGTTGTGTCATGGCAGATCAAAACAGCGAGGCTACCCGCTTTACCGACTCGAACTGCAGCCTGCCGTTTGACTATTTTCCGACAAGTTTTGCGAATTTCTGTGCCACCGCACTTGAGTCACAGCGCCTTGGCAATGCTGAATCCAACAGTGTTGAATTACAACGCTGGAGTCTCTCTCCGGCTACCCGGTTTGATATCAGTGCATTGCCGCTGGAAGGCAAAACGCAACCCTACGTGCAACGCGTTAACTATAAAAATGTTCAGGGTGCGGAGGGTAACTGTGCGCTTGAAATGCGGGTTTATACAGATAATCCGACCGGCCAGAATCGTAAAGCGTTAATTGCTTTTCACGGTGGTAGCTGGCAGAACCGTGGCACGGGTTTTCTCGGTATAGAAAATATGGCGACACAGTTTGTCGATCAGGGGTTCGTCGTATTCTCGCCTTTTTACCGTTTGATTCATGACTCTGACGGTACACCTGCGTGCCATAACGCAAGCTTTGAGCAACTGCTTGATGATATCGATGATGCTTTTAAGTGGGTTCAGCTTAATAGTGAGTTGTATGGAGCATCCGGCAAGCCTGTGGTGTTTGGTCAGTCCGCAGGTGGTCATCTGGCAGCTTATGTCTCTGTGCATCGTGCCTCTGAGGTTGAGCGAGCGGTCTTGTTTTATCCGCCTACAGACTTTACCGATTTTGGCGGTCAGATTATCCGTGGTGAATACACCAATCAGACCGGTATCAACATCATGACCAGAGTCACCGGGGTGGAGCCGTCAGAGCTGGACTTGCAGAGCTCGGTGGTTGTCGATAACACGTTTCCAGCTATGGTAGCTGTGGCACCTGAAGAATTCCCGCCAATGTTTATGCTACACGGTGAGTCTGATAGCCTGTTGCCATCACGCCAGTCAGTCAGAATGTGCAATGGTCTTGCCGGTGATGTTGAAAACGGTCCGGCACCCTATGATTTCAATACCAGCAGCACAGCCAGAAGTTTTGCCTGTGATGCGCGTGGTAGTCAGTTGCACCTGATAGCCGAAGGCGAACATACGCTGGATCTTTGCATTTCAGATGAGCTTTGTGCGGCAGGATCTCCCGCCAGTGCGGCAGCCACTGCTGACGCCATAGAGCGTATGCTGAGCTGGACCTCAGCTGACTCACTAGCTGCTGCTGCAGACTCAGACAGTGGCGGAGGATCTGTCAGCCTGTGGCTGATGGCACTGTTAACCGGATTGATATTCATGTTGCAGCGTCTATCTATTCGGAATTCAATGGTCAGCTTTGGTAGTAGCGAGTTCGAAGGTCCACAGATAAGAGATCAACACCGGTTGAGGTAGAATCCGCCGGCGGATGTCATTGCAAGTGCGGTAGGTGATTATTTATCCAGAGTACCGATACGTGTATCCCTGAGTGTGTTTAAAGTACACTGTGGCAATGACCGATCAATGGACCAGAGTGATTGCGCATGCAGACATGGATGCATTCTATGCCTCTGTAGAGCAACTTGATGACCCATCGCTTCGCGGCAAGGCATTGATTGTTGGTCCAAACAGCTTGCGCGGGGTTGTGTTAACTGCCAGCTATGAAGCTCGCAAGTTCGGCGTTAAGAGCGCGATGCCAATGGCAGATGCCATGCGGCGCTGCCCGAATGCAGTAGTGGTTCCGCCAAGGTTTGACCGGTATCAGGAACAGTCAAAGTTAATCATGGCAGCCTTTGCAGATTTTTCCCCGTCGGTAGAATCTATCTCGCTCGATGAAGCGTTTATAGACATGACAGGGGCAGAGGGCATTTTTGGTGCACCGGCAAATATGGCGCGGCTGATTCGTGATGCCGTCACCGATGCCACCGACGGACTCACCGCATCTGTCGGCATTGCGGCCACAAAATATGTGGCCAAAGTCGCCAGTGACTTTAACAAACCTAATGGTATTACTGTTGTAGCACCAAAGGAAACCATCGAGTGGCTGGACCCGCTGCCGGTTGCGCGTTTGTGGGGTGCGGGGCCTAAAACTGTGCCCCGGTTTCATCAGCTGGGTTTGCTAACGATTGGTGATGTACGCCGGGCTGATCCGCACTATCTAAAGCATAAGTTCGGCAACGGCGCGGCTCATTTTCAGGCGCTTGCCAGAGGAGAAGATCCGCGCCGTGTTGCGACAGGAAGACAGGCGCGCAGTATGGGTTCTGACAGAACACTGTTGCATGACGTCAGCTGTCATGAAGAAATCAAACAACACCTGAAAAGATCAGCTGATCGGGTGGCGCGCAGGCTGCGTGATAAAGGCTATCGGTGTGCCGGTGTGCGAGTGAAACTCAAAACCAACCGCTTCAAACTGCACAGTCGCCAAAGCCGGCTCACTGAGCCCAGTGATTGTGCTGAACATCTGTTCGTTGTTGCAACGGAATTACTCACGCAGTTTAATGACGAGGGACCGTACCGACTGGTAGGATTGTCTGCATACGATTTGTCAAAAGCTGATGACCCGCAGCAGATGGATTTATTCGCGCAGAATGCAAAGCCCAAAGCGCTTGAAATTACCATTGATGATTGCATCAGAAAGTTTGGTAAAGGTGCCATAGCGCGAGCTGCAGATCTGGATAAAGAACGCACGGTTGCCGATACCACACCCACCATGGATTTTATTGACGATATTACCTGACGACATTGCCTGGCGATTGGCGGACCACATATGTCAGGAAAAATGACACCGTATAGAGAAAACATGAAGCCAAACAAGCTAAAACAACAATGGGCTGACGGACAGCCGACACTCAATGCCTGGCTAACCATCGGAAACGGGTTTGCAGCAGAGGTTATTTGTGCACAGGGTTTTGACAGCATTGTGCTCGATATGCAGCATGGAGTGATGGGCTATAGCGAAATGCTATCTATTCTACAGTCAACCACGGCATACCCGGTGACTCCCCTGGTACGTGTACCATGGCTTGAACCGGGAGCCATTATGAAAGCCATGGATGCCGGTGCTTACGGGGTTATTTGTCCGATGATCAATAACCGGGCTCAGGCCGAGGCGCTGGTTTCCTACATGCGTTACCCGCCTCTCGGCAATCGCAGCTTTGGTCCGACTCGCATTGGAGTTTCAGCGGGCCGCAGTTATGCGTCTCAGGCAAATGAACAGATACTTTGTATAGCAATGATCGAGACTGCAGAAGGTATGAAGAACCTGCAAGAGATTGTTACTACTCCCGGGCTCGATGGCATCTACGTTGGTCCGGCAGATCTGACGCTTGGTTTAACGAATGGCAGACTGGCACCTGGTGCTGATTACGAAGATACTGAAATAGTAGCGGCTATTAAAAAGATCCTGTCTGCATGTAAGGAGTCCGGCATAGCTGCCTGCCTGCACTGTGGCAGTGCTGAGTACGCAGCCAAAGCATTCGGCTGGGGATTTAATCTTTGTACACTGAACAGTGATGCAAGGTTTCTCGCAGCCGCTGCCAGTGTAAGTGTTAAAAAAGCCCGTGAATTGCTCGGACATGCCGACCCGGAACATAAACCGAATCCCGGGTATTAGTGGGCCCGGGTGTTAGCAGGGCAGGGTATTAGTCAGGAGATGGTGGTTGCATTTAATCAGACTTGACTGCGCTCAATGCTGCTTTCTTGCAATAACAATATAATCAGGGCAAAGCGTTGCCAACGCATTCAGTTTTGATAAAGGTTCCAGATGACGAAGTACAGAATTTGAATTGGCCGCGTCTCTGCGTAATGAGTGTCGGTAGATCCATAGGCCGATGCCGATTTTTCGTTCAATAGTGAAGCCGCTGTTGTTCAGTAAGGTGGTGAGATTACTGTGGCTTAAATCCAGTGAGCCCGGCTCTCCTTTAAGGCGAAGCAGTCGCTCGTGAAGTGAGCCAGGGTTACGATGGTTGTTGGTAATCAGGTAACCTCCGGGCCGGACGATTCCTGACAGCGCATCTAGTACTGATACCCGCAGTTGCTGTTCTGCGTTGCCGAAAAATCTGAATGCAGTGGCGAGGTCGATGTTATCGATAGTTGGTGTCGGTGTGCTGGTGATATCAGCAATGTGGAACACAGTTTTCTTACATTTATTTTTTGCTTCTGAAACCATCGACTCTGAAACATCAACACCAAATGATTCTTCTGTGTATGGTTCAACGGTCGATAAAATTCTGCCAGTGCCGCAGGCAAAGTCGAGATACCTGGGTACTTTATCAGGGAAAATAGACTGCACCACCCTGGCAAGAATTTCTGATTCATGAGAAACCATGTAGGAATCAAAATTTCCTATGCTCAGATCAGCATCGTAGTCTGATCCCTTGCTAAGATGCGAGTTTCTGTAACTGCCGTTGTTCATTTGTTCGTCTGCTATGTTTATAGTATCTGGTTACGATGCAGTGGTCTGATTGTTAGTACTAATCATCAGTAATAAATTGGCAACGAAATCAGAGGGTTTTTTACTGACAATAGACAGGCCATGCTGTAGTGCCTGTAAGTATTGTTTTCTTCGATCAGCTCTACGCTCCTTTCCTTCGGCTTCACCAAGCCACCACATGATATGCATTAACAGTAGGATATTAATGACTTCGCTGCTGCTCAGGTAGCTATATCGACTGGCAGCAAGGATCTTGCTCCACAAGGTTTTTACAAATTCCGGGGAAGGCGAGTGTTGTAATTGTATAAGTGAATCAACCAGTAAGAACTCATCATGCAATGGCAGATATGCTCTGCCGAATTGTTCGAAATCTACAATGCCAACGCTGTCCTTACGAAACAAAAAGTTATTCACGGATAGATCACCATGTTGCAAATAGCAGATGGTGGGTGCGAATTCGGCAAGCACGTTAAGGCAGTAGTTTTTAATAGCCTCGTCCTGATACAGATGCGCTTCACTGGATGCGGTTCCCTGACGATACAATTCAGAGAAATCCCGTGACAGACTAATTTTTTTTGTCCATGCATTATTCGATGCAGTGGTTGCGTGAAACACCTCAAGTGCATCAATGGACAGATCCACGATTTCGTCCCAGCTAAATTCCTTGCCGATTCTCTGGCTTAGTGTAAACCAGGGTATGCCGACAATACCGCGCTGAAGCAGATAATTTTCCCGGCGTTGATCCGTTACTATTGTCAGGGGCGCCGGTATTCTGTCCGGTAGGAAAAAGTGCAGCTCGGAGGTAATTTTTTTCAGGTTCTGAAGCATGCTTTCACTGCCCGGTTGCATAACAAATGCCGGCGTGTCAGATTTTTCCGAGAAAATTAAAAACTTCTGTTGCGCTGAGCAAAGGCAAAGCACACTGGGCTTTTGACCAAGCTCTGTGCTGAGATCACTCGGAATCAAATCAACAAGCCAGTTCACATTCGTTTGCCTACAATCGCAATCGTATCGATTCTAGGGCAGACAATATTTAGCCGCTGAAGTAAACCGTACAGTATTTTTTTTGCAAGAGTTTGTCTGTCTATGAGTAGATAATTCTCTGCATAGGTTGCCGCAGCGGAGTTGGTTTGATACGCAAGAAAAGGATCGTGCAGGTTTGGAAACAACGCATGCTGAGAAGTATTTATAAATCCGGACCTGCTCATTTCTTCGCAACACACCTGGACTGTGTGTCGACGGTTAATCAAGGCAATCACTTTTTGAAGTTTGGAAAGTCCAGATCCGTCAAGAACAATAATTAAAGCCTGAGTTTCAGGCGATACGTCGGCGACCTGTTGAGCTATCACGCTCTTATGCATGGATGTTGTTTTATCCAGAGTGATCAACGCTGCAGTCGAGTCTTCGCTGTCGCCAGTCTGGCAAAAGAGTCGGATTATTTTGTTGCTCGTATTTGACATGTCACACATATGCTATTGATCATTGGAATGCTTTGAGTGGGTTTCCAAAAGCAGTGTGATGTGCCTGGATTTCGCGATGCCGCCTTAAGGCTGTAACCGGACCCTAAGGTCCTTCACGGACCTCAGGCCATTGATGAATCCTGAAGCCGTTATGGAGATGCTCAGCTGTACTGCATTGAAGTCTATACAAAAGTTAAGAGACAGTGTCATAGCGTCTTTGCAATTCACCATTTTTTTGGAGAACCAACAACGTGACGTGTATTTATTTACAGCATGACTCAGGCTCTCTGTGACGTTAGTTATGCAGTTGGTCGATACAACGCCATCTGAAATGCTTGTGAGTATCTACGTGGTATGTTTTTCCCGAGGAGCAGGGTGGAATGTACCATAAGGCTGGCAGCTGAAATGCAACGCCGCTGACGTTTTGCTGATTGAGTGACCGGAATATGAATTACAACGCATTTCTGCGAATGCTTCTGGTTCTTTATGATTTCCGCGGGTTAGTCATATTGTGATGTGCCTTAAGAAAAAACAGGAAATAGCAACAACGCATGACTCGTTAGTTTGGCTTGCGCTTCACCGTTGTTGAGTGGATCATCAAAAAATACCGCAGGTTGTATGGGTGTAGTGAAATTTATGCAGCAATGTATGAAAAATTACTTATGCCGGTATATGGTCAATACGCTTCAGGTGCGTCTGTCAGTGAGTCACGGTGGATTATCTCAATTGGTAGTTCGACGCTTTTTGCCATGCCGGTGCTAATCAGTTCCAGCAAGGCTTTTGCAGCCACTTTACCCATCTCAAGCTGAGGAACGCGCACTGTAGTCAGGGCGGGTGAGACTACGGTAGCCAGTGCGATATCATCGAATCCGGTAACAGAAACCTGTTCCGGTACTTTGATGCCGAGTTGATTTGCCCGAACAATAGCGCCGGCGGCTAACACGTCATTACCGCAGATGATGGCGCTTGGTTTGTCAGGTTGCCGCATGATGTCTTCGAATGCGCTACCGCCTGCGTCAAGGGTATATTCTGTTTCATTAACCGACAGCAGTTGTGCATCGTTGAACTTACTGATGCATTCGGTAACGCCGATAATGCGATTTCTGGCTCTGTCGTTTTGTGCCGACCGGCCTGCAATCATTGCGATGTTTTTATGCCCTTTTTGCAGCACTTCTAGAGTAATGCGGCTGGCTGCTTTGATGTTGTCGAAGCCTGCAAAGCAACGCTTGTCCTGTGCCTGGTAGCACCATGCAATTACATAGGGAATCTTTCTTAATTCTAGAAAGCGTGTTGTCTCAGGCGGGCGCGAAGAGCCTATCAGTAACAAACCATCTGCGCCCTGCGTCACCAGTGACTTTATCTGTTGAAGCTCGTTGCCAGCATCGTAGCCGGAGCTTGCGACCAATAAATTGTATGAGGCAGTGGAGAGTTCCTGCTGGAATACCTGTAGCCCGCTGGCGAACATCGCGTTGGCCATGGTAGGGATGACGGCACCAACCGTGTTGGTTCGATTTGAAGCGAGAACTCGGCCACCGAAGTTCGGTGTGTAGCCAAGCGCTTCAATGACTGTCTCAATGCGCTGACGTGTGTCGCTGGCTACCTTGTCCGGGCTGTTGAGCGCTCGCGAGATAGTTGCGGTCGACACGCACGCAGCCCGGGCAACATCTTCCAGTGTGGGAGCAGCTTTACGTGTCACGTGATTACCTGCCAAAGTTTCTGGATCACAAATTCGATTTCCTGTTGCGCAGTATAATGTAAGCGCTTACACTATTGTCAACAGAGGTATGAAGCTGGTCAAACCGGAAATTCATTATGGCGCGCACTTATCTAAAGCAGGCTAGTAAAACTTCCACGACGGACGCGATCGATGTTCGCGATACCGTACAAAAAATACTCGACGATATAGAGCAAGGCGGCGATGAAGCGGCGCTGATCTACGCCGGCAAGTTTGACAAGTATGACGGTAACGTTCTGCTCAGCGACGATGAGATTGCGGCTGCCTGCGATGCGGTACCGCAGGCATTGAAAGACGATATTGCGTTTGCCCACGATAATGTTCGGCGATTTGCTGAATTGCAGAAGCAGACTATTCAGGATGTTGAGCTCGAAGTCATTCCGGGCTTTATGCTGGGGCAAAAGAGTATCCCTTGTAATGCTGCGGGCTGTTATATCCCGGGTGGCCGTTACAGCCATGTCGCCAGTGCCGTTATGACCGTCACTACAGCCAAAGTTGCCGGGTGTGGGCAGATTGTCGCTTGTTCTCCGCCAGCAAAAGATTCCGGTATCGCTCCGGCCATCGTCTATGCAGCCAGCTTGTGTGGTGCAGACAAAATCATGGCAATGGGTGGCGTCCAGGCTGTCGCTGCGATGACCTTCGGACTGTTCGGGCTGCAGCCGGCCGATATTCTGGTGGGGCCGGGCAATCAGTTTGTCGCCGAGGCGAAGAGAATTCTCTACGGGCGGGTTGGAATCGATATGATCGCAGGCCCGACCGACAGCCTGATTCTCGCCGATAAAACCGCTGATGCGACGATTGTTGCCGCAGATCTGGTTGGACAGGCAGAGCACGGTTATAACTCTCCCGTCTGGCTGGTGACCGATCACAAGCCACTGGCAGAAAAGGTAATACAGCTGGTGCCGGGGTTGATTGCCGATCTGCCTGAAGTGAATCGTGTCAATGCTGAAGCTGCATGGCGTGACTACGCGGAGGTGATTCTTTGTGATGATCGCGAACAGATGGCCCAAACATCAGATGAATATGCACCCGAGCATCTGACTGTACAGGCTGACGATATCCCGTGGTGGAAAGATCGCCTGAGGTGCTATGGATCTGTATTTCTTGGTGAAGAGACCACAGTGGCATTTGGAGACAAGGCATCCGGTACCAACCACGTATTGCCAACCGGGCGTTCCGCGAAGTACACAGGCGGGTTGTCGGTGCATAAGTACATGAAGATTGTCACCTGGCAGCAAGCGACTCAAGAGGGTTCAAAGCCTGTGGCTGAAGCTACTGCAAGAATTTCCAGACTCGAAGGCATGGAAGGACATGCCCGTACCGCTGACATCAGGCTTGCCAAGTACTTTCCTGATGAGAAATTCAATCTTGAGCCGTGAGCAGTGTCAATAACAATTTTATCTATTGCTATGAGCCGGAAAGTTATGGTCCAAACAGCTGTGGCATTCAGCGATAGCAAAACCAGTTAATTTCAGTGGTGGCAAGGCAGTTCTGCAAACCCTTAACAGGAGAAAAGCGTGTCGGTAAATCAAAGAATAGTTGATGACTTTAAGAAAAATGACATCAGCTTCGTCACTACTGTGCCGTGTAAACAGCTTGCCGGGGTGATTGATGCAATCGAGGAAGACGAGTCCATTTATCACATACCCGCCAATAAAGAAGACGAAGGTATGGGGCTGTGTGCCGGGGCGTGGATGGGTGGCAAGCGACCGGCAATCATTATGCAGAACACAGCGATCGGTGTGACTATCAACACATTGGTCACACTTACGCAGTACTACCGCATGCCTTTGCCAATGTTGATCAGCTACCGGGGGGAGCTGGGGGAGCCTGTAGCCTGTCAGGTGGAAATGGCGGTACATACCAAAGCATTGTTAGCGCAGCTGAATATACCCACTTATCACTTCCACAAGGAAGCTGATGCTGAAGAACTTGATGCCATTTTGAAGCATACTTTTATGTGCAACAAACCGGTCGCTATCCTCACGGATGCGAGTTTCTGGAACGGTTATTAACCTTTAATCAACTACAGAGAAACCCAACGGGCTTAAGGAAAATATTAATGATACGTTCTGAAGTACTGCGTGAAATCGCACCGGTTATTCGTGATCATCTGGTGATTTGCAACATCGGCCTGCCAAGTCAGGAGATGCACCTGATCGACGATCAACCGTCAAACTTTTACATGCTGGGCACCATGGGGCTGTCTTCGTCAATAGGCCTCGGGGTTGCATTGGCGCAGGATAAAAAGGTGATTGCAATTGATGGTGATGGTTCGGTGCTGACTAACTTCGGTACTCTGCCGACCATAGCCAACAATGCTGCTGATAACTTTATTTTGCTAATCGTTGACAATGGCAGCTACGGTTCCACTGGTGACCAGCCAACCTATGCCGGTAAGAAAACATCTCTTGCCAAAGTGGCAGAAGCCTGTGGCTGTGAAAATGTAGTTGAGTGTCAGGCGGAAGAAACAGGGCAGGTTATAAAAGATGCTTTGGCAAGTAACAAGATGACAGTTATCGTCTGTAAGTGTGAGTCAGGTAATGTGAAGGTTCCTGTTATTACTATGGATCCTGTGGTGATCCGCGACCGTTTTATGCGCACTATTCAGGGTTAATGCACAGCTTAATATTTAGGTTAACGTAAGCGTTTATACGCTTACGGCTGGTCAGTTGCCAATGGCAAGCTACTGCAATTAAGGTTCACGAATCACAAGCTGGTTGCCACGCTGCACCAGCTCGTAGTGTTGTAGCACACTCATACCCAACAGCACCTGACCGCTCAGGCCGGGGTTAATATGACCGGTAGCGTTGCGTACTTCCAGATCCCCGAGGCGTAGCTTGTCTATTCTGGTTTGATATGCAATGCCATTGCCGTTAGCGGTGCTGATCACAATCTCGGCACCTTTGACTAACCCGGCCCTCGCCGCGACGTCTTCCGGGATACTGACACTGGTTGCACCGGTATCCACCAGAAAGTCTGCTTCAGCATCGTTGATTGTGCCGGTTACCCGATAGTGTCCGTAACGACCGCGCTGCAGGCTAATACTGCGCTTGTCACCATCGATTGATGTAACGACCTGATTATTCGGGTTGCGCTGTTGCTCAAGGTAATTGTTAATCAGCAGCGTACCGAGCACCATGACAACAACCCACATGATGATAATCATGTGATGTCCTATCCGGGTCTCATCATCTTTCAGCTGTTGGTTTTCCAATAGATCGCCTTGTTGCTGCCACCAATTAATCTGCTATGTGCGCTTAGCCTGGAAATCTGTAGGCAGTCTTGTGGATTTCAATTTGTGTTGTTGAGCAACCCTTGTTCTGCAATCAGTCCACAGCGGGCGCCTGAGGCTAACTGCGGATAAGTTGCAGAGTATTTACGTTCCCCGAGTCAGCTCAAAGCAGATACAATACCGGCTTTTCACTTTCTGTGAATTTCAGGACCCGCACAGATGTCCGGCAATACTTTTGGCAAGCTGTTTACCCTTACCACCTTTGGTGAAAGCCACGGCCCGGCTATCGGTGCTGTGGTAGACGGATGTCCACCGGGGCTGGAATTGTCTGAAGCAGACCTTCAGCACGATCTGGATCGGCGTAAGCCTGGTCAGTCACGCTACACCACACAGCGCAAAGAAGCTGATGTGGTGAGAATTCTTTCTGGAGTGTTTGAGGGAAAAACAACGGGTACACCTATCGGACTATTGATTGAAAACACCGATCAGCGATCAAAGGATTACAGCAAAATCAAAGATCTCTACCGTCCGGCGCACGCTGATCTCACCTACCAGAAGAAGTACGGGTTGCGTGACTATCGCGGCGGTGGCAGATCGTCTGCGCGTGAGACCGCAATGCGAGTTGCAGCGGGTGGTATTGCGAAAAAATATTTGCTCGCTGAGTTTGGTGTACAGATCAGAGGCTATTTGTCGCAGCTAGGTTCTGTGAATCTGGATGAGACTCAGTTCGATTGGCAACAGGTAGAACAAAATGCTTTCTTCTGGCCGAATGCAAGCCAGGTTGAAGCGCTTGAGTCATTCATGCAGCAGCTAAGCAAAGACGGAGACTCTGCCGGTGCGCGGGTTAATGTGGTTGCCAGCGGTGTGCCGGTAGGTTGGGGTGAGCCCATTTTTGATCGTCTTGATGCAGATATTGCCCACGCAATGATGAGCATTGGCGCTGTCAAGGGCGTGGAAATCGGCGCAGGCTTTGATTGCATTGTGCAAAAGGGCACCGAGCACCGCGATGAAATTACTCCGGATGGTTTTTTATCGAACAACGCCGGCGGTGTGTTGGGTGGTATCAGCTCCGGTCAGGATGTCATTGCGTCACTGGCGTTAAAGCCGACCTCGAGTTTAAGAACGCCCGGTCAAACCATAGATGTGAATAACCAGGCGCAGGAAGTGATCACCACCGGCCGTCATGATCCCTGTGTCGGAATTCGGGCAACGCCAATCGCTGAAGCCATGATGGCACTGGTTTTAATTGATCATTGTTTGCGTGATCGGGCGCAAAACGCCGGTGTAACGCGGGTGTGATGCACCGCCGGGTAGATAAGGTTTGGAAAGCTTCGTCAGCATGAGTCCGGGTGGTTTGATATAACCGTGCTCAACAGGTTTATTCAGCACGCCGAACTCTACAGGCCGTACTCTACAGGTTGTACTCTACGGGCCTGATGCAAAAGATCCTGCTCAGTAGAGATCGGTGAAATTAACCACTCACAACATCGACAAACGCCTGCGCTGCGCGTGACAGGGTCCGCTCGTTGTGATGAATAACTGAAACGGTATGCTTAAGTGCCAGTTCATCGACTGGAATTACCGCCAGTGAATCGCTGACCAGATAAGCCGGTATGCACGCCCAGCCCAGTCCGATTGAGGCCATGGTTTTCATGGTGTCGAAATCGTTGGCTTCGATGGACACGTTAGCTTTCACGTCAGCGTTGCGCAGGATATCGTCGATTTCCCTGCGAGTGGCTGTCTCTGCCGAAGGCAGGATGGCAGGGCATTTGGTCAGTAGTTGCAATGAGACGGTGTCATCGGTTGTTAACGGATGATCGACTGCAGTGACAACGACCATATCGCTGGACCAAATGTCGAGTCTGTGTAGTTTTGACGACAAACTAACTCTATTGGGTAGAGCGCAGGCAGCGATTTCAAGCAACCCTCCTTCCAGTGCTGCAAGGGTTGGCTTAACACTATCGAATTGCAGATCTATTTCTACTTTTGGATAATTGCTGCGAAAGGTTCTCAGTGCTTCAGGTAAGTGAGAGGTGCCAATTTGCTCGCTGGTGCCGATGCGCAACGAGCCGGTCACTTCGCTGCCCATGCTGCATATCACATTCTCTATGCGCGACAGCTCAAGATGTATCTGCCTTGCAGAGGGTAGAAGCACTCGACCCGCCTCTGTGAGATGGACGCTTCTTCCGACGCGATCAAATAATTTGGCTGATAGCTCTGTTTCAAGCGCGGCGATTCTTTTACTGACAGCCGGTTGAGACAGCTTGAGTGACTCCGCCGTGCGCGAAAATGACTTTTTATCTGCGACTTCGATGAATGCTCTTAGGTTATTTATATCCACAATACATAGTTATCCCTATGGGTGCCTTCCATGCATGAGCCTGTACCTCCCGCCTCGTGTTGCAATGTAATGGCGAATCGTGACACCTGCCTGCGCGTGCAATAAAATGCAGCAACACGGTTAGCTGATACCGACACATATAAAATATTGCACAATTCAGGCATGATGTCTGCCAAATTCGGCTAAAGCGTTACAAAATATCGAATTTTCCCGTAATCTCGCGGATTAACTGTAACTCTCAGGAATAATTGATGAAGGTTGGTATGATTGGCTGGCGCGGCATGGTCGGTTCAGTGCTTATGCAGCGCATGCTGGAAGAGGATGATTTCGACAAAATCGAAGCGACATTCTTCTCAACTTCTCAGGCAGGTCAAACAGGACCATCAGTAAACGGCGCAACCTCGACGCTGCTCGATGCGCACGATATTGATGCGCTTTCGCAAATGGATACCATCCTGACTTGCCAGGGTGGTGATTACACAAAAAAAATTCATCCTTTGTTGCGTGCCAATGGTTGGGACGGGTACTGGATAGACGCAGCGTCTGCACTGCGTATGGCGCCGGAAAGTACCATCGTACTGGATCCGGTCAATGATCAGGTTATTGCTGATGCGTTGAACGCGGGCAAGAAAGACTACATTGGCGGTAACTGCACGGTCAGTCTGATGATGATGGCGCTGGCCGGTTTGTTTCGCGAAGACCTGGTTGAGTGGTGCAGCTCGATGACCTATCAGGCAGCATCAGGTGCCGGCGCTCGTGCAATGCGCGAGCTGATCTCGCAGATGGGTGTGCTGAACCAGTCGGTTGCTGATTTGCTGATTAAGCAGGACAGTTCGATTATTGATATCGACAGCGGCATCAACCAGGCTTTTCGCAACAATGCCTTTCCCGTTAAGGAATGTGGTGCTCCGCTGGCTGGCAGTCTGACTCCGTGGATCGACAGCGATCTTGAAAACGGCCAGAGCAGGGAAGAGTGGAAGGCAGAAGCAGAAACCAACAAAATTCTTGAGCGCCATGGCGCTGCAACTATTCCGGTTGATGGTCTGTGTGTGCGTGTCGGTGCCATGCGTTGTCATTCTCAGGCGTTGACAATCAAACTAAGAAAAGATGTGCCATTGGCAGAAGTTGAGCAGATCATTGGTAGTGCAAATCAATGGACAGAACTGGTGCCTAACACTAAAGCCGCATCCGTTGAAAAGCTCTCACCGGCTTTTGTCAGCGGTAGTTTGCAGGTGCCGGTGGGCAGGTTGCGTAAAATGAACATGGGGCCGGAATACTTAACAGCATTTACGGTCGGCGATCAATTGCTATGGGGTGCTGCTGAACCTATCAGGCGTATGTTGCGTTTGCTTGGGTAGCGTAAAATACCAATGCTACCCGCTGACTTGAGTAGCTACCATGGCTGTTTTTTATCGCCGGTTGCAGACTACTGCCAACGGCCAGCTGTAAAAGTATGTTGTTGCATTAGTTTGAAATTTAGCCGTTGTGTTCGGCATTCCCGGGCGCGATGGTACTGACTTTGTTTCAATTGTGTTGCGCTATCTGTTGATAAGCGTTGCCAGAATAAACCCGGATACCTTGATTCGGGCAACTATTTTACGATTGGCGTAGTTGAATCCTGTATTGTTTTAGTCAACTAACCATGAATTGACCCACAGTCTTGTTCGCTGGACAAGAATTGTTCCGGTTCAGTTTGCCTAAATGGCAGTCCCGTACTATATCAATGGGACAGGTTTTTCAGTGGCGAGAATCCGAGCGGTGTTTTTTCGACATACCACTGGAAATCACTCGAATAATAAAGCCATAAAATCGGTAATGGACATAGATCTATCCGGTGAACATTCACGAGACTAGCGTGATGGTGCTGCGCCATTACACCGCTTTTGACTTAAAAAGAGATTGTATAACTGTGCGAAAATTAGCCATAGCCGCCGCTGTAAGTTTAAGCCTGTCAAGCATGACAAATGTATCTCATGCTCTCGGGTTGGGTGAGATTGAGATGTACTCGGCATTGAATCAAAATCTTGATGCCGAGATAGCAATTCTTTCTGCTACTGAAGACGAGCTACAGAGTTTGCAGGTCAGACTGGCACCAGCCAGTGCGTTTGCACGAGCGGGCTTACAGCTGTCTCCCGTTCTGTCATCCGTTGACTTTACTGTTGACCGGCGACCGGATGGTCAGGCAGTGGTCAAGGCGACCAGCAGTACGCCGGTGCTCGAGCCGTTTCTGAACTTTCTGCTTGAGGTTGATGCCCCGGGCAATGTGAAGTTGGTAAGAGAGTACACGGTACTGTTGAATCCCCCATCCTTCACCGCCAATGAGCCAGTACGCCAGCCCGCTGGACGCAGCAGTTCTGCAGATGTTTTTGTCAGTAACGATAATGCAGGAGCCGGGGTGCCGATTGATCTGAGTGGTAATCCAACAGCTTCGTTGCCCGGCAACACAATTGGCGAAGTAACCTTTACTGAAACAGCGATCGCCACATCGGCTAACAGTCGTCGGGCGACTTCCGTTGCACCAGTGGTAACAAAAGAAACTGAAAACCTTTTCGTACCTGATAGCCGCGCACTTGCCACGAACTCAGCGACGACTGTGGTTGATAACGATGGTCAGGTCATCTCTTTGGTACAGGAACTACAGACAACCCCACAATTTGATACACCAGCGCTTGCAGACAATGCCGGTGAGTCAGTGCCGTTGGATAATCTCGGTGCACAAGTGCCCGCTGGTAGCGCAGTTTTTGGTAACGAGTTTGAGGCTGATCAGTTTTCGGACACCGCTGCTGATCAGGGCGATTTAATCAGCTCTGCAGAACTTGCTGAGCTGGTGAGTGATGTGGCGACTTTTTCTGATCCGGTAGTCGAGCTGTCGCAGGCACCATTTGGTGATACCGATGCGCAGGGAGATCTGATCGATTTATCCGGTGAATTATTCGGTACCACACAGACAACCACGGATGATGCCGGATTCTCCACCGGCAGTGTTGCGGTAGCGATTGACGGCTCTGCCCGCAGTGGTGCTTCTGGTGCGGGCTCCAGTGCAATTATTGATTTATCAGGTGAGACTTACAGAATCCGTACTGAAGACACACTGTGGAGCGTTGCTAACGCGCAAAAAGCACCTGGCGTCTCGCCTCATCAGATGATGGTGGCGTTGTTGAACGCCAACCCGGATGCATTCCGCGACGGCAACATGAACCGTATGCGTAGCGGTGCATTGCTGCAGATTCCTACGCCCGAGTCGCAAACCAGCGTAGATCGGCGTAACGCGCTTGCCATTGTGGAGTCGTGGACTCGTAACAACAGACCTCCGCAGGTTGATACAGGCTCCGGGTCTTTTGCACAACCTGAAGACACCGAAATCGCATTCGAAAACTCGACCTCAGATTTAGGTAGCAGTCTCGACGATATCAACCAACGCTTTGAATCTGTGCAGGCCGAGATTGCGTCAGACGCAATAGAGCGTGATGACCTGCAAGGCCGATTCGATAACCTGTCAGACAACATGCAGGAGATGAAAAGCCTGATAACCGTTCGTGAAAGCGAACTAATGAAGCTGCAGGATGAAGTGGCAGCTGCTGAGTCAAATGCTGCTGCAATAGATGCTCAGATTAGCGAGCTGTCTAACGCTTCAGAAAACGTCACAGCAATGCAAAAAGGTCTAAACGAAGAGCTGGAACTCGCTCAGAGAGCTATTGCACGGCAGGCTGATGCTGATACAAACCTCGCCACTGCCGAAGCAGAGGCTCAGGCAGTTCGATTGTCTTCCGAAGAAGAAGCGCTCAGATCGCAATTGGCAGCACTTGAACTGGAGAAGCGCGAACTGGAAGCAAGCTCGCAGCTGGAACGCGCCGCACTGGTACGTGAAGCTGAAGAAGAAAAAAGCAGGCTGTTGGCGCAGGCTCAAACCGAGCGTGAAAACATACGCGCTGAGCTTGAGGCCGAGAAGGCTCGCATCTCTCAGGAAGCAGAGCTCGAAATTGCACGCGTCAGAGGTGAAGCGGAACTTGAAAACCAGCGCCTGATACAGCAGGCTGAAGAAGAACGAGCCCAGGTACTGGCTGACAGCCAGCAACTGCAGGCGCAGCTCGATCAGGCGGAAGCTGACAAAGCCAGCCTGATGGAGAAGGCGCAGCAGCTGCAAGCTGAAGGCACAGCTATGCTCGACAGCTCTTCCGAAGGGGCATCACGAGTGAAGGACCGACTGGCAGAGTTACAACAGTCGGGAGGCGAGGCCGCTGAAAATGCCGGTGATGCCATGTCTGATAAAGCTGACAATATGATGGCAGATGGCAAGCAAGCCATGGCCGATACCAAAGCTGCAATGTCTGACAGCGATGCTGACGGCGAGGGCGTAATGGCTGGTGCCGCGGACACCATGTCCGATGCAGGCAAAACAATGGCATCCGGCGGTGCCGCAGCGGTCGGCGGGTTACTCGGGTTTGCACCACTGCAGGACCTGGTTGGCAATCGTAAAACAGTGTTGGCAGCAGGGGCAGGTTTGTCGTTGTTAGGTCTTCTGGGAGCCTGGGGTTTTAGACGACGTAAGACTGAGCCTACAGAAACCAAAGTGCTCCGACCTCGAAACGATGAGCATTCGGCAGTTTCACCTAGTGTGCGGGACAGGAAAGCGTCCGAATCGGCCATGTACGATGAGCCGGATAACGCAGCATTCCAGCCAAAGCGTCGGGAGAGTAGCTCTGCTGCGGCAGCCGCTGCGGCAGCAGCAGCAGCGGTCACCGGCACGGCGGCAGTAGCAACTTCGCGTGGCACTGATGCGGACAACGACAACAGTGCTCAGGACTCTGCGGCAACACCCGGCAAGGCACAAAGCTATGCACGCGATGCGCAAACACCGGAGACAACAACGCCGTTGCCTGAGCAATCTACAGTGCCACTGCAGTCAGCTACCGGACCGGCAAACGATCCGGTTAAGTCTGCACCTTTGGTTGCTGATGCACAGAACGAAGTTGATCAGGAACTTGAAGAAACCGCTCTGGACGACACACTGACCGAGGCGGAAGTCTACCTGCGCTATGGCTTACATGGCCAGGCTGAAGACTTGCTAAAAACAGCTATTGAGAGATCGCCGAACAACGAGGAGTACCACTTTAAGTTACTCGAGAACTATCACGACCAGAAAAACAGCGATAACTTCAATGAACTGGCAGGGAGGTTTACAGAGAAATTTCCAAACTCAGGTCACCATGCTCGTATTGCCGAGATGAGAGATGAATTGGCGAGTAACTCATCCACTGGTACAGATGCTTCAGGTAGTGGACTCGGGGCAGCTGGTGCATTGGCAGCCGGCGCTTCAGGTGCAGCTGCAATGGCAGCCGGTGCTGCTTCAGATGCGAAAGGTGCGGCGAGTGACGGCCTGGATGCACTGCACAGCAGCCATGCGTCTCGTGATTTGGATACAACAGCTGATGACTTGTTGGATCAAACTATTGATCCAGGGTCAGAGTTCAGTCTTGACGAACTACAGGCGACCGGAAATCTTGGCTCGCTTGCAGGCGAGGCTGACCTTAATGATCAGGGTGGTCTGTCGCTTGATGATGTTGATCTCGCTTCACTCGACGATGACGGCACCATGAATCTGGAAGATATAGCCGGCGATCAAATGTCTGGTGATGATCTCGGCACGCTGAATCTGACCAATCCTGATTTTGATACCTCATTCGAAAACATGTCACTTGAAGATGTTGATCTTGGCGCACCGGGCAGTATAGATGGTGGCTTCGCCAATGAACTCGACCTGACAAACGACAACAATGCCACGATTGCAGGTGGCAGCGACGAAATGGAGACTATGCTTGACCTTGCCAAGGCTTATATGGACATGGGTGATGATGAGAATGCCGCTAAAGCGCTCAGGGACATCGCAGCCAGAGGCAATCCTTTACAGCAGACCGAGGCCGCAGAGCTGCTGAAAAAGCTGAATAAATAAAAAAAATCTAAACACGCACAGAAGTTGAAAGGCGCCATAGCAGGCGCCTTTTTTTTGTTTTCGGCAGAGCAGGTTGTGGCAAGCGGTTACAATAAAGGCACCAGTGGTGTAGCTGTCAATCAGCAGGGTGCTTAACATAGAACTACTGGTCGTCGGGTGCTGCAGTTATTTTTCACGGCCCGGTGCTTTGTCACTCGCTATTTCTGAAAAACAATCATGACCAGGTATGCATTAGGTGTGGAGTACGATGGCAGTGCGTACTGCGGATGGCAAAGGCAGGACCACAGTCCGTCAGTGCAGCAGGTTGTTGAATCTGCGATCAGCCGCGTAGCTGATGAAGCGATAACTGTTTCTGCGTCTGGTCGCACCGACACTGGCGTTCATGCATGGCAGCAGTGCGTGCATTTTGATAGCACGCGAACACGCCAGTTAAAAGCCTGGGTCATGGGTGTGAATGCAAACCTGCCAGATGATGTATCGGTACGGCATGTGACTGAGGTGAGTGACGATTTTCATGCGCGTTACTCAACGCTTGGCAGAACTTATCGATACTGGATTCTTAACTCCACCGCTCGTTCTGCATTACAGCGATCACGGGTCGGGGTGGTGCACCGCGAGTTAAATGCTGAAACCATGCACGGTGCGGCGCAAAGTCTGGTTGGCGAGCATGACTTCACCAGCTTTCGTGCTGCCGGGTGTCAGGCAAAACACGCAGTGCGGGAGATCACAGCAGTGTCTGTCAGCCGCTACAATCGGCATGTGATGGTGCAGATTGAAGGTAATGCTTTTTTGCACAATATGGTGCGGATTATTGTCGGGAGTTTGATTGCCGTTGGCGCTGGTGACGAGTCCGCTGGCTGGATCGCAGCGCTGCTGCAGGCCCGTGACCGCAGGCTGGCCGGTGCAACCGCTACTGCGCAGGGACTGTATTTTATGGGTCCACACTACCATACTGATTTTGGTATTCCGCACTGGCGTGACAGCCTGCCAGCGGGTTCAGTCATGCCCTAAAACAGGACCAATTGTGGTAAGGTCCACCGCATTGAATGACCAGCGCAACGAGTCAGTGGCTTGTTCTGCTGACAGTCGTTCACCAAGAGCCATACCGCCAGACAGATTCTTTATAAATGCCAGAAACATCGGTCAGCACCGACCACTATACCCGGGTGAAGATATGCGGCCTGACCAGTGTCGAAGACGCATTGGCGGCTTGTCGATGTGGTGTCGATGCGCTTGGTCTGGTGTTCTATCCACCCAGCAGCAGACATGTGTCAGTAGAGCGGGCAGCCGAGATAGTTCAGGCTCTGCCATCCTTTGTGACTGTGACCGGCTTGTTTTTAAACGAAGAAGCGACAGTCATAGACGACATACTGCAACGGGTACCTGTTTCGCTGTTGCAGTTTCACGGCACTGAGTCTGCTGAATTTTGTCAGTCCTTTAACCGACCTTACATCAAGTCGGTGGCAATGAAATCTGTCTCTGATGTTCATGCCTATGCAGCGCAATTTGAAAATGCCCGCGGTTTTTTGCTTGATAGCAACATCGCCGGTGGTGCAGGTGGCAGTGGTGAATTGTTCGACTGGAGCCGGGTGCCCAATGGGTTTTCTGCACCCTTGATACTCGCCGGCGGTCTTGATTGCAACAACATCCCGGATGCTGTTATGCACGTAAAGCCCGATGCCGTCGACGTCAGCAGTGGTGTAGAGTCATCCAGAGGTGTTAAAGACATTGAACTGATGCGAAAATTTATTCAGTCGGTACGAGCTGCCGACCGTGAAATTGCGGGTGCCTTGTAGTACCGTTCCGACTATCACGCGGTGACGAATTTTCAAACCCAACAAACACGCAGGTAACTAAATGAGCTGGTTTGACAAGCTAATGCCGTCCAGAGTCAGGACTGACAGCCGCAATCGCGGGTCGGTTCCCGAAGGTCTCTGGGTTAAATGCGATAGCTGCACAAACGTATTGTATTCCGGTGATCTGGAGCGCAATCAAAGCGTTTGCCCGCGCTGTGGTCATCATCGGCGCATTCCGGCAAGAGCCAGGCTCGAAGCGCTGCTCGATGTAGAGCCACGCAGTGAAATAGCGGCAAACCTTGAGCCGGTTGACCACCTGAAGTTCAAGGACAGTCGCAAGTACAGTGACCGACTCAGCCAGGCTGCTGAAGCCAGTAAAGAAAAGGATGCACTGGTGGCGCTGTACGGTGCTATTCATGGTGTGCCTGTGGTTGCTGCTGCTTTTGAATACCAGTTTATGGCCGGATCAATGGGATCAGTGGTTGGCGAAAAGTTTGTTCGCGCTGCTGATACTGCGCTGCAACATAATGCACCGTTTATTTGCTTTACCGCTTCAGGCGGGGCTCGTATGCAGGAGGCGCTGGTATCACTGTTTCAGATGGGCAAAACCAGCTCTGCGCTGGCGCAGCTTTCACATCGAGGCGTGCCGTACATTTCAGTGCTCACCGACCCCACGATGGGAGGCGTTTCTGCAAGCTTTGCCATGCTGGGTGATCTGGTGTTTGCAGAACCACGCGCCTTAATTGGTTTTGCTGGTCCCAGAGTGATAGAACAGACGGTGCGAGAGACCTTGCCAAGTGGTTTCCAGCGCTCTGAATTTTTGTTAGAGCATGGCGCAATAGATATGATCGTCGACCGCCGCGAGATGCGTGCGAAATTCGCGACCATACTGTCACAGCTCACTGGTCGACAATCACCGGACCTGAAAACAGATGAGGATGAAACCGAGCCTGCCGCAGAAGCCGAGACTACCGGGGAAGGGTAGTGTTTGAGCGTTACGGTAACAGGCAGCCACGCTACAACAGGCAATCAGCCAATAGCAGGCAGCCGCTTGTGCATCGGGCGAACCGGTGAGTCGTAGTTTGCACGACTGGCTGCGGTATCTTGAACAACTGCAACCGGACAAAATAGAGCTAGGGCTTGAGCGTATAACCCGGGTGGCAGGCCAACTGGATCTGCAATCTCCCGGCTTTCGCGTTATTACGGTTGCAGGCACCAATGGTAAAGGCTCTACCGCCGCCTACATTGATGCCATGCTCACCGCACTCGGTTATCGCACCGGCGTCTATACCTCACCGCACTTTATTCACTTTAACGAACGAATTGTTATCGACGGCAGGCGTGTTGGCGAAGACCGTTTGTGTCGAGCATTTGCAGCAATTGAGCAAGCCCGCGCCGATGTTGCGCTTACCTACTTTGAGTTCACGACTCTGGCTGGTATCTGGTGCTTTGCCGAGGCCGGTATCGATGTGGCCATTCTTGAAGTCGGACTGGGTGGCAGACTCGACGCAACCAACGCATGGGACAGCGAAGTCGCCTGCATCAGCTCCATCGGTATTGACCATGTTGAGTGGCTTGGCAATGATCGCGAGTCGATCGGTGCTGAAAAGGCCGGTGTTGCGCGTCAGGGGTGCGCATTGATCTGTGGCGATACGAATCCGCCCGCCAGCATAGCGCGGGTTGCTGGTGAAAAAGGTGCGCTGTTGTTGCAGCGGGATCGTGATTTTTTCGTTGAACCGTTGCTGGATAGCCAATGGAGTTACGAAGATCAAAGCACAAAGCTGCAGTTGCCGGCTCCCGCAATCGCCGGCAAGTGGGCTTGTGATAATGCCGCTGTTGCCATTACTGCGGTTGCAAAGTTTATCGGTAGCCTGCCGGCCACGCCGGTGATTGAAAGTGCTCTGGCAAATGTGGTCATGCCGGGTCGCATGCAAATTCTGCAGTATGGTGATACGCAGGTGCTGCTTGATGTAGCGCATAACAAAGCAGCTGCCGAGCAGCTGGATGCCTATCTCAGCTCTATCAGGGTAGACGGAAAAACGCTGGCAGTTTTCGGTTGTATGCAGGATAAAGATGCCAGCGCTATCATCGATTCGCTGGTGACTGCTGTTGATAACTGGCTAATCGCCGAAATTGATTATCCACGCGCCATGCCTGCGACAGAAATCAGCGCAAAGTTAGCACTTGCGGGTGTTGAAAACAGTGAGAATTTCGCTTCGGTAATTCATGCAGTGCGGGCAGCTGTTGCACAATCAGGCCCTGAAGACAGAGTTGTGGTGATGGGGTCGTTCCATGTGGTCGGACCGGCGCTCGATCTGCTCAATAAATCATCAATCTGAAATCTGAATAGCTTTCCAGTCAGCCCGAAACTAGCGATGTTTGATAGCGGCGGTACGCTGGTGGTGTTGTGTGGTCCGGGTGTGTTGTAAGCGCTCATCGGTACCCAATTTTCTACATTAGTTTGCGACAAGAGCAAGGTGTCTTGAAAGATACTCTGACAATCGAACCAGTACAGGCGGGACATGTGGCGCAGGGTCGTAAGGAGCTGAAAGATGAGCAACTGTTTGCTCGATTGATCGGTGCTGCCGTATTGTTAGCGCTGGCAGTAATTATTCTGCCTTTCGTGCTGGATGGCTCAGGGTCCCAGCGCGAATACGAATATGCCGAGACTCTGCCGGCAGAGCCGCCACGGCCGGTTGTGGAGAGCTCTTTTTCTTCAAGGCAGCCAGTGCAGCGACCAGGTGCTGCAGGTATGCAGGTGCCAGCGCGCAGTGAAGTGGATGTCAGTCTTTCCGACCCTACACCGACTACCGGACTGCAGCCGTCACAACAAACTGCTACCGGCGCCAGCGCAGAACCGCTGCGTCAAAACACCGAACAACTGGCCAGCGCCGTCGCCAATGCTGCTGCTGGAAACAGTCGGTCTGCTTCATCGGGTACGCCCGCTGCTCGTTTGCCAGCGAGTCCGGCCACCAGTTTGCAAACGCGTGATCTGCAAACAGGCTGGAACATCCAGGTGGCGAGCTTTGTTCGCGACAGCAATGCCGTCACGCTCATCAATCGTCTGCGCAACCAGAGCCTGCCCGCCTATGCGAACCGGGTGCAGGGCAGTCAGCGAACCGTGGTGCGGGTGTTGGTGGGTCCATTCGACAACCAGGTGGAAGCATTGGCACTGCAAAACCGGATCGACCGTGATTATCGTGTCGAGAGTCTGGTGGTAAGAGGGCGGTAGAGAAGCCTGATGCTACGGATCTGCGCAGCTACTGCTACAATAGTGTTAACAAGTAGAGACAGTATCGATGACTTTTAACACCCTTGATCTGGTCATACTCGCTGTGATTTCGATATCAGCCCTGTTTGGTATGTTCCGCGGTTTTACCTCCTCGGTGCTCTCGCTGATCACCTGGCTGGTGGCAATCTGGCTGCCGTTTAAATTCACTCCTGAATTCAGTGTGTTTCTGCCGGCATCGGTTGAAAGCGAGTCTGCTCGCTCAATAATCTCTGCGGCCAGCTTGTTCTTTGGCGCGTTCATTATGCTAAGCGTGATCAGCTGGATGCTGCGTAAACTACTCGGACTGACCGGGCTCGGTATCGTCGATCGATTGCTTGGGGTGGGTCTGGGAGTAGTGCGCGGCTTTTTGATTGTGTCACTGGTCGCTATGCTTGCCACTTACAGCAGTAGTTTGCCCAGAGAGCCATGGTGGGGTGAATCTGAATTGCTGCCGGTCGTGCTCAAAGGCTCGAAAGCCATTCGCGCAAAAATGCCGGATAATCTTTCTGAGTTATTCGTCTTGAATCGCAGCTAGTGGAGCGAGCGGGAAGTCAGCTAACTAAGCGAGCTTGTCTTACGACCCTTTAGTCAGGGGCTGCAATTTGTCCGCTGGCCTGCCTTTTTCGCAAACTATTAAACCTGTAACGGATTAACCGTTTACAATCTCAGCTTGTGAAAAGCAGGCAGCATCATGTGCGGCATCATTGGCATCGTCGGCCACGAAGCGGTTAATCAACAGATCTACGACGGCTTGACGTTGCTTCAGCATCGCGGGCAGGACGCTGCAGGCATGGCAACCTGCGATGAACGCAAATTATTTGTGCGTAAAGCGCCGGGGTTGGTCAGAGAAGTCTTTCGTACCTCGCATATGATGCGACTGCAGGGCACGATGGGCATCGGCCATTTGCGTTACCCGACTGCAGGTGGCTCGCGAATATCCGCTGAAGCGCAGCCGTTTTACGTCAATTCACCGTTTGGCATTGTGCTGGCGCATAACGGTAACCTGACCAACGCTGAAGTGCTGCAAAGTGAGTTGTATCGCACTGACCGGCGCCATATCAACACCAGTTCTGACAGCGAGGTGCTGTTGAATGTCTTTGCCCACGAGCTGCAAGGTGCTGCGGGTTCCAGCAAATTTCAGCCCGATCACTTGTTTCAGGCGGTGGCTGCCGTTCATCAGCGTTGTGCCGGTGGCTACGCGGTAATTGCCATGTTGGTTGGCCGTGGTGTGTTGGGTTTCAGAGATCCGTATGGCATTCGACCGGTGATTCTTGGCAAGCGCGAATCGGACAAAGGCACAGAGTATATTCTGGCCTCGGAAAGTGTCGCACTGACGGGCCTGGGTTATGAGCCGGTACGTGATCTTGAGCCGGGTGAAGCGGTATACATCACACAGCAAGGTGAGCTTTATTCAAAGCAGTGCGCAAAGAAAACCCAGCTCAGTCCGTGCATTTTTGAATACGTCTATTTTGCGCGACCGGATTCGATTATCGATCAGGTATCGGTTTACAGTTCAAGGCTGGCTATGGGGCGTAAGCTCGCTGAAAAAATACAACGCGAATGGCCCGACAACGATATTGACGTGGTGATTCCAATACCGGATACCAGCAATACGTCTGCTCTGGAACTGGCGATGCGCATGGGAGTAAAGTACCGCGAAGGTTTTGTTAAAAATCGCTATATAGGCCGCACTTTTATCATGCCGGGGCAGACGATGCGGCGTAACGCAGTACGACAAAAACTGAATCCGATCGGTTCTGAGTTCAAGGGTCTGAACGTGTTACTGGTTGACGATTCGATTGTGCGTGGCACCACCTCTGAGCAGATAGTCGAGATGGCGCGAGAGGTGGGTGCAAAAAAAGTCTATATGGCTTCAGCTGCACCTCCAGTCAGTTACCCGAATGTATACGGGATTGATATGCCTGCTGCCAACGAGTTGATTGCTCATGATAAAAGCGTTGAAGAGATACGTCAGGCGATCGGTGCAGATGGATTGATTTATCAGGATTTGCACGATCTGATCGAATGCGTTCGTGAATCGCGGCCTGCCATGGGTGAGTTTGAAACCAGTTGCTTCAATGGCATCTACATCACAGGTGATGTAGATGAGTCTTATCTTCAGCGGTTGCAGACCGCCCGTGCCGATGCCAACAAAGATACAAGCTCCGATGAAGAAATCGTTGATCTGGATGTGCAGTAACTGCTTGCTATTGGTGGGTAACTGACTAACAACGCCGCACTTGACACTGGCTCGTACTGCGGCATAATCAAGACGCGCCGATTTGATTCAGCTTGCGGGCGCTTGAAAAATACCGCTAAATCGAACGCTTGCACTCCAGTTGCTGGCGCTGATGTTAAGGTTTAATTGTCGGTTTTTATTTTTCAGTTTAATCGGCAATAGGTTTGTCGGTTTCTTGCGTCCCGCACCGTTCTCTTCGCCGCACTGGCTTATACACTGCGGACTCACATGAACCATCCAGACTGGAACGACTTTGATCTTGCGACCATAGCGGTAAGAGCAGGGCAAAGAAGAACTGACGAAGGCGAACATTCCGAGGCTTTGTTTTGTACCTCCAGCTTTGTCTTTAAAAGTGCCGCCGAAGCTGCTGCACGTTTTCAAAATCAATTGCCGGGCAATGTGTATTCACGGTTTACCAACCCGACCGTACATATGTTTGAAGACAGACTTGCAGCGCTTGAAGGTGGCGAGTGTTGTGTGGCTACTTCTTCCGGCATGGCTGCGATCATGGCAACCTGTGTAGCGTTACTTGACGCAGGAGATCATATTGTCGCTGCTACAGGTATGTTCGGGTCAACCACACAGCTGTTTAAAAAGTACTTAACCCGTATGGGTAATCCGGTCGATTTTGCACGCATCGATGACATCGATGACTGGCGAAGCAAAATAACACCGCAAACCCGCATGTTGTTTTTGGAAACACCCACCAATCCACTGACTCAGTTGGCAGACATCAGCGCACTGGCAGAACTTGCTTATAGTCATAACGCTTTACTGGTTGTTGATAATTGCTTCTGTACACCGGTGCTGCAAAGGCCACTGGAGCTGGGTGCACATCTTGTGATCCATTCAGCGACAAAATTCATAGATGGTCAGGGACGTTGTGTTGGTGGTGCTGTGGTTGGCGATAAAAAAACAGTCGGTGAAGATATTTTTGCCTATTTGCGCACAGCGGGTCCCACCATGAGTCCGTTCAATGCCTGGGTATTTTTAAAGGGACTTGAAACACTTGAGATCAGAATGAAACGGCATTGTGAGAGTGCTGCGAATATTGCGATGCGGCTACAGCTGGAGCCTGCCGTCAAACGCGTCTACTTTCCGGGTTTGGCAGAGCATCCGCAACACGAGCTGTGCAAAAGACAACAAAGTGACTTTGGTGCGGTTGTCTCGTTTGAAGTGGAAGGCGGTAAAGAAGCGGCCTGGCGTGTCATAGACTCAACTGAATTGTTGTCAATCACTGCAAACCTGGGGGATGTTAAAAGCACGATTACACACCCCGCAAGCACAACTCATGGTCGAATCTCTGCAGAGGAGCGCAGTGCTGCAGGTATTACTGACAGTTTGTTGCGTGTGGCGGTTGGTCTGGAGTCACCCGACGACATATTTGCTGACATTAAGCGCGGGCTTGGTGAGTAGACCACAAGGTAGTTAGATATTTTGAGCGCCGCTTGTGTTTTTCAGTGCTTACCGTATGATACTGTATGTAAATACAGTATTAAGCGAAATATATGCGAGAGGCTCCTTTAGTACGTAAGGGCAGGGGTGCTGTTACTAATGCCACCGGCAGGTTTGAACAAGTGCGTCATGCTGATATTGATGACGGCTGGAGTTCCTACACTGAACCGCAAACCAAAGTCACTACCAGCTGGCGCGAAGACTGTAACCGCAGCATCATCACGCGTAATCAATCACCCGATATTCACTTCGATCGATCCATCAATCCGTATCGTGGATGTGAGCACGGGTGCATTTATTGTTTTGCCAGACCCTCTCATATCTATCTGGGGCACTCTGCCGGGCTGGACTTTGAAACCCTGCTTTATGCCAAGCGCCGGGCACCGCAGCTACTGCGTGAAGAACTTTCTAAAAGTAGCTATCAATGTCAGCCAATTGCTATTGGTGTCAACACAGATGCGTATCAGCCACTGGAAAAGAAGCTGCAAATTACCCGACAGATACTGGAAGTATTGCTTGAAACAAATCATCCCGCTTATCTGATAACCAAATCATCATTGATTGAGCGTGATACTGATCTGCTTGTACAGATGGCTGAAAAAAAATTGCTGTCGGTATGTATTACCATCACAACGCTTGATCGTAAACTCGCCAGAAATCTTGAACCGCGCGCAACTACCCCGTCACGCAGGCTTAAAACAATGGAAACTTTAAGTCGCGCCGGCATTCCTGTGCGAGTTTCTGTATCGCCTGTGATACCGGCACTTAACGAGGAAGAAATTGATAGCATTGTAAATGCATCCGCCAACGCGGGTGCTCAGGCAGCTTATGCAATTGTGTTGCGTTTGCCGCATGAACTACAGCAGTTATTTCCGCAATGGCTTGAGCAGCATTATCCGTTGCGAGCGGCGCGAATAATTAAAGCTATTAAATCAATCAGGGATAACAAACTGAATCATGCAGATTTTAATGAGCGCATGATTGGCAGCGGGCCACGTGCAGATATTATCCGCCAACGTTTTGAGCTGGCCTGTAAACTCGCCGGTATATCTGTGGGTCGCGATTTTGAACTGGACTATTCCCGTTTTATAAAGCCGGACCCGGCCGGGCAGCTGTTACTGTTTTGAGTAAGCGTATGCCGCTGCACAAGCGCCTGTTAGCGGTGTGCAAGGGCGGGGATTATTTGTTTAATCGACAGTGACACAAACTATGTCACTGTCGGCTTAACTGGCGATTGGGCTGGCGATTGGGCTGGCGATTGACACCGTGCTTGTTGCAGGCAGTTGTTAAAGCGTTCTAGCGAAAGCGGGAGTCCCCCCGGCTATGCCGGGGAGGCACCCAACGTTTGACGTATAGGGGAGTCCATCGAGAAACTACTGTTGTGAGCCGCCAAAGCATCACAATAAAGAGGACAACTCGATGGACGAAGCAAGAAC
>CALLLW010000003.1 GCA_938007995.1 uncultured Granulosicoccaceae bacterium | reverse complement strand
AGAATCAATGCGCAAAGTGCTATCTACACTTTCCGGATCAATTTGATCACCTGAGCTGCTACTATCAGCCACTCGCGCGTTAGGAAAATAGGTGATCAAATAAAACCAGAATGACTGATCACTTTCGCCGGAATACGCAGTTCTTCGGTGTTATCAGCCACGCGCTTTCTCTCTGCACAGATCGAGATAACTTGCCCACCATTCCAACATTTCCTTACGCTGCTGAAATTGATCGTCTTTGTTATATGCCGCTTCGACTTTCTCCTTTGCGTGATGCATTTGTGTTTTGATGAGTGCTTTTTCGTAACCTTTCTCTCGTAACAACGTGTAGGCGGTTTGGCGGAATGAATGAACTACATGTTCCTCGCGAGGAACACACAGCGCTAGAGATTTGTTAAGTGTCCCGTCCGATATAGGAGCAACTTTACCTCCCTTCGGTATCCCCGTTGTGAGGACATACTTGTGTCCACCAGTAATAGCCCGCAACGACTCAAATGCTGTTACTGCTTGTGGAGGTAGAGGAATCCTAAGGTCGCCATTTTTTGGAGCTTTCATGCGTTCTGCTGGTATGGTCCACAATCGGTGATTGAAGTCGATCTCTGACCACTCTGAGAGCCTGATACCACTGTGCCGGACAAACGTAATGGCGATAATTCGTAGAGCTGCACGCGCCATCTTGTTTTCAAGTTGATCTACTCGGTTCATTAGTTGCCCGAGTTTTTCTGGGTCCTTAATTGCTGGGTGATTTTTTTGTTCGTGCTTTTTCTGCGAAAGAGCGCCTTTAATGCTGTTTGCAGGATTACGATCAATGTAATCAAAACTCTCAGCGAAGGAGAAAACCTGATCTATCAAGCTGAGTACACGGTTGGCTGTGTCTACCGACTCAGATTGTATTTCACCTATTCGATTTCTGATATCAGCCTTGTCGATTGAATCTAACGGTATTTTGCCAATACTCGTGGAAACATGTTTGTTCCATCGGAGTTGTTCTTTCTTAGCATGTGACGGTCGCCATTCGCGGGTAACAAAAAACTCATCGAATACGGTATTTAGTGTTCGTTGTTTTTCTTCGGTTGCCTGACGCTCCCTTCTTCGGACATGTACAGGGTCTTTCCCTTCAGCAATCAGTGCTCGCGCCATTCGGTGCAGCTCTCTGGCATGCGACAAGCCTATATCGGGGTATTTACCGTAACTAATCTGTTTTCTCTTCCCTCCAATCACATAGTCGTACTTGAAGTGGCGACTTGTTCCTGACTTGGTTTTCGTCAGATGAACAAAGAGACCATCGCCGTAGCCATCGTAGACTTTGCTTGGGCCATTGCCGTACTTCAGCTTCGGTAGGTGGGTATCTCGGAGAATCTTTGGCATCGGTAAGTCACGGGAGAACATTCACCGTAATTTTCACCGTAAACCTCACTTACTACTACGAACTGTCACGCACAACTAACAACTTTAAGTGATTGAGTTTATTGAGATCAGCGACCCTGACGGATCGCTGAATACTGCTTAGTGGTGGAGACGGCGGGAATCGAACCCGCGTCCGCAAGCACTCCGCCCTCGGCGCTACATGCTTAGTTTCGTCTTTGATTTAACCTTGCCGACCCGACGAACAGGGGCTGGCTTGGCGGTCCTTTGATATTTTAGTGGTTCGGGTCAAGGCTCCCCTCCCTCACGATCCTGCGGCTAATGCCCCCGGTCCGAGTCACAGGCAAAACGGATTCGGGGTAGAACTGAACTAACTAGAGGTTAAAGTCTAATTAGGCAGCCAGTGCGTAGTTGTCGTCGTTGGCAACTAAATAGTTTGCAACTGGATTAACGAGGTATTTGCTCCTCGGCATGCTCCTAAGGTTTTGCCACCCGCGTCGAAGCCAGGTCGTCCCCTTACTCCCAGTATATAGCGGCGGATTCATGGGTTTCAATAGAGAACTGAATCTTTCATCAGAAAAAGCCGACTCAGCTACTGCTAATAGCCAGTAGATGCGTAAGATTGCGGCGAAAACGGATGATCGCATCGTCGCCAATATTGCACCGGAGCTTTCTGATCATTTGCTCTGGCTGCCCGTTTTCGCGTCAAGGCACCTGCGTTGTGCCGAAGGCGCCGGGGTTAAACCAGGAAATATCCACACCTTCGTCAGCTATCCAGGCGTACTTTGCATCCCGGTCTCCGCCATCGTCGTCATCGTTTACTTCTATATTGAGACCAAACGGAAAGCGGTTCTGGATACCGACTTCACGCAACGGAATGATCGCGGTGAGTGTGTAGCCACCATTGCGGTACTCAACACTCGCGTTTAAGTTTGCCGGTGTGAATGGCCCGCGCTCCATACTGAAAAGGCCCGTGCCAAGCGGTGTAAAGCGAAACTGAAAATCGTTGATGCCATCGTAAGTGCCGCGCTTGTTGTCATCTCCGTCAATAAAGATTTCGATGCTATCGTCTTGATGCGATAGATTATCCGCACTTGTGTTGTCTGTGAAGAGTTGCTGATCCTCTACGCTGACGATGATTTTAAGATTAGGTATTTGCTGCGGGTTACCGTCCGCATCAATCAGATCGGATTCAAGAGTGGCGCACCACCAGCCCTGATGATCAGAGTCGACGCCACTGTTAAGTACGGCAATCGGTATTTGCTGACCACACTCCGCAGACGGCGGAAAGTTAATACCACCAGTTGCAAACGTGCCGTCTGTATTGATGGTGACATCAAGATTATTAACCGGTGAGCGATTCTGTTCAATCTCCGATAGGTTGCTGCGGGTATCGCGATCATTATCAAAATCTGTGATGTAACTGTTGTCAAAGGCTAAGGTTGTTTCATCGTTACCAACAAAAACAAAGCGCTGCTGTTCGGCGAGTTTTACGTATCCGCTGGTGCCGTAGTCTGTACCCCACTCCACTACCACGCGAGACGATTGATTCCGTGGCACATCAACCACGCCACGCCAGATCAAATCTTCATCAGCGCGTAAAATGGTAGCTTCGTCATTCACCGTGACCTGCAGTTGCAATGCATCGGGATCGAGTGCGAAAGCGGTTCGCAGAGATTGCGGCAATGTGACAGCAGTGACCGAGTCAGTGCTGATTTGCGTGACATCTGTATCTGAATCACAAGCAGCGACCACCAATAAGCCCACAACTCCTGTAAGCCATCGTTCATGCTTTATTTGACTCGCCGTAGAAACCTCGTCACGTTTTATCAGCAAACAATGGTTACAAAACAATTATTACGTCCGAATCAGCCCGAATATTGCCCTGCTTGTATCGTCATGACAAGGAAATTATCTGTTATCCTCATGAATACTGCATATTGCCGACATAGTCTTGAATAAAGAACGCTTTATCAACGTTCATGTAGTGTTCAGGTTTCAGTCTTTCACAATAGTGCGCTGTTAGCAGTTGGCGGAAAAAATGAAAATATACTCGTGGATAGCCCTGATTATTATCACGTTGTTGCCCGTCATCACCGGCAACAACGCGGTACGGGCCGCTGAGAACAAACTAAGCCTCGCTGACGCCCGACACCTGCTAACACGCAGCGGCTTTGGCGCAAGCCCGCATGAAATCAATAAACTGATTGGCAAAAGCAGGCAAGCTGCTGTAACCATTATTGTTGACGGTCTCGATAGTCAGACACTCACCGAGCCACCTGCATGGACTGAACAGCAGGCTCCACATCATTTTCGCTTTCCCAGTCTTTCCACCAGAGAAAAACAGAATTTTCGCCAGACTCGCTTAAACGAGATTCAATCGCTCAGGCAGTGGTGGATCAGTGAAATGATCTCCACACCCAGCCCGCAGAAAGAGCGGTTGCTGTTGTTCTGGCACAACCATTTTGCTACTGCTTACTCCGCACTTAACAATCAGGCAATTTCCGTTGCACGACAGCACATGATGCTACGAGACAATGCTGCCGGCAGCTTTCGTGAAATGTTAAAGCAGATTATCCGTGACCCTGCAATGCTCAACTATCTGGATAACAATGCGAGCAAAAAACAAAAACCGAATGAAAACCTGGCCAGAGAGATTATGGAGCTCTTTTCACTCGGCGAAGGCAACTATACCGAAGCCGATATAAAGAACGCTGCTCGCGCTTTGACCGGTAACAGCTTTTCAAACACCTACAATATGCAGTTTGTCTTTAAGCCGTGGGATCATGATAGCGGTACAAAAACATTGTTTGGAAAAACCGGTGAGTTCGACGGTGATGATCTTGTTGATATTATTCTCGAGCAACCAGCAGCTGCAAATTTTATAGCAGCCAGATTCTGGCGGATGTTAGTTGGCGACATCAAGACCAACGATCCCACAATTGCACCACATGCCAATGCATTCAGAAACTCAGACTACGATATTAAGACGCTTTACAGCAGCATTCTTCTAAGCGATGACTTCTGGGATCTCAATAACAGGAACGGTCTGGTGAAGTCGCCAGTCGCACTTCTGGTTGGAACCATACGCTCCACCGGTATACTGCCGGCAGACTGGCAAACCCTGCCACTGCAATTACGCCAGATGGGGCAATATCTGTTTGAGCCACCCAATGTTGCAGGCTGGCCCGGTGGTTCATCATGGATTACTCCCGGTAGACTACTCACCAGACTTGACTGGCTTGAGCAATTTACAAAAGAGGCAGATAGAAACCTGCAACAGCCTGAGCAAGCCATGACCATGACTATGGCAGAGCAGCCTGCCTCCGCATCCGGGAAACCATCAGAAAACTCGATGGCGAGTGGATCATCAAACCTGATGCAGAGTCAGAATCAGCTTTCGATTCGCATGGCGTCAGAAGAGTTTGACGAACACGTTAAGTACCGTTTGAAGGTACGCGGCAGAAATAACACAGCATGGGACTCCGGCCTGCTTGAACTGACAGGTGGTCACGACACAAAGCTGCTTGGCCGTATTCAACCTAACAACCTGCCATGGCAAACCATTACTCATAACATACCGGTAAAAGAGCAGGATGTGAGTTCAATCGAAATCTCGTTCGTGAATGATGGCACAACACCGGATGGGGCTGATAGAAATCTCTACATTAGCCGGGCAATGATGGGTAACAAAATCTGGTTGCCGTCAGATGGCAAACAAACCGGTAAATGCCCGCGTAAAAATGCAGCTCACTACGGCAATATTTACTGTCCTGGCACCTTAACAATGACTCAATCACGCAGTACTGATACCGCAGAAACAGACCCACTCAATGATCTGACAATGCGTGTTAGTGGAGTCAGTTTAAACTTCGTTAGGCCATTTAACAGAAAGCCAATAACTGAGCTGGTTTATACGTTGTCTGATGTCGAGTTCAATGGCAAATACTGGCACACGCTTAATGTCAAATATACAAAGCACAAGCACGGTCATGCTGTGCGACTGAGTACCATTGATTGCTGGCCTGAGTGTGTGACTGAATGGCCTGCCTGCGCAAAACCAAACAAACATGGAATCAAAAACCTCTCATTTGAGTTGGAAAAAGACGAACGGCATTGCATGCTGAAAGGCTTGCACCAGTCAGATAAGAACCTGGCAACCGCGCTATGGATGATTGTTGATGATCTTTATACGATTGGGTTAAACGACCCCAAGCAACAAAGACAAGGTGTGGCACGTAACTACCAGCAATGGCAAAAAATAGTAGATACCGCGAAAAACAGGTTACCCGAATCTGCGTTTTTCAATAGTGCCATTGAGCTTGAGATCGCCCCACGCCCCGCTGTAGACGTCACGCTGGCAGAGCCACTGGTGATACCCGTGCCTGCAGGCCGATCTGAATCACAGCGCACCGCAGATATACACTCATTGATTAAAAATAATCCTGGAACCACTCTGCGAGACCTGCTGCTACCTGCAGAGCCGGTGAACCGTCTTTCAGATACAGCCTCAATGAACGACATTCTTACTGATCTCTCGTATCAGTTGCAGTAGATTTTATACAGCAACTGAAAAGCAGATGACGCCGTACAGGAGTAAATTATGAATCGAAGATCCCTACTACAGCTGCTTGGCGGACTGAGCATTCTGCCCGTGTTGCCAGGCACCACAATGGCATCTACTGCTCACAAGCGAGTCATCCTGTTAGAACTTGCTGGCGCCAATGACGGGTTGAATACCGTTGTACCTTTTAGAGATGATCGTTATCACGAGCTCCGCCCAACCATCGGCTTACAACAAAATAAAACCATAGCGCTCGATGATCACTTCGGGTTTCACAACGCTTTACAAGAACTGATGCCAGTCTGGGAAAAAGGCAATATGGCGGTATTACACGGACTTGGCTACCCAAACCCGAACCGGTCGCACTTTAAGTCTATTGCCTTGTGGGAAACCGGTAGTGATGGCAATCAAGCCCGTCGCAATGGCTGGATTACACATGATATAGAACATGCCTATGCGCTGTCACAAATTGATGCCCACGGTATCTCACTCGGTGGCGGTATCGACATCTTCAACAGCAGCGGTGGCAACTGGCTGTCAATGAAGACTGCCGGCCAGTTTTCTTCGAGAGAGTCAGGCAACACGCCACCCAGCGCCAATAGCAACGCAGCACAACAAAACCAGATGATGAATCTACTACTTGATCGCGCAGCAGCACTGGATAATTCAGTGCAGCAAATAGCCCGAAAAGTTGACAATAACCCACATCCGGTAAGACCTGTTGGTGGCGGACCATTCAACGCCCAAATTGCCCATGTAATTAACCTGATCAATTCAGGCGTTGATACGCCTGTGTTAAAGATCACGCTGACAGGCTTTGACACTCACGAAAATCAGATCAGCCGACATGCCAATCTGTTAAAGCAGCTCGCCAAGGGCATTGCCAGACTGGAAAATGAATTACGTAAAACTGATAACTGGGATAACACACTGGTGATGAGTTACTCGGAGTTTGGTCGACGAGCCGGTGAAAACAAGAGTAACGGTACTGATCACGGCACCGCAGCAGCGCATTTTGTTTTTGGTGGCAGTGTCAACGGCGGATTGCATGGCCAACACCCGGATCTGGGCCAACTGTTGAATGGAGATTTACAACACACCATGGACTACCGTGCGTTATACAACAGCGTACTCACAGACTGGCTCAAGCTTTCATCTAACACTTTTGCAGATTACCGCAGTGATGAACTGACAGCTCTTTTCAGCTAACGGGATATTTAAAAACTATCACATCCGACCAGCCTGACACTGGCTAACGGCGAGCTAACAGAACGTTTAACGCCCATGAGTGCGACTGTATCTGCTTCGCTCGGGCGGCTGCCAGCCATGCAATGCATCAGGTTTTGTTTCAAACACCTGCACGTGCAGCGGATAGCAAGGTGTGTCATCATCCGAATGACTACTTGCGCAGTTGCCTCCGGGGCAGGCAGACAACGCACCAAGCAAATCTATCTCGGCAAAGAACTCGATGTAGTCGCCTGCGCGAGCAGGAGTTGCCTTCATAAAGTACTGGTGGGTATCTAGAGTGAAACCGGTACACATAAAAACATTGAGTACGTCGTGCACATGCTGCTCTGCCTGCTGAAGGTCACATCCTTTATGATCAGCCAATGCCCGGGTAAGATTGGAATGACAACAGTAGTGATAATCAACGCCGTTCAGCTGATGATTGGTGTAAGGATCACAGCGGGTACCGATAACATCGTGCACTGACCCACCGTATTCATCAATACCGTACCAGCCAAGCGTGTCATGTGTGATAGTAGCCAATGGCCTGAGCCCCGGCATTGAACTCCACAAGCGATCACCGGCAGTCACATGCGACGCCTGCAATTGACGGGTTTTCCCGCTGTAGAAACGCTCGGCAAGATCATGCAAATTCCAAAGATTCAGATCACCCACCTGGTGACCTTCAACGCAGACTATTCTAAACAGCTGTCCGGCCCTGGCTTCAAAAGTACTTGCATCTCGTGGCGCAACAGTCACTTCGGATACCAGAGTCATACTCTCTCTGGCAGACTCATATAATGAAAGGTCCACCGCGGGCAGCCGGTCACTGCGGTAACAGACAACCGGTTTAACAGCACGGCATGCATCAGCTTCTTCGGGAGTTCTGTCAGTCACTTTTATCCAATACCATAAAGGTTCAGTTGAGAACGTTTTTGCTACAACGCCGCCGCCAGTCTTGCCGCCTGATTGATGGCCCGTTTAGCATCCAGTTCTGACGCTTCGTGCGCACCGCCAATCAGATGCACATTGGCACCTAGTTGATCGACAAGGTTGTCATACAATGTACGGTTGGGCACCTGCCCTGCACACAGGATGACATTGTCAGCCGGAAAGGTCTCTTCACCCGCGCCGTTTAGCGAGACTTTTACACCATCATCTGAAATAGCCTCGTAGCTCAACCCACCTCGCATCTCGACACCTGCATGCTTGAGCGATGAACGGTGTATCCATCCGGTGGTTTTGCCGAGCTTCGCACCGAGCTTGCCTTCAGAACGCTGCAGCAGAGTGATGTCTCGCAGTGACTTCGGAAACTGCATGTCAACCACGCCACCGCGTGCATCCGCAGGATCAGTAACACCCCATGCAGACATCCAGAGATCGGTGTTTTGAGCATCCGGAGATGACTCACTGTGCATTAAGAATTCGGCTATATCAAAGCCGATACCACCGGCACCAATAATAACAACGCGATCACCAATGTTGGCTCTATGACGAAGCACATCAACATAACTCAACACACGGCTATTGTCCTGCCCCGGTATTTTGGGATTACGTGGATTTACACCAGTCGCGACGATAACCTCGTCATAACCATTCAACATAGCCGGCTCTACCATGGTACCAAGCTGTAGGTTTACTCCGGTAAGTTCGATCTGCTTTTCAAAGTAACGCAGCATTTCATAAAATTCTTCTTTACCAGGCACCAGCTTAGCCATATTCAGTTGCCCGCCAATCTCTGCCGCAGCATCGTACAGATCAACGAAATGTCCGCGCGTAGCGAGTACCATTGATGCGGTTAAGCCCGCAGGTCCTGCACCAACAACTGCGATGCGTTTCTTTTTATCAGTAGCCAGATAATTCAGTTCAGTTTCGTGGCACGCACGCGGGTTCACCAGGCAGGAGCTCATTTTCGAGCTGAAAGTATGATCAAGGCAGGCCTGATTACAGGCGATGCAAGTATTGATTTCATCGCTGCGATTGTTCTTTGCTTTCAGCGCAAATTCCGGATCGGCCAGCAACGGTCTGGCCATTGAGATCATGTCCGCGTGGCCGTCTGCCAAAACCTGTTCTGCAACAGCGGGCATATTGATTCTGTTGGAAGTGATCACGGGCACACTGACTTCCTGCTTCAGCTTTTCGGTGACCCAGGTAAATGCAGCCCGGGGCACCGAGGTTGCTATGGTGGGGATACGCGCCTCATGCCATCCGATACCGCTGTTGATAATAGTGGCACCTGCGGCCTCTATACCCTTAGCCAGCTGAACCACTTCATTCCAGCTACTGCCGGCCGGTATCAGATCAATGACAGATAAACGGTAGATAATAATAAAGTCTTCACCAACAGCCGCACGCGTTCGCCTGACAATCTCAAGTGCAAAGCGCATACGATTTTCGTAGCTACCACCCCACTGATCTGTTCTTTTGTTGGTGTGCTCCACCAGAAACTCATTAATGAGATAACCTTCGGAGCCCATAATTTCTACGCCATCGTAACCTGCTTCTCTGGCAAGCACTGCACAGCGAACAAAAGCAGAAATCTGCCTTTCAACCCCTCTGCCTGACAGTGCCCAGGGCTTAAACGGCGTAATCGGTGATTTAATTTTTGATGGGGCAACGTTGAATGGATGATAGGCGTATCTGCCCGCATGCAGAATCTGCAGTGCTATCTTTCCGCCGGCATCATGCACCGCATCAGTCACGGTCTTATGTTTTTTTGCAGCACGACGACTTGCAAGCGTACCAGCAAAAGGTTTTACCCAACCTGCAATATTGGGCGCGTATCCTCCAGTGACTATCAACCCGACACCACCGCGCGCACGCTCGCAGTAATAGGCTGCCAGGCGCTCATGGTTGTTGCCATCTTCAAGCCCGGTATGCATCGATCCCATCAGAATACGGTTATCGATCGTGGTAAAGCCAAGATCAAGCGGCTCGAATAGCTTTGGATAAACTGGATGCATAGTTATACTGATTTATTCTCGTCGGGTACTGCGTTTACGTCGTCAGATGCTGGCTGTGTTTCGGGCTGTGTAATTGGCTGTTTTCTGGAGCTAACTGCATCTTCTGCGTTCAGTAAAGAGCCTGGAAGAGCCACTGTATGCAGCTCACCATTGAACGGGCAGTTGAATTGCAACTCGCTGGCAACTAACTGCAGATCAGATTCATGTGAACGCGCCGGATCAAACAATCGATCACCGACCACCGGAAAGCCAATAGACGCCAGATGATTTCGAATCTGATGTTTGCGACCGGTTTTTATTTCTACTTGTAGCGCACTGGTAAGCGAATCTTTTTCATAAACGCTACTGAGCACAACGGTAATCGCAGACTTATCATCAATGAGCGCATCTATGGTTGCGGGCATGCTGAGATCAAACTCGCCGTGTACAGTTGCCTGATATATTTTTTTTACTTTTCGCAATGCAAACAGCGATGCCAGTGCCTTACATGCATTGGATGTATGAGCCAGCACAATCAAACCACGTGCTGCACGATCAAGTCGATGTACCAACAAACATTTTTTGCCACTGACTGCAGCAGCAGTCTCTGTAATCGTACAATGATCACTCCACTTGCTACCCTGGCTCAAAACACCGGAAGGTTTGTACCAAATACTATAATTTCCGTGATCGGTAACCAGAGTTGGCAACAGAGGCTGCTGATCCAGTACGTCTCGATTGTAGTTCAGCACCAGAGTATCGCCGGGCTCCGATTCCGCTGTGTCGCGAATACGCTTGAGTTTGGCTTTTTTACCCGGCTTGCGACGCCACAACGCGCCTTTACTGGCCGCCTCTGATACTTCGGCCCGACTCAATTCACACGCCTGTGCAAGCTGGGCCAGTGCAGGCCAGTGATCAAGCAGTTGTATTTCTTTTTGAAGCGTTTGTTGTTGCAATGTATTCGCCAGCAGTTTTTAGAGATCTTTGAGCGATTTTTCAGGGTGTTTTCGCACTGCAATCTACACGATCACAGCGCTCAGATTAAGTGAGCATCAATCAAGCTTTACCAGATAGTTTGCCCGCTTACCGTGGCTTTTCCTGCTGCTGCGAACAACCCTTTTGAAAAAACGCCAGCACAATGATGCTTGTCACAACCAGACTCGCGAAGTATGCAGCACCCCAACGCCAGCTACCGTTGAACTCAACCAAGGAGGCCAGCACCACCGGACCCGCAACCTGACCGGCACTGAGCGCCTGGAATACCACACCTAACAGCAGCCCGCTCTTATGCGCCGGTACAAACCTCGCGATACTGGCAAACACAGATGCAGGTAACAAGCCTCCGGTGAGGCATGCGAGTAATCCACAGGCTATCCGCGTATTAACTGCCAGCGATTCAATAAACACCAGACTGGAAAAACAACCAGCGCCTAACAGCGCTATCTGTAAAGTGGTTTTAAGCGCGACACCACGCCCAATCAGCCATCCGCCGATCAGGTTACCCAGAATATTACACAGCACGACAAAAACCGACACCCGATTGGCACTTTGTATCGAAAAATCTGATGTTTCAGTCAGCACCGTTGGCAGATAGGTGACTAAAGTAACAAAGAACATCGAATAAAGCCCAAAACAAACTGCCAGAAGAATCGGATCACGTGCAAACACAGATTGATACAGCGGCTGATGTGCTGCTGCACTGGAGTTTGCGCTGGCATTTCCCGTCGCTCGCAGCATCGGCAGAACATATCCGATCAATAACACAACACAAACCACTGCAAGACCACAACCGAACCACCAGAGCGGTCGCCATTGTTCGGTGTAGTAATGCTGCGTTACAACCGAAATCAACATACTCAGAGCAATACCACCGGGTATAAAAGTACCCCACAGCCCCATCGCCAGTGGACGGGACTTTTCCGTGATAACCCGCGCAATGAGAATCGGTACAGAGATCGCGAGCAGGATATAACCGGTGCCCTCAGCCAACCGCCCGGCCAACAGCAACGCGTAACTATTTGCCACCGCACCAAGCGCCCCGGCCACCCCGGATAGCAGCACTCCTGCAAACGCTGCCGGTAAAGCACCGAGCCGGGTGACTAACAATCCCAATAGTGTCGCAAATATCATTGCAACCACACTGTAGCTACTCGCCACAGTACCCGCTTGTACCAGCGTCAGTTGAAGGTCTGCTCTAAGATGTGGTAGCGCCGCTGCTACTTTGCCTACGTTGTAACCCGCCAGATAACCACAGAGCGTCAGCACCAACACCGTAGCCCACTGCCTGATGGCAGAAGTATTGGTCAGTCGCCCGACTGTCTGAGCGGAGCGATCAGTTGAAGACTTAATCTGCATTATTCACGAGGCGATCAACAGCAGGGAGTATAAGTGCATAGTTATAAATCCAGACGCGCTGAAAGAGTATCTGGTGGGCTACTTACAAATAAAGTAACAGTTTTCTTCGCCACAGGCGCCATAGATGCGTTGCCATCATTGACAAAACATGGCCTTGACGTAGAGCTTGCTATGCCTGCGTTTTTCCGCCTTGCTCTGATGCCTGTAGCTGTGAAAACTTTGTCACCCTGGTTCTCAAGTGGCCCACATGCGAACTTCAGCAGTGTATGTCTATTGAACGCAGAATTCTGATGAACAATGCAGGTGTAAGTCTGCTCAGGCACTTAACTCTTGATCAGCACTGGTTGTGAACCTTGTCGACACACTGTTTACGCATGCGACACGCGTCTGCAGATTAACACAAGCGGCACGTTGTTTTTGAATAACAAGTTGCACTGATGACTTGGTGGTCAGATCCCGATCATCACGCACTCTTGATGGCTATACCTGTTTTGAATCGTCGCATCTCGTGATACTGTTTTTCGTCCGGCACATACAGTAGAAGGCTGAGCCAGTGGTGAAAAGAAAGCACTTTACTCAAACTACAAGAAAGGCAGAACCACACATGACTTATTATGCTACGGCCTTACTGCCGCTGACTATTCAAACCTCGTTCCCTGACCCACAAATTGCAAACCAGTGAATAACCCGGTTCAACTACCACTGTGGCTGTTCTTGTTGCTGATAGCACTGGCTGTGTTGTCGCTGGCGCAGCACTTCCTGTTACCGTCTATACGCTGGTATATGCGAAGCAGAGCCAATCGGGTCATCAGTGAAGTCAATGAAAGACTGGCCCTTAAAATACCCTCTTTTAAAGTGGCACGTCGTGAGGTTCTGATAGATCGCATTTGCTACGACCCGCAAGTATTGAAAACGGTAGAAGAAATTACAGCACAACAGGAAGTCACTCGCGAAGAACTACTGATGCAAGTCAACCGCTACGCACGCGAGATTGTTCCGGCATTTAATGCGTTGTTGTACTTTAAAACTGCCTACTGGCTTGCAAGAAAAGTAGTGCACAGCCTCTATCGGGTGCGTCTTGGTTATGCCGACGATCAGTCACTGGCAGGGCTTGATGAAAACACCAGTGTTGTTTTCGTGATGAATCATCGCAGCAATATGGACTACATTGTTGCTACTTATCTGGCAGCCGAGAAAACCGCACTGTCCTACGCTGTTGGCGAGTGGGCGCGTATCTGGCCGCTGCAACAGCTAATCCGGTTGATGGGTGGCTACTTTGTAAGGCGAAACTCGAGCAACCCGCTTTACCGCAAGGTATTGCAAACCTATGTAAAGATGGCAGCCAATGGTGGCGTGCCTCAGGCAGTTTTTCCAGAAGGCCGGCTAAGCCGCAATGGAAAACTTGGTGAACCCAGGCTTGGATTACTCGGTTATATCACCAAAGGATTTGATCTTTCAGAAGACCGGGATATTGTTTTTATTCCGGTAGGTATTAATTACGATCGTGTGCTTGAGGACCGCACACTAACTGCTCATCAACATGGGAAAAATAATCCCGCCAGGCTCATAACGACATTGCGTTTTTTGCAATTCGCAATAAAAAACCTGTATCAGCGCATTACCGGCTCACGCTACCGAAACGGCTATGCCTGCGTAAACTTCGGCCACCCGGTTTCACTCAAAGCGTGGCAGATAGAAAATGGTTATAGCAGCAAAACCCCGCTTAATGACGTATCGAAACTAGCCGCCGATCTGATTGAACGGATTGGTCAGGTTATCCCGATCCTGCCTGTCGCACTGGTTGCCACAGTGGTGTTAAAGAGTCGCACTAATCTGAGTGAGCCGGACCTCAAGCGCTCGGTTTTTGAGCTTTTCGACCAGCTGGAGAAAAAAGGATACCGTGCCTATATACCGCGAGGAGACCGCGAGTACGCGGTTACCGTTGGCATTAGAATGCTCACACTCAGGCACCTGTTACTTATAGATAACGGATCAAGCGGTAAAGACAGCGGTCTTTACTCGATTAACCCGAAAGAGATTGAGCTGCTGCAATACTATGCGAACTCCATAGAGCATCTGGTTAGAGCACCTGATTGAAGCAACGCTATTATCTGGCCCTGGTGGCCCGACTGGCCAAGCTGGCCCAACCAGCGTAACCGGCCCAGTCATTGGCGTATAAAGTACCGGTATTTCTTGCGCTCGCCACCCCGCACTGATTGCCGGACATAGCAAAGACAAGGGCTGAAGCGTAAAACGAAAAATACTGTATACTCATACAGTATGTCAAGACCACCCGCTTACGCAGAACTCCACTGCATTTCAAACTTCACCTTTCTGCGTGGTGCCTCACGCCCGGAGGAACTGGTAGTCACCGCAGCAGAGCTCGGCTACCACGCCATTGCCATTACTGATGAATGTTCAATGGCAGGAATTGTTCGCGCCCATGCGCAGGCCAAAAAAACCGGCATCAAGCTGATTATTGGCAGTGAATTCCGACTACAACACGGATACCGTCTGGTTGTACTGGCGCGCAATCACACCGGCTATACCGGTTTATGCAGTTTGATCAGTGACGCCAGATGCAAAACACAAAAAGGCGACTACCTGATCAGCAATGAATGCTTTGAAAAAATTGATACCGAGCACTGCATTGCCATACTGGTGCCACCGCAGCCGGCTAACTCGAATCATCAAAATAATGATCACACTCTGCATTGGCTAAAAGAAACATTTAAATATCACTGGCTGTCTTTAACCATTCTGCATGCCACTGATGATCAAAACCATATCTGCCATGTCACCACACTTGCAGAAGAATATAAAATCCCGCTGGTAGCCTGCGGCGATGTACATATGCACGCCAGGTACCGCCGTGCGTTACAGGATGTAGTCACCTGTATTCGCGAAAACTGCACACTGCAAACCGCAGGGCGCAAGCTACTGATCAATGGTGAACAACACCTGCGAGCCGTTAGCACTATTGCATCGCTCTACCCTGCCGAGGCCATTACTGAAACCATAAAAATTGCCAACCTGTGTGAGTTCAGTCTGGCTGAGCTCAACTATCAATACCCGAAAGAACTGGTACCTGAAAATATAAGCGCAATCGAATATCTTCGTCAGCTCACCATAGAAGGCATGCAATGCCGCTGGCCGGATGGAGCAAGCCCGGAGGTTGACGCACAAATAGAAGCTGAACTGTCATTGATTGAAGAACTCGGTTACGAACACTATTTTTTAACCGTACAAGACATCGTTCACTTCGCACGTGAAAACCATATTCTTTGCCAGGGGCGTGGCTCGGCAGCTAACTCGGCAGTGTGTTTTTGTTTAGGCATCACTGAAGTCGACCCGATGCGCATGAGCATGCTGTTTGAGCGGTTTATTTCCAAAGAGCGCAACGAACCACCGGATATAGACGTCGACTTTGAGCACGAAAGACGCGAAGAAGTCATCCAGTACATCTACAGCAAGTACGGCCGCCACCGTACTGCCCTCGCCGCCACTGTAGTCAGCTACCGCAGACGCAGCGCTATCCGTGACGTGGGTAAAGTACTCGGTCTGCAGGAAGACCAGATTGATGCACTGGCAAAGTCCATGGCCTGGTGGGATGGCAATGATGTGATACCGGAACGGCTGAACGAAATGGGCTTTGCTGAAGACAGCCCTTTAATGAAACGCTTTGCCTGGTTGCTTGAACAGATTATGGGCTTTCCGCGGCATTTGTCTCAACACGTTGGTGGCTTTGTTATCTCACACCAGACACTGTCAACGCTGGTACCAACAGAAAACGCTGCAATGCCTGACCGAACCATTATCCAGTGGGATAAAGACGATCTGGAAGAGCTGGGCTTGTTGAAAGTTGATGTACTCGCACTCGGTATGCTGACCGCGATTCGCAAATGCTTTGCGCTTTTGCAGCAGCATCGCGGTGTTACCTGGAGCATGGCGACGATACCAGCTGAAGATAATCAAACCTACAAAATGATTCAAAAGGCAGACACCATTGGTGTGTTTCAGATTGAGTCACGCGCGCAGATGTCTATGTTGCCACGGCTGAGGCCACGTAACTTTTATGATCTGGTGATCGAGATTGCGATTGTTCGCCCGGGTCCGATACAGGGCGGAATGGTCAATCCTTATCTTAAAAGAAGACAGGGCCTGGAGCCGGTTACCTACCCGAACATCGCACTGAAAAAAGTCCTCAAAAGAACGCTTGGCGTACCGGTTTTTCAGGAGCAGGTCATGGAGCTCGCGATGGTGGCCGCAGGCTTTTCCGCCGGTGAAGCGGATGAACTGCGTCGCTCCATGGCTGCCTGGCGCAGAGTGGGCACAGTTGAGCGCTTTCGTGAGCGACTCATGCAAGGCATGAGCAACAGAGGCTATGACAACGAATTTGCCGAGGCCGTATTTAAGCAAATCAGAGGGTTTGGTGAATACGGTTTTCCGGAGTCACACGCGGCAAGCTTTGCGCTGCTGGTTTATGTTTCTGCGTGGCTGAAGTGCCATGAGCCGGCGGCTTTTTGCTGTGCTCTGCTAAATAGTCTGCCAATGGGTTTTTACTCACCCTCTGATCTGGTTGCGGATGCCAGACGCCACCATGTGAAGGTGCTGGAAATTGATATCAACCGGAGCATTTACGACCACACATTAACCCCTGACATACCGCAGCAGGCGAAAACCCCCGACAACTCACAGGCCAACTCACAGGCCAACTCACAGGCCACCCACTTTGCAGTACAGCTGGGTTTTCGGCTGGTTAGAAATCTGTCTTTCGGTGCTATTGAAAAGATCACCAAAGCGCGTAACAACAACCGGCCCTATCAGTCTATTGCAGACCTGGTCAATCGCACCGGTATTAACTCACGCGATCAACAGGCACTTGCCGCAAGTGGCGCATTGAAATCGATCAGTGGTGATCGTCATCGTGCGCACTGGGACTTACTCGGTGTAGAACAGTTGCCCGGCATGCTGCGCGACGCCTCCTCAAATGACATCCCACAGCAGTTATCACTTATCAGTGAAGGCGAAGACATTGTTGCCGACTACCAGAACATTGGCTTTACACTGGGGCGCCATCCGCTCGCGCTGCTGCGAGAGAAACTTAGCGCTAAACGTATTCTGACCACCCAACGGTGGTTGCAGACAACTGAAGACGGCAGGTTTGCCAGAATTGCCGGTTTGGTTAAGGTGCGCCAGCGTCCGGGCAGCGCAAAAGGCGTGATCTTCATGACAACTGAAGACGAAACCGGGCTCGCCAATATCATCATCTGGCAGAACGTTACCGAACGTTGTCGCAAAGCAGTGATTGGATCAAGGCTTGTGGTGGTGTCCGGCACCACGCAACGCGAAGGCGAAGTAGTGCATCTGGTCGCACGGCATATAGAAGATAACTCATGGATGCTGGGCGATCTGACCACCGGGTCCAGAGATTTCCACTAGAGCAGCGGATAATTTAGACAACGTAATCCTACTGATACACGTATCTTACACTACAGCGTCAATAAAACTTCTAATTACTTCTGCTACATCAAAATCACAAGAAGAACAAGATCAAAATCACTGAAATACCTTGCATCAAAGCAAAAATATCTCTTGACGAAAGGCAGCTAAATCTATCCTCCCGTCGCAGGTTATGCACATTTACGGAAATAGACCGAGTTTAATCTACCAAATGTGAATACAACCACCACGAGAGCCGCTGAAAATTATCTAACCTATTGTTATTATTGTATTTTTAATGATTGATCAAAAAACAAACAATTCAGGAAAGATCTATGCCACAGGCCACTTTGCGACCAACATTTAGGACTTATCCACTAAGTTATCCACAGGAAATGTGGATATCCGAAGCGCCATAAAATCGCCAAATCGCAATATTCAAAATTGATACATTCCAATCCGTCATGTAAACAAATTGTGGCGCAAATTTACGAACAAATTAGAGAGTAGCCGTTCTACACGCTCCGCCGTTCCGCCCACTGTGCAATGGTCTATGACGCTGGTAGTGGCAAAAAGCGACACACCTACACACCTGATCAGGCTCGGGATGCAAACTTACCCGTCGCCGTGGCGATCTTCACAACCTCACCTGACTCCAGATACTCCGGCACCTGGATTATCAGCCCACTGGCAAGAGTTGCCGGTTTGGTTCTGCTGGTGGCGCTGGCACCCTTAATGGCAGGGTCAGTCTGGGTAATTTCGAGCTCAACAAACTGAGGCAGCTCAATACCCGCGATCTCGCCATCGATCAGCAACGCATAGATACCTTCAAGCCCTTCCATCATTAACTTGCTTTCTTCCACAAGATCAGACGCCGCAAGTGAATACTGGCTGAAGTCTTCAGAATTCATAAAACAGAGCTCATCCCCGTCTCTGTATGAATACTGCACCTGTAAGCGCTGACAATCCGCATCTTTCAGAAAGTCCTCACCCTTGAACGATTCGTCACGCTTTTGTTTGGTTTTGGCGTGAGCAAAGCGTATTTTGTAAAGTGTTGAGGCACCGCGGGAAGAAGGACTCTTACAATCCACCTGTCTGACAATATATGGCTCATCTGCCAGCTCAACCACCTGGCCTTTTTTTAACTCACTGGCTTTTGGCACTGATCACCTGTGTCCGATTTTTTTCAAGTGAGAGTTTAGGCGGATTTATAACACGCTGCCATTGTTATGCACCTCGGTATTTATTCACCACCAGAGTTACGCAACCCCGGCAGGCTAATCCGCGATTTTGCCGAGCCCGCCAATTGCTTACCTTGCGAGCCGCTTACACGGCCCACCCTTACATGGCCCACCCTTACATGGCCCACGCTTACATGCCCAGTCACATACCCGGTGAGTCACACAGCAGCTGGCTCCGGGCTGAAAAGTTTAACGTCGGCCGAGCCTGCGCTACCACAAAGCGCAACCTTAGCCCAATGCCAACCTGGCATAGAAATCAAGACGCATGCTGCGCGCTGGACTACTTCTTTTTCTTATCATCTTCGCCATCAGGTATCACTGCTCCAATCGCGGCAGTGGTGCCTTTCACCGCTAGCTTTCCCGCACCAACTGCAGTACTGGCAGCAGCGTCAACCAGTGCGATAGCAGTACAACCACTTAAAAAGAAAGGTGCTGAAATCAGTATTAACAGCGAAATTACTTTTTTATTCATAGTCACTCTCTTGTATCTGATCAACTCGCGCCTCTGGCAATTGCTTCAGAGGCATCAAACGAACTTCCTGCAATCCGTTCGCACATGGTTTCACATGTTAACCTATTGTGCCGGATGGGTAAGTCCGGTGTAGTCACTTGTCAACAGCGATCTTTATGCCGCCATGAACTCTGAAATTCTCCATCCAGGCGTTCTGGATGTACTGCAATCTTTATCGATACCTCACGAAGCACTGCTTTGCGACCCCACACTCGCTGACACAGCGCAGTTCTGCGAGCACTATGGTTATTCAGCAGAACAGTCAGCGAATTGCCTGCTACTTGGCTCCACCAAAGGCGAACCCAAATTCGCCTGCTGCGTCGTGCTTGCCCACTGCCGGCTCGATGTCAACAAAGTAGTTCGAAAGAAACTGGGAGTCAGGAAATTATCTTTTGCTAATCCCGATCTCACCAAAGAGCTAACCGGTATGGAACTCGGCGGTGTGACACCGTTTGGTCTGCCGGGCGGACTGCCATTGTGGATCGATAGCCGGGTCATGAACTGCGAAAAAATCATACTCGGCGGTGGCAACCGTGCTTCGAAGCTTCTGATGCCGCCAGACGGTTTATTGTTGTTGCCCGAAGTTGAGGTTGTTGAGGACCTGGCGTTCCCGATTGCTGAATCAGAATAACCAAGCAATAACCGCCCAGGCGCCAGCCAATGCCTCCAGCAGGGAGCGGGCTAGTCCGGTCCGTCAGCGAAGTCCTGGCTGGTCACATGGCCGACGAGTGTAAAGGTAAAAATATCAACACTGGGTCGCCACTTAACCAGAGCGCTGCGCGCCCCTGTGGTGACCATCGCAGATTGCTTTATGTTGTCTTTTGCGAGTGCCGGGCTTTGAAAACGGTTACGCACGTAACTGCGCAGCCATGTTGGCGCTTCGCCGCTTTGCAGAAACTCCATAAACATATCCTGCAGCAGCACATCGTCAGCCTGGTAGCCATGTGCATCGTAGAATGCCAGACCAAACAGCTCATACTCAGTTGCACCAAAACGCGCTGCGAGCACATTCAGCTCTTCAGAATCTCTACTGGTATCACTTTCTATCACAATGGCCTCTCAGTCCCGCCCCGTCTGGATTCAGCAAGGAGCATGCAAAAGTTCCGATCTATGCGAAAATAACGGCGTATTTCTGACTCGCTTGACGAAGGGCGTCACAATGACCAGCAAAAGAACAGGTACACCGTGGATGAGTGCCGATGATTACGGCAGGTCGTTGTCGGGGCTTGGGGTAAATTTACTTGTGACCTCAGTCGAAGAAAGCACGCGGTTTGCGACCACGGTACTGTCTGCAGAAATAGTCTACGGCGATGTTGATTTTGCAGTGGTTAAAGCCTGCGGTGTCGAATGGATGCTGCATGCAGATCACACTTACGACCACCACCCGATGGCCGGTGTTATAGAAGATGTAGCAGCAAGAGGTTGTGGCATCGAACTGCGAATCCATCATTGTGACCCTGATATCGCTTGTGCCAATGCCAGAAAACACGGTTATATGGTATTGGCAGACCCGATGGATAAGCCGCACGGCGTCAGGGAGGCGTTTATTGTTGCACCGGATGGATATATCTGGGTTCCGGACTCGCCGCTATCAATTGATTAGCATGAATTGATTTAATGATCAGGCCAGCTGAAAGAACACACCGTCACTCCAAACCCCGGCACTGTCATTATGATTAACCAAAAGCTCGGCGAGTTGATAATAAACCGGCCTCGACAGCAATGCCGGAAGATTACGACGAACAATCACCAGTGGCAGAGACTCTGCATCAGGGGATTGCGATAACCACAACCGGTTGTCTTTACCTGCGGTAAACCGGTTGCCGGTTTTGTCTGTAAAGCAAAGAGACTGCGACTCACCCTGCCCTGAGACATCCAGCAACACAGCAGAAAACGGCGCTACCTCAACTTCAATCTTCAACAGCTCATGCGGTGTTTTTAAATAATAGTTATCATCTTCAAGCCAGAGGATTGTCGAAAACAACGACACCATACGCTTGCGCTGTATAAGCGAATCCCGGTAATACCATTCGCCATTCCTATCTATACGGATATCGATGGTTCCGGTTTTTTCAGGACTCCACTTTTCTACCGGCGGCTTGCCGCGTGAATCAAACTGTGCGACCAATGCTTCCAGACTGGTTGTCATCAGGCAAACTCAACAATATTGGTTAAACGCGACAGACGCAGCACCGCACAATGGCATGGACTGCCACACACCTTCATTGACCGCAGCGATACGTAATAAGCATCAACGCTGTTCACCGTAAAAACGATTGAGATCCATAATCAGTTCATCGATGCTGTCTTTGCGTGTTTCCATAACCGGCTTCGCAACCACCGGCTTACTTGCACTGCGCTCACCACGTGCGTTTGAGTTCTGGATCGAGTGTTTGTTGGCAGTGGCACTACCACTCTCTGCAGCCCCCTGTTGTTGAAGATCAACTGGCTCATTGACAAGCCGCAACTTCTCACGCTCATAGACTTCGTCATACATGGCGTCGATCGAGCCGACTATTTTTGAATCAATACTATCAAAGGCTTTGCCATCAGCATCGATACGCGCAATGACTGCCGCGGGAATGTAGCCGCCATCTGATGCCGAATTGAGATCAACCAACTGTGCGCCACCTTCGAGCAACATGATGGCACCCTCCTGTGCATCCCGCCTTTTGACAACAGCGACTTCAGAACTCATTACGTTAAGTCGCTCAAGCTCATCGATAGCACCTAGTAACGACATCTCTGAGGCTATTTCTTCAACGGTGCTGTTTTGCTGCAATTCAGCAGCGTGAGTCAGCTCGGCAACAACCTGCGCGAGCGCATTGACGGTTTGCTGATCGCCATGAAAAATGACCGATCTGACTGCAACACCACTCACTGACATCAATCGAAGCGAATCCGGTGCGGCACCCGACATGGCTGCACAAACCGAGTACAGTATGTCAATTGCATCGATCAGACGTGAGATCCGGTCAGGACTTGAAGCCGGCTCAACAGCATCGTACATACGAAGCACGAGTGTGCCGGAATCCGGCTCATCAGTGCGCAATCCGTCAACCGCGCTGGCCTCTCTGGCCAAAGCCAATAAACCCGGCAAATGGCCAGTGGCAAACATCACCTTGCTGAACGCTGCAACCGATTGAGCCAGACGCGCCTCGATCGATCTGGCACTCGATGTCAGGTCGGTCCAGAAAGACTCATGCCCGAGTTCATTCAAGTGCAGCAGGTTGACGACAATGTTTTCATGCTCACCATACATGGCAGATTTTTGGACATAAGCGCCGGACGCCTGTAGCAACACCTTTTCTATGGTTGCACGATCTGCCTGCGCCTTCCCGCGCAAAGAAGCACGATAGTTCTTGAGTGCGGGCATCAAGCCGCTGGTCTTGAGCGACGTCACGACCCGGCTGGTAGCGCTGTATAACTGAATGAGATCCAAAACTGGCTTCTGTAATATGTAGGACTGGCTGGATTATAGGATAAACAGCCATGAGTTGCTGCCCGGTCCCGGCACTAACGACCGCGCCAATACCGTTCGCTGATACACTATTGAATCCGGTGGTTGGCACCAGACGCCGGGAAAAAGAACCGCACAATGTAAATTGAAGCCGCTAACCTGGACTACACCATAGCTGCCACCGACCGGCGAACAGGTCCTGATCCGATTACGGGTAGAAATAGACAAATAATCTGAGTCAATATCGTTACACTGTCTATTGGTCAATTATCACAGTTATCTCGACAGTATGCTGCAGGAACTCTTAAAAGCGTGGCTTGTACCACCTGCATTAAACGCTGCAATATTGCTTACCGGCCTGATGCTATACCGGCTGCATAAGGGAATGGCGAAGTTTCTAATAATCACCTCTTTATTGACCTTGTTCATCTTTTCATCAGACTATGTGGCAAGCTTGCTGGAGAGATCTATTCAGGTTCACCCTGCACTCGATTTAAACGACCTGCCCACCACCGACCCATTGACAATTATCGTTGCCGGCAGCGCACACCATAAAGTTGCGGATGAATACGGTTATCCCACCCCGACCTCTGTGGCTCTCGAAAGACTACACTACGCTTCCTATTTGCACAGAAAGACCGGTCATCCGGTTTTATTGACCGGCGGTGTAATGAATGAAAATCAAGTACACGCCGATGTTCTTGCGACGAGCTTTATCAATGAGTACAAAACCGAGGCTCGCTGGCGTGAAGGCAATAGCCGGTCTACCCAACAGAACGCTGAGTTCAGCGCTGAAATACTTATGCCACTTGGGCGAAAGTCTATTTTACTGGTCACTCATTCGTATCATATGAAGCGATCCGCAGCCCTCTTTGAACAAGCGGGTTTTGAAGTTATACCTGCACCAATCGTTATGTCCAGAGAACCGAACATCAAGGACTGGCGTAACTGGGTGCCAAGCGCATCGGGGCTACTTCGCTCTTCTAATGTCATATACGAATATTTCGGCTTACTGCGCGACTGGATAGCCGCCAAATCAGAGCAGCGCGATTTTCAAGCCTCCTCGAAAGTCAACCCTGAAGAAGCAGGTTGAACGCCAGCAACACCCGTTGTTACAAGCTTAAAATGCGGCACACTGGCCTGCACTAAAGCAAGACAACAGACAGACCCGGTTCATATAAACAGAGCACAGAATAGTCGGCGTTGTCTTTGAAGTATGGCAGAAGGCCGAGCATAAAGAAGACTATCTCAGGATTGCAGCACAGTTGCGTGCAATGCTTAATGAGATCGACAGCTTTATCTCTGTTGAGCGCTTTCAAAGCGTTAATGATGCTGACAAGCTACTGTCAATTTCATTTTTTTCAATGATCACGAAGCACTTGATCAAGGGCGTAATGTGGCGGAACACCGGGTAGCCCAAAACCTTGGCCTGCAAAGCTACTTCCCGGACTATCGAATTCGAATAGTCAATGTTCAGCGCGTCTACAGCCTGCACAACCGTGAACAAACTCCCGCTGACAGTCTTGCAAAACCTGAAAGCTGAGCGCATGCACCCTGGTGCGTGCCAGCGTTAGAATATTTTGCACATTTAACGCAGTGGTCTCCAGCAGACCCGGAGAATTCCTCAACCAGTGACACAATAGCAACCAACGGAAAGTGAATTTCAGGGCAGCCAGTCGGCAACGTTCAAAAAAACCCTCTTCCCTGCTGCTCTTACCGATCAATACTCCTGCATAAATTGCATCAATCGATATGCACTTTATGCGAGGGTGTATCACCTTAGGTACACCAACGCGGCCTGTTAGCTTGCGTCGATCTATGTCTCACAAAACCACCAAAATTATATCACTATTTCTAACACTGCTTGAGGAAATAAAAGCATATAGAACTAACGAATATCTCTCAGCCGTAGAACAAGACAATGTCTTAAAGACAGATATAAAACAGGCACCGCATACTCTATAAATACAAGCAAGTTGTTTCGAAAATTATAGACATACGCACTATGCCGCCCTTGAACGATTCACAGCATCATAAGCAGCTTCTTCTACAAACCGATGGCTTTTCATAAGTGCATTTATCCATAATTTGTAACTTATCTTCGCCATTCTAACTATTGTCTAACAGCTTAGTTTGTCACTGAACGCGACTTGAGTAGACCGGTCACTAGGTACAGATCGCAATTAATCAACATACAAATAATTGCAGTCGATTAACGATATACGCATTGATCAAAGTCGCAGATCAAACGCACACAAATAAAGATATTAACCAAACGCTAAACCGGGATTAACGGGACAAAGACAATGAGCATACCCTTCAAGAAAAACAAATACGCTGTAGCGAGAGCACTGACAGTGCCTGTTATCATGGGCCTTGCAGCTTGTGACAGCGCCACAATAACCGACATAGACAATGCTTTAAGTAACGGTGCCGAGGTAGACATCAATCTCTCTACAAATGATGATGGCAGTCTTGTTGTCAGCACTGAAACAGGAAATACAGCATCAGGCGGTGCAGCTGGTGGTGTGTTTGCTATGACCAACATACTCGATGACAACACAATCGTTGCATATAGCCGCGCCGCTGACGGCACACTCACTCTTGTTGGTGAGTACAGTACCGGTGGGCTGGGCGGCGACTTTGACGGACCGGAAGGTCTCGATCCGTTGATCTCTGCATACTCTCTTATCAACACACCTGACAACAATTACCTGTTAGCTGTGAACGCAGGCAGCAACAATATTTCGGTCATGCAAATCAACGCTGACATGTCACTTGAGCTGGTAGACATAGAAACTTCAGCAGGTGTTGGACCGAACAGCCTGACTTATAATGATGGGCTGGTATACGTTTCAAACATCGATTCAGATGGCGAGTTTAACGGCGAGCCTGATCAGGAAGGTTCAATCTACGGTTACACCTTCAGCGGTGGTGATCTGACCCCAATTGCAGGCTCGCTCAGAGATCTGCCCAATCGTCCTGCAGCGGTCAGATTCACACCGGATGGTGACTCTCTTCTAATTACCAGCATCAATGCAGGTTCAAGCGCATTAGCCAGCAACAACGACGATTCAGTGCTTTCTTTTAACATCGGCGAGGATGGTGCGCCAACATCTGAATATCCGGTCAGTGGTGCGACATCAACACCACGTGGCAACGCCGAAGGCCGAAACCTGCCTTCAGCCATTGGCTTTGAAGTAGTTGATCGTGCAAATGGTACCTTCGCCGTTGTGACAGAAGCACGTGAGTTTCGCTCGGAAGGCGAGCCACCAATCTTCCCTGGCCTACAGACAGGCTCTGTTTCTGTCTACCAGGTAGGTGATGATGGCTCTCTGCTTGGCACACAGCTCGATGTACTTGCCGGTCAGTCTGCAACCGTCGGTCAACGTACCGCTTGCTGGATTGTGTTCTCTCCTGACGGTGAGTACTTCTATGTATCCAATGCACTTGATGCATCTATCTCTTCTTATCGCTTCACAGACGCAAGCGGCAATATCGAATTGGTAGAGGAGCTTGCAGCTATAGGTAACCAGCCGACCAGTCCTGATCCGGCTACCGCCTTCGCCACCACAGATGGATGGGTTGATCTGGACATCAGTGACGATGGCAACTACATCTACCAACTTTTTGGCCTTTCCGGTGCGGTTGGCGTATATGCCGTAGACGGCGGTTCTCTTGAACTGGTTGAAGTAGTCGCCGGTGATCTTCCCGAAGAAAACACTCAGGGCATCGTTGCTTTCTAAGTGCTTATAAACCGTATAAAAGGAATAAAACAAATGAAAAACACTTCAATATCAACCATGATCATACCCATGAAAAAGCGCACGCTGCTACGTAACTTTGCAAGTGCTTCGTTACTCATGACTCTGGTCGCCTGCGACAGTCAGGATCTTGATAACCTTCAGATCAACATCTCTGAAAACGATGATGGTTCGCTTGTGATCAACACAAGCGACGGAGATGCGGCTTCTAACGATGGTGCAGCGAATGCAGTTGGTGCTATCTACGCACTGACCAACCAGCACAATCCGGCAGAGCAAATTTCTGCCGCAGATGACGCTGCAGACGAGCCATTCCGGGTTAATCAGGTAGTGGCTTATGCTCGCGGTGATGATGGATCTCTCACGCAAATCGGCGTTTATGACACCGGTGGCGTAGGAGAGAACATTCGCAACAGTGGAGCTAACCCGCTGGCATCACAAGATCCGTTAATCACCTCAAAAGACAACCGTTTTGTATTTGCAGTGAATGCAGGCAGTGAGTCAATCAGCTCTTTCTCCATCAACGATGATTACTCGTTAACTCCGGCATCACTTAATGTACATACCTACGGTGAATCAGGCGCGCAGAATCCGGTGTCACTGACAGTCTTCGAAAACTATCTGTATGTGGTTAACACAGGTAACTTTGTTGACGATGAAGGTAACGAGCTTGATACCTTGCCGGAAGACAGAAACCGGGTAAACGCAAGCATCCTCGGTTTTAGAATTGGCGATGACGGCTCACTGACCGAACTGCCTGACTCTGAGATCGCAGGTATCGGTGCGAACGCCGGCTCTATTGAGTATTCTTCAGATGGTCGATTCCTCTACATCACTGAAAGAAGAACCAATGAAATAATTTCAGTCGAGATTGAGAACGGCCTGCCTCGGCGCGACCGAAATGGCGATCCGTACATTGATTCAGTCACCAGTATCACTCCTCAACCGTTCGGTACAGATCTATACCCAACCGACAACGGTGACATACTGCTGGTTTCAGAAGGTAACAACGGCGCTGCTGGTCTAAGTGCTCTGTCCTCTTATCTGATCGAAGACGACGGCGACCTGACCGGTATATCACTGAGTTCAGGCGTTGAAGGCGACCCGCTGGTTACCGATTTTACATTCGGTTGCTGGGTTGAGTTTGTCGAAACACCAGATGGTGACTTTGCCTACGTGAGCAACACACCAGACGGTGTGATCACCAGCTTCGCTGTTGGTGATGAAGGCGGACTGACACGGCTTGAGTCAAGTGCCGGCACCACTGGCGTAGGCGTACTCGATGTTGAGATCACCTACCCGTACCTGTATCAGGTAGTAAATAACGACGGTCGAATAGCACAATTCGAAATCAACCCGGACGGCTCGCTTGATGCCCGGGTAGAGGCTGATATTGTTGATCTTGAGTTATTCCTGCCGCGTATGTTTGTAGGTATTGCCGGCTTCTAAAAAAGCCAGGAAGTAAAAGAGCGGGCGGTATTCATTGTTGAATACCGCCTTTTTTATGCGTCTTTTAATACAGTCAATCTCTACGCAAGATGGCACAATTCAGAGGGACATCCAACATAAATAGATAGTGGATGCGCATTAGCGTATACCGCAAAACTAATCTCGTACAAGCATTGAAGTTAGTTCAAATGACGTAACACGGATAAGCTTATCCTCCCTACGGGTACTTCACACCGCATCTCAAAACTATCTAATCCTACCGTAGGGTGGCATAAGCTGGAAGCGCATCCACCGTGAAAAGACCGATGGATGCACGTTAAAGTATTCCTCAGAATTAATATCGTGCACGCATTCATATTAAGCCAAATCAGGTAACATCGAGAAGCTTACCCCCTACGGTGGCTTCGTACCGCTTTCCGAAGCAAGCTGATCCAAACCTCCTGGCATAAGCCATAGGTGCATCCACAAACTCGCGTTTAAAACGCTTATCCACCATATGGCTACTATTGCAACCTGTTACGCCAACCAAACAGTTGCAGTACAATAGTATCGATCTCAAACATACTATTGTTTATAAACATGACATCATTCCAGACTGCCGAATCGATCATTAAAACCCTGGACCTGCAACCACACCCGGAGGGTGGATGGTATAAGGAAACATGGCGCAACCCTTCGACCCCACGCTCGTTAGGTACGGCAATCTACTTTCTGCTAGAGGCACATCAGCATAGCCATTGGCATAAGGTCGATGCTGATGAAATGTGGCACTGGTATGCCGGCGCGCCGATGGAACTGCACCAATCCGATGGCAGGCAAAACACAGTCGAAATATTAGGCAACAACCTAACTGAAGGTCAGCGCCCTCAGCTAATGGTGCCAGCTAATCACTGGCAGAAATCCGTACCGGTGAATGGCTGGGTGCTGGTTGGCTGTACGGTCTGCCCGGGATTTGAGTTCAATGGTTTTGAACTGGCACAACCCGGATGGGAACCAACGACAAACATCTGACCTGGTGGCAACGTACTCAACCAAACGAACGCTGGCTACCGGCGTGCGACAATTAAAACTCTTTAGAAATTTGATTCGATATCGCTTTGTCCAACTCAGCCTGAGCCGCTTCCGGTAGTTTCCATTGATCGCCAATTATCGGATCGTCTTCTTCGTCAAAACTGTCCTGCACTTCCCACGGATATTTCTTTACCACAGGCTTCGGGTCACTGTGGCGAAATAAAATCGCACATGCGGTGCCGCTCAGTGCGCCGAAAAAGTGATATTCAAATGAAATGCCCGGCTCCAACGGAAATATTGTCCAGAGCATGGTGCCGTACATAAACGACGCGACCATCAACAACACACTGGATTTTTTGTCGCGGCGGATAATGCCTGCCATAAACAGGAAAAAGAACATGCCGTGGGTTAATCCGCTCGCACCTATATGAAAGCTGGGTCTGGCAAAAAACCACACCCCCAGACCTGACGCCAGCCAGACAATCACCACGACACGCCAGCTTGACTTTGGATAACCATAGATCAACATACTGCCAAGCAACAGGATTGGCAGTGTGTTGCTCATCAAATGCTGCCATGAGCTGTGCACCAGAGGTGCAGTCAAAATGCCAAACAGGCCACCAGCATCTTGCGGGTACACGCCAAGCCCGGACAAACTCACACCAAAAGCTGATTCAAACGCTTTTACCACCCACAGCAACAGCGCAAAAATACCAGCCAGGTGAATACATTGGCGCAATGTGAGATTAGCTTGCATGGTTCCTGACACCCATCATATCCATCAGACAATCATTAAAACCAACTTTCATCAAGAATGAACCGGTTTGTGGCGAAAATCTCAATTAAGTTGCAAAACTTTGGCATAAGAACAAAAGATCGGGGCATTTTTTTATTTTAAAATATTTTACCAGCACAATATGCACAGCCTGTGCTGTATTCGATACTTAGGTCTAATTGCGGATCATATTAATGCACACGCACGAAAGTAAACTGCTCAGAGTCCCGGCCTTAAGATTGAAAGCACCAGTAAATCATTCTGTTTTTCGCAAGTGTCCCGGCACAGGGTTTCCGTTGTCCGTTAAACGAACAGAATTGCCACTGATACTGGCTTCGTGCTGTTTATTTTTAATGTCCTGCACGGCAGAGCCGGACTTCGGTGAGCCCCCTGATCTGTCGCGTTTTGGCGAAACATCCATCGGACAATGCCCGCAGTATAACCAGTCCGACCTTTATCGCAGCAGAAGCAATACAGTGATTGTGAGCCCCGACATGGACTGGATCAGTGCGATAGAAAACGCCAGCGCCGATACCGAAATTCTCCTCGAAAACGGTAACTACCTGCTTGACCAATACGCTCTACAACTAAAAGACCAGCTGACATTACGCAGCCTGAGTAGCAACCCTGCCAGCGTAAATATTCAGGGCATGGGCTACGGTATCGGCTCTGAGGGACTGATGGTGTCAGGCAATCAGGTCACTATTGCTGACGTCTCAATCACCGATTTTCGTGATCATGGCATCGTTGCGAATCCACATGCCGGTGCGCAACAGGGATTGCAATTGTACAACCTGAACATCGCAGACATCGGCACTCAACACATTAAGGTAAACCCGGGTGGCGCTCGCGACGGTTTGATCGCCTGCTCCACTATCGGTTACAGCGATGGTGCAGCGGTCGGGGACTACAACGGTGCAATAGACTTACACGGCACGGTTAACTACCTGATCAGGGACAACTACATCTATAACATTACCGGCGACGGCAGCGGTTGCCTGATCGATCAGGATTGTGGTCAATATATCAGTGCACCAGCAATTCTTGCCTGGAACGGCGCCTCTGGTACGGATGTGATCGGCAATACGATTGTCGACAGTTTTCGTAACATAGCGTTCGGCCTCGGCAGCTCTCATAACGGCGGTCGAATTCTGCACAACTCCATTGTTCAGTCATCTCCGGGTGACGCAGGCATTGAACTCTACAACGCCCGCAATGCTGTTGTTGAGTACAACACAGTGCTACTGGCAGGACGCTACCCCGGAACCATTGAGTTCAGGCATTCTGACAACCTGTCTATCACCAACAACTGGCTCTCTCAAAGACCCTGGGATCGTGGCGGCAATGTTAATGTACAGCTTGCCGGCAACGCTTTCAGGGTTATCGATTCTCCCCGTCTGCCACAATCTGACTACGCAAACCGGTAACGCAAAACCCGTTAAAGCAGCAGTGTAAGGCAAAATCTCGATATCTCACCCCGGATAGTTAACCACAATCCTATTACCTGACTTTTATTCACAATACCTATCTGCGCATTGTAAAAGCTTGCCGCTGCCAATACTCTTTCGGCGTAGGAGATTATTTGTAACAGGCAGATAATCGACTGAAAATTAGTGGAAACCATCGGAGAGAAATATGTACAAGGCTGCACGCAATACCCAACCACTGTACGACGCGTCGAACAGTCACGCCTTCGGTATCGAAGACGAGAACATCGAGGTGTGCTGGTTACCCTCCTTGCCGTTGACTCACAAGCACAAAGCACCGCCGATCAAGGGACTGGGCATTCTCTACTCGGAAGAACTCGAAGAAGTGCTACAGGTTTTCGAGACCAGTAATCTCTGCGAAGACATCAAAAAGTTCAGCTATGGCCAGGCAATTGCCTTGAATATTGACCCGGCCTGCAGATTACACTGGCTGGAAATTTCAAACCCGGAGCGCACCTATTCGCTTAAGCATTCTTTACAAGCCAGGGTTAGGTCGCGCGTTAAGTCTGTGCAGTGATGCAGTAACAACGGAACTGGCTGCAACACATTTTTAGCTCAAATCTGGGTGCCCTGCTCCGCAGGCCTCAGATGATCGAGGTGGCAGAACGTGTAGCGGTGATATCTGCCCTGCACCCACAATGACCTGCGGTGAGGACTTACAAACCAAATTCCTCGCCGCCAGCTGCCCTGCCGCCAGTTTTAACAGCCGACCACTGCGCTTGCGAAAATTAGCGCTAATCTCTTAGGCTGAAGAACGGTTAACCGCCGCTGCTATCTGATCCTTTAACCACTGTTTGTCTGGCGAAGCTTTCCTGATCATCGTGCGAAAGAACACGATGCACGCAATCAGCATCACAACAATGTAAATCAATGAACCCCAGGATGCTGCTGGATTGGCAAGCACAGTTAACAGCGTCCAGACAGCCATCATTGCAACCAGTGAACACCACAGCAAGATAAACTTCTGGATAATTCGGTTTAGCGTTATCTCGCCGGAGAGTGTAGTTTTTCCGCCTGCATTTGTAATACTGCCGTAAAAAGTAGGACGAAACGAATTCCTGCTACCGGGTTCTGATCGATAGATATAGGTAGACCCGCTACTGACACTTCCCATCATTGATTCCCGTTGCAACGGGTTCACACTGCCAGGCTTATCCACGCCGGCAGACAGATTGTGCAATGCCTGCTCTACCGGCAAGTCAAACTCAAAGCTGACGGGTTCAGAATCAAAAAAGTAACGACCAAGCATAGTTAACATTCACACGTAAATTGAGCCACGATACCGGCTTTAAAATTCCACAGCATACTGGCAATTGAAAACCAAAGTCAGTTATAAACAAAACTCAGTTATAAACAAAAATCGGGCTACTCCATGCCTGAAATCCATCTTCAGTATAAACACATACCCATAGTGGATTATCCCGTCCTTTTTCAATTGGCACATCCAGTGTTTCTTGTACTTCTCTTTGAGTAAGCTCTTCAGGCAATCGGTAAACATTGATTTGCCTTTTCAATCCGCCTGCATCCATACAAACACCGGTGCAATCAAGAGCTGCCAATGATACATTCAGTGATCCATGATTACAGACAAGATCAATTTCCGCATCCGGTTCTTTAACATCCAGCCAGACATCAAAGCCGCCGTAATTACCGGTAGTCATCGCATCCCACTCAATGGTGTTGCTGCCATTCTGCACCAGCTTTCTTTCGTGGTTCCATGCATTGATTTTATTCAGGCGGGTAATCGTGCAATTGTCAAAACGTGCTCTGCCCGTCCAGTTGGTTTGTCGTCCACGGCCACGGTATTCAGCACCACTCCACAACACTCTGACTCGCGCAGTAGTTTGACCGGTTTCCTCTTGGTAGGGCCGCAGTGTTTTTATCACAGCATCTGCATTACGTATTTCAATTTTTTCAATTGCTGTGTGTGCATGCACCTGCACCTTCAGCTTCACGCTATTGGACTCAGTCTGCACGATATCGCCCATCATCGCTGTGGTAACAGATTCCTGCTCGGGACTATCGAAGCACTCTGGGTCTCTTTTATAAAGCGTACTTGCGGTACTGAATTCTGCCTCTACCTGCATATGCATCCGGCAGCCGGTAGTGCCGTAGTGATGCCGCCGCCGCATACATTCGAACAATCCATCGCGAGAGAAGTCATCTGTTAAAAAGCAGGTAAGTCCACCATAAGCGCCGAAGGTAGCAACACCGGGATAACTCGCACCCGGGCGGCCTTTATGTCCGTCACTGTTACACACTACACCGCAGCGATGCCCTAACTTAAAACCATCTGTCAGCAGCCATTCAAAAGTACCCCAGGCAGAATGAATTTCCATTGCAGTTTCAAGCCTGCCATCATGCGCCTGGGCGATATCAGCGTAGCGTCCACCGACATGCGCATATATTACGCAGTCTTCTTCCTGCAAGGCTTCAAAAAGCGCTGCGGCCGTTGGAGCATCTGTGTTGATGTCTGATCGGTCGGTGATCAAGGCGTGGGATGAACGACGTATCTGCCTGCCTTCAGTTCGAAAATATACATTTCTGTCACCACCCACAGCGGTATTGCCTGACCATTCGTAACCTGGAAAAACAACAAAACGACCATCTTCATGATATTCAGCAGTCAGTTCATTCAGGTACTTCCAGAATGCGTTGTTAACCTGAAAGTCATTGGCCTGATGACCGGATACATCCAGAAATGATTTATTACGCGCAAAATCGAAATAGTTTCTCGATGTAGTGATGCCTATCGACTCACCACTCTGACCATGTAGATCCCCCCAGTAACCTGATAGTCCATTGCTTATGTGTAGTGGTCCGGCTTGTGCGACACTGTTGCCATGGTCATCAAGCACATTGATCCACAACACGCCAGATGTGTCGACCGACAATGATTCAAGCGTGATTGATTTTTCACCGGCTTTATAGTCGATACTTTGCGGCAGGCCGTTTACAGCAATTGTACTTTCAAGGCTGAACTTCGCTTCAGCGAGTGCTGTTGGATTGCCCCAGTAATCCTCAGCCTTTAAACCGAACTGAAATTTTTCACCGGGCTTTCTTGCAGTTGGCAGGACCGCCTTCCAGACCGCGGGAGGACCGGCAACAATTGAAATATAGGGAGTTTCAGGCAGCGGAATGTAATGCCCCACAGCACAGACATCAGCCAACACCTTAAACTCAAAACCGGCTTCGCAGAATGACTGCATCTTCATACCGGGCGATCCTTGTGACGAATCGCCGAAAATAATCGTGATGGTATCGCCTTCTTTAAGATAGCCAGCATGTAGTCGTGCTGTCAGACAACGAAACCACGGTCTTTGATGACCGGTTTTTGCATACTGCAACGATATTCGTGAGTCAGTGCTGCAGCTTGCAGTGACATAGTTATAGTCGCGTGGATTACTGGTTTGCAGATCTCCCCAGTCACCCATGAATCGAAACACCACACGTATGCTGCCGGTGTCGTCTATTCCGTAGCGCCCTACTGTATAGGTCAGCGAAAAAGTCTGTACACTGCGCGCTTCAAAAGCACCACGCGGTGTCAGTTCTACATGGCCGTATAGCACCGGGTCTTCCCCGGGCTGGGTGGCAGGCCAGACATCACCCATTAACTCAGTGGCTACAACATCTGTTTCACGCATGTTTGTTCGTCTGGCAGCACCCTGGAGCACAGAGCGTACTGTTTTGACTGGATCACCACAAGCACCAGCGGGTTGTGGCATTGGTTGTTACACAGTCTGCCTGTCATACGACACCCGAGCCGCTGTTTGTCGGCTTGCTAATCACAACTGCCGAATCGGTAGCGACGCCTGAGTTGATCGCAACAACGGCCGCGGCCAACAGCAGTACGGCATCGCAAACCAGCCTGCTACAATCCAGTCATCATGCGGCATAAGACAGGGCATCATGCATTCAAAAGTAGAAATTGTTGAAGTCTCACCAAGAGACGGTATTCAAAATGAAAAGAAGATTCTCTCAACAGATGTCAAGCTTGAGCTGATTCGACTGGCCGTGGCCGCAGGCGCACCGCGGATCGAGGTGACCAGCTTCGTCAACCCGAAACTGGTGCCGCAGATGGCAGATGCAGATGAACTATCTGCCCGCTTACCGCGAGACAACAACACAAGCTACATTGGCCTGGCACTCAACAAGCGGGGTTATGAACGTGTGATTTCAGCTGGCTTGAATGAAGCCAACATTGTTGTGACAGCCAGTGACACGTTTGGCAAACGCAATCAAGGCACAGACACCGCTGGCACCATACGCAACTTTAAAGAGATCATGTCGCACGCTTCAGCAGACCTGAAAACCGGTGTCTCGATCACCACCGCGTTCGGCTGTCCATTTGATGGAGAGGTCCCACTGCAGCGCTTATTGGATACGGTGCGCCAATGCGCCGAGGCCGAGCCATTCGAGATCGGCATCGCTGACACTATTGGTGTAGCAACTCCTGCCGATGTCGCTGAGCGTATCGACGCGGTTAAACAGGTATGCCCGGACATTCCGCTACGCATGCACTTTCACGACACCCGCAACACAGGCATTGCCAATGCCTGGGCCGCTATACAGGCTGGCGTCACCACGCTGGACTCGAGCCTTGGCGGAACCGGAGGCTGCCCGTTCGCCCCGCGAGCCACCGGCAATATCTGTACGGAAGATCTGCTCTACATGCTGCATCGATCCAACATTAATACTGGCATGTCGCTTGATCTGTCGATTGCAGCAGCTCAATTCATTGAGCAGGAGCTCGAAAAAACCGTACCCGGAATGGTCATGAAAGCAGGCACTTTTCCGCCGAGCAACTAAACTTTGCCGGGTAAATGCGAAGCGTGGTTACAGAACTGACAAATCACTGACGAACCCCCGGTGATTTGATAGCTTTGGACCGCCCAGTTCAACTCATTACTTACAGCAGAGAACCAATGATTAAAGCAATACAAGATTCCTCGCCCGGCGTACTTTTAATGCGGATACTGGTCGCCGCTCTTGTGGTGTTCGGCACCTACAATCCAACCGGAAAGTCGGTCTACCACTGGGTCATGAGCCAGGGTAACTTTGCCGATGCCTGGGTTATTCTTGTGATCGTCATCGCCGTATTGATTAACCTTGCGTTGTTGATTGCTGCATGGAATGCGCTCGGGTTTCTCGGCACCCTGATTGTACTGATTCTTTTTGCAGCACTGGTTTATTTGTCTTTTCAGGAAAAATGGGTTGGCAGCAGCAACTCAATTCAGTGGATGGCACTTACCCTGTACAGCGTTTTCCTTGGTATCGGTCTGGCCGGTGCAATTCTCTGGCGCAGAGCCACAGGTCAGGTAGTGGTTGAAGATTCAGACAACGTCTGACACTCTGGCAGGCCACCGCAACCAGCCAAAGGGCAGCCACAGCGCTGCCCTTTTCTTTGTCTGCGACAACATCCACTCTGATCTCGATCACGCCATCAAACCTGATGGAAGTTGACGGCTTGCCGGCAGGACAACAATGAATCTACTTTTCGGTAACGCCTATATTCTTCTCACGCTTACGGCATTCCTCTGGGGTGGTAATGCCGTCGCTGGCAAGCTCGCCAGTGTTGACTGGCAGCCGTTTACTATTACATCAGTGAGATGGGTGCTGACCACCGTACTGCTGCTGCCTTTTGCATGGAAATACCTGAAGCGCGATGCGGCAGTTCTTAAAAAGCACTGGTATGTGCTGGTGTTACTGGGCACTTTTGGCATGGCACTGTTTAATCTTTGTATGTATCTGGCACTGAATTATACAACCGCGATCAATGTCGCCATTGAACAGGCCTCTATGCCAGTGATGATTATGCTGGCTAATTTTGTTTTATTCTCACAAAGAACCAGCGCACTGCAGGTCACCGGTCTTGGGCTGTCAATCCTTGGCGTATTGATCACCACCACCGCAGGAAAACCTCACTTGTTTTTTACTAAAGGCCTGAACTTTGGTGATGCCATTATGATGCTCGCGTGTGTGTTCTATGCAGGTTATACCATTGGCCTCAGACGTAAGCCCGCAGTTCACTGGCTGACATTTATGTGGATGATTTCAATCAGCGCGTTCGCGATGACAATACCGTTTGCGCTGTGGGAGCTGAATCAACAACCCTTTGCCGCACCACCACTCAAAGGCTGGACAGTTATTGTATATATCATTTTATTTCCAACCATCTGCTCACAGATATTCTATGCACGCGGAGTGGAATTGATCGGTGGTAATCGAGCCGGTCAATTTATCAATCTGGTGCCGATATTCGGATCACTGCTGGCGATTGTTGTACTCGGTGAGACTTTTCACTGGTATCACCTGGCAGGTCTGATACTGGTAGTTGGGGGTATCCTGCTTGCTGAACGATTTGCCGTAACCGAGAGTTGCTAGCCTGTATAATGCAAAAAAGAAAGTGCGTTCGTTGCCAGCCATAACACCTCACAGGGGCTAATCAGTAAGCCGGGGAATAGCAGGAGATAGTCTATGTGGAAGAAAAAACGTAACGATCGACGAGACCCCTATCTTGACCCCGATCAGCTGCATCGCATAGATGCCGAGAACGCCGAGAACCGGCAAACAAGGCAGCAGGATACGCGAGACCACGATAGCCACTATCGTAAAAGTAGCGATGACTACACTACCGATCACCGTGAGTATCGAGACCAGTCTCACCACGACTACCGTGACCACTACACCAGTGAACCGCACTCAAGAGACCACCAAAACGACAGGCATCATGACAGCAGTCGCACGCACTCTGAGCACGACCACTACAGCAGTCAGCGCAACCATGATCACCACGACCGCTATTACTCTGACCAATATCAAGCCCGCGATGATCAGAGCTACGATGATCGAGGCCATGATGATCAGGATCGCGATTATCAATCCACTGATTATCGCTACCAACGCCCCGACAGCGAGGATTATTATCACGATTCACCACATCGACAACAGCCAGGCGGTCGGGCAGCCGCCTACATGCAAGACGACAGACGCTCCGACTACCGCGATACGCGAACACCAACGCGACACAGCAACCAATTGGATCGCACTGTTAGACCGCAATATGCCAACAGCGTCAGATACCCGGTGAAATTCCACGGTAAGACATCAGAGTATTTCAAGATATGGATAGTTAATATCTTCCTGACCCTGATCACGCTCTATATTTATTCTGCATGGGCCAAGGTGCGGACCAAACGCTACTTTTACGGCAACACCACTGTGGATAACAGCTCTTTTGAGTATCACGCTAAAGGCAGTCAACTGGTTGTCGGTCGATTAATAGCCACTACATTGATTGTTATCTACACGATATACCAAGGCATCAATGCAACGGTGTCTACAATCGCGCTTGGTATTATCATCATTATGTTTCCATGGGCTGTGTGGCGCTCTCTCAAGTTCAACGCAAAAGCCAGTAGTTTCAGGAATATTCGCTTTGGTTTTGACGGTGTGGGTTCACCACCGTATAACAATATCATTCTGATACCACTTGCAATGCTTGCTGTATTTGGTCTGGGCGGCTACCTCCTGATACAGCATCTCGATATCAGTAGCATGGAAGACATATCCAACCTGCCAGAAGCTACCTTAATGTTTTGGGCAGGTATTTTTCTGGCTATACTGTTCCTGACAGTGGCAATAGTAGTACCGCTTTTACACAAGAACCTGATCTCGTACTCTCTCAATAACCATCGCTACGGCACAGCGCACTTTACCGGCGCGGTCAGAACGGGGCGTGTCTACGTAATCTACCTGATTACCATACTGCTGTCGGCATTGGCCCTGATTGCAATTGCCGGTGCCGCCGGCTTGGTGTGGAAGATTGTCTCCAGCGCAGACAGCTTGCTGGATAACTCTGAATTACTAACCCGACTGGAGCCTTTTGCACCAATCATCATCGGCGCGGCGTTTTATCTGATTGCAATACCAATCGGAGGTATTGCAGTCGCGTACTTTCGCTCTAGCATACGCAATCATAGATATAACGTCACCTCTATCGATGGCAAAGTCAGACTAAAATCAGAGACCGGCACCTGGTCGCTCTGGTGGCTCAATATCAGCAATCTGATCTTATTAATAATCACACTGGGGCTTGCCTTTCCCTATGCAAAGATCCGCTCGGCCCGTTACTTTGCAGCACGCACATCAGTATTTGTTGAAGGTGGCCTCGATTCATTTACTGCCAATGAAAAAACCCGGCTCAATGCAATGGGTGAAGAAATGGCTGATGCGTTCGACGTTGAGTTCGATATTGGAATCTGATGCAAGAGATACTCATAAAAGGCTATTGCTACCCGCCGAACAGCTCGGATAGAAAGCGATCAGAGTTAGTCTTCACCCATGACAGCTACGAATTGATAATTGAATCAGTTGTGGTTAAGACCGGCAACCTGCATGACTTAAAATTCAGTGATCGTATCGGTTCCATTAACCGCAAGGTATTCTTTCCATCAGGCACCCAGTTTGAAACCCCGGACAACGACAGTATTGATGAGCTTCTGGGCAATACTCGCCACAAGAATCATTCAGCGTCTGCGGTCAATCGTCTGGAATCAAGCTGGACGATGGCCATCGCTGCGGTATTCTGCACTGGTCTGCTGGTCGCAGGATTTTTCAAATTCGGATTACCGGCAGCTGCAAACTACGCGGCACATAAAATTCCAGTCAGCGCATCTGAGAATATCTCTGAAGGCACCCTCGAATTACTATCAGGTTTTCTTTTTGACGAGTCCAAAGTCGCAGAAAACAAACAAGCTGAAATAACCTCACGATTCGAGCGATACCTTGCATTGATCTCCAATACCGGTGGCTTTACCTACACTCTGCATTTTTTTGATATGAAAGGTATTGCTAATGCATTTGCCTTGCCTGGTGGCGATATCGTAGTAACAGACGCATTGGTCGAGCTCACCACTGACCTTGAACTGGACAGCATTCTTTTTCATGAGATCGGTCATGTAGTTGAGCGGCATGGACTGGAAAGCGTGATTAAAGCTTCAACCATGGCAGTCATTGTAACGGTCGCTTTGGGTGATCTCTCTACAGTGGCTGAATTAACTACCGGCAGTGCCACATTCATGTTGCAGAGTAGTTACTCGCGCGAGGCGGAATCAGAGGCAGACGATTACTCTTTACTATTGATGGAACAGCTGGAAATCGATCCGATACACTTCGCCACCGCAATGCGTAAACTCAGCTCGCAATCCGGTAGAGTTGATAAAGAAGAAAAAAACTATTTCTCCAGTCATCCAGCGACAGGATCACGAATTGAAAAGGCTGAACAGCGCTCGAAGGCTTTTAACTCCCGATAATACTCATCTGAGCATCAAAACGCCGCCAGCACATTTTCTGTGGTCACAACCTGACAAAATTCGCCATCAAGACTGGATAAGTTAATTTGATGCACCTGTTCAGCATCATATACATTCCCATCAGGACCGGTTTTGGCGAATGTTGCAGTTGCATCGGAAACAAGAGCGACATCAAAACCGAGATTCCCTGCCATGCGGGTCGTGGTTGAAACGCAATGATCAGTAGTCAGCCCGACGATCACAAGCGAGCTAATATTATTCTCTTTTAAGTGCTGCTCCAGCCCAGTACCGATAAACGCACTATTGACGGTTTTCTCAAATATATCTTCACCGGTGACCGGTAGAGCTTGCGGCTTGAAGGCATTTCCCGGATGCTCCGGCCGCAACGGAGAGCCCGGTGAAACCGAATTGTGTTTTACATGCACAATTCTCTTTGCAGAATCCCGCCAGGCATTTATAAGCCGTTCGATATTATCCTCTGCCTGCGGGTTGTTTCTCTGGCCCGGCCCCAGCTCATCAATACCGCGTTGTACATCGACTACCAACAAAGTGGCTGCACTAAAGTCCATAGATGCTGCTCATGTTCTGTTTACCCTATGCGTAAAGTATTGCTCAAAAACGCTACCTGTTGATAGTTTAGACGCGAGTCCTGCAGTTTCATAACTATACCTGCGAGTTATGCGCTAAATCGGCGATACATTGAGCGAATACATCTGATATAACATCCATTTTTACAGCGAGGCAACACTATAGTACTCCTGTTTCTTCTCTGTTCCTGTTGTATTTCTGACCATTTATGTATCTTGATTGACTCCCGATAACCGCTACGCTAATTTTTCAAAAGGCAGCGCGCGGCCTGCCGTCCACACCTTAGCGGGTATGGTGAATGCGCGACTCATCTTTGATCCCAACCCTTACTGTAACGGGATCCCGGCAATGTGGACACCGAAATATCCTGCCCTAAAGGGACAGAAATGTACTCTCGTGATGACGCGAAAGCACGCGCTAAGAAGTTACGCACTATTCTTCGGCAACAGGGGCTTGCAATATCGCATGCAAGCTCTCTTGAAGTAATTGCGCAGCAAAACAATCATAAGGATTGGAATACGCTTGCTGCAACACTCGACAAGCGTGAACGAGATTTGCCAATGCCGAACGGGTGGTACGCAGGCGGCGACCGTCGTGATCACTACGACGTTGGTACCGATCTGTCGATTGAATATTTTGGACTTCATCCCACAGTGATACGCTACAAAAACGATGCCCCGGAGCTCGCCATAGGCTATGCGGCGTTAACACAATCATTCAACCCGGTTGCCTATTTGGGTAAGCGAATGCAATTGTCGTCAACACTTAAGTGTGAGGACTGCGACGGAGCGGTTACGATCTGGCTTCGCGCTGACAGCACCTCCAGAGGCAAAACAGTCGCATTCGACAACCTCGAAGAGAATGGCATTGGATCAGACAACGGGCCAATATCAGGCACCACCGACTGGACGCAAAGAACCATCGTGCTTGATATACCCGCCGATACCAGCAAAATTTCACTGGGATTCTATGTACGAGGCAAGGGTGCTGGCTATGCAGCCGGTTTTTCAATGAGTCCGGTGTCGAAAAACATTCCGGTATCATCGCATTTTCTGAGTCTTATCGAACAGCCTGCCGGTGCAACGCTGTCGCACCGTGGCGCAGAATATTAACATCGATTCTAATCTAATAATTGCAGATGAGTTAAACATAAGCCGGTAAAATTACTACCAAGCCACCGACGTCGTATTCTAAAAATCTGTGTTACAAACTAAGAGAATCAAACTGATAAAGCCTGACATGGGCTTGCTGCCAGAAGTGATTTGTGCCACTGAAGAAAGCAAAGCCGAATTGCAAACATACCTGACCTGGGTTGATGCCTTTCTGCAATCTCCAGAAGCGAACATGGCACAGGCTATGGACCGTCACACCAATTTCTCCGGCGAGCTCAGATATTACATTCAACAGCACAACGAGCCTGAAGTGCTCGGTGCCATCGGATTATTAATCAGAGACATCGACGTACCATTCTTTGAGATCGGTTACTGGGTGCGTTCCTCTGCCTCCGGCAAAGGCTACATAGCCGAATCGTTAAACCTGCTGGAACAACACGCAATTAACGATCTTAATGCTAAACGGTTAGAAATCAGAATGGCAAAGTGCAACCGCAAAAGCCAATCGGTAGCAATACGCGCCGGGTATACGCTTGAAGCTGAGCTACGGAACGAAAGACGTCTACCGTCCAGAGAATTAACAAATACTCTGATTTACACAAAACCCGAACTTTAAAAGCATTGTCGGCTTGTGGAAGCGCCGACTTACCGAAGCCAATCAGGCATGCTTACAGGTTCAGTTTTATCGAACGCCTGACACAGCCTGTTCTATTTTTCAATTGCTCACAGCAGTCCCGGTATAATTGACTACGGCAGACCCGGTGTCATCAAAAAAAAGTGTATGTGCAGGATCAAATGCCAGGCCAATTACGTCACCGGGGCGCAGATCACACTCTCCGGGTAACCTGACAGACACCTGACCAACGCGACCACAGTCTATGAGTACAATGGTATCCGCACCAAGATATTCGATCACTTCAATCTCGCCGTCACACTGGCCTTCGCCGTTCTGTACTACTGAAATATGCTCTGCACGAATACCCAGGTGTTCGATCGCTGCCGCCGGACCGTGATACTCACCAAACCGTGCACGAGGCAACTGATATGAATTATCACTTACTTTGCAGGGTAGGATATTCATTTTAGGGCTGCCGATAAACTGCGCGACAAACAGGTTGTCCGGTCGTTTATAAAGATCAGCGGGTGACCCGGTTTGCATAACCAGTCCATCCTTTAACACAACTATACGGTCTGCAAGTGTCATTGCCTCTACCTGATCGTGAGTCACATAGATCATGGTAGTGCCGAGTGTATTGTGCAGCTTTGCAATCTCAAAACGCATCTGTACGCGCAATGCCGCATCAAGATTCGACAACGGCTCATCGAATAAAAAACCTTTCGGCTCACGAACAATGGCACGGCCTATCGCAACCCGTTGCCGCTGGCCGCCGGACAATGCCTTGGGTCGTCGATCAAGATACTCCTGCAGTTCCAGCACCTGTGCCACCTGCTGCACTTTTTCATGGATAGTGGCTTTGGCGACACCTGAGGTCTTTAAGCCAAAGCCAAGATTCTCTCTGACTGACATATGCGGATACAAAGCGTACGATTGAAACACCATAGATAACTGCCTGCCAGACGGCGGCAACGGTGTGACATCTTTACCGTCGAGCCAGATAGTGCCGCGGCTGGTATCTTCAAGACCGGCAATCATCCGTAACAAGGTGGATTTACCGCAGCCGGAAGGCCCGACAAACACCACAAACTCACCTTCTGCGATATCTATATCAACACCTTTGATGACCTGCACATCATCAAACCATTTCTCAACTCGCTCAAGGCGGATCTCACCCATCGTATTACGCCGCCATCTCTTGTTTACTCGGGGATGCCCATGCGAGCCATATGGCAGCGGTCCAGGAGAAATCAGTGCCGATACAGCCTTCGCCACTTATCGGATTAAAGCACTCCCAGAAACCTGAGCGTTGAATGAGACGTGACATATCTTGTCTGATGCGATCAGCAAGCAGACTCTGCCCCTGCTCTTCAAGACCTATCGATAACAGGTAATTCATTTGCGGCCATACCGGACCACACCAATAGCGTTGCGGATCAAAATCATCAGCATCCGGATCCCAGCTCGGTAACATATATTGCACTCTGCCTGCTATGCGATCCAGATTCTCTACAGTGCGTTGCCACTGAGCCTCAGTACCTGCACCGGCGTAAAAACATAACGCACTGGCACTGGTTACACCATGCGAATACTCTCCGTTGACGACATTACGTGCGGTAAACGCTCCGACCGATTCGTTCCAAAAATAGTTTGTTGTGTCGATTCCCTGCTGAATAAAAGCTTCAATCTCGGTGACAACATCTGTCCTTTCGAGCAAACCGGCAAGCTCAAGCAAATCCTTGTTAGCGCGCAGTAAAATAAAATGAATTCCCGGATCAGCCATAACGAACGGGCCGTTCGCGGTGATCAGCTCATGCTCCCATGCCCGCTCCCTGCCAAACTTCACCATCGACAAATACTTATCGTACTGCAGCTTACTGGGACGTTGTTGCGGGTTAACATGCTTCGTATCCTGCCGCTCATACGCTTCCAGCTGCGGATCAACCTGCATGGTACTCAGCCCGAGCTCCCAGTCAGGACAGTTGTCTCTGCCGGTTTCCCACGGATGCACAGTCACCACCGTACCACTGACCGGTGACAGTCTTTTGCTCTGATACCAGCGGTGCCAATTGAGTATGCCGTCAAAAAGAGCGGCAGCATTTTGTAAATCAGATTCATTGCCGGCTTTTACCATACTCAAAACAATACTTGCCAGCACCGGCGGCTGCGATATACCGGTAGACGGAATAGATGGTGGTGTAGCGCAGGCAGATTGTGTCTGCCAGACCGACGGACCCGGAAAATAATCAGGATCATCGCTGCGAAAGATAATGCTCGGTATCATGCCGTTGTGCCACTGACCTTCGAGCAGAAACGCCAGCTCTTGCCAGGCGCGCTGACGATCAAAAGCACAAAACCCCAGTGCCACAAATGCAGAATCCCAGTTCCACTGGTACGGATAGAGTCTGGCAGTCGGTACGGTATAACCACCACGGTCATTCTTATTGAGTATTTCAATAGCCTGCTTATCAAGTTCTGACATCACACTATCCTTTAACACTGCCGGCGGTTAATCCGGCTACAAGAAATTTTTCAAACCACAAAAACAGAACCAACACCGGTACTGTGGCGATCACTGCACCTGCCATCAGATGTTGTCTGGGAATCTCGGATGAGTTCAACGACTGCACCCCTCGCGATAACGTAAAAATCGCAGGGTCATCAAGAAACATGAAAGCAAATAGAAATTCGTTCCATGCAATCATAAAGATATATAAAGACACTGACGCGATCGCCGGCAACGACAAAGGCAGCGTGATTTTTAATATAGTACCGATACGGCTCAAGCCATCCATCAATCCTGCCTCTTCAAGCTCATAAGGCAGGCCACGGAAATAACCCTGAAACATATATACCGCGACCGGAATGGTAGTGGCCGGGTAGACGATAATCAGCCCGAGCAGTGTATTACGCAGGCCGAGTTGTGAGAAAACTGTATACAAAGGAATCACAAGCACTATCGCCGGCACCATATAGATTAACAGTATGGATTTTGACAATACGTTCTTACCGGGAAAGCGCAGACGAGAGACTGCATACGCACCGGGTATTGCAAACAACAGTGTAATGATTACCGTCGCCACTGACACCACTGCAGAGTTAAGCAGAAAATAGCCAAATTGATATTTGGTAAATAACTCTTTATAACTGCGCAGGTGCTCAGCCAGAGGTTTGGAGAAATCAATGGAAAGATCCAGCGGATTAGATAACAACGATTGCTGGCTCTTCAGGCTGGTCATCACCATAATATAAAACGGCAATGCAACGACCACACTGAAAAAAACAAACCCGATACCTTTCAATACACGAATTAATATAACTTCTAACTGGTAGCGCGCCTGACTGCCGGAGTCCATTCCGTCCAGACACAAATGCCAGCTCAATGAAGCGACAGCAAAAGTCACCAGTGCTGTGAGAAAAACCAGATTGTCTGATGTGTTTACGGATCCGTTATCGGATATTGAGCCACTGCGAACCCAGTAGTACAACACCACATAGGCAATCAATGCCACAGCACCTGATGTTGCCGCCCAGTACCCGCCACGATATCTGCCACCAACCCGACCGGGTCCAAGAACATAAACAGCACCACCACCTGCACCGCTGAGCATAGAGATGCCGACATCAGGAACCACGGTATCCCCACTGATCAACATCGCAAGCACGCTAAAAACAACAATATAGATCAAGCCCCACAAGGCTCCGATTGCTAATGCGATAAAAAAAGTATTACCGACACGCATCAGCCATCGTCATCCGGTGAGAACTTGAAAATAAACAACGCTGATATCAACAATACAAAAAACACGACCACGGCGACCGCCGCACCCGCGCCAAGGTTTGACACAGCAAATGCCTGCTCGTAGATATCAACGGTTAGTGTGCGGGTACCAGCCGCGCCACCGGTGAGTAGAAAAATGTCATCGAACTTATTGAAAGTCCAGATAAAGCGCAGTAGAAAAATTACCGCAAGAATACCGGCCAGTTGCGGCAGTGAGATATATCTGAATTGCTGCAGCGGTGTGGCGCCATCCATTTCAGCCGCTTCATAAGTATCACTCGATACAGACTGCATACGCGCCAGAATAAACAGAAACGACAACGGAAAATAACGCCACACTTCAAAAGAGATTACCGTGGTCAGTGCCACTGGAAAATTAAAGGTAAAACCAAACACCGATACCGGTGTGGCTCTGCGGCCAAGAAAATTTATCGGCCCGTCGGTAGCGCCGATTTTCATTAAAATGGCATTCAAGGTACCACCCGGCCCTGCATCCAGTATCAGCACCCAGGCAAATGCCACTGCAATGACCGGCGCCACGTAAGGGAACAGATAAAAACCACGTACAATGCCACGGCCCGGAAAAGTCGTGTTCAGCAGTTGTGCGGCAAACAATCCAAAGACTATCGCTCCCACTGTGCCAAACACAGTGTAGTACAGAGAGACACGCAATACCTTCCAGAACTCGCTGCCGGAAAATACCTTGCGATAGTTTTTAAGGCTGAACACACTGTTCGTTAGGATACTGTCGCCTTTACCGGTGATCACCGGCTTACTGTCGCGCGGGTTGATCGGCTCATCAACATAAGCCTGTGTTGCGATAACCCCGATTGTCAGTGTTTCCCGCTGTAGCGGTTCATACGTGCCAAGGTTGCAGCTAAGACTCTCACCCTGCAGCGTGCAACGGCTATCCAGTGTGCCGTCAATAGTCAATCCAGCCGGGAATGAATCTGTTAACACCGCATCTGCAAATTCGCCACGCTTTGACGTGTTACGCAGCCGGTAACTGATCTCGGCGGAATCTCCCACTGCCTGTGGTGCAGGTCTGATGCGTTCGTTAAAGAGAATCGTTGGGGCGCGCAAATCACCCAGTTCAACCGGTTTAAAGCTGATCCAGAAGTTAGCAGCAAGCGGCAGTAATACAATCGCCATGACAATCAGCAGCGTTGGCAATACCATCGTATATGCCAGACGCATTTCGCCTCTGCCGAGCGGGCCACGTCCTTTGGGTGGACGTGCCGCAGGCAACTGGCGTGATTGATTTGCTCTGCCGGGTGTAATCATCAAAGTTCAGACAAAAACGGCGGAGCACGCTCCGCCGTCTTAAGTCCGATCAAGTCGCGTCTTAAAGCGCTTTGTGGTCTTCGACAATCTTCGCTGCCGCATCATCAATTGAAAGCTCACCATCGATGTACTGACGGATCACCTGCGACATCACGCGTGCGTTAACAATTTTAGACGCGGTGGCCAGGTTACCTGACTCTACTCCCCAGCGACTTGCCACTGAAAGACCCGCGACGATGTCATTGATCACTTCCTTAGGATAGATATCACCCAGCGGTGCTTTACGATCAACACCTACCGGTAATGTCGCCCACATTTCTTCAAAGTTGGTACTGCCAGCTGCATCACCACGACGAACCGGGAACTTACCTTCAGGTGCCTGACTCAGCCAGTCGCCGTATCCTTCGGAAACGACATACTCGACAAACTCTGCGGCTACATCCGTATTGGCGTCAGCGGTAATACCAAGATAACGCACGTCTGCATAAGCTGCACCAGCGTCATTGCCAGGCCCTGAGAAAACCGTTACGAAGCCCGTCTTTTCGGCCAGTTCTTTTGAGGTGGGATCATCAGTATAGGTTACCGGAGCACTGTCACGCAGGCCACCCAGCTCATCCAGCAGTGACGGCGACCAGATAATCATGGCAGCTTTACCGTCGAGATATTGCTCGCGTGACTGCTTCCAGAAAAGCTCGCCTTCAGGCGATGCATCAGCAATAGTCTTGTAGAAACCGAGTACTTCTTTCAGAGCTTCCGTATCTTCGTTGATCGAACCATCATCATTTACCGGTGAGTAACCGGCAGCCAATGAGATATGTTCGATCAACTGCATCATGTAGGTTTCATCAATTTTAGTTGCTGCAACAAAGCCGTACATTTCAGGTGGATTATGCAGTTTTTCTATGGCGGCCGTTATGTCAGCGAAGCTTTTTGGCACAGCAAGGCCGTTTTCTTCAAAAAGATCTGAACGATACACAACCAGTTGAGTCCAGCCATCTGTAGGCACAGATACGATTTCGCCATTAGACTTGGCCATATTGACCGCACCGGCTGCGTAACTATCAACACCCAGCTTTTCAACGACATCTGTGGCTGCCGCGGTATCAAGAATGCCTGCCTCGGCAAATGGCAACAGATGCTGAACCGTATGATTAAGCACATCGGGCAGATCACCTGCAGCGAACGCTGCCGTGGTTCTGGTGGCAATCTCTGCCTCTTCAACCGGTATCACTTCCACCGTATGGCCTGTGGCTTTCTCAAAACCTGCTGCCATCTGTTGCTGGATTTCCATTCTTTCCGGCTGGATTTCCATTGTCCAGAACTTGATTGTATCTGCACTGGCAGTGGTTGAAGCAGCCACGGCAATAGATGCTGCAAGCATTACTGATTTAAACCTTAGGGCTGATTTAAACCCTGGAGCTGATTTAAACCCTGGGGCTAACTTGTACTTCGGGGCTAGCTTAGACTTATGCATGGGATTTTATCCTTAGTTTCACTAGTGGTAATTTCGATCCCTTAGAGGACCAGCGGTATTTCGCAGAACCAGTTCTGCGCGTTTTAAAATTTGATGTGAGGCAGGATCATCGCCGTCTATCACAGCGAGCAGAATGTCACCGAGCTCTCGCCCTGATTGCGCCTGTGGCTGCGCCATAGTGGTTAACGGCGGGTTGGCATGTCGACCTATACTCAGCCCGTCGTAGCCGATGACGGAGACATCTTCTCCTGCAGTCAAACCACGTGTGCGTATGGCTGCCAACACACCCAGCGCCTGTGTATCCGATGAACAGACAAATGCTGTAGGGGGTTTGCCTGAATCGAGCTGATTGGATGCTGCACTTTCACCGGCATCGTCCTTCATCTCTGCTATTTCAACGATAGTTTCGTCGTACGGGATACCAGCTTCAGCCAGCGCTGATTTGTATCCCTCCAGTCGCTGAAAAGCAAAGTTGTAATACAACGGAGCGCCAATAAAGCCAATACGCTGATGGCCTAATGCAATTAAATGAGTTGCCGCTGTTTTGATGGCTAGCTCATTATCGATGTCGTACCACGAGTAATCATCACAGTGGGAACACCGCCCGTGCACCACAAAAGGAAAACCGGCATCCTGAAGTAGTTTGATTCTGGCATCGTTTCTAAAAGGTCTGGTTAAAACCACACCACTGACCCGACCTGATGAAATTAACCGATGAATCTTTGCCGCTTCATCCTCTGCACTTACCGCATGTGAGACCAGAAGATCCCACCCGCGCCGCGATAGTGAATCATTGAGTCCACGCAACAGCTGGGAGACGAATGGTTCAGCCAGTGAGCTGTGATTTTGCGGGATCACATAAGCTACAGCTTCAGCTTGGCCGGTTGCCAGTCTGCGGGCATTCTGGTTGGGCTTATAACCCAGCTGCACCGCTGCCTGCGTTACCCGATCAACCGTTTTCGGGCTGATATCGGCGTAACCGTTGAGCGCTCTCGAGACAGTGCTTTCTGTCAAATCAAGATGCAACGCAAGGTCTTTCAGTTTTGTGCGCTTCGGTGACACCACGGATAAATTGCTCTCCCCTAGGCCTAGATGCTATCCCGAAACCGCTTTCGGAATCAACCGAAATCACCTGCGACGCTATTGCATCAAATCTGAAAGTAAGGATCTAATTTGTTGTTGAGTACTACCGTGACCCGGACGATTATTGCTCCGGGGCTTTGGTGTTCACCTCTGACTCATCAGCAGACTGCGCTTCATCAGCCGCTTCAATGGCAATTTCGGCACCCATCGGCGTGATGCGGGTGGTCATCGCGACATAAGGTGCGACATCTTCAGGCGCGATGTCGTAGGTACGCTGAGTGATTCGATAGATACCGTAAACACAAATCAATGCCATCAGCGTGGCAATGGTTATAAAGAACCAATGAATTCCGAATCGCTCCATCACATACCCCACCACTACCGGCCCACTCATCGCACCACAGCCGTTAATAAACAGCAAACCACCGGATGCAGCCGGCATTTGATCAGCATCGAGGTAGTCGTTTGCGTAGGCGAGCAGTAACGAATACAAAGGATTTGACGTACCACCAATCAGCAATGCCACTACCAGCAAGAGCAGAAAACTGTTGTTGATAAACAGTGCAAATACTGCTGCTAATGCACCTATAGCAGCCACAGCGATAATCAACATACGCCGGTCGCAACGGTCAGACAGATAACCGATCGGATACTGAAATATCAATCCGCCAAAGTATATGGCAGTGATAAAATAAGAGACCTCTGCAATTGTCAGCCCACGCTCTGTGGCATAGATTGGCGCCATACCGAACAGCACAGAGAAAACACCGCCAAGCAACAATGTACCAAAACAGGCCAGTGGGGAAGCCTTGATTAGATCGCGAATAGACATTGGCGTTGCCGTATCATGCACAGGTGCACGCGAGGTAGACAACAGAATAGGTGCAAACGACAGCGATACCAGCACGGTAATCAGTACAAACAGGTTATAGCCAGCCGGGTCTGCGACATTCAAAAGCAACTGACCCAGTACAATCCCACTCATCTGCACGATAAGATAGAGCGACAATGCCTGCCCACGAGTTTCATTGCTGGTGGAGTGGTTAAGCCAGCTTTCAGCCACCACATAGATACCGGAAAAACAAAAACCCACAAGCAAGCGCAACAACCACCACGCAAACGGATGCACCACCGCTGCATAAAGAATAAACGCCGCTGAGACAAGTGAGGCAAATGCTGCAAACACCCGCACATGCCCCACCCGGCGCAGCAGCGGCGGCGTCAGTTTAGAACCACCCAGAAAACCAATAAAGTACGCTGACATCACATACCCCATGGTCGACGGATCAATGTTTTCAATTGAACCGCGCACACCAAGCAGCGTACCCTGCAGGCCATTGCCGAGCATCAGCAGCAACATGCCGAGCATTAGTGCCCACGTATCCTTAATTACACTGATCATTTTTGTTATGGCTGCTCGTCAAGCGTTGACATTAATTACGTACTTACCACATTGCCGAACTTATACACCCGAAGATGTCGGGGGCGATACGGGAAATTTAGCCAATTGCTGCACTGTCATCGAGCCTGTCAAACTGGCCTTGTCCCATCAGCTTAGTAGATAAATTCTGCACATCTGACTGAGTGTTTTATTATGATGCCTACCCTGCTACGGACAACTTCGTGTCACTGATACAAGCCACTGTTAAAACCTCAATCAATCACCTGGCGCTGCTGAGCCTGCTGGTGGCCGGGCTGTTCTTTGCAGGCGTCCTGATCGGTAAACACGGTGGCTCTGCCTGGGCCACTGTAAAGAACGCTACAGTGGAGTCATACAAGACTCGCTACCGTGTCATGAGCGATTCCGGGCTTGAGTCCATTGTCTACTACGTGAGCACCAAAGACAGCGCCAAGCTGTTCGCCATGGCTGAACAGTCAGGCGATATTCTTGAGGTGGCGGCAACAAGAATAAGCGACCTGTACGATGTAAGAATTAACTATGCAACGCGCGTGCAAACCGTGAAGTCTCTGAGATCAATGAGCAACATTGATGCGGTCATTACCGTGCCGCTTATCTGTCATTAGTTTACACAGAGAGCTGCCCACAGAGAGCTGCCAGGCAGTTAATTCGTTTCACCGGCCGAAGTGGTAACAGCAATCGCAAAAGCGAAAGAAAAGGCATAATCCTCAAGCATTGCAAAGCGCCCGGTTTTACCAAAATGCCCGGAAGACATATTGGTTTTTAGCAGCAACGGGTTAATGTCTGTTTTAAGTGCCCGCAGCTTTGCCACCCACTTGGCAGGCTCCCAGTATGTGACGCGCGGATCAGAGACACCCGCCGTCACCAGCATACTCGGGTAATCTTTCGCTGCCACATTATCATAGGGCGAGTAAGCGGCTATTGCATCGTATGCCGCTTTACTCTCTATTGGATTACCCCACTGCGACCATTCCCCCGGAGTCAGCGGCAGTGTGTCATCAATTATGGTGTTCAGCACATCGACAAACGGGACATCTGCTATCACACCGGCAAACAGATCGGGCTGCATATTCACCGTCGCGCCAACCAGTAAGCCACCGGCGGAACCGCCATGTATCACGATGTTCCCCGTTGCTGTGTAATCTTCATTTATCAGGCAATTAGCGGCTGCGATAAAGTCATGAAAGCTGTTTACTTTACGTTCAAACTTCGCCTGCTCGTACCAGTCGCGGCCTTTCTCTTCGCCACCGCGCACATGCGCTATGGCATAGACGAAGCCACGATCAACCAGCGATAAACGGTTGGAAGAAAACCCGGCTGGAACACTGCTACCGTAGGAACCATATCCATACAACAACAATGGCGCTGTGCCGTCTATAGGCGTTTCTTTATGGTGCAGCAAAGTGACCGGCACTTCAGCACCATCGTGAGACTGCGCCACCACTCTTCGAGTAATGTAGTCAGACGCTTCGTGACCTGACGGGATCACCTGTGACTTTAAATGAACTTTCTCACCGGTGTTACAGTTGTACTCCCAGGTTTGCCACGGTGTTGTGGGGGATGAATAATCGTATCGAAAAGTACTGACCTCATACTCTACCCCGGCATCCAGCCCAAGTGAGTAAGCTTCTTCAGCAAAATCAAGTTTGGATACTTCGCCATCATTTCCACAAAAATAGATAGATGGCAGTGCATTCTCTACCGCAAGCCACATGACCCAGTCACGAAAGACTTCAAACGAATGAATCATGCAACCAGGCTTGCCGGGTTGAAAATCCTGCCAGTGCTGCTGAGCAGGCTGCTCTGTGCATGTTACTGATAGCTTGAAGTCTTTAGCACCACCGCTGTTATTCAGTACAATAAAATTATCACCACTTTGATTTATATGGTGATCGACACTGTACTCCAGCCCTTCTGATCGCGCCTCGATCAACTGCACTTTGGCCTCCGGATCGTTAAGATCAACGAACCAGACTTCATCCTGATCATCAGTGCCTACCGATATAAACAGGTATCTGCCAGATCGACTTCGATCCACATCACAGTAAAAACGATCATCTTTCTCATGGTATACCAACTCATCCAGAGCCGGATCTGTTCCGAGTGTATGCCTGAATACTTTATTGGCACGATGATTCTCATCCACACGTGTGTAGTAGATGGTTGAGCTATCCGCCCATACTGCTGACTCAACATCTTCAATGACGGTTTCATGGTCACAACCCGTCGCAATATCACGAAAGAACATTCGATAATATTCCGCACCGGACGTATCACAACTCCATGCCAGGGTTTTGTGGTCAGGACTGTACTCAACCAGATAATGGCTGAAATACTCATGCTCACTGGCTTCTTTATTTATATCGATCAGTATTTCTTCAGTGGCACTTTTCGCGGCTTGCGCAAGACTGTTTGATCGACCCTCGCCTCTGGCAGTACGATAGTAGATCGGATGTTCGCCACCTTCGATATATCGTTCACAATAATCATAGGGACCATCCGGCACCGGCAGTTCTTCATCCTGCTCCAGAATTCGACCACGCATTTCGGACACCAGCTGCTGCTGTAAGTCTTCTGTGCCTTGCATAGATGCTTTACAGTAGGCATTCTCGGCATTCAGGTAATCACCAATTGCCGTTGGAAGTAGCTCAGGATCACGCATGGCCTCCTGCCAGTTTTCCGCTCGCAGCCACGCGTAATCATCAATGCGAGTCACACCATGTGCGGTTTGTTCGGTTTTGTTTTTATTTGCGATCGGCGCCTCTAACGGCAAATTGATCACTAAGTCTTTATTTGATTTCATACGATGATTTTCCGAACAAACCTGACGGGCGAGTGCAACTTACAAGAAACTCCAATTAAACAATCCGCCAGAGCTTGTTGGTCAATTCATCCGGCACACCAAAAACCAGACCTGCCACCGACCCGACCGCCATAGAACGCCCACAACTGTCACCACCACAGCGGATATTGTCTCTTACCACTTCAGTGAAGTCCGTGGCATGTTGCAGTAAATGCCACGCCAACGGTAAGCCCTGTTTTATGTGACACGGCATACCGAAGTGATTAGCGGCTGCAAGCGGATCATAAGCTGGCATATCCAGCGCTTCCTGTAACAGCGCCGCAAGTTCCCCGCTAGCGCAACCGACAGAACCAGCCAGTGCGTCAGGGAGTGCTTCCCCGGCCTCAAGCCGGCTTAAACAGTCAAACAACACTTGCGCACCGGCCAGAGCATCGGCGTTTATCGTCGTTACTGACACAGCGTCAGCCACTGTGCTCTGATCCTGGGCATAGGCAAACAACGCAGGTACTGAGCTAAGCGCCGGTAACTGATCATCATCTGCGCCTGAGGCTGCAGGGATATCATCACCCTCCATGATCATCCTCGCCACCAGCGCTTTGGTGGGCCGGTCAGCAAATCCATGGTAGCTACCACAAGGCCCGAACGTAGCAAAGAATAACTCTTGATGTGCAGTGGGTGAGTATTGTCCTGTTGCGATAAGCGAGCGTGCCACAACTCTTGCAGACTCACCATATTGCGAATTTTCCCCTACCCGCTTTGCCTGATGCGCAAAGTAGGCTTTTCGATCTTTGTAGATGTTTTCATCAGGCTGACGAAAAAGAATATCTCCGGTAGTGGCAACTGTTTCTATATGTGCCTGATCGTACATCCAGTGCAGGCCCATGGTGGCGGCGTCTGCCACCAGCGCACCAAGCAGGGATGGATATCTCTTTTCTACTGCGGTCTGACTTTTTGTGTTCATATTTTTATCACGCTATAAGGTCAGCTTGTCTGAAACAGAAAGCCAACGCGAGTGTGTTTGATGGCAGTTAAGATTTGATCATTCAAGCTTCTGCGTTGTGGCGAAACCGTTTACTAAACTCCGCTACACGACTGCCAAACCGAAAAGCATTTTCTTTATCCACCGGACTGATCGTATCCGACGGCACCACACCGGCAAATCCCAATTGAGATTGCAGCTTTAATTCTGAATGTTGCTCATGATCAACCGGCATTTCAAGATTTACCCACAACATGCCGTGCTGGGCTGCCAGTATCGAAAAATATTGCAGGGTAGCGAGCTGATCGCCACCGGGATTTGAGCCAACGGTAAATCCGGCTGCCAGCTTACCACTCCAACGTTGGCTATCCCAGCAGTCACTGCTCGCATCACAAAATGCCTTGAACTGACTGGCCGGGCCACCCATGTAGGTGGGACTGCCAAATATCACCGCACTGCTTTCATCAATTGTATTGAAGAAATCCGGTTTATCGAACCTGCTATCGACTATATGAGCATCGGTTACCCTGAGTAAGCGACACAGAGCACCTTGTTGCTCTACACCGCCCGCAATTGCCTGTGCGACCTGATGTGTTGTACCAGCCTCTGAAAAATAAATCACTGCAACCGTCACGGTCACACCTTTGCGCGCAAAGCGACAGTTTATCGCTTCGGCAACACGTACGTACAGTTTAATGCAAGTGGGTTAGCGATTAAAAAACAGCAGTAACCTTGCAACAATGCTGGACTCAGACTTACTCACGATTAACCTGGCACGTTGTCCGATATAGAGTGGGTCAGTTTGACCAGATTCATTATCTCGATTGGCCAGCACCCTAGTCTGGTGTATTTCATCCAGAGACACGACTACTTCAAATTCGCTATCTGAAGGCGTGTTGAAATTATTACTGAGGTTTTTATACCGACTATATTTCTATTGGCCGTTTGACCAGGACTATTTAAATGAACCTGTACAATTGACCTATTGACATTTTATTACGGTTTAGCACTTCGATTTCCGCTGATCTAAGCATTATCCACACTCTGCCAATCAACATCCGCAGATGCACCAACAACGTTAGTGTTCAGCTCCTGAACTGTTGGTCGACGACGCCTTCTGGTCTTTACAGGCACCATCGCGCGCATTGATTCCATCTTTCCGTAGCAAAGCAGCTTATCGTCCGCCTCCAGAATTCTACTGGCTTTGGGGTTCGGTATTACCTTGTTGCCTCGATGCAGAGTTAAAACATTGATATCCTGCTCTGACAACTTCGTGGCCTCAATACTCTTACCAACAAAGTTAGAACCGTCGGGCACATAGATTTCAGAAACGCCGTAACCCTTGCTTATTGTCAGTCGTTGCCTGATGTCTATTTCAGGAAAGTCTACCTGAGCAGATATGTAATCAATAACAGCACCTGCCACATCAAGACCTGTACTTGTCTCTATTCCCTCGAGTCCGGGAGACGAATTCACCTCCATTATCTGCGGGCCACTCTTGCCTTCAAGCATATCCACGCCTGCGACTCGCAGACCAAGAATTTGTGCTGCTCGCACGGCTGTTTCGGCGTAGTCGTCAGGGAGGTCGACCGCTTCCGCAACGCCACCACGGTGCACGTTACTGCGGAACTCCTGCCCTTGAGCAACCCTGCGCATGGCCGCGACAACTCTGTCTCCGACGACAAATGCCCGTATATCCTTGCCTTTACTTTCAGCAACAAACTTCTGGATCAGAACATTCTGTTTCTGGCTTTGTAGTAGCTCGATAATTGATTCTGCCGCACTGATAGTTTCAGCCAACAACACACCAATGCCCTGCGTGCCCTCAATCAGCTTTATAATAACCGGAGCACCTCCCACTCTTTCTATCGCTGGCAATACATCTTTTTTATCACGAACAAATGTGGTTCGAGGTATCCCTATGTTATGACGGCTTAATATTTGAAGGCTCCGCAGTTTATCTCTGGAATTAATTATCCCGTGCGCTGTGTTGGCGCAAAAGATATCCATCTCCTGACACTGCCTGACTACCGCGGTACCGTAGTAGGTTATTGAAGCGCCAATGCGCGGCAAAACAGCATCATAGTGACTCAGAGGTTTTCTCTGGTAGTACAGATCCGGACTGCCCTTTTGAAGATCAATGGCGAATTTCAATGTATTCAGCACCCGGACCTGGTGACCACGTTTGAGCGCAGCCTCCTTCAACCGACGTGTGCTGTAAGAATTGGGTCCGCAGGACAATATACCCAGCTTCATCTTCTACTCCATGGTAGCTCAACATGTTAATTGTTCGTATTGGCTTGACTACCAGTGATCATTGCCGGTAACGACCTGACCACTGTATCACTTCAAACGATTGTTTTTTTTGCTTCTTTTACCCAGTAAATAAGAGCTTGATGGATCCACCCGAATTCGGTCTTTCATGGCAGTGCGGCCCAATAACATGCGATAACGCATACCTTCTCTGGAAGTCAGCGTAATCTCTATCGGCCAGGTTTGCCCCCCGATAGTCACAGGGCATAAGATCACATAGCGATTCTCTTTGTGACCACCTGAATCAGCAACAATACGTTGATCTACAACATCAGCAATGCAAGTAATAACGTAATCAGTCCTGCGCGTCGGGTGCACCTTGAACTGCACGCGCTGTACTCGGTTTTCGTTCAACGCCTGCACTTCAAATGCATGCAGGGCGGAAGTACGAGCGCCAGTATCAATTTTGGCTTTTATGGCAGGCAGGCCTAATGTATTCAGCTCTACCCACTCTCGCCATCCTGACAGCATTGGTAAGTTATTGGTCATATTCCTGTACTATTAACATTTAGCTTTCCAGGTCCTCTGTATGATCAGAGTGAAAAGACTCTACACTGTCAGCCACATCACTGATGTCATCCCCGAATCTAGCGATATGATAAACAGCATCGCCCTCGTGCACGATAGGTAACTCCAGACGACCTATGACAACGCCGTTATTTGCAGCATGAACAGGGCATAAAACGCCAAGATTCGGATCATCAACAAAGCCAAGCACTTCACCCTGCTTTACTTGCGCGCCCAGACCTGCATGTAACCTAAGCATGCCGCTTTCCGGTGAACGAGTCCAACCGGTGCTGCGAGCAACAAACGGCTGGCTTTGTTTTGGTGATGCAGTTCTTGTCGCGCGCAACATATCCAGTGCTCGCATGACACTCGTGATACCAGCAACACCCGCTCTGATAGATACCTCATCAAAACGCATCGCCTCACCTGCTTCGTATAACAACATTGGGATACCTAACTCGCCCGCTGCGGCACGCAGTGACCCATCACGCAAAGTCGCGTTAATAATTACGGGAACACCGAAGCTATGCGCCAGACGGCTGGTTTGCGGATCATCAAGGTTTGCTCTTATCTGTGGCAAATTGGTACGGTGATTAGAGCCGGTATGCAGGTCGATACCGTGGGTACACTTACGCACGATTTCATTCATAAATACGTTAGCGAGCCTGGCAGCCAGTGAACCTGCTTTTGAGCCGGGAAAGCTTCGATTGAGATCACGGCGGTCAGGCAGATACCTGCTACCATGAATGAGCCCGTATACATTAACCACGGGGACGGCAATTAACGTCCCTCGAAGATTGGCCACTGCTTTCATGGCCAGCACTCTTCGGATAATCTCAATACCGTTGAGCTCATCTCCGTGAATTGCAGCGCTAATAAATAAAACCGGCCCGTCTTTTTTACCATGCACAATATGCACTGGCATGTCGACTTTGGTGTGTGAGCTGAGCTTTGGCATGGGTATATCTACCACTGCCCTGGAGCCTGCCGCTACTTGTGAACTCAATATGGTGAAGTCTTCACGGCTCAAAATAAATATCCAGCACTCATCACTATTGCCTGATCAGTTAACAAGTAAAACAACAAGATGGCAGCTCAACTCGCTCTTCTGTAAATCTATGCTACAACAGAAATACAGTAGCCAGACCAAGGAACGTAAAGAAGCCGATAACGTCAGTCACGGTGGTCAGTATAACCGCACCCGCTAACGCAGGGTCAGCGCCCGCTTTTTTTAACAATAACGGTACACCTACCCCGCACAGTGCCGCGATGACCAAATTAACTGTCATCGCAGCGGCAATCACCAGAGCCAAACCAACATTACTAAACCAAACATAGACTGCCAGTGACACAACCACCGACCACACCACTCCGTTGATAACACCAACTCTTAGCTCTTTACGGCTTAACCATCCGATGTTACCCGACGCGATCTGATCCAGAGCCATACCACGAATGGTCAGGGTTAGTGTCTGGCTGCCGGCAATACCTCCCATGCTCGCTACCACTGGCATCAGGATAGCTATTGCCACTAACTGGCTGAGCACCTCTTCAAACTGCGACACTACCCACGCTGCCAGAAAGACGGTGATCAGATTAACACCAAGCCAGACTCCACGGCGTTTTGCGCTGGGCAATGCAGGCGCGAACAGATCTTCCTCTTCGGTCAAACCTGCACTTTTTAGTAAAACATTGTCTGCCTCAGATCGCATGATACTCACGGCGTCATCGAATGTAATGCGTCCGAGCAAGACGCCTTCATCATCCACCACTGCAATCGAAACAAGCTCGCGCCGATCAAATATCACCGCAATATCGTGTTCAGCAGTGATGGCGGGAATCGCAATAGCATCCTGATCCATCTTTTGCGACACCAGCATTTCCGGATCACCGGTAACAATGGCATCCATTGTTAATTTACCCTGATACACGCCTTCACCATCCACCACCATGAGTCCATCGGTATGAGCGGGTAACACTTCATGCCTGCGCAACCACCTTAAAACCACCGCGAGGGTGACGTCTGGACGAACACTCAATAAAGTCCGGCTCATTAATCGACCAGCCGTGCCTTCTTCATAAGACAGCACTCGCTCAACACGCTTTCTATTATCTGCTTCGAGTGAGTCGAGTATTGTCTCTGAAAGATCTTCCGGCAGATCCTGTATGAATTCTGCTACATCCTCTTCAGCCATCTCCTGCACGGCAGAAAGCAGTGACTCCTGAGGCATGTTATCGATCAAACCGGAGCGCACTTCGTCATGCAGGCGAAGCAGCAAATCACCGTGGCGATCCTCAGGGCACGCAGACCACAGCACCGAGCGTTGCTCAGGCGGCAGGGATTCCAGCAGGCTGGCAAACTCTGCATCAGCTAGTGCCGCCACTGAATATCGAAGATTCTCGGGATTGTTACCTTCGATGATCGACAGGGTTGAAGAAAGCAGATCTTCCCCGGTACTGATATCGGTATCCTGGCTCATTTTTGATAGATCTTGTGTTTAGTATGTGTTTGAAAACCGAGTAACAGGCAAGTAGGTAGATTCAGAGCATTCCCGGCCACCGTGAGCTTACAGGGCACTGAGGCTCTTCAATCAATTATTCCTGCATTAAATTACAAACAGTTTTGTTTGAGCTTACCCGACTGTTCATGATGGATGTACGATATTTCGTCGGGCTTCTGTGTGCTTTGTAAAGCTTACAATTCCAAAACTTGTGAAAGTCAGTGTTGTAGAAACACTGCGGCAGATAGGTGGTGGCTGCAGATTCGCGCCAGGAGCCAACGATACTAGTTGGTGAGCGCAGGGGCGTAAAGCGACAGCGCATCTACCATCAGATCAATGTCGGATGCGCCTCCGGCTTATTCGACCTACGGGTTCAATCTATATACTGTTTTCAAAGCCTGCCAACGTAGGGGCGATAAGCGACAGCGCATCTACCATCAAATCAATGTCGGATGCGCCTCCGGCTTATTCAACCTACGAGTTCAATATCTGTACTGTTTTTAAAGCCTGCCTGCGTAGGGGCGATAAGCGACAGCGCATCTACCATCAAATCAATGTCGGATGCGCCTCCGGCTTATTCGACCTACGGGATCAATCTATGTACTGTTTTTACAGCCTGCCAACGTAGGGGCGATAAGCGACAGCGCATCTACCATCAAATCAATGTCGGATGCGCCTCCGGCTTATTCGACCTAGCCGCACCTTGGCCTCAAGATCGATTCGGGTCTCGAAGTGCTCCTTCAGCGATCGGTCGTAGTGGGTGACGTAGCTGGTGGTGGCCTTCTTGCTCTCGTACATGGCCAAATCGGCCTCGGCCATCAGCTCCGTCGTTGCTGCGCCCTGCCGAAGCCGAGTGGTTCCAACCGAGGCGCTTACTTCCGAGGAGCCGCGGTCGTGCTCGTAGGGTGTCGACATCACGTCGAGCAACCGGCCGATGGTGCATTCCACACCGTTTTTGCTGGCGCCGACAATGGTGAAGGCGAACTCGTCGCTGGCCAGCCGGGCGATGATGCTGGTTTTGGGCAACGTGTTGCGGAGCCGGTCGCCGACTTGGGTGAGAACCATGTCACCGGCACTGTGTCCGAATCGGTCGTTGACCTGTTTGAACCCAACCAGGTCAAGCAAGATCAGCCACGACGTTGTGTCGAAGCTGCCTGACCCGGCCTGATAGCCGGTGGCGTCAACGGTGCTGCAGGCGTCAATCTGATCGAGTACCCCGG
>CALLLW010000002.1 GCA_938007995.1 uncultured Granulosicoccaceae bacterium | reverse complement strand
GGTAACCAACCCACGTATATGAGAATGTTCAACAATCGAATGAGTTATTCCAGTGCTACTTAGAGAGCTTGATAAAAACAATGGAAATTTAACGTAAACAGTCACTTGACAGGTCACATACATATGAGGGGGGATAAGCTTGCGCATCCACCGATCACCTGCTGCAAATGGAACACAAGTCACCAGCGGTATTGGTGGATGCGCTTTGATATCGGGTTGGTGGTTGCATCATTGCCACGTAATGTATGCTGGCTTTGATTCTGCTGCAGATTTGCTTATCCCCCCTACGCGAGCGTATCGGGCCACTCTGAGTGTTCAGCCATATCAACACTTGAAACGTAGGGGGGATAAGCTTGCGCATCCACCGATCACCTGCTGCAAATGGTACGCAAGTCACCAGCGGTATTGGTGGATGCGCTTTGATATCGGGTTGGTGGTTGCATCATTGCCACGTAATGTATGCTGGCTTCGATTCTGCTGCAGATTTGCTTATCCCCCTACGCGAGCGTATCGGGCCATTCTGAGTTTTCAGCAATATAAACACTTGAAACGTAGGGGGGATAAGCTTGCGCATCCACCGATAACTCCGCTGCAAATGGAGCGCAAGTCACCAGCGGTATTGGTGGATGCGCTTTGATATCGGGTTGGTGATTGCATCATTGCCACCTAAAGTATGCCGGCTTTGATTCTGCTGTGGATTTGCTTATCCCCCCTGATTAACTTCACAACCGTAGCCGCCAATGCTGCAACCAATGTGAAAACCAAAAATCAACGGGGCGGCTGTATACCTGATACAGCCCCCATCGCATAACCTCTCGCAGAAACGGTTACATCAAAGACTTTATCGGATGTAATTGGGTTTAAATTTGATGCTGGCTTGTTCCTCACCAGCAGAATCAAGGTGGGCATTCATTCTTTTGTACAACAAGCCGGAGATAAAAAATATCAGCATCGACAAAACCAGGAAATACAACCCTGCTACGCCAAAGTGCAAAAACACTTTGTAGTCGCGCTCGAAGAGCTCACCGGCCTTATTCATCAGGTCTTTCTGTTCATTGATTACCGGCAAGGTAAAATAAACCAGCGCGGTCGCATGAAATAAAAATACCACCTCATTGGTATACGCAGGCCACGACAGACGCAGCACATTAGGCCAGGTAACTGTTGTAAAAATTTGCCAGCGATTCATACCAAACGCCTGAGCGGCTTCCATTTCGCCCTTTGGTAATGTCCGCAGTGCACCATAAAATATTTCTGCACCATAAGCGCTGGTATTTAGTATCAGCACCAATGGCCCGATAAATAACGGGTGCATCACCACATGATCAATACCCATTGGCTTCCAGTGACTTAAGTTAAAAGCCAGCATGAGTGAATAAAACATAAAAAACTGAATGAATAACGGCGATCCTCTAAACGCATAGATATAAGTTCGCGCTATACGGGACACCAAACCGTTGCTACTGTTTTTCATCACGGCCAGCAATACCGCAAACGGAAAGCCGATTGGTATGGAAACCAGTGCAAAATAAATGTTGAAAGTCGCCGGTCTGGCGAGCGTGATGATATCCTGCACTATGGCATTGCCTAGCAACCAATCCATCTAGTCCGCTCCGTGCAAGGCCATGCCGCGACCGGCTCTGCGCTGCAGCCATTCAAAGATACGTTCGGATATCACTGTCAGCAAAATGTAAAACAGAAACAACACAAAATAATATTTCCAGCGCCAGTCAGGGTGCACCAACCCTGCACGCGCAAAGTAGTTAGGCGCGCCCAGTCTGTCTGCCCAAAGTACAATATCCGCGATCTGCATTAACGATAAAAAGCTGGTTGCCTTAAGCAACAACATCCATACATTTGACAGACCGGGCAAAGCATAAACCCACATCTGCCTGACCTGAAAATTCCAGAAGATCTGGCGGTTGGTAAAGCCAAACGCGCGAGCTGATTCCAGCTGACCTTTCGGCACTGAGTTCATTGCTCCATGAATCACATTGGCGGCGAACGCACCGTAGACGATGCCAAGCGACACACTCGCCATAATCAGATATTCAGTGGTAGACAGATACCACTGCGCTGCATCGCAGGGCGGCCATGCGCCGCTTGCCAACTCTGCTGCAGTACACGCGCTACGGGAGATCACAAACTCAACCAGCTGCTCAAAAGCCAGTGGAAAAAACAGAATGAATAGAACGTCAGGTATGCCTCGCACCATGGTGGTGTAGGTCAGGCCCAACCATCTTAACGGTGCAAAACCGGACCGTCTCGCTGCTGCACCTATAACGCCAAACAGCACCGCTACAATTGCGCCGACCACCGCAGCGAACAAGGTATACCGAACACTCGCATACCAGGCGAGGTGCTTACCATTGCTAAAGTACTGAAACCAGGTTCCTGCCTCTTCGGAGATATTCAGAGACACCCAGTTTGCGAGAGTTTCAAGCATCGATGAATATTATCATTAACCAGAGATGAAGATTGACCATGGATCAGGATTAACCCGGGATAAGGGTTGACCAGAGATAAGATGAAGCAGTGATACACTCAAACAGAGACAAAGACCGCTCAACGTTGAAAAAGTCTTTTGGCTTCGCAACGCAAGGGAACAGTCAGCTGCAAAAGCTTATCCGCAGCAAATAAAAAAGCCGGAGTGATTATACACTCCGGCTTTCAAAGACTCACTACGATTTCAGGGCAAGCGCCCCTTGGAATTACTCGCCGTAGGTAGGCTCAAGTTCGAAATATTCCATTAAAAGTTTATCGACCGAACCGTCAGCCTTCATTTCTTCTAACGCGGTTTCCAACTTTTTTGCGAGCTCTGCATCACCTTTACGCAACCCCATAGCAACCCCGCCGCCGATCGCAACTTCAGGACCGACAAATGATACGGCTCCGCCACTGCCCTCAATAACAGGTGCTAAGAACGAATTATCCGCCAACAACAAATCTATGTTACCAGCCATCAAATCGGCGACCGATTGATCGGGGGTCTCATAAGTCAAAATTGTGTTGCCATCACTGAAATTATCTTCGAGGTACGCAGCATGAATTGTAGCGCCTTGCGCACCAATCTTAAGCCCCTTCGGATTCTCCCAATCAACGTCAACATCAGGTGAACCTGCATATTTAGAAGGATCCGGTGGATAGTAATCAGCGCTAAAGTCGATTGTTTCCTTACGCTCGTCAGTAACTGACATTCCTGCCATTATCACGTCATAGTTACCAGCCAGCAGATTTGGGATAATAGAGTCCCATTCATTGATTACCCACTCACACTCCAGTTCCGCACGCTTGCATAACTCATTGCCTAGATCGATTTCGTAACCCGCCAGCTTGCCGCTGTCATCAAGGAAGTTCCACGGTGCATACGCACCCTCAGTACCGATTCTTACATCAGCGGCGAAGCTTGAGCCTGCGCCAAGCATTGCACCCAGTGCCAAGCCTGTGATTATTTTGTTCATCAAATTCTCCGTCAAAAGGATTGTCTGTTGCACTGCCCACTGGCCAGCGCATCACCTGCGAAGGATACGCTAGTGCTGCTTGAAAGTCGCTCTTTTCGTATGCCGTGAGCACCCGTAGATTCGTGCAATTCACTGAAATTTAAAGACCTGTTCCACAGTTTTGCCAACTGCAAACGATCAAGCGGTAGCACCCACCCCACAGCCATATAAACAGTTGTCGCTCACAGAAAACTTATCTCTGAGGACCAGTGGTGGCAATTGCTCCGGCGGACACACGCTGCCATGACAATCCACACTGGCAATCCCCACTGGCAAGCCGCATTGGCAGACACACCCGCAACCGCCCGATTCACGCGTGGAAAACAACGTAAGCACGGGCAACGCAAATGCGCAAAGACACTCACAGGAAAGTACGCATTCAGCTATTCCATCCGCTGATTCGCTTATCTACACTTCGAGAATTCAGTCTCGCAGATAGCATGATCAGGCAGGTTTCCGATGAAAGATCCCGTCACACTTGGAGAACTCCTGCACCGCTGCTCAGTGAAGTATTCGGACCGAACCTTTCTGACTATTGCACCCACGGATGAAACCTGGACTTACAGCGAGTTCGAACAACTTAGCAACCGCATTGCGCATGGCTTACAGGACACACTTGGGCAGTTGCCAACGCACATGGCAATTATGCTTGAGAACAGCGCAAACTATTTGGCTTGCACTTATGCGCTTAAGAAACTCGGATCAATAGAAGTATCCATAAACCGGACATTCCGTGGCATCTCGCTCGCGAGAACTATTTCACTCACAAAGACGCCGGTTCTTATTACCTCAGCCGCACACTTTGAGGCGCTGCATGCAATCATTGATGAGCTCGACCTGCTTACAACAATTATAGTCACTGATGAAGCTGATCAGGCGCAGGCATTATTTCCTGATCATAAAATTATTAAATTTGAATCAATGCTGTCAGACGACATCAGCCACATTGAGTGCACTGAACACGAGTTATCCACTGCATCAATTATGTTTACCTCCGGAACTACCGGTGTATCGAAAGGTTGTGTGCTTTCTCATAAGTACGCCATCAGAACCGCAATGAATGTTATCCCGCCATTCAGAGTGACAGGCGATGATGTTGTTTATTCCCCCTACCCGCTGTCGCATATTGGCCCTGCGTACTACGATATTTTGTCGACGATGATCACCGGTGGTCAGGTTATCCTGCGCGATGGCTTCAGTGTTTCAAGCTTCTGGCCTGAGATTAAAAAATACAAGGTTACCTGGTTCATGATGCTCGGCTCAGTGCAACAGTTGCTCTGGTCAGCACCTGCACAACCAGCAGAAAAAGAACATTGTGTCAGCAGATGCTGGGCAACTCCGGCGCCAGTTCCAAAAGCAAAGTTTGATGCACGGTTTAATACGCATCTGATACCGGGCGGCGGCTACGGATCAACTGACGGCGGCTGGGTGGTCGTTCCGCAGTGGGATCACGAGGGTGGACTGATACTACCCGCATTTGAAGTGATGATCGCCGATGAGCAGGATAACCCTTTACCGGCAGGTGTCGCCGGTGAAATGCTGATTCGACCCAAAGAGCCGGGCATTATTTCTGACGAGTACTTCGGCATGCCGGACGCCACGCTGAAAAGCCGACGTAACCTGTGGTTTCATACCGGTGACATCGCACGTATCGATAAGGACGGTTTGTTCTACTTTGTTTGCCGCAAAACAGAACGCATTCGCGTTAAGGGTGAGATGGTATCAGGCTTCGAAGTTGAAGAGGTCGTCCTCACACACAGCAGCATTGAAGACTGTGCCGTGATCGGCGTGGCCAGTGCGCTCAGTGAAGAGGAGATTAAAGCTTTTGTCGTTTGCAAACACGGCATGTCAGTTACTCACGCCGAACTGGCAGAGCACTGCCGTGGCAAAATGGCCAAACATATGATCCCTGCTCATTTGCAAGTGATGAAAGAAATACCTCGCACCCCGACTGGCAAAGCAGAAAAAGGCAAATTAGCGACAATGTAATTGCTGCAGAAAGCACTGTTTTTTGCAGCGGCAAGACAGGTTAATCACACACCGCTGCTGTAGAGTTTATCCGGCAGGTAACGACCGCACTTTACCATTAACTCGCGCCAGCCAATGCGGTTGCCACAAAACGCCAAACAGCTCCAGCTCGATATTTTTCTTCAATGGCGAAACATTAACCAACTCAATCTCTGCTGCAATGTCGTGCCATTTTTGATCAATCTTTAGCATTTCCCTTCTGTGTTCATCGGTCATTTTTTCCAGCTGACTCCTTAACGCATCTAACTCTTCGAGAGACTCGCGCACATCTGCCTCGGCATTTTGTTTCTGGCGTCGTTTGCTTAGCGTTGAACTCAGGTTGGAGCGTCGCCGACGACCAAACAGGCCACCGGCAAATCCTGCCAGCGCTCTGCTGTAGCTGACCATCGTCTCTACTTTTAAAGCTGCCAGTGTGTCTTCGTCTTCTTCAAGATCGCGCTGTTCACGTCTAATTTTTGTGTGCAGGCGATCAAGCTGTTTATCGAAGCGTGATTGTATTTTGTCAATTTCCACTTCTTCTTTCTCTTCTGCCTCATCAAGACAACGCTGATAAAAACTCTGCCTTGACTCACTCGGCTCTGAAGTCATTTTTAATACAGTGTTGGAGTGCAACGGCAGCACTGCTTCTCGATAGATATGATCAATATACTTGCGAGATACCGGCTTGATCTTGCGTGAGCTTGAATAAATTTCATCAATCGCGGTGTAGTAAGCATCGTCTTCCGGCTCAAGATCGAGATTGTCCGGATTAACCGTATCTATTGTATAGCGAGAGAAATCCACAGAAACCCGCTTTGACGGCTCAGGTATTTTTACCGCATAACGTCTGCGCTCGCTGTAGCTGCCCTTTCTATCGGTGTACAGAACGTCTACCTGCATCAGCAACGCCGGCTCATAGATCAGGGCAATTTTTTCTGCATCATCAACTGATACCGGTGTTTTACCTTTTTGCAGGGCACGAGAGAAGCTGTACTGTAGCGGCAGGTAATACTCGTCGAGTGAGGTAGAAAAAGCCGGTCGGGTCCGGGTGTAGTTTTTCAGTGCTTTATCGATGCCGGTTGCAGATACAGCTGCAGGTTGTGGCACTTGTTTATCAACAGGCTCTCTGGTTGCTTGCTCTCTGGCTGCTGTATGGCCATCGAGTTTCCGCACGTCCTCTGTAGATTTGCCAGACCGGGTTTTGGCAGATTGACCGGTCTTCTGTGTGGCTTCGTTGCTCACGCCTGCGAGTTGATTCAGGCCGGCGATCTGCTTACGCGTCATTGGCCCGGCCATATAGTTCATTGCCCAGCGGGTTTGAAACAACGACGGGCCGTTGCGGTCATGAACATTGTTGATCATAAACTGACGCTTACCCAGACTGGAGAGCATTTTATCCGAAGCGCTGCGATCAAACTCGCCACCGCTAGCGCCCTGCAGACCGTCGAGCAGTCTTTCCTTATCACGCTCTGTTTGTAACCTGCCAACCAACCAGGTACCGGCATTTGACAGACCTTTATAGTCGATATCGACAGGATTCTGGGTTGCCACCACCATGCCGACTCCAAAAGCACGCGCCTGCTTAAACATCCGCAGCATCGGTTTTTTTGAGGGCGGGTTAGCTGTTGGCGGTAGGTAACCGAAGACTTCATCAAAGTAGACCAGTGCCCGCAAACTGCCACTGCCGGACTGCGACCGCATCCAGGTCTCTATGGCAGAGTACAAGAGCGTGACAATAAACATTCGCTCTGTCTCACTCAAATGTGCAATATAAAAGATGCTGTGTTTTGGCTTGCCCTCTTCGGTGTACAACAGAGACTGTATATCCAGCGGTTCACCGCTTATCCACGGCTGAAAAGACGGAGCGGCCACAATGCTGTTAAGCTTCATTGCCAACGCTGTGCGTTTTTTCTTCGGGAAGAATTGATCAACGCTGAAAAAGCCCAGCTTCTCAAACGGTGGATTCTGGGTCTGCATGATCAACTCACCCATATCAACATCTTTACCTGCGGCCCATGAGTCAGCAATAATTTTCGATATCAAAATATGCTCAGGATCACTGACAGGATCGATATTATCGAACCCGATCAATCCAAGTAAGGCAGTCACTGTGCCTTCAATTTGCTCCAGTAGAACCTCCTGCTGAGTATCCCAGTTGGCATCCGGAGCGTTTAGCGAGGCAAGAATGCTTATTGGCTTGCCTGACGTTGAGCCAGGTGTGTAGACGGCCCGGTCAACTGAATCTTTTAACTGTTGAATGCGATCAGATTCGATGCCCCATTGTTTCAGGCCATCTTTCCACAAGGCTGCTGTCTCGGCTGCTGCTTGTTCGGTCGTCTTACCGTCACGCCTGGCGTCATTAGCATTAATCCACGGGTGAAAATCTTCAGGCAACAACTCCGGAAAATGTAGCAATAGATTGGTAATGTCACCTTTCGGATCGATCAGAATGGCCGGCAGATTATTAAGCGCCGCCTCCTCCATCATATCCAGACACAAACCGGTTTTACCAGACCCTGTCATACCGACCACCACAGCGTGTGTGGTCAGATCATCCGGATCATAAACTTGCGGCTCTTCGGTGGCATCTCCGGTTTTTGGATCAACACGTCGACCAATGTAAAACTGATTGGGGAAGTTTACTGATGCCATAGGATATACAGGTTTGAGACAATCTGAACGATACCAAATTAGCCACAGATTCGATACGCTAGCGACGGCGGACAACAGACTGGTCAAAACCATTCACATCGTCGCATGCACCGTAATTACCTCCGGTATCGCGATACAGCTTACCCTACACAGCCCACAGGCAAAAAAAATTGCATAGCGAGAATCTTATTATTGTTGTTGACGGTGGCGCCAGCGGGTGTCGGCTGGCGGCGTTTGACAACAATGGGCAACAGCTGGCAGATGCAGAAAATGGCCCGGCCAGTCTTTCGCTAAACACGGAAGACAGCTGGCAGCATATCAGTAATGGACTGTCATCTCTGGCAGATCTACTGGGTAACAGCGCAGACTGGCAGCCGGAATTTTTGTATATGGGTCTTGCTGGGACCCAGCAAGATAGTCGATACCAGCACTTTCTGTCACTAATCCCGAAACAAATAACTCCATGCATTATCACTGACGGACATGCACAATTACTCGGTGCAAGTGATGGAAAACCCGGTGTCTGTCTCGCGATGGGCACAGGCAGTGTTGTTAATTGGCTCGATCAACATGGCAACAGCGGTCATGCCGGTGGCTGGGGCTATCCCATGAGTGATGAAGGATCCGGCGCTTGGCTGGGTCAACAACTGATTAACAGTTACCTATGGTACAGAGACCAGTCAAACGCCAATAAACACACAGTAAGTCGATCAACAGCATTTTCAAAACTGGAGTCTGTTATTGGTACCAGCGTGTCGGAGGTTCAATTGTGGTCTACCTGTAGCAGCTCGACACAGGTGGCAAGCCTTGCTCCCATTGTGGTGGACTCTGCGAGCCACGGAGATACGCTTTGTACAGATATCATTGCACGTGGTGCGCATTACTGTATTCAACTCATCGGCCTTGCACCGAACCAACTGCCAGTATATGTTGCTGGTGGATTAGCCGAACCTTATTTACCTTTTATAAAAAGGCATTACAGTGATCGTTGCAAATCAGTAGCAGGCAATGCATTAAACGGCCTGTATATTTACGCTACACAACATGCCACGTTGAAAATATGATTCAATTCAGTGTTGCGCAACCTGCAGGCACAGTTAAACCATGAACCCGCCTGCAATGGCAACCACCGGTAGGTGGTGGAGCGCTGAAGGCTTTATTGACGCTGTTTGCCAGCACACCCATACCGTTCAATCCTTAGCGTATCAGAGTATTGAACCAGACAGCCCGATGTTTCTACCCGCACCAGTCGATTTACATGTTCATGGCGGTGGCGGCCACGATTGCATGCATGGTGATAAGGCTATTCGCGGTATGTTGGCAACACACGCGCGTCATGGCACTTGCGCCATGCTAGCTACCTCTGTCACTGCCCCGCTCGACGATATCAGTGAGTTTATCGCCAGTGTCTCGCGAGTTATACAGACGCCGGAAAAACACTCAGCCAGACTACTGGGTGCACATCTTGAAGGTCCGTTCATCAGTCCCCACAAACTGGGTGCTCAACCACCCTACGCCACTGAGCTGAATCTGCAACAAGTTGAAGACTGGATTGGTAGCGGTGTGGTCAGAGTCATTACCTATGCCCCGGAAGTTGATCCACACGGAGATTTACTTGATCTCTGTCAGCGCAATAACATACGCGCTCAGTTGGGACATACCAATTGTAGCTGGAACGAGGCGCAGCTTGCACTTCAAAACGGTTGCGGAGTGACTCACCTGTTTAACGCAATGAGTGGAGTCTCACATCGCAACGGTGGCGCTGCAACCGCCGCCCTGGCTTATGCTGAATACGCAGAGATTATTATCGATGGACTGCATGTTGAAAAAGCAGCATTCGATGCTGCACGACGCGCAATACCAAAGCTGTATAGCGTGACAGACGGAACAGCAGCATCCGCTATGCCAGATGGACGCTACCAGCTCGGCACTCACCACGTTACTAAAAGCGATAACAAAGTGGTACTGCAGGACGGCACTCTCGCCGGTAGCTGCCTGACACAAATTCAGGTAATCGCACAGTTGCGTCAGTGGAATATTGACTGGCACACAATCGGGCTGATGACGAGCAATATTCCGGCACAATGGATTGGCGAGACAAGCCTTGGTTCAATCGCTCCCGGCAGTGACGCACACTGGCTGGAGATACGCCACGATACGCCGGTTGCCATTTGGCTTTCGGGGGTACGATACGTACTTCCCGCAGAAGAAGGTGCCTCTGGATAATAAACGCAAGAGCCGGGCGCGCATCAGCTTTTAAGTATTTCCGGAGTGGACACAGGTGTTCGTCCATCGGACTCAAAGAACTCGGAATCTTTGCTTTTATTAAAAAGCTTACCTTTAATCACAAACGGCAACACCGTGATAACTGCTTTTAAGCCCAGATTTTCTGCGATGGCAAATGGCGGGTCACCTTTCGCATCTCTGCCAAAAATTCGGCTTTTGATCTCACCGAGACTATCCAGTGATTGTGGATCAACATTTTTATAAGCTGTATGGAACAATCCAAGCCATGGAAAACCTGGAGGCGTGTTGGCTATCGGTGAATTGCAACAGTTGGCAGTCCATCGATACAAGCCCTTTGCAGAAAGCCGGTAACACTTAAGATGCTGTTTGCCCTCTATCACTTTAAAATCTGAAGGGTATGCCGGAATGACTTCCGTCCCCCCATACGGATCAAGAACGTCTGATCGATTGATACGATTAGAAAATGCCTGACAATCGTTGCAGTAACAGGCGAGACGCCCGGGCGTATTCTTCGGAAAAGCAGTCAGTCTGGCTTTAAACGATCCACAGTCACATGATATGTGCATTAAACTCGCCACAGTAAAGTGTTTGAACTAAGCTGTAGAGTACACTAATGCGCTTTGCCAGATATCGAAGACATAAGCTTTCTTAGGCCATCAGGCTCCACCGGTTTATGGAGCACTTCAACATCAGCCAGCGCTGCCTGCTGCAATCGTTCTGGCGCAGTATCACCGGTAATAAGGATAGCCGGTAAATTTTTTCCGACGTGATCACGAATACTGCCTATGACAGCCAGCCCGCTCTCGTGGTTCCTTAAACGAAAGTCAGCGATGATGAGATCGATCGGCGGGTTTGATTGCAGACTGTTCAATGCTTCTTCGCCGGAAGCTGCAGTAATGACTGTGCACCCCCACGAGCCAAGCAGTGAACGCATGCCTGTCAGAATATCTTCTTCGTCGTCAACTACTATTACGTTTTCACGCAGTGACCCGTCGGTATCTGTGCTGACTTCGTTCGAGTGAACCATAGACGGATCACCGCTGCTTAGCACAAGCGAAAACGTGGAGCCCTGACCAGGACGTGAATCTAGCTTTAACTCGACATCCATCAAGTCACAAAGCCGCCGAACAATCGCCAGTCCCAGGCCGAGGCCCTTCTTTCTGTCACGCTCCGGGTTCTCTAGTTGATGATACTCGGAGAATATCTTCTGCTGTTCTTCAACGGGTATGCCCTTGCCTGTGTCTGTGCATCTAACCACTATCTGTGCTGCATCGACTTTTTCGGCGCTCAGTATCACCCCACCTATGCTTGTATGATTGACAGCATTGCTGAGCAAATTTCTAAGTATGCGTTCTAATAGCGAAGGATCAACATAGCATACCAGGCCAGACGGACAATCGACCTTGATACTCAACTGCTTTCGATCTGCCTGCTCCTGATATTCACTGGCCAGCATATTCAACAGGGGTTTTATGGTCATATGCGATGGATGGTTCTGCACCACATCCGCATCAAGCTTGGATAAATCCAGTAAGCTGTGGAACAAACTCCCCATGTTATCTGTTGTCTGCCTGATCTTCTCAAGCAACACCCGGGGCTTTTCGTCAGTGAGGTAAGCTTCCAGTGATGCAACAAACAACCCCAGCGTATGAACCGGTTGACGCAGATCATGACTTGCTGCGGCTAGAAAACGATTTTTTTCGTGCATAGCGTTTTCTGCACGATCTCTCTGTTTACGCAAATTATGGTTCAGATTGGCGTTCTCCAGCCGGAGTAAAATCTGTTCTTTAAACGCCTGATTAATTCGCATTGCAAATACAGTCATGATCAGTGGATAGATACTAAACAGCACACTGTGAATTAAATAGTCATTACCTCCATTGACTATCAGCCCTATCACCCACAGTACCGTGGCAGGAAAAACAAACGCATAGAATGCTTTTAGATCATAGCTGGCCGTGGCCGAAACCGCAGCTGCCACATAGCCACCATGAGTCAATGCGGCTATTGAGAAAATTGCAAAGTTGTCTACGAACAACAATAGCGGCACTAACCCCCAGAGCAGACTGTTGGTAAAGGAATAAAACCGGTATCTGACAATCGCTTGTTTACCAAACTGAATGTCTGCCTCTGCTACGTTTTGATTGGCTCTGTTAAGCTCAGCAAGAATACTACGCGCCCGGAAGGCCAGAAACACAATATTGGCAATTGCCCAGGCAAGCACTATTCTTTTATCAACAAAATTCCACAATGTGGCTGTAGTGATTACCACCACAAACGCACAGCCTGCTATCATGGTTTTCCATTGCAGATATAGTGTTTTTATCTGCTCCTGCTGCAACTTGCCTTCAAGCGCATCATTGAGTCCTTTCATAGTTAAAACCCTGCCCCCGGTTTCTATTGAATTACCCCACAAAATCTAACAGTCAGGCATGCTCTCAGCTTGCCTTGAAGAATTTTTTACACTCACTGGTTACCTGAATCACATCTTCAATCGTTACATCTTTGTGCAACACGAGCCTGACTGTTTCACCCGCACTTATGTATATTTTTCTGGCACCCAGATAGGCAGCAAGTTCGGTTGCAACACGCTTACCACACTTGAGAAACACCATATTGGTCTGTACACACTCTTCAGTCATATGGAGCTCTTCTATATCGCGCAAGCCTTCAAAAAGTGCCCGTGCATGATCATGATCAAACTGAAGTCGATCAATATTTTCATTTAATGCAACCACTCCAGCCGCTGCTATATAGCCCGCCTGTCGCATACCACCACCCAGCATTTTCCGCCAGCGCCTTGCCTGCAGGATAAACTCCGCACCACCACACAACACTGATCCCACTGGTGCGCAGAGACCTTTTGACAAGCACACAGAAACAGAATCAAAGTGCGCTCCTATTTGTTTCACATCAACGCCATGATGCACCGCTGCGTTAAAAACACGTGCGCCATCAAGGTGCAGGATTAACTGTTTTGAATCTGCCAGCTCACGGACGGCTGGCAGGTACTCCATGGGCAAAGCCCGGCCGTGATAAGTGTTTTCAATAGCAAGCAACCTGGATCGTGCAAAATGCGGATCATCCGGTTTGATTACCGCTTCAATACTTTCAAGTGCAAGGGTTCCATCTTCACGCGCGTCTATCGGTTGTGGCTGAATACTGCCGAATACCGCTGCTCCACCACCCTCGTATTTATAGGTATGTGCCTGTTGCCCCACAATATACTCGTCTCCCCGCTGACAATGTGTGAGCAGTGCAATCAAGTTTGTCTGCGTGCCACTCGGTGCGAACAATGCGGATTCAAAACCGAGTTTTTCAGCGGCGAGTTTTTCAAGTTCAGTGACGGTTGGATCATCGCCATAGACGTCATCACCTACTTTGGCGTTACTCATCGCCTTTTTCATGGTTGCGGTAGGCGTAGTTACTGTATCACTGCGAAGATCTATCATGCACCCGGTTCCGGATTGGTTTTACGAACTGCTGCGACAGTTAAGGTTCAAACAATTACTCTCTATAGTTTCTTTTTACTCTCATAGTGTACATCCATATCCTGCAGAAACGGCAATAGGCCTTCTTTATGCTCGACAACCTCGGCACGGCTTAATCCGTCAATCTCATGCGGAAACACCAGCCATCGATCAGTTTCATGAATGTAGTAATTGGGTGACATCGCAGTGCGGTTTTTGGCAGGCTTAAAGTATGGTGTAGCTATTCGAATATCTGTCGGTGTGTTTCTACGCGCCTTGGCGGTCAGTGTATTTATTACACCCTGCACGCTTAAGCCGGTATCGAACACATCATCCACAATCAACAGAGAATCATCTGCATTGACGTTATTGATCAGATAATCAAGACCATGCACTCGAACCGGTGCATCCAGACGACTCTTACCGCTGTAAGACGATGTTCGAATCGAAATGTGATCTGTGTGTATCCCATAAAAATCGAGCATTTCCTGTACTGCAATTCCTACAGGTGTACCACCGCGCCAGACACCCACAATAAAGTTCGGATGAAAGTCATCCTTCAAAATACCAACAGCCAGGCGCCATGAATCTTCCAGTAAAGACTGCGCTGAAATGAAAAGTTTGTCTGACATGATTTAGCACCGGTATATTCGTTGTGTACGGGTTAAGTCGGGTACAACAGGAAGCACGGCAGGTTTGATTCAAAGACTTGCCAAATCCGCCGAGATCGCTTTTAAGGTTTTAACCGGATCGACCGCTCCAGTCACCGAACGACCAATCACCAGGTAACTGGCGCCGGATTCAATTGCCCTGGTAGGTGTCATCACGCGCCGCTGATCTGAAGCGTCATCACCAGCCAATCGAATACCGGGTGTTACTTTAAGCAGTGATGAATTACCGCCACCAAGCAACTTTGCCTCATGGGCGGAGCACACCACACCATCGCAACCGGCACCGGCCGCAAGCGTTGCAAATAGCTCCACCTGCTCACTGACCTGTGCGCTCAAACCGATGGACTGCATTTCCACCTGATCCATGCTGGTTAGCACTGTAACCGCAATCAGCAGAGGCGCCTGCCCTGCATGGCTGTCAATCGCTTCTCGTGCTGCAGCCATCATGCGTTCGCCACCACTGGCGTGTACGTTCACCATCCAGACACCCAGCGCTGCCGCAGATTTAACAGCGCCGGCAACTGTGTTAGGGATATCGTGAAATTTAAGATCGAGGAATACGTCAAACCCGAGCTTGTGCAGCTGTTCCACCACATCAGGACCCGCGCTGGTAAAGAGCTCTTTACCAACTTTTACTCTGCAATACGCGGGATCTAATCTGGCTGCCAGTTCGAGTGCGCTGCCAGCATCGCTTTTATCAAGTGCGACGATTATCTTTTTGCTGTCACTCACCTTCGGCTCCTATGATGACTTTTACCGAGTTCCAGTTTTCACAACCCGGGCACAACCACTGGATCTGTTTACATCGATAGCCACACTTGTCGCACAGATACACCGGCTTTTCGTCAGTCACATCGCGCAGCATTTCGACCACAGCCGCGACTTTATCTTTGTCTTGCGCCTTGGTGGCTTTCAGCTCGTACTCTGCCCAGTCACGCAGGCCTTTCATAGACGGTCTTTTGGCCAGCTGCTCAATAAAAAAATCTGACGCATGCTGCTCTCCATCAAGCTTGCTGATTGCATCGCGTGCCAGCTTAATGACCGAGTAGCTGTTCTGCCGGTTACGCACATAATCAAGATGATTACGCAGCACCTGTTCATCTCCTACTGCGTGGAGTGCGTAAAAATACGACTCTGCGATTTCCGGTACCAGTTCGGGATGATGCTTTTCAATCGATTCAAAATGACCAATCGCCTGAGCATACTGTTTAAGCTCGATGCAATACCGGCCCAGCATCACCAGTGCACGGCTGCAGTGCGGCTCCGATTTCAACGCCCGCTGTAACCATTTTTCCATTTCCGGAAGATTATCTTCACGCTCAGAAAGCGTTGCTAGCTCGCAGCAGTACTGTGCTTTTACTGCGTTACGATCAGAGGCATCCATTGAGGTGCTGACACTGGCCAGATCGAAGGCCGCCTCCCATTCCCGCTGCTTTTCATACAGGCGCAATAAACTTTCCTGCGACGCAGCATCGCGCGGATTTTCCATCACCAGCGGCTGCAGCAGTGACTCAACCCGATCAAGCAGTCCAGCACCTGCGTAGTCGCGAGCCAACTCTAGTTTGACAGTACGTTGCTGCTCAGCCGACAGGTTACCGCTCGACAGCAGATGCTCATGAACACCAATTGCCCGTGAGTACTCACCGCGTCTTCTAAACGCATCGCCCAGCGTCAGATACAAATCAATAGAGTTGTCATCAACCTCATACTGCTCCAGCAGATTATTCAGCTCGAGGTCACGCTCAACATGATCATCGTGATCAGGCAGCAGCGTCGACAGATCCGACTTCGGACCACGACTGAATAAACGGGGCAGATCAGAGAGTGTATGGCGGAGCTTTTCGTAACCGATGCACCAACCGGCAAAACCTGCCAGCAGCACCAGCCACCAGGAAAATTCCATCGAATCGTTTGAGGTAAAAGTAGCGGCCGAAGCCCGTTGCTTAATTCTGACGCTGCAGTGCGTGATTGTCGAGCTTGCTACTGAATTAAATCAACTGGTCCGCGCAGATCGGCTCGTGGATGAAGTTTTGGTTAATAGAACAGTTACCGCCGTGCGCCTCGTGAAAAACAACATTTCTGGCAAGGCAACCCGAACATGCTCGCAACAGCTTTCAGGAATTAGTGCCGGTTCTCGGTTGTTCGTTTAAGCTGGCGTTTGCATCCGCTTCGGCATTATCCTGCGTACCATCATCGTTGCTATTGACGCTGTTCACTCTTTCACGCAGCTCTTTGCCCGGCTTAAAGTGCGGTACATGCTTACCGGTCAGTGCCACGGCATCGCCCGACTTTGGATTGCGGCCCATGCGGGGTGGGCGGAAATGCAACGAAAAGCTGCCGAAACCACGAATCTCGATTCGCTCGCCAGTCGATAGTGATTGACTCATGCGCTCAAGCACGCCTTTTACGGCTAACTCAACATCACGCAGTGCCAGATGGGATTGGTTTTCGGCCAATGCCTCAATCAAATCAGATTTTGTCATTTGCCATCACTCCGGGGGTTAGTGTGTCTGGCGTAGTCGCTTTGTTTTTATCGTGATGCGAGGCGTCAGTCCGACGCCTCGCATTGTCGCTATTACTCCTCTTCGGAGGAACCGCCCTCTGGCGAGCCGCTCTCTGAACCTGAGTTAGACTGACCCATCTGCTCTTTCATTAGATCACCAAGCGTGGTTGCAGTTGGTGCAGTACTCTGTGCGTAGTCGCGCAAAGCTTCACCTTCTTCATCCGTTTCTTTCGCTTTGATAGAAAGAGAAATTGCACGCGCCTTGCGGTCGATGTTGACGAACTTGGCTTCAAGCTCCTCACCTTCCTTGAGGTGCATTTTAAGATCTTCAACGCGATCTCGAGCATATTCACTGGCGCGCAGGATGCCATCAACACCGTCGCCAAGATTGACCATGGCGAACTTGCTATCGACTTCCGTGATGGTGCCTTTGATGATCGAGCCTTTCGGATTGTCGGCCACAAACTGACCAAACGGATCCTGTTCAAGCTGCTTCACACCCAGTGAGATACGCTCACGCTCGGGGTCAACTGCCAGAACGATCGCTTCGATCTCCTGACCTTTCTGGAAGTTTCGCACCGCTTCTTCACCGGTGTCGTTCCAGGACAGGTCAGACAGGTGGATCAGGCCGTCAATACCGCCTTCAAGGCCGATGAAGATACCGAAGTCGGTGATCGACTTAACCTTGCCAGATACACGATCATTCTTGTTGAAGTTCTGCGAGAACTCATCCCACGGGTTCTGCTTACACTGCTTCACACCGAGTGAGATACGACGACGTTCTTCGTCGATATCCAGAATCATCACTTCGACTTCATCACCTAGAGCGACGACCTTGTTTGGATTGACGTTGCGGTTGGTCCAGTCCATTTCTGAAACGTGCACAAGACCTTCAACACCTTCTTCAATCTCAACAAAGCAACCGTAGTCTGCGATGTTGGTGACTTTACCAAAGATGCGGGTGTTTTCAGGGTAACGGCGAACCAGATCAGCCCATGGATCATCACCCAGTTGCTTCAGGCCGAGTGAAACGCGGTTGCGCTCACGATCAAATTTCAGGACCTTGACTTTCATTTCCTGACCGACTTCTACCACTTCACTCGGATGCTTGACGCGCTTCCAGGCCATATCAGTGATGTGCAACAGTCCATCAATACCGCCCAGATCAAGGAACGCACCGTAATCGGTGAGGTTCTTGACGATACCTGTAACTTCCTGACCTTCCTGCAGGCTTTCAAGCAGCTGCTCGCGCTCTGCACTGTACTCGGATTCAACCACAGCACGGCGTGAAACCACCACGTTGTTTCTGCGGCGGTCAAGTTTGATGACCTTGAATTCCAGCTCTTTACCTTCAAGGTAGCTGGTGTCGCGTACCGGCCGGACATCAACCAGTGAACCTGGCAGGAAGGCACGGATATCGTTGATTTCAACCGTAAAGCCGCCTTTGACTTTACCGGTAATTGCACCAGTAACGATTTCTTCTGTTTCCTGCGCTTTCTCAAGCACCGCCCAGGAGCGAGCACGCTTGGCTTTCTCGCGCGAAAGCCGGGTTTCACCAAAACCGTCTTCAACGGAATCGAGTGCAACCTCAACAACTTCACCGACGCTGACAGCAATGTTGCCGGTCTCGTCAAAGAATTGTTCAACCGGAATAACACCTTCCGATTTAAGACCCGCGTTGACCATGACAAAGTCACCGCTTATCTCGATTACAGTGCCAGTCAGAATGGCACCGGGCTTCATTTGAGTTTGGGAGATACTCTCCTCAAACATCTCAGCAAAAGATTCAGACATTAATTAGTAGATTCCAGGGATTACATACAATGCGCAGAACACTCCTGTTCCAGGCAAGGCGATTAAAATTCACTGCATCCTTTGCAGTGGTTCACTCAATTATATTCTATTACCAGCAAAATCAAGCACTTTTGTGACCACCTCTTCGATAGAAAGCGCTGATGAGTCAATCATTACTGAGTCCTCAGCGGGTTTGAGCGGCGCAATTTCGCGGTTATGGTCACGCTCATCGCGGGCAGTTATGTCCGCGAGTAAACCCGCAATATTAGCCTCTATTCCCTTGTCTATCAACTGTTTATGCCGTCTTTCTGCGCGGATTTCCGCACTGGCAGTGAGATAAATTTTTAAAATCGCGTCTGGAAAAATTACTGTGCCCATGTCTCTGCCATCTGCGACCAGGCCAGGAGGTTTTCTCCACAAGCGCTGCCGGGTCAACAGTTCTGAGCGCAGTTTGGGAATAGTGGCGACTCTGGAGGCACAATCGCCGACCTCTTCCCGGCGCAAATCACGGGTCACATTCTGCCCGCTCAAAAATACCTGGCTGTCACCGTCCGCACCACGCCTGAATTCTATTTCTGCAGAGCGAGCCAGCTCGACCAGCGCCATCGTATTGTGCTCATCTATATTGTTCTTCAGTGAAGCAAGAGCGACAACACGGTACAACGCACCACTGTCAAGAAAATGAAAACCGAGTTGCTCGGCGACTGCACTGGCGATCGTGCCTTTGCCCGAACCGCTGGGCCCGTCAATAGTAATGACCGGCACCGCACTTTTACGACGAGACTGCGTGGCGGATTTTTTATCCACAGGTGTGTTACGGATAACCGGCCGAGCCTGCTCAGTCTGGGCAGTCTGCCGATCTGCAACCTCGCCTTGTACAACAGTCATCTGCTCAACCTCAGCTTGTAGTCGTCATGGTCATGCCAAGCTTTTCCATCAGCGTGAAAAAACCCGGAAACGATGTGTGTATATGTTGCGTATCTTTTACCAGCATGGGGCCACTGGAACGCAGTGCGGCGACACAAAATGACATCGCAATACGATGGTCAAAGTGAGTCTCGACGACCCCACCTGTAATTTCTGATGGATTGATAATCATGCCGTCGTCTGTTGCAGTCGCGTCGACACCTATGTTCTGCAGGCCCTCTGCCATTGCTGCTATACGATCACTCTCTTTGACCCGCAGTTCTTCAGCGCCGGTCACCCGCGTTGTGCCTTCAGCAACCGATGCCGCAATAAACAACACCGGCAGTTCATCAATGGCCAGCGGCACCAGATGTTCAGGTACATCTATGCCTGTTAGCTGAGCGCTTTTTACCCGAATATCCGCGACTGGTTCATCACCGGCAGATCGTTCATTTTTCAGCTCAATATCGGCACCCATCAGGCGCAGTATGTCAATAATGCCGGTGCGTGTCGGGTTGATACCCACGCCCTCTATAGTGACGTCGGAGTCGTTCGCAATAGATGCTGCCACCATAAGAAATGCGGCAGAAGAGATATCACCGGGTATCTCAAGATCACAGGCTTTTAACGTACCCTGACCTTCAAGAGAAATATGATTATCGCGGGTGATCACTTCATAGCCGAATGAGCGCAACATGCGCTCGGTATGATCTCGAGTCGGCGCAGGCTCGGTAACACTGGTGATGCCTTGTGCATATAAACCGGCAAGCAAAACACAGGACTTTACCTGTGCACTGGCAACCGGCAGATCGTAGTGAATAGCAGTCAGGCCATTGCCGGCAGACCCGATCTTTAGCGGCGGTCTGCCTTGATCATCGGCCTCGATAGAGCCGCTCATCATTTTCAATGGCTTGATTATGCGTCCCATTGGTCTGCGCGAAAGCGATTCATCACCGCTGACTGTGCTGTCGAACTGTTGCGCCGCAAGAATACCGGCAATCAAACGCATGCCTGTGCCTGCATTACCCATGTAGATATCATTTGACGGTTGCTGCAAACCATGCAGGCCCACACCTTTAATCTTTAATGAAGTCTCTCCACTACGCTCGATTGAAACACCCATTGACTGAAATGCTCTGGCAGTATTCAGGCTGTCTTCACCGGTTAAAAACCCCGAAATATTTGATTCACCCTCAGCCAGTGAAGCAAAGATAACCGAGCGATGAGAACACGACTTATCACCGGGAACTGCAACAACACCGTTGATGCTGCCCCCTGCCTCAACCTGTGTATCAATACTTGTTTGCATGTTGCGTTGATTATTCTTGTTCATTAAAAGACAGTAGTGGAGCGAAGGCGATCAGGTTATTTCTGTTGCCCGGCTTTAATTCGATCCGCCGGAACAACCCTGGAGTCACGCGTTTCTTTGGCTGTGGTGAAGAGTTGCTCAAGTGTGTCAGCATCTTTTTCATCAATTGCCTGCACCAGTGTATCAAGTCCGGCAGTAAATTTTTCCAGCGCCTGCAGCAGTGCATCGCGGTTATTCAAACAGACGTCTCGCCACATCACAGGGTCACTCGAAGCAATACGCGTGTAGTCGGCAAAGCCGCCCCCTGTGTGATGCAGCAATGGTGACTCTTTATCCATTCGATACAGGGTTTCTACCAAACTAAAGGCCAGCATGTGCGGCATATGACTGGTAGCGGCGAATACTGCATCGTGATGCGCCGGATCCATATGTTCAACCACGGCTCCGGTAGCTTGCCACAAATTTTCAACCACACTGCTCGCCTGTGGTGAGGTCTCGTTGATCGGCGTGAGGATCAGTCGCTTATCTCTGAACAGTGTTGAGAAACCGGCCTCAACACCGCTGTGCTCGGTACCGGCAATCGGGTGAGCCGGTACAAAGTTTTCCAGCCGCGGCAACCATTGCCTTGCCGAGTTAATCACACTCTGCTTAACACTACCGGCATCGGTCACAATGGCGTCATTGCCAAGCGCCGGTGCCATTGCCTTGAAGACAGCATCCAGCGCCCCGACCGGCGTAGCCAGCAACACAAGATCAGTTTTTGACACAGCTTCGGCTATTGAAGTGTGCCAGCTGTCGATGATGCCTCTTTCAACCGCCCGCGCGAGAGTCTGCGGGTTTCGCCCGACACCGACGATTTCTGCAGTATGACCTGCTTCGCGCAGCGCCAGGGCGAATGAACCACCAATTAAGCCGACGCCGACGATTGTGATGTGTTGAATCATGTATGCAAGCAATACCCTATTGCCGCTAGTTTACAGGGAACCGCCCGGCTTTGCTGACACCTGCGAGTATGGGAAATGTGAAATACAACACCTAATGTGGCGCGCTACCTGCTCCGCAGAGATAGCTGAGCTCCGGGGTTATGCAACACCAACCTCTACCAGCTCTAAAACAATAACAGCGCCCACGGAATCACCAGCGATGCAAATGCTATCGACAATCTCGCGAATTAAAACGGCCAATGCAGTGAAAGCACAGAGAAGATGGATCGCGGTGGCACTGCCATTAGCTATCACTGTTGGTTGTGCCAAGAGTGATATCATCGATTACACCATCAGCCCGGCTGAGTACGCCGCGTTAACCATACCTGCAGCACCGGCAACAGAAAACGAGCCGGTGCTCGCCGCTGCCCTGCCGGATGTTGAAACAAATGAAGGGGGGTTGCACGACACTGCCATGCTGGCAAAGACGGATGCACCTAACAGCGCGCAAATCGTACTTGCCAGCGCACCACCCAAACTACCAGTTCCGGCAGAACCGGTAATGCCGGAGGCGCTGCCTGACGATGCCAAAATCGTGATGGCTGAAAAAGCCACATTTGCATCAGCTGCTGCTGCAGAATTGGCAAACAGCAAATTGGAAGAAACTGTGGCAGCACTTGACGCCAAGGTGTCTGCACTGGAAGCCACACAGCTCGAAGCATTGAAGCCGGAAACAAAGCCTGAAGCTGAGACTCCGGTTGAACCTGATCTGGCCAGTGCTATAGATCGCGCCATTGATGTGAACCGTTTTGGTTTTACTCCATCAATCTACGCCACTGCAGGCCTCGGTGTCAGCAGAGCCAGTCCAGACACCAGCGCCGCTGAAAATTTTGAACCGAATGACCTGACTGAGCCTGCGGGTCAGGCAGCTTTTGGCGTCGATGTTGCCCGCTTTCTGTCACTTGAGGTTCACTCAGCAGACTATGGCAGCACAAGTCTGACACCGGAAGGTCGCATCAATACCCATGTCAACGGTGTTAGCGCGCTGATTTACGCAGGCAAAAAACTTGATCGATTCCGTCGGCAAGGCCTTAACGGTTACGCCCGCATCGGTTTTAATCAAATAGAAAATACGCCAGTTGGCAATATCCCTTTTCTGGAACGCACCACGAACCAGGCATCTTTTGGTGTCGGTGCCGAGTACACCACTCGTTTCGGTATCGGATTCAGAGCTGATCTGGTCGCCTACGATGGCGATGTACAGTACGGACAGCTCGGGTTGCTTTATCGACTCGCCAGCAAGCCAAAAATCCATCCCAAACTTGCAGTTGTAACTGAAAAGCCTGCTTCGAGTGAATCAGACATCCCTGAACTGAACGCTGCCCGACCCGCGATGAAGAAGGACCTGATGGCAAACACCGACAAGCCGACAGTCAAGGAAACACTCGAAGAGTCTCTGGACATTTCAGTGCCTGACTATGCCACCGAATATGGCAGCAACTCTGGTAATGACTGCAGCGGCCTTAACGGTACACTGAGCAATGTCACCTTCATGAACGGCTCGGCACAGTTAACGTTTGGCGCAATTCAGGCGTTGAACAATGTCGCAGTCACTCTCAATGACTGCACAGATCGACAGATTATTGTTTCAGCACATACTGACAACAATGGTAGCGCCGCCGAGAACCATGGCTTGTCAAAAAGACGCGCACGCGCCGTGGCGGTTCACCTGGCATCGCAAGGTGTCGATAAGAACCGCATGCGTGCTGTCGCTTTTGGCGAGAGCCGCCCTGTTGCGTCCAACGCCACGCAGGAAGGGCGCAGCCGCAACCGCAGAGTGGAGTTGCAGGTGAGATAACACCTTTTGGCATGCAGCCGAAAGTCAGACCAAAGGCACGCCAATGGCGTGCCTTTTTTGTTTGTGACCTTTTGAATCAACCCGGGTGAGTTAACTGTGGTGAATTGGTTCTGGTGAGTCAGTTCTGGCGAGTCAGTTCTGGCAGCCTAGACCTGGCGAGCCTTAATAATTCCTTCGATCGACTCGATTGATTCGAACGTTGTCTGCGGTACTTCTTTATCGGTATCAATTAGAGTACAGGCGACACTGCCTTTGGACTCATTGATCATACTTTCGATATTTACCGATGACTGCCCTAGCAGGTGTGAGATCTGCCCGACCATATCCGGTACATTCTTGTGGATAAGACTCAAACGATAGTCACTCTTACGCGGCAACTCCACGTTCGGGAAATTCACAGAATTGCGGATATTGCCGTTCTCAAGATAATCCTGTAGCTGATCAGCCACCATAATCGCGCAGTTCTCTTCCGCCTCAGCAGTCGACGCACCCAAATGCGGCATTGTGATGACTGACGGATGATCAATGGTTTCGCGGGTTGGAAAATCAGTAATGTAGTTTTTGATTTTTCCGCTTTGAAGCGACTGCAATACAGCAGCATCATCAACAATACCAGCTCTTGCAAAATTTAGAATAACAGCACCCGCAGGCATCATTGCAAGACTCTCGGGGTTGATCAGGTTTCGTGTTGCATCGATCAATGGCACATGCACGGTAACGAATTCACTACGCTCGAACACTGTATCAGCTGAGGTTGCCTGCTCTACCGCAGAACTAAGCTTCCAGGCGCTGGCGATCGTGACACCCGGGTCAAAGCCAATTACCTTCATGCCAAGCGCTGCAGCTGCGTTAGCGACCTTCACACCGATAGCACCAAGGCCGATTACACCGAGGGTTCTGCCAGGCAACTCGGTGCCGACAAATTTTTTCTTACCACCTTCGACTTCTTTATCAAGTTCATCACCACTCGACTCAAGCGCGCGAGTGTAGGACACCGCGTCGTAGAGGTTGCGCGACGCTATAAAAAGACTGGCTATCACCAGTTCCTTTACTGCATTAGCGTTAGCACCGGGTGCATTGAACACAGGCACACCCATTTCTGTCAGTCGCTCAACGGGAATGTTATTCACACCAGCACCGGCGCGACCGACGGCTTTCAGCTTTGGATCAAAAGCCATTTCATGAATCTTCTGCGATCGCAACATGATGGCATCGGGTTCAGTGATGTCGGGACTGACGCCAAACTTCGACGAGTCAAACCGCTCTAGTCCAAGCGCTGAAATATTGTTTATTGTTTGAATCTGGTGGAGCATGAGTGTCCGTAGCTGGGAGAGGAAATAGTATCTGCAACAACACCGCAGCCGGCTCGGGGGGCGAGATTAACGCCAGGCTGGCTACACAATGAAACGTGGGATCGCGATGGCTGAAAAGCCGCTAATTGTGCAGGAGCGACCCATAGTTGTCTAGGGTTAATCGCGGCAATAAGTGCGGCACTCACCGGCGGATGCTAAACACAGTGAACTCAATGTCCAACGGCAAGACCCACACGGCTATCAGACATTAACCTGTTAGCACTAACAATTTCAAAACACGGGCACTTTAAAAAATTTCTGCAGGCATGGTTCAATCTGCAGGGAGTGAGCTCGTGATTCAGGCAGTGTTTACTCTGTTAAAAACCGCCTTGCTTGACGGCAAAATCAATAAAATCCTCGAATGAGGATCGTGAATACATCATGTCGTCATAACGCTCCTCAAGCTCCGGCTTTAGGGTCTTCAAAGACGTGATCTTAATGATCAGTTGCTTTACTGCTTTCTCCTGCGACTTTATGTTGTTACTGAATTTGGCAAAAGCCGCATCGACCTTTTTTCTGTTTTGATGATAGAAAAGGTCATAGGCCATGCTGTGTGACGGTGACCGGAAGGCGATATCCTCTCGCTCCTTTTCAAGCCCATCAATCAAATGCTGCAGTGAGGCGATCAGCGCTTTCTGATCTGCCTTTGAAAACCCTTCATGCGTTCCAACATAAGTTTCATACATGTCGAGGATGGTCATTACATCGCCTTTTTTACGCGCCGCAAGCAGCTGAACCATCAGCCTTTGCTTTTCCTTACGTACCTCGCTGTCCGGCTCACGATCAGGATGCAGTTTGGCCGCTGCTGCCCTGAATAATCGCTGAAAGGTGTTATTGTTCAGTGCTTCGGCAGCTGGCCTGTCATGCGCACGATGGTCGTTTGCATCATCGAATCCGCCATTGGCATCTTCTTCAAAATCTGAAAAATCGAAATCACTATAATTAAAATCATCAGATCCAAAAATATCATCATGGTGACTGCCCGCAGATTCTTCACTGCCCAGAATGGCATCCAGTTCAGCGAGGCCTTCATCCATCAGCTGCTGCTTTAACGCTGTGCGCTCTTGCCAGTATTTATCGTGAGCCCGCTGTGCTTCCTCGTTCAGCTCGTCCTGCCACAAATCGAGCGTTGCATCATGCCCTGCAGGTTGAGCAGGCTCCGGGCCCAGTTGCCTGTCAAGCTGCTTTTCAATTTTCTGCTCCAGCTCATCAATGATTTGCTGGCACAGCTTATCCCGGTTTTGTCGATAATCTTCCTCGGCCTTTTTTGCAGCCGCCGCCCGCTCTTCTTCGGCCTGTTTCAGGGCTTCAGCAAACTGCTTGTGCGGTGGCAGGTCATCGTCTTCCAGAGAGATACCCATGCGAAAAGCGTCATAGCAGGCGATATCATCAAGAAGCTTATCGTTGACCAGACCATATCGATAGATGAGCCCAACCAACTCGCGAATCCAGTCGTCGAGCGTTTCGCGTTCCCATTTAGTCATTGACTTGCGCTGGCCGAGTTTCAACAGCTTCTGCAGCAGTGGTATCTGCTGCGCAGCGAGCTCCGCCTCAAGCGGCTGGATGGTGTTCTCCATACGGGCGACGACAACATCAAGATCGGCGCTGAACCTCGCATTACTTGCCCGAAGCTTTGCCGCACGTTCCCACAGTTTTTCGAATTTGGACTGCTTTTTACGGTTTTTCTTACCAACAACGATTTGTGTCATTAGATCTGACCTGGCTTCCTGGCGCTTAGCATAACAAAACGGAAAGTATTTTCGACATCACTTTGCGAAATCAGAGCAGGAAAATAATCCAGGCACGCGCCGGATTTACAAGATTTGTTTACAGGAACGGCTCGCCAAAAGCGGCTCGCTGGCAGGGCGCGTTGTCAGGCGACTGCTCAAGCCAACAAAAAGGCCAACAAAAAGGCCAATAACCGGGCCAATAATCACGCGAGCAGCCATGCAGGTACCAGGGCAAACAAACGGGCAGACAATGGCACAAGCTGCCTCAATGCGAGGCGGATGCCGTCCCACTGAATTAACCGCATTGGTTGCCACGCACCTGCCAGGTGCAAGCCTGCACCGCGCAATTAATCCAGGTTGTCGGTCTCGCCGGCACCATCTTCAGAGGCATCCGGAGCGCTTGCGTCGGGTGATGCTTCGTCACCTGTGCTGCCCGAATCGGCGGGTGAATTGCCACTTTCCTGGTCACCTTCCGGGCCATCATCCTGATCATCATCTTCATTAACAACACGGACAACCTGCACCAGTTTTTCATCATCACTGGTGCGAATCAGTCTGACGCCCTGTGTATTGCGGCCGACCATGCTGATACCGTCAACCGCAGTTCGTATTAACGTACCGCTGTTGGTGATCAACATGACTTCATCGTTTTCCTGCACCTGAACCGCACCGACAACTTTACCGTTACGGTCAGTGGTTTTGATATCAATGACTCCCATGCCGCCACGACCTTTGGTGGGATACTCAGTGGTCAGGCTGCGCTTGCCGTAGCCATTTTCTGTGGCAGTAAGGATGTCGCCTTCTGCTTCAACAACGATCAACGCGATAACCGCTTCACCTTCAGCTATTTTGATGCCTCTAACACCTGCCGCTGTACGCCCCATCTTGCGAACCGCACTTTCATCAAAGCGCATTGCACGGCCACTGCTGGATACCAGCATGATATCCTGGCCGCCGTCAGTCAGCGCCACGTTGATGAGCTGATCATCGATACGCAGATCAATTGCAATAATGCCGTTGGCTCGCGGCCTGGAAAAATCAGCCAATGATGTCTTTTTGACCACGCCGTTACGGGTTGCAAAAAATACAAACTGATCCTCTGAATATTCACGTACCGTCAGCACCGCAGAAACTCTTTCATCTTCTTCGAGCGGCAGCAGGTTAATAATGGGCCGTCCACGTGCACCGCGGCTGGCTATCGGCAGCTCATACACCCGCTTCCAGTAGACTTTACCGACACTGGTAAAGAACAGTACTGTGTCGTGCATACTGGCAACGAAAAGCTTGTCTATGAAGTCTTCGTCTTTCATTGACGTTGCAGACTTACCCTTACCACCACGCTTTTGTGCAGTGTAATCAGACAGTGGCTGCGCTTTCGCATAGCCCGCGTGTGACAGTGTCACAACAACATCTTCATCAGAGATCAGATCCTCAACCGTCATTTCAGAATGGTCGATCATGATCCGCGTACGACGTTCGTCGCCAAACTGCTCAAGTACGTCCTGCAGCTCTTCTCTGATAACTTCCCGCAATCGATCCGGATTTTCGAGAATCTCCATAAATCCCTCGATGCGAGTCAGAATTTCGCGGTACTCCTCAAGAATTTTATCCTGCTCCAGACCGGTGAGTCGGTGCAGACGCAAATCGAGAATCGCCTGCGCCTGGGCCGGTGACAGATGATAGCCGTCATCCAGCATGCCGAACTGATCACCCAGATCATCTGGCTTTGAGCCTGCAGCCCCTGCCCGCTCAAGCATGTCCACCACTGAGCCTGGCTTCCAGACACCGGCAACCAGCTGCTCTTTAGCGGTTGGCGGATTCGGTGCTGCCTTGATCAGATCAATGATCGGATCAATATTGGCCAGTGCAACAGCTAGCCCTTCTAGAATATGAGCACGCTCACGCGCCTTGCGTAAATCGAAGATTGTGCGGCGGGTAACTACTTCTCGACGATGGCGGATAAACGCATCCAGAATACTGCGCAAGTTCAGTAGCTGAGGCTGCCCGTCCATCAGTGCGACCATGTTTATACCAAACACAGTCTGCAGTTGCGTTTGCTTGTACAGCTGGTTAAGCATAACTTCGCCGGATTCACCACGGCGCAGCTCAATCACCATACGCATGCCGTCTTTATCAGACTCATCGCGCAGCTCGGTGATGCCTTCAATCTTTTTGTCCTTGACCAGCTCGGCTATCTTTTCCAGCAGCCGCGCCTTGTTCACCTGATAAGGCAGCTCGGTTACGATAATCGTGTCTTTACCGGTTTTTTCGTTGTGTTCTACCGAGGCTTTTGCTCGTACGAAGACACGCCCACGGCCAGTCTCGTAAGCTTCACGGATACCACGAGCGCCATTAATGATGCCGGATGTCGGGAAGTCAGGCCCCGGTATGTGCTCCATTAATTGCACCAGCGTGATGTCCGGATTATCGAGCATCGCAAGCGTGCCGTTAATGACTTCCGTCAGGTTATGCGGCGGTATATTGGTGGCCATGCCCACGGCAATGCCAGACGAGCCATTGATCAATAAATTGGGTATGCGTGCCGGCAGAACCGCAGGCTCTGTTTCAGAACCATCGTAGTTGGCTGAGAAATCGACCGTGCCTTTATCAAGGTCAGCCAGTAGCTCGTGGGCAATGCGTGCCATACGCACTTCGGTATAACGCATCGCCGCAGGGGAATCGCCATCTATCGAGCCGAAGTTGCCCTGCCCGTCTACCAGCATGTAACGCATCGAGAATGGCTGAGCCATGCGGACTATGGTGTCGTACACTGCCGTATCGCCATGCGGGTGATACTTACCAATCACATCACCAACCACACGTGCAGATTTTTTGTAGGATTTATTCCAGTCGTTACCGAGCTCGCTCATGGCGTAAAGCACGCGTCGGTGAACCGGTTTGAGGCCATCGCGCACATCTGGCAGTGCCCGGCCGACGATCACGCTCATGGCGTAATCAAGGTAGGACTGGCGCATCTCGTCTTCGAGATTTACCGGCAGAATTTCCTTTGCAAAATCAGACATTTTTACTCAGGTAAAGATTCAGAAAAAAGCTGCTGGGAGCGAGGCTGAAGAACCTCCATATCAGCGCGGGATTGTACCATACACCGCACATCAAAAGGCCATTTTTGCACAATGCAAAGCCGTGCAAGATGTTCTGTAAGCCACGCAGAGATTAACATTCTTGTCGCTCCACGAAACCCTACGGTACCGTGTTTAAAAATCTCCGCGAACGTTGCACAAAACTGCGTCGCGACAGCGACGTCTGATGGAGGGTATAAACCCGCTTATCAATACTGCAATTCTCTACTGGCCACTGCTAAATGTTCACAGCAATCGAACATCAACAGAGATGGCGTTGATTTCCTGAATACTCCAAACCAGACTTGCCGACATTCAACCGGGCAGTTAAGGTGCCGGCTTGCACACTTGCACAGCACGTTCTAACGGTGTTAGCTGGCACGCAGATAAACACAGAGACTGGCAATCATGAGCAACGTCGACACAGTCGAAATAGACAAATTCAGTGAAATCGCAAGCCACTGGTGGGACACAGATAGCGAGTTCAAGCCGCTGCACGATATCAATCCATTGCGGCTCGACTATATCAACCAACACGCCCCGCTAGAGGGTAAGCGGGTTCTCGATGTGGGCTGTGGTGGCGGCATACTGTCTGAATCCATGGCAAAAGCAGGTGCGACTGTGACAGGTATTGATTTGTCACAGGCAGCACTGGACGTCGCAAAACTGCACGCCATGGAGGCAGGCGTGACGAATCTTGATTACCAATGCTGCAGCGCTGAAGATTTTGCCAGCCAGCATGAAGGCACTTTTGATGTGGTCACCTGTATGGAAATGCTTGAACATGTACCGCAACCTGAAGCGGTTATCGAGGCTTGTAGAAAGTGCCTGAAGCCGGATGGTGCTGCTTTTTTCTCCACCCTGAACCGCAATAATAAATCGTGGCTGATGGCAATTGTGGGTGCTGAGTACATCCTTAATCTGCTGCCACGCGGCACTCATGACTGGAACCGTTTTATCAAGCCATCTGAACTCGATGGCTGGTGCCGTAATGCAGATCTGCAAACACAGAATATTACCGGCCTGCACTATCAACCACTGAGCAAGACCTACTCTACCGGCGGCGATGTGGATGTTAATTATATGATGTTTACACGTGCGGCCTAGCAGGGATGCATCCCGGCACCAACGAGCGTGGCTGATTCAATACTGAGCTGACCTTTTTCAGCATACGGGCAGCGGCCTTTCGCTTGACTGCTGCCCGCGCTTTACTAATGCTTCGCTATTTATCCTCAGTCGGCAGATCAACAACCACGGTCCCTGCCCGATCTACCAAAGACCCCGATACAATCGCTATCGCACCAGCTGCCGCTATACCCCACCACCCGGTTTGCATTGCGGCATCCCACATAGAATCGATGTGCCGTGCAGCAATGACGAGAATGCCGACGAGTGCAATCACGGTTGCAGGCCTGGATTGCACAGTGTACCCGCAGGCTGCTATCGCGATAAGCGCCATTACACAGGTGATGCTGAGTGACAGTGAACTACCGAAGAACGCTATGACAAGCAACATCAGCACTGACAACACAGCTGAGGCAATACCCAGCATTGATGCCGCTCTTGCAGAAGGAGAAACCCTGATCAGGTCATGACTCATCGCTGGATAAATCAGCACTGCCATGGGTATCAAAAAGTCGATGTCTGTTAGGTTATGAATAAATGCTGCGCTTGCTATGCCGGTGGCAAGTGCTGCAATCGATGTTATTAGCGTTGCCGCCATTGCCATAAAACCCGGCTTCTGCAAAGCAAGCAGCAATCGCCGCATCAGCAGATAAAAACCACCACTCAGCAACAGGCTGACAAGACTACCTGCATCATATAGAACGACACTGCGAAACAACAAAATAATGACCGGCAGCGCCAGTACAGCAATAGAAAATTTACCTTCAGTGGTTTTAAAAATCAGTTTGTCTGAACAATACTTTTTGACAAGAAACCACAATGCACAGCCAGCCACAAGCGCCAGTGATACAACAACAAACTCCTGCCTGACAGGCACAACCAGCACCGCGCTCACAGATAGCAGACTTACAGTTAACCACTGACGTGCATTGCGAGCAAGCACTGAAAATCCTATCCATGTGACCGGAATCAGAACACTTATCCCTGCGACCAACGCAGTAACCACATCAGTTGGTTCCGCCTGCCAAAGCGCAAAGCCTGGATAATTCCCGGTAAGTCTGTCCAACGGTGCAAAGGAATAAAAAAGTGCACCAAACACAGTAAAGTTTACCGGCACTGACAACAGTGACAGCATCATAAAGGCGCGACTGCCTCGCTGCTCTTTAAGCAGCATGCTCATGATGAAGCCCGCAGCTGTCAGCAACCCTGAAAAACCCAACATGGTTAAAAACCGCTGCAAGTAAGTAAGTCCTACCGCACCATCAATTAAAAAGAGCGCCATCGCCACCGATACAGCAACAACCCCTGCATAACGCAGCAAGTCAGACAGTGACGCATACTGCCGCATCAACTGTATTAATCCGGCAGGCTTTTTGGTTTCATCAGGCACTTGCTGGTTCTGTACAGCAGGATTGTCCTGACCAATTACGTTGTCATTACTGTTAGCGCTGTTACTTTCAAGTGTGATTGAGTTAATCATTTCGGCTACCCTCATCGTTAATCAGTTTGTCGAGTTCGTCCTGCAGTAGCGAGTCTTCCTCGGTAGTTAAAAAACTCTGTTCAAATTCATCAGTGGCCGGTATTGGAAAATGCTCTGTCACCACCTCCGCCTGTACTACTGACTCCTCCCAGCGTTCTATTGCTGCGTCAGCATCGTCGCCTGCGTGACTATCGAGTTTGTGTACGATTTGCCCTGCATAGGCTGCGGCTTCTCTTGAAAGCATCTGATTGCGCTGAGCCTGCAGCGTTTGCACACGATTGGACGACTCGGCAATACTGTTACGCACACGATTCAGCACTTTCTCATGCTGCTGCAACTGCGCTTTCACTTCATGTAGTTGCTGTTCGCATCGCCTGCGCCGTTGAATACAACTCAGGGCTTTGTCGCGATCTGCGTTGGCAACAGACCGTGCGCGTTCATTCCAAAGTTCAATCTCTGAAGTCAGCTCCGCCACGCGATTGCGTTGAGTGTTTTCATCTTTTTCGAGACGCGCCAGCCTGACCCGCGCTTTTGCGACTGCCTGCCTGCTTTCTTTGAGCGCAGCATCTACTACCGCCGCATGGTTTTCGATGCCGGCAAGTGTTCGGTCAACACTTGCATGTACCGTTGTTACAAATCGCTTAATCAAACTCACTGTCATTGCCCCGTTGCTGTAGTTGGTCGACGCAAGTTACGGCAGGAAGACATGATTTCGCCACTTTTTCCGAAATCGTCTAAGATTAATGCACTGCAAGTACAAAATTGCTGCACCCAATGGAGGCACTATGGCGCAGGCAACACGACTGGTTCACGAGTTAAAAAATCTGCTGAAGAGCCGTGGTATCACCTATCGTGAGCTGGCAAAGCTGCTCGATCTGTCTGAATCTGCAATCAAACAAATGTTTTCCAGCGGCAACATGACGTTGTCAAGGCTGGATCGAATCTGTGAGATCCTGTCGATCGATATCGGAGATTTGCTGCAACTGTCTGAAGCCTCATCGCAGCGCTTACAACAACTCTCACTGGAGCAGGAACAAGAACTGACCGCCGACATTAAACTGCTGTTAACCGCCTATTGCCTGGTAAATAACTGGACCTTTGCGGACATCCTTGAGCGATACGAAATTACCGAAGTCGAGGGGATTCGCTATCTGGCCAGACTTGATCGAATGCGACTGATCGAGTTACTGCCGGGCAATCGGGTGAAACCACTCATTGCACTGAATTTTCAATGGCAGTCCAACGGTCCGATTGAGCAGTTTTTCCGAAAAGAAGTAGAGGGACCGTTTTTTAACGCAGACTTCAGTCAGGAGGGTTGTCTACGTCTGGTTAAAAACGGTGATATATCCGCTACCGCCCGGCAACAGATTCTCGAACGATTGAACAACATCGGGCAGCTATTTGACGACACAGTGATTGAAGAACGCAAACTGCCATTGCCGCAGCGGCAAGGCACAACGATGGTGCTTGCAGTCAGGCACTGGATTTTTGATGCGTTTGCAAAGTTTGAAAGAACGCAAGACCAATAAAAAAGTAAAAGCAGCCCTTAGCTATTAATACCATTGCTTTTATGTAGCTCTCTCAGTGCTACTCTGCGAACCTTACCGGTGGTTGTCATTGGCAGTTCATCAATAAACTCAATTAATCGCGGGTACTCGTGCGCGGCAAGTCGCGATTTCACAGACTGTTGTATCTCTTTAGCCAGAGCATCAGAGGGTTCAACACCTGCCACAAGTACCACATAGGCTTTGATTATTTGTCCGCGTAATTGATCATCAACTCCAATGACAGCACACTGTGCGACTGATGGATGTTTTATCAGACTGTCTTCTACCTCACCCGGCCCGACCCGATAGCCGGCGGTCGATATCACGTCATCGTCACGGCCAAGAAACCAGAGATAGCCGTCTTCATCACGATAGCAAAGATCACCAAGGCCCCAATATTCACCGCGAAATTTCGCCTGCGTTGCCGCTTCATTGTTCCAGTAACCAAGAAACATCACAGGATCGTCCCGGTGGGCAGCAAGTTCACCGGTTTCACCGACCGGCATTACCTGCCCTTCTGCATCAACCGGGTCAACCCGATGACCCGGATAAGGCTTACCCATTGAACCTGGCTTTACATCGAACAGTGCCGAGCAATTGCCAACAATGTAGTTCATTTCTGTTTGCCCGCACATCTCGTTAACATCAATCGAGAAACGTTCAGCTGCCCAGTGATAAATTTCAGCACCCAGCGTTTCACCCGCCGACATCACCGCCCTGAAGTTAAACTTAAAGCGATCTATGTTTTCAACCTGTCGCAACATTTTGAGCGCGGTGGGCGGGATAAAACCATTGCTTACCTGATATTTTTCGAGCAAATGACAAATGCGTTCCGGATCAAAACCCTTTGCTTCATAGGCAAGCAACGGCACACCGTAGTACCAGGAAGGCAGCAATCCATCGAGCAGACCACCGGTCCACGCCCAGTCAGCCGGAGTCCAGAAAACATCATTCGGTTTCGGGAAAAAGTTTTGCGATAACTCAAAGCCGGTGAGATTACCGAGCAAACATCGGTGTGCACCGAGCGCACCTTTTGGCGGCCCGGTGGTACCGGAGGTATAGATAAGAAAGGCAGGATCGTTGGCACGGGTTTGCACCGGATCAAAAGTATCTTTTGCGGCATCCAGTATAAATGTATAGCTGCCTTTTGATTGCGCATCACAATCGATGACAGTCGTAAGCGACGGACACTGATCGCGCAGTGATTCGATTAATTCGCGATGCATACCATCAGTGATTACCACACTCGCACTACTGTCCTGCAGACGGTACTGCAAAGCCTCCTCACCAAACATCACAGATAACGGCAGAGATATCGCGCCGCTAAGATAGACCGCAATATGAGCCACTCCGGTTTCTACACGCTGCGGCAAAACAATACCGACACGATCACCCGCCTTTACACCCAGCGCTGTTAACGCATTGGCGAGTCGATAACTGTCAGCCAGTACTTTTCCGAATGTGTATTGCTGACTTACGCCTTTATCGTTCTCATAGTAGAGAGCGATTCGATCAGGGTGTTGTACGCCATAACGACTGACCGCAACGCCAATATTGAAATCACGCGGAATGGCCCATTGAAACCCTGACCACAGCTTGTTGTAGTCTGTCGAGGCGAAGCGTTCAGCATCAAAAAACTGCAATTACTTACTACCTGGTGACTTCAGGGTCTGCAGAGCTTGATTCCCAGTCCGGAACGAATTTGATCACCAGAATGGTAGCCGGCAAGACCGGATTAAACATGCGGTTGTGCCAGTAGGTAGTCTGATAAGCCGCATCGGTTTCAGCCAGACTTTCCACAGCGCAGGATAAATCAAACTTTTGATTGTATTGTTCGAAAGTCAGACGACAATTACCACTGTCTAAAATGCGTTGCGCAAGCGCAGAATCCACTGCGAAAGTTGCAGTCAGGCAGTCTTCAAATTCTTTCGGATATTGATAATAAACGGATGACAAAAGCTTAATCGCATTTTGCTGGCGCTGATTGGGATCGTGAGTCTTGCGCACAATATGCATGAACTCGGAGGTAATCTCTGCCGGGTCCTGCTTTACCAACCCGGTGTTGACCGGGCCGTAGGCACTTTCGCCAAGTATCAGTGTTGCCTGCATACCGGGAGAAGGCTTGCCATCAGTTTTGCGCACCGCATGTTGTCTAAGCCGGCACTGCCAGCCCAGAAAGTAATCTCTCAGTTGTTGTGCCCTAGTCATTGATACGTTTCTACGTCGTTTTACCGGAAGTGTATTGAACGGTCAGATAGCCCGACAGCGCATCTGCAGCACAACGTGAAATGGCATGGAATAAAATGAAGCTGTACCGGTTACCAGTTACTGGCTAGCGTACTTGAGCGAAGCAGCACCCCGCTTTAAGCATGTGGCAGCGCAAAGTCCTGCGCAGCCACACCTGGGCACATCAAATTGCAATACTACTACCTGCGGTTTCGTCTGGACGCTTTGCGGCCAATCGCAATCTCGTGGATTGCACTGGCAACAACAACCAGCACCAGCACCGCACACATTGCCCAGAATATACCTTCCACTGTGCTTTGTTGTCCGGCAAACGTGAAGATAGCACCAGCGCCGTCAAAAGATTCTACTGGACTCGCGTTCATGATGGTTTCCTCGGTGGAACGGGTGGTACACGGTCTGGATCAGTTCGGTCCATCGTCTGCCGATCTGCACGATCTCTAACCATGGGTGCATTGCGACGCGGACCATCGTTGCGAGGACCGTCTCTGCCTGGCCCATCCATGCGAGGTCGACGAGGGCGATCATAACCGTCACCGGCTGTTGCCTCTTCCCAGCGTGCAAACTCAGGATAACTCTGCGAAGGAATTTCCGCCTCATCAAGACCCATCAGTTCGACTTCGTTGCGTACACGCAGCAGACCTAGAACTCTAAGCACAATACCGATAAGCAGCGCTGGTACAAAACCCAGCAGGACACACACACCGGCGCCTTTCAGCTGACCCATGAAGCTGATCGCCGGTACGTCACCGGCGCCCGGGTAACCGGCGCAGAAAATACCGACCGCGAGCAGCCCCCAGATACCACAAAAACCGTGAACAGAGACAGCACCAACGGCATCGTCCACACCCAGCTTTTCAAGCATTTTTGCACCGACCGGAATGATCAGACCGCCGACAAAACCAATCAGGAACGCTAACGGTGGATAGAAAAGATCGATACCTGCAGCCACCGAGAAGATGCCGCCCAAAGCGCCGGACATCATCCAGAACGGGTCGCGGGTGATGAAGTAGCAACCAATGACGCCACCAGCCAGACCCATCAATGTGTTAAATGCAAAAGCAGACAGATTTGAAGGCAGGCCGTAGATATTGACCCAGTTACCCGCCGGATCGTAGATCAGACAAGCACCAAGGAAGCCGAAGAAACCAATGATGATCATCATCAGGCCAGTCACGGTGAGCGGCATGTTATGACCGCGAAGGTCGTTGGCGGAACCATCTGCGTTGTACTTGCCAATGCGAGGCCCGAGCGGTATCAGAATACCCAGAGCGAAGAAGCCTGCGATGGTGTGAACCACACCTGCCGCTGCCACGTCTCTGTAACCCCACTCTACGACCATCCAGCCAGTCGGGTGCCAGCCCCATGATGCACCGAGAATCCAGACCACTGAACCCAGCAGCACTGCAGTAACGATGAAAGCGCTGAGCTTGATTCGTTCGATCACTGCACCCGAGTAGATTGATGCTGTGGTACAGGCAAACAGAGTAAACGCAGCCCAGAAAACACCACTGGCCTGATCCTGAAGGTTCGGCCCCATGTTCTCAGACCACGGTACACCGGCAGCTGCCCCTTCGAAATCCCATGCCATCAGATCAATAGAAGAGAAATCGACGCCGTCGGAGCCGAATGGCCAGTTGTACCCTGACAGATAGATCCACCAGCCAAACGCAAAAAAGGTGGGAATCATAAATGCGAAAGCAAGAATATTTTTTACACCCGAGGCCAGCGCGTGTTTACTGCGCGAGGCACCCATTTCGTAGGCAAGGAAGCCTGCGTGAATCGCGATCATTAAAGCCGTACACCACCAATAATAAATCTCGAGATTTATCGCGGTATGTCCGGCAAGCGCGGCGTCCAGCGCTGCTTGCACTTCTTCGTTCATTAATTCCCCCTGGTTGGAATGGTATTTTTACGTCAACGCTGCCAGCAAACACCGGCCACGCAAGCACAGAATGTTGTTGGAAGTTTGGCCGTCCAACGTTGCAAACCGCGACACGTAGTATTTCTTTTACAGGTGAATATATCAAGCAAAAAACTGAAGTAGCACAAGCCGCAGGGTTTAGATGTCGCACGGTGCCAAGCATTGACGCATTACGATCCGCCCTGTGTCAGGACACACATTTACGCAGCAGAGGGACTTCCTTGCGTAATCCTTACTAAAGAGCGAAGGCAACTGCAGTAAACGGTCAGCTTGCGAAAAAATAAGCGAGCCGTACCCTGAGAGGTTAGCTGTGGTAGAGAGGTTGGCTGTGGTAGAAAGGTTTGTCGCGGGAAGGAAGTTTGTAGAGAGAGGCAATGGAGGTACAAAATTGATCTACAGAATCGTTTGTAATAAAAACGATTAGCCATACAAGCAAACAGCCCTCCCGCCGGACGGGAGGGCTTTCGAAAAGACAAACGCCCTCAGTTACTGCACATAACCTGTCGACGCTAAAACTTTGCGTATGCCTTGTTGAGCTCGACCATAGGATGGTTCGGCGACATCTGGAACTTGATCAACAATTCACGTGCAATCATGTCACGGTCCTGCTGGTTATCAGGCAGCTTCATTTCTTCGGGCACGGTCACCCAGCCATTGATGTTTCGATCAAACACCGCAGCGCGGTTCTCTTCGTAGCCCATATGCACGTCCTCAAGCCAGTTGAGGTCATCCCAGCCCATGGTTTCCATGTACTTCTTTAGAAACGGTGTAATGCGCTCGTAATCAGGAACCAGGTTGACGTCATAGCGATAGCCGATGTGTTGGCCGATCGTCTTTTCGCGCTCTGAGTCGAGACCGTCGGTGTTGATGAAATGATCAATATCTTTGTCTGACATTTCCTGCCTCCTAGTAGCGAGTCATGTCGGGACGACCGACAGTGTGTTGAGAACCAGCCAGTGGCACCTGAGCAAGCGCCGAAGCTTCCATAGTCAGTGCCGCCAGATCTTCCGGCTCAAGCGAGTGCATGTAGGTCTTACCACAGGCACGTGCCAGCAGCTGCGCCTCGATAGTTAATGTGTGCAGGAAGTTGTAGACACGTTCTGCAGCGGCGTCCGGATCAAGACGAGCACGCAGCTTTGGATCCTGGGTTGCCACACCCACCGGGCAACGACCCGTGTGGCAGTGATAACAATGCCCTGCCTCTACACCCATCTCGTTCGGGAAATCCGCTTCTTCGATGTCTTTATTGCAGTTCAGCGCCATCAATGAAGAGTGGCCGATTGCCACAGCATCTGCACCCAGTGCAATGGCCTTGGCCAGATCACCACCGTTTCTGATGCCGCCTGCGTAAACCAGGGAGATCTCTCCTGATTTGCCGACATCGTCAAGCGCTTTACGCGCTTGTCTGATTGCAGCAATGCCCGGTACACCGGTTTCTTCTGTCGCGATATGCGGACCGGCACCGGTACCGCCTTCCATGCCATCGATGTAGATCATATCCGGATCGGTTTTCGCCGCCATTCGTACATCATCATAGACACGCGCTGCACCGAGCTTGAGCTGGATTGGAATCTCCCAGTTAGTCGCTTCGCGTACTTCCTGAATTTTCAGTGCCAGGTCATCCGGACCCAGCCAATCCGGATGCCGTGCCGGTGAACGCTGATCAATACCGGCAGGCAAAGAACGCATCTCTGCTACCTGATCAGTGACCTTCTGCCCCATCAAGTGACCACCAAGGCCGACTTTACAACCCTGACCAATGAAAAACTCACAGGCATCTGCCAGACGTAAATGGTGCGGATTAAAACCGTAGCGTGACTGAATGCACTGGTAGAACCATTTTTCTGAATAGCGGCGTTCATCCGGAATCATGCCACCTTCACCAGAACAGGTTGCCGTGCCCGCCATAGTCGCGCCACGCGCCAGAGCGGTCTTTGCCTCAAAGCTCAGTGCACCAAAACTCATCCCGGTAATGTAGACCGGTATATCAAGCTCTAACGGTCGCTTGGCACGAGGACCAAGGATGGTTTTGGTCTCACACTTTTCACGATACCCTTCAATAACAAATCGAGTCAGCGTGCCCGGCAGAAAAGTCAGATCATCCCACGAGGGTATTTTTTTAAATAACGAAAAGCCGCGCATTCTGTAGCGACCGAGTTCCGCTTTAATATGAATGTCATCAATGACATTCGGCGGAAACATAAAACTCGAACCGATAACATCTTTGTTGCGATTATTACTCATATAATTGTTCCTCTGCCTTAGCTGAATTAAAGAACAAGCTTCTTCTCAGAAGGCTCAAGATTGTCGTAATTCCAAAGCTGTTTACCGGCAACAATTTTGGTCAGGTTTTTAACACCGTTAGGCGCTTTCATACCGTAGAGCGCCAGCTTGTTTTCCAGCCATTTTTCTTCAACATCAGTGATTTCGCCTTCAACAGCATCAACACCGAGATCCTCAATCTTGCCACCAACATAGATGGTGCCGTCATACATTGAATCACCGAGGTTTTTACCCGCATTACCCAGAATGATGATTCGACCGCGCTGCATCATAAAACCGTTAAATGCACCGGCGTTGCCGCCAACAATAATAGTGCCGCCCTTTTGATCGATGCCGGTACGTGAACCGACGTCACCTTTACACACCAAATCACCACCACGCATTGCAGCGCCAAAGGTAGAGCCGGCATTTTTTTCAATGACAATAGTGCCAGCCATCATGTTTTCAGCACATGACCAACCAACGCGCCCGCTGATGCGAATGTTCGGCCCATCGCAAAGACCACAACCAAAGTAGCCAAGACTGCCTTCAAAATTCAGGTTCAGTCTATTCAGAATACCAACACCCAGTGAATGCTTGGCACTGGGATTCTTCACAGTGATAGTGCCGTAGCCTTCTTTCATCAGGCTGCGAATTTTCGCGTTTACATCTTTGATTTCCATTGGCCCGGCATCGATCTCGGCGCTTTTGTTGAAATCGACTTCAATGCTGTCGTGGTAGACGTAGTTGTCATCAGCAGACGGTGAAAAGAAAACCTTTTGCGTTCTGCCAGCCAACTGCTCAGTGTGCATACCGAGCGCATGTGAGTCATGCTCTGTATTTAGCTCTGCCATACCCGGACCTCCCCTTCGTACGGATCAAATGTGTCAATTTCATTCGGAAAAATACTGCGGATAGCAACTTCTTCAGAAGCCAGCGCGATCAGATCATCACTTTCATACAGCACCATTGGTTTGGCAGCCATCACATCCTTCGCCATACCCAGTGAGTCTGCAGTTGCTACCAGATAGGTAAACACGCCATCGAGTTCGTCAACAGACCGCTTCATTGCCGACTCTAGATCATCACCCTGATCGATGCGGTGAGCAATGTATACAGCGATAAGCTCAGAGTCACAGTCAGACATGAATCGATGACCACGGCGCTCAAGTCCTCTGCGATTAGTCCAGTAATTGGTCAGCTGACCATTGTGCACCACTGACACGTCATTGAACGGGTACGCCCAGTAGGGGTGTGCAGAACGGATATCAACATCAGATTCTGTCGCCATACGAGTATGGCCGATTGCATGGGTGCCTTTAAAACCGTTCAGGTTGTACTGACCGGCCACCACTGATGCATCACCGAGATCCTTGATTAACTCCAGCGCGTGACCAATAGATAATATCTCTACGCCATCAACGTCTTCGACAAAGTCGATAACCCGCTTTAGATCACCGTCGAAGCTAATCGTGTAACGGTGTGCATACTCGGTCACCTGCTCTTCGCCCTTGATCGACACTTTCATTTCTTTCAAGCGCGCGTCCACAGTCGCTTTACGTTCTTTTATGGTGTCGTGAATGTCGAAGCCGGATGCAAGATCTTCCTGCTCGGCAACTTTAAAGCGCATGACATAATCATCGTTGCCTTTATCACCGTAAAGCGCATATCCGGTCGAATCAGGACCTCTGTGTTTTAAAGCCTGCAACATAGAAGTCATTTGTGACCCTATGTCTGCACTTTTACCACGATGTATTAATCCGGCAATGCCACACATGGCACACCTCCTAAGTGTTAAAAATAAACAGTGTCGAGAGCGGCAACTGCCGCCCTGACGAGTAAGCCGTTTTGTATCCTATGGCAAACAATCCATATACTTTTCCATATCCCAGTCAGTGACTGTAGACATAAATGTTGCCCACTCATCTGACTTGTACTCATGAAACACCTTGTACATTTCGTCAGGCATGTAGGCGCGTACTACCTTGTCTTTTTCAAGCGCTACCAGTGCATCACCAAGCGACATTGGCAACTTCTTCACTTTCTTACCGGATTCCATCGCCGCATAAATGTTGCGCTCTTCAGGCTCACCCGGATCAATCTTGTTTTCAATACCATCTTCAAACGCGGCCAGAATGGCAGACCCCATCAGGTACGGGTTGACCATTGAATCTACAGATCGGAATTCAAAGCGACCCGGTGCCGAAACACGCATGCCGGTGGTTCTATTCTGAAAACCCCAGTCTGCGAATACCGGAGCCCAGAAGCCGGTGTCCCATAGACGACGATAAGAGTTAACGGTTGAGCAACCGATCGCAGTCATTGCATTGATGTGTTTCATCGTACCGCCGATAGCCCACAGTCCGATTTTGCCAGGCTTACGTGCTTCCTTGCCATCCGGCATAAACGTATTGGTTCCGCCATCACGGTAGGACCAGACATCCGGCATACCCGGTAGCTCTCCCTGGGTTTTGAAGATGATTTTGTTGACAGTATTTTTACCGCCCTTCCACAGCGAGGTGTTGTGGTGACACCCGGATGCAGAAACCCCCATGAACGGCTTGGTCATAAAGCAGGCAATTAAATCGAACTCGCGTGCAACCTGTGCACAAATCTGTCTGTAGGTAGACAGCCTGTCCGCGTTTTTAAGTATGTCGTCGTAAGTCCAATTCAGCTCAAGCTGGCCGGGCGCATCTTCGTGGTCACCCTGAATAATATCGAGACCCATCGCCTGTGCGTATTCGATTACTCGCATAAACACCGGACGCAGTGATTCAAACTGATCAATGTGGTAGCAGTACGGGTTTGAAAATCCGCCGTCTGGTTTACCGTCTTCGCCCTTCTTGAGCCACATCATTTCCGGTTCAGTGCCGCAACGAAGTTCCATCTTGTGCTTTTTCTTGAAAGCCGCGTGCTGAAATTTAAGGTTGCCGCGACAATCTGAGGTTAAGTGCCCACCTGGATTTTCCTTTTCTTCTCTATTGCGGAAACAAACGCAGAACACCCGCGCAATCCGCTTGTCCCAGGGCAGCTGGCAGAAGGTCTCAGGATCCGGGATGCCCACAAGCTCTGAGGCTTCCGGCCCGTAGCCGATGTACTCACCAGCACGGTCAGTAAACAGGTTAGCGGTCGAGCCGTAAACCAGCTGAAAACCTTTCTCGGCAGTTCGCTCCCAGTGATTTGCCGGAATCCCCTTGCCAACAACCCGGCCGGTAACCGATATGAACTGGTAGTAGATATACGTAATGCCGAGTTGATCAATTTTCTTTCGAACGTCTTTGATCAATTTGTCACGCCCTGCGGCACTGACGTATTTGTCTAGCTCTGTTGCTGCCACTGATTTTCCCCTGATTTGTTGTAAGTTTGATAAACCTGATGCGACCCGGGATCGTTATCAGGTTGTTCCTACCGCTGGCTAGGTTGCCGTAGCATTAAATAGCGCATTGCCCAATTATGTACCACTTGAAACCAATACTATAACCTCACCCGCTGTATTATTACCATACTTTTTGCTGGAAACACTACGATAATAAGGTTACCGTCGTATGCGAATAGCCGCAGATCCATGGTAGCGTAAGAAAAAAGTTAAACTCAGCACCGTTGTTTGTACCATTTAAACCCAGTCTAACCCACTGTACCAGGTCACAAACACTTAACAGGCTTGAATGCCAGATTCACCGCCAGTCCGGTGCGGTCTCGATAACCAACATAGATACCCGGTACTTCCGTATGGCAGCCCGAATGACAGCCCCGGCTACAGGAGAGGGGAAAATAAGACAGAACGCAGACACTCACTCTGTGTCTTCCGAGTTAAAGCGCAGGATACTCAGTGGTGAGTTCCAGTACGACGAGCGCTTACCCGCTGAAAGATCAATCGCCGAGCAGTTCGGCTGTTCCCGCGGCACAGTGCGGGCTGCGATGGAACGACTAGAGAATCTCAACCTGATTGAAAGACGCATTGGCAGCGGTACGTTTGTGCGGCATAAAACAATGACCAGTGAATCCGAAATCGCCAACAGCACCAGCCCACTGGAACTTATTGATGTGCGCAGAGGACTCGAAGTGCAGGCAATCAGGCTGGCTGTTGCCAATGCCACTACCCGCAGTTTGCAGGCAGTAGAAAAAAACCTTGTTGAACTCGAAGCGTTGGGCAACCAGTGTGATCCGGCAGATTTCAGCAAAGCTGATCAGGCTTTCCACTTGTCACTGGCTGAATGTACCGGCAACGCGTTAATGTACTGGCTGTGCGGTCACGTCAATGAAATTCGCTGCAACCCGCAATGGAATGTAGTTAAAGATAAAGTGCTTAAAGAGAAACAAATTGCCCGTTATAACCAGCAGCATCGGATAATCTTTGAAGCAGTAGTGAGTCGTGACATCAACACCGCAGAAAAAGCAACGATTGCACACCTGGAACTCGCCAGAGATGACTTACTTGGAGCAGCCGGATGATTTTGTTACATCGCTATGAGCCGGTTAAATCCGGTGTTCTGCTACCGGGTGCTTTAAAGCTTGCCAGCGGAACCGAGCGCTATCCGATCAATCCCGGTGGCATGATTGTTATCGATCTCGATCCCGGTGATCTGCTTGAAGTCATCGATCCACAAGGCAGGCAGGCATGTGAACTGGCACTGTTTAATCGCGACGGCAGTTGCAAACCCGATGCACTGGCGATTAAAGGCGCAAAAGTAATCCAGAGCAGTGTTCCAGAGTTACTGAAGTTGCCAAACGAAGGTTCACTCAGCGTCATTGCAGGTTTAAAAAAACGCGGCATCGCCTTTGATCGAATGAAGTCGTTGTTGGCAATGAACGGTAATACGCCTGCCGAACATATGATAAGCGCCACTGCTGAAGAAGCAATGACGTGCATCATTGCAGCCCCGGGCACTGATATGGCGGCAGACGAGCAAACACCGCCAACCGAATTAATTGCTTACATTGTCAGAAGCAACCCGCGGGCAGATCCTGAACCAAAGCTACCGGAACCGCTGGCCGAACCAATACTTGATGAACGTATAGACCGATGCACGGCAAGAGCTTTTGAAGTCAAGGAAGGTGACTACATTCAGATCATAGATGTTGAAGGAAAAGAGTGCAGTGACTTCCAGTGTTTCGATGCACAGCAGCTACAGGCAGGTGTTGAACGTTGCCTCGATGCAACCACCACTCGCACGTTAATGGCGCACGCCTACCCGCTTCCAGGCCTGCACAGTAAGTTCTATGATCAGGACATGAAAGCACTGGTCGAGGTAGTAAGAGATACCTGCGGGCGTCATGATTCATTCGGCCTTGCGTGTACGTCAAAATACTACGATGACGCAGGTTATCCCGGCCACGTTAACTGCAGTGATAACTTTAACGCTGCTTTAGCACCTTATAGCATCCAGCCACGTGCCGGCTGGATGGCAATGAACAACTTCTTTAATACCGCCTTTGACGATCACAACCAGCTGCTTACTGAAGAACCCTGGTCTCGCCCGGGTGACTATGTATTGATGCGTGCTTTGAAAGATCTGGTCTGCGTGGCATCTGCCTGCCCCGATGACATAGATCCTGCCAACGCCTGGAACCCGACTGACATCCACGTTCGTGTCTACCCCGGTAAACACGAATTCTCAACCGCAGTGGCCTTTAGAATGACTCCTGACGCAGACCCGCAACTGACCAAAAAAACCGGCTTCCATGCGCGTACATCGAAGCTGACCGGCAACTTCACCGAATACAATGGCTACTGGCTCGCCAACCGTTTCAACAATCATGGCCCGGTAGACGAATACTGGGCCTGCAGAGAAGGTGTGATCGCCACCGATCTGTCACCGTTGCGCAAGTTTGAAGTACTCGGACCAGACGCCGAGGAACTATTGCAAACCTGTGTCACCCGTGACGTTAGACGACTGTCACCGGGGCAGGTGGTGTACACAGCAATGTGTTACGAGAACGGCGGCATGGTAGACGACGGCACAGTTTTCAGAATGTGCGAGACCAATTTCCGCTGGATTGGCGGCAACGACTACGGTGGCATCTGGCTGCGCGAACAAGCTAAAAAACGCAACCTTAATGCGTGGGTCAAATCATCCACCGATCAACTCCACAACCTGCAGGTACAAGGGCCGTTGAGTCGAGACGTACTCAAAGAAATCATCTGGACAAAACCGGATCAGACACCGCTTGAAGATCTCGCCTGGTTTCGTTTTTCTGTGGCTCGCATTGGTGGATCTGAAGGCATTCCACTGGTGGTATCGCGCACCGGTTACACCGGGGAGCTCGGCTATGAACTTTTCTGCCACCCGAAACATGCTACTGAAATCTGGGATGCGGTATTTGAAGCGGGCAAGCCGCATAACATCACTCCACTGGGCCTTGAGGCACTGGATTTACTGCGTGTTGAAGCGGGTCTTATCTTTGCCAACTATGAGTTCACTGACGAGACCGATCCGTATGAAGCCGGCATTCCATTTGTGGTGCCTTTGAAAACCAAAACCGATGACTTTATCGGGCGCGATGCGTTAATTAAACGCAAGGAAAACCCGCAACGAAAACTGGTCGGGCTCGAGCTCGATGGCGACGAGCTTGCAGAGCATGGCGACTGCGTTCACGTAGGTCGACAGCAGGTTGGGGTGGTTACCAGTGGTATTCGATCACCAAAACTATCGAAAAATATTGCCCTGTGTCGTTTGACAACTGAATACACTGAGCCAGGCACCAAGGTGGAAGTCGGCAAGCTGGACGGACACCAGAAAAGACTATTGGCAAAAGTGGTCAGCTATCCGTTCTACGACCCGGACAAATCCCGTGTACGTGCTTGAGCAGTTTTAAACTGCATGTGGTAACGAAGATTTGTACATACAAACGGGGTAAAACTTGTAGTTGATATCGAGAGCCAAGCGCAGGTTACGCATTACAACGACACAATTTCGCTGACCTTTGCGTGCAGCGCCGAAGCAACTTTGACGACCTTTTGATTGTGGTATGCTGATACGAGAGCACAGTAAAACTCTAAAAACCGAGGAAAAACAAGCGTGGCAGAAAGAGTAGCGATCATCGGCGCGGGTCCGTGTGGAACTGCAGCACTCAGAGCATTTCAATCTGCAAAGAACAACGGTGAAGAAATTCCTGAAATCGTTTGCTTTGAAAAACAGGAAGACTGGGGTGGTTTGTGGAACTACACATGGCGAACCGGTCTTGATGAATACGGCGAGCCGGTACACGGATCAATGTACCGATATCTTTGGTCAAACGGGCCAAAAGAATGCCTTGAATTTGCAGACTATTCATTTGAAGAACACTTTGGCAAACCTATCGCAAGCTTCCCTCCCAGAGAAGTTCTGGCTGACTACATTAAAGGCCGGGTAGTCAAAGCCGGTGTACGTGACTGGTGTAAATTCCGCCATCCGGTGCGACGCGTTGACTACAACAAAGACGCAGATAATTTTACTGTCACCGCACACGACCTGATCAACGATAAAGCAGTTGTTGAAAACTTTGACAACGTGATTGTAGCTACCGGCCATTTCTCTACGCCCAACGTTCCACACTTTGACGGCATTGAAACTTTTGCCGGACGCGTGCTGCACGCTCATGATTTTCGCGAAGCACTGGAGTTCAAGGGCAAAGATGTGATGATTGTCGGTGCCAGCTACTCTGCAGAAGACATCGGTTCTCAATGCTGGAAGTACGGTGCAAAGTCGATCACAGCCTGCTATCGAACCTCACCAATGGGTTTTCACTTTCCCGATAACTGGGAAACAAAACCACTGCTGACAAAAGTGGAAGGCAAAACCTGTCACTTTAAAGATGGCACCAGTAAAGAGCTTGATGCAATTATTCTTTGCACCGGTTACCTGCATCATTTTCCTTTTATGTCAGACGATATCCGCCTGCAGGCTGACAACCGATTATGGACTCCTAATCTGTATCAGGGCGTTGCATTCGAACCGAATACCAAAGTCATGTACCTCGGCATGCAGGATCAGTTTTATACATTCAACATGTTTGACGCACAGGCATGGTGGGCAAGAGATGTCATCATGGGCAAGATAGCAGTGCCTTCTGCTGCAGAAATGAAAGCTCACGGTGATAAATGGCTGGCACGTGAAGCGACACTGGAAACCGATGAAGACATGATCTGGTTCCAGGGTGACTATGTTCAGGAACTGATCAGCCAGACCGACTACCCTACCTTCGATGTTGAGGGTGTCAACAAGGCTTTCATGGACTGGGAGCACAACAAGCACGAAGACATCATGGGCTTTAGAAACCATGCTCATGCATCGCTGATCACCAGGTCTCAATCACCGGTACATCACACACCGTGGGCTGAAGCAATGGACGATTCGATGGCTGAGTATCTGAAAAACTGATGCTTGTGGCCGCCGGGTGCTTGGCGGGCGGTTACTAAAACGGGCTTTGAAGACGGGTGTGCAGGTAGCAGCTGCCGGCGCACATGTCACGTTTCTTCATCACCCTGCCCTCAAGATAGATTAGAATATGGCCAGACAGGCACCTGAGCGTGTCTGCAGGTATAATTTTTTTGAAAATTCAATCAGTTGAGGCTTGCTGTGAGCAATAACACCGACACACTCCGGCGTGGCGACAGAATCGGATGCTACCGGATAGAGGAAGTTCTCGGGCGCGGCGGCTTCGCAGTTACCTACCTCGCTACCGATGAAAACCTTGATGTAGAGGTTGCCATCAAAGAGTACCTGCCTCGCGAAATCACCCAGCGCGACAACAATCTGCAGGTGTCAGCGCGCAAACCCGAGTTCAGCGAAGACTACGATACCGGTCTGGCTAACTTCGCCCGCGAAGCAAAAACACTGGCCCGCTTCAAACATCCACATATTGTTCGAGTACATCAGGTACTGCACGCCAACAACACCGCTTACATGGTCATGGATTACGAACATGGTCAGGAACTGGGTGACATACTCGAACAGCATCAGACCCTGTCCGAGCAGGAGTTGCGCGACATACTCTTTCCGATTATGGATGGAGTTGAGGAGATTCACCGCCACGGGTTTGTGCATCGGGATATCAAACCTTCGAATATTTATGTTCGACACAACGGCTCACCGGTGCTGATCGACTTCGGGGCTGCACGTTACACGTTAAGCGAAACTACCCAGCAATTGACTGCTGTGGTGACCGTCGGCTACACACCGATAGAGCAATACAATGTCTCTGAAGATGCACAGGGTCCATGGTCTGACATCTATGCACTGGCCGCAGTGTGCTATGAGGCAGTGACAGGTGAAGTACCAACCGATTCTGTTACCCGCGCTTCTGCAACGGTCACTCATGGCGACGATCCACTGCCGTCAGTAAGAAGCAAAATCAACGGTGTCTACTCGGATGATTGCCTCGATGCAATCGACTGGGGTCTGCGCATGGAAGCAGATGACCGGCCTCAGGTGATTGCCCAGTGGCGCGATTCCTTTGATGGCATATTCAACCCCGCTTCCGCCTACGTTGAACAGACAGACGCGTCTATTTACTCTCCGCATCGAGTCGATAAACCGCTCGGTTCTCGCACAGCATCGTCACGCCCGACCGCTGAAACGCATGACACACGCCCCACACAGGCACACGATCACAACGATGTTGTCAGTATTCCGTTGCAAACCAATGACACGGTACTCGACAGAGGTGTGGTCTCTCTTCGGCGAGATTCAGCTGTCACAGAAATGCCACCGGTTCCAGGATCCAGAGACAGCCGGCATACATCAAACGCCACTCCGAATGTCTCAGCGCATCCGACAACACGCCGACAGGTCAGCCAATCCGGCACCCGCACTACGCCAGCGGAATCCGAAGGCAAGCAGATGCCAACCACCAACGCTGCAAACCAGAGCACGGCGACCGACCACCCTGACGCGATGCACTCACAGCAGGCGCCGAAAAAACGCAGCAAGTTTGAACGCCCCAGCCATCTCAGTGAAGCACCAGCGAAACGGCGCGTTATAAGTGAAGAAATTGAATTCGATGACTCGGACTGGGGCTATGCGCCACCCAAAGGCGGCTCACCATTCAAATTGTTATTGCCGTTTATTGGACTCGCTGCGGTTGTCGGCGGTTCCGTTCTGGTGGTCAACTTCCCGGAGGTCCTGCCAAAGTTCGGCAGCAGCGAGCAATCACTGACTGTCGGCCAGGCGATCGGCCTGGCAGATGTCAAGCTCGATACCGGAAACTATATTTTTCCGCAAGGCGACTCAGCGCTTGATTACTACCAGATCGCACTGCAAACAGACCCTGACAACCTGGAAGCCCAGGCTGGCATCCGCCTGATTGAAAACACCATCCGGGAGCAGATTGCCGAGAACATGGCGCAAAACGACCTGACTGAGGCCAATCGGATTCTCGCCAGAGCTGACGATGCCGGACTCAGAGGCATATACAACACACCCGGCACCACATCTGCCAGCACATCTGACAGCGCATCTGCGAACACCAACAACACCGCGAGTAACGCCACAATTGCAGAGTCTAGCCCGGTTGTCGCCTCGGCTGACACCACCGTGATTACTCCGGTAAACACTGCATCGCTTGAACCCGCTTCAACCAACACACAAATTCAACCAACCGGAGTTGCCGCTTCAGTCACCCCGGACTCAACAACGAGCAACACAACTCTAACAATCCCACCCTCCATCCAAAGACGGATTGCAGAAATAAACTCTCTGATCGATGAGAATCGCCTAGGAGAAGCACGCCTGCTGTTAAGCGATACAGACCGGTTTATTTCTGACCCTGCTGTTTCAAGAGATCTGCAGCAGCGTATTGAAAATAGTGAGGCGCAAGTGAGCTCACAGCAGGCGACCGTCGAAAATCAAGTAACTAGCACTTTTCAGACAGTTGCATCAAGCGGCGCAGACTCCACCGACAACGCGCCGATAACTACTACCGACAGCGTGCAGACAGCGGCTCCACAAAATACCGCACCACAAAATGCGGCAGTCAATGACACCACGGCTTCTACGCCGGTTGTGACTCCATCTGCACCACCACGTCGCAGCTTTATTGATGCCAGCGGACCGGCTGCAGCACATCTGAATCAACTCAGACTCGCACTGGAGGCACGGGATATTGAAGCAGTACAGGCGCTGAGCCAGCCGCTGCCCGAAGGACGAATCCAGTTTCTAAACTCTACGTTTGCCAGACATCCGCGCCTCGATGTCATTATTGATAACGTTACCACCAGCGGCGACACCGTCAGCGGCAGACTCAACATGGCGATGTTTGGCCAGGCCGAAGATGGCAGTGTTTACAGCGCTGGCAAATGGAACGGTGCGATCATAGAAGCCACTCTGGTAAATGGCGAGTGGCAAAAAATACGTTGGTGATTTAATTTCCGCCACCGGCAACCAGCTACCCAACCACCGGATGCAAGCGACAACCGGTGCAATTACGCACCTGTAGCATCACTGTCGCAAGCAAGGCACGACATACCGCTAACACTGCAAAATTGCAGATTCCATTTTTGGTGGCGCGCTATATACAGCGCTCAACAATCAATTCGAGCGAAGGTGGTTCTGACGCAGCACTGGACTGAAAGCCAACATCGTTACCCGAGACCTGCTGGATGACCAGTGTGGTATCGCTGCGTATTAACGATGGATTCAGCGCAATATTGTAACGGGTCCCTGGCACCCATTCGTTTTCCTGCATACCTGCAAGCTGGGTCGCCGGCAACAGCGGTGCGCTGCCAGCCTGATCACTCCATTCAAAGTCTGCTACTGCATCAATAGTCAGCAGGCCATCACCGGCATCAGTGCCAACTGATAGTTGTAGTGTCGCGTCTATTACTTCAGCTGACTTGTCATTGAACTGAAAACGAAGCCACGATGCTCTTTCATTGGCATCAACCTGCAGTCTTGCATTGTTGTTTAGATTGCCATTTTGAGTAAATGCATCTTCAGCCAGAGTTGCAAAAACAGTTTCATTCACCGCTGAGCACTGACCTTCTGCAGTCAATGGATCCGTACCCTGAGCCAGCTCGACTTGATTTGTTATGCCATCACCGTCAGCATCATGATCAGTGGAAAACCCTTGCAACAGTAGTGTACCGTTTTCTATTACCGTCGCTTCACCGCTAAAGTTGGCAAGCAAGAGCGTAGCATCCTGAAAGGTATCTTTTATCTCTGCATCGATCGTTACCGACATGCCAGCCGCGGCCATGGTTGATGCACTATAAGTGCGACCCGTCAGTGACAATGGTGTGCTTTGTCCGTTAATTTCCAGTACAGCAGTCAGACTCTGCGTTGCTACCATCTCATCAGGTATATCAAACCTCACACTGAATGGCACCAAACCGACCATGGGACCGACAAGTATATCGGTACCGGCAATTAACTCATCCGCGTTGCTGATACCGTCTGCATCCTCGTCAAAGTCAAGATTCCAGCTACTACTTTCAAAAATAACTAACACTTCATCCTTTGCCTGCTGCTGCGCAACCGGTATCACCAGGGTCTGCTCACCCACCACGATGCGCTCGCCGGTTACACCCTCCATGAGTTGAATGCTCAGCTCCAGATCAGGTTGCTGTGCAACACGGAACACCTGCCTGAAGCGACCGGCGGCAGCGTCTGCCGCACTGATTTCACCACCAACAGTGGCAACCACCTGATAGTTACTGAAACCTGCATCCACCAGTACAGTGGGTAGATCAGCGATCGCTTCAATACTAATAAACAATGGACTGTCTGCAGGATCAAGCGGGTCGGAATTCAACTGACGCTCCATGATGTTACTGACGCCGTCATTGTCGAAGTCGAATGATCTCATATCAAAATCTTCACTCAACAAGCTGATTGACGTATTGGTTGTAGTGGTCACTACGGGCTGTTCAATACGCGCGAGGATGAGCTCTTGTCCTGCAAATTGCTCAACATAATCAATGCGGATAACAAACTCAGACTGCGACGGGACGGTGATATCGCCGCTGTAATGTCCGGAAGCGTTTAGCTGCAGTTCGGTTGCTACTTCGTTGACGGTTGCAATCGCACTGATTGCTGCCGGATCCAGATTATTTACCTGGCGCAATCGCCCGGGCAGCGGCACGCTTAGCTGATTACCTTGCACAACAAGCTGTTCTACCGGTGTTGTTTTCCCGGAGTCACAGCCGATAAGGAAAAGCGCCAGATAGATCAACACCACTTGCCAGACTTTATCGATTGTCACAACCACGTTTCACTCTCATCTGTTCGACGTAACGGCACGCCTGCCAGACTAGGCGATCAATCCAGCTGTCTTGAGCTATTCGGCGCTGGGTTGATCGGTGACCACAGTTAGAGTCACCGTGGCTGGAGTCTGAATGCCGGGCATTTGCGCTGAAGGCTCGTCATCATCAGAACCACCGCCCGCAGCCAAAGCACCTAGTGCAAGCAAAGCACCAACCCCGATTAAAATACCCACCGGAGTGATACTGAATCCTTCACTTTGTGCTTCAGGTTCAGAAACAACCGGTTGCTCGGCTTGCGGCGCGGTGGCAACGGGTTGCTCTACCGGCTCAGTCAGAGGAATCACAATAGGCGCGTAGTCAAAACCCCGATTGGTTTTATTGCCCGCTTCATCAAACGCCTCAATGTAATATTCAAGGTTTGGATAGACGCCATCCGCCGTTTCGATCGCGATCATGTATTCACCGATCGAATCCACCAGGGGTCGCATTTCTATGGATTGAAACTCGCCGGTGTTACGCTGCCGGTAGCGCAGAACCACCTCACTGACCGCAAAATCATCTGAAACCCGGGCGAGAAACGTCTGCAGTTCACCGGCAACACCTGCATCGAGCTGGCGATGTATCAAAACTGGTGGCTCGCTATCGCTTAACTGCGCATAGGCACTGCTCATCGGCATGAGCCCAAGTGAGATGGAAAGCAGCAACACCAACAGCCGGACGAAAAACCGGTGCATTGATTTCAACACGGCAGAAACCTTCAAGGTTAGGACTGGCTCAATAGTGCACGAAACGATGTTTTTTACAAGACATCAGTCATGACGTGATGACTACCTGAGCAAGTTCAGTGCACGACCGCCACAGATGACAGGATGATTGTCACAGAATGCACAAATAACTGGATCATCATCTGCGCGTCAGACCCTCTGCTAACGCAGATCGATCGTTACACCGGAAGTAATGATGATTGTCGACAGGTCAGAGTAATGATGCGCCTTAGCAGTTTACGGCGATCAACTAATCAGCGATTTCAAATCAAACTGCGGGTCAGCAACCTGTTCCGGAGTTGGGCTGGTCAACTCTGAGATAAGTTTTCGAGCCAGCATGTGGTGACGCGGGCAATTCACAGAGTCAACGCTTTGCAATCGATCTGCAGAAAAATGAAAGACTGAAAAGCTGTTTGCAGAGTCTCCGTCGCGGCGCACGAACAGATCAGCGTTGTCCGACAAGCCCGTCATTTGCAAGCTATGCTCGCCCTGATCTGACCAGAACCAAGGCACAGAATGATATGGTTTTTTCCTGCCTGCTATCGCTGCGGCAACTGTGCGTGCCTGGTCTGTTGCGTTTTGCACAGATTCGAGCCGGATCATTTTATTTCCGTAGAACGGGTTCGGGTGAAAAGCACAGTCTCCGATTGCAAATACGTTTGGCGCTGAGGTTTCACAAAACTCGTTTACGCGAATGCCATTCTCACAAATCATATCTGCTTCAAGAGCGAGTTCAACATTAGGCTCAACGCCGATACCAACCAGCAACAAATCACATTCAACCTCGCGCCCGCTTGCGGTAACGATAGAGCTGATCTTTTGTCCACCATTCCCTGGCTGGCTGTTAAGTCGGGTGACAGATTCCTGCAGGTGAATCTCGATACCATTATCACGATGCATCTGCTCAAACCATGAAGACACTTCAGCCGACACCGCTCTCGACATGACTCTATCCTGCACTTCAAATACGCTAACGCGACGTTCTGCATCATTAACGCTTAAAGACCTCGCAACAGCGGCGAACTCAAGCCCGATAAACCCGGCGCCTATCACCACAACGTTACGAGCGGTTTCAAGCTCTTGTTTAATTTTGCGTGATTGCTGCACATCTCTGAGCAGATGAACGCCTTCAAGATCAGCACCTGCCAACAGCAACGGCCTTGGCCTTGCACCAGTCGCGAGAATCAACGATCCATAGTTAATATCACTTGCCTGTGTTGAGACGACCTGATCAACAGCATTGACAGATGTCACCGTGTGATTCAGGTTGATATGCACATCTCTGGATTCATAAAAAGCCGCTGGCCGCATGGTCAGTTTGGCGTCATCTGTTTCGCCTGACAAATAGGATTTTGACAACGGCGGGCGATGGTACGGATATTCCGATTCCTCGCTAAGCACGATAACGGGTGCTGTGACTTTCTCTTTGCGCAGTGACAGGCACGCCTGCACGGCTGCCTGCCCGCCACCTACAATAACAATAGCATCAGAACTTACCGCAGAAACCTCGCCGGACACAGCTAGTTTTGTTCGTCAGGCAGATGCACTTCAATGCCGTCTAATTCATCAGACATCTTTATCTGGCAACTCAGTCGACTGGAGGATTTTCTGTCAGCAGCGGTAAAGCCGAGCATCTCGTCTTCATCGCTTTCAATTGCAGGAATATTCGTAGCGAAGTCATCTTCAATGTAGCAATGACAGGTCGCACACATACAGGAGCCCCCACACTCAGCCTCGATCCCTTCAATATCACTGGCAATAGCAATTTCCATCAGGCTGATACCATTTTTGCCTTCGACGTCGTGTCGGGTTCCGTCGGCATCAATAAAGGTTACTTTCGGCATGGTTCGGTCTCGATTCGGGGTGCGCAAGATGATAAGCCAGCTACGCTGGAATGTGAATCTCCGAACAGTGTCTTTTTACCTGTAGCGAGGTCACTAAGCATTCACGCCGGTTTTGTACACAACTGTTGCCCCCCCTGCTGTGTTCCGTGCCCCTCGTGCTCCGGGCATCTCGGCAACACACTAATTAGTAAGCATGCATTATTTTACGGCAGCGGCTGTAAGTGCAGAATTGACCGGTCTGATAACCAGCAACGGCGCATTTATTCCTTCACTGCCAACCAGTATTTGATCACCTTTTGCGGCAAAAGCCACTGCTTCACTCTGTTGCATTCGATGACTGCTGATGATCAACGGACTACGCGAAAATGCCTGCGCCCAGCTCTCTGCCTCGTCACGTTTGAACAGATAAACATGACGGTAGTTCGCAACAATTGCCGTTCTGTTGTCAACATTGATGTCTGCTGCTGTCGCCTCAAAAAGTATCTTGCGTGCAAAGGTACGTTCCCACCAAACATCATCAGAGGATGCATTCAACGAAGCCAACTGACCTACGCGTATGGCAACCGTATTTTGGTCTTGACTGTTGGCATTAACTGGTACCAGTGGCAATGTATAGAGTGCCGGGTCAGAATCGTCTTTGGCAATCAGGTATATTTTGCCTTCAGCAACGGAAACCGCCATCGACTCAACATTTCTTGGTCCGCCTTCATATGAAAAATTAATTTCTCTGAACGGTGCCAACTGGTCCGGCGGATTATTAACATCAGGTTGCCTGAAGATATAAATGGTACTCACCGCATGTCTTTGCAGGTTATCACCCGTGTCCGCCAGAGCTATCCAGTTTTCTCCATTCAAGGTAAAAGTAGCAAGATCTTCCCAGTCTCTGTTACTAATGGAGAGATCAATATCTGCTATATGCCGGCCAGTCAGATCAAAAGCAAACAGCGAAGCCTGGTTACCACTGTCGTTCACTCCCCAGTACTTGTTCCTTTGACCAATAACTGCGGCAACACCACTCAGCTCGGTTATCGCAGACGATTGAGTCTGGCCACTGTAATAGGTATCAGCGCCGGAAGCGGTAAGGAATGAATGGTCCACGGTACTCGCCTCATCGGTTGGCACTGAATCGCGTAATTCAGCACGATGAACGAGACTATTTGTAGAACCGGCATTTAACCATATCCGCTCCGCTCTTTCTGTGTGGTGTTGTAAAGAACAACCACAAGCGAGCAAGCTGAAGATCACTGGCCAGATTTTCAGTTGATGCATTATGTATGACGTTTTGATTAGCAGAGATAGATGTTACTCAGCACTATCAACGCTGATTTCATTACTGCCTTGATCGTCAGTTAATTCCTGATTTTGCTTTGCCTTGGCTCCGTTAAAAGACACAACATTTTCAGCGGCAATGATGCCGTGTCCGTTGCGGGCAGAAACCGCTGCTGGCACAGACACTCTCATTGGTGAATCCGGTGCTCTTTTCTCGAACACTCTTTCTATCTCACCGTCACCATAGATTGTTATAATATCACCAGACCGCAGCTCCATGGCTCCTGGTACATTAATCACTCCCGGAAGACTGTACTGTTGACTTATCTTTTCAGCGACTGAGTCTGGTGCGTCCGCATTTTCTATGATCGCTTTGGCTAATCGTAGCTGATCCCGCCACTCGGAATCAATGCGATCTGCGACTATTATTTCGCCTTCCCGTACGTAGGGTAATTCAGCCTCATTCCTTATCATGTGAACGATTCCACTGATGGTGTAGACCCCCTCTACACGAGTGCCGAACAGTCGTTCAACCCGATTGAGATTTTTGGTATTTTTCATGTAGCTTTTTCTGTTCAATAAAAAAAATTTGTAAACGGGCTTCACCAGGAATCATTGGTGAAAATGTTGCCAAGCCTATGCAGCGTTGCGCGTCTGTGCCCTGCCTGAAGCACCGTTTTGAACCCAGTGTCGGATCTTCTCTTCAAAAAGCTCCGGCTCAAACGGCTTTGACAGATAATCATCCATACCGGCAGCTATGCATTTTTCCGAATCACCTGACATCGCATTAGCGGTAAGCGCAATGATGGGAGTGGCGACAACGTTTGGATTATCGTGGACACGGATTCTACGAGTCGCTTCGTAGCCATCCATCTCCGGCATCTGACAATCCATCAAGATGACGTCATAGATTTGGGTTTCAAGTGCTTCAAGAGCCAACACGCCGTTGTCTGCCGTCTCAACATCGTATCCCAGGCTCTCAAGCATACCTCTTGCAACCATCTGGTTAATTTCATTATCTTCCACAACCAGCACTCGGCCGCCATCGGCTTGCGCTTCAGACTGTGCACTTTCCGATGCTTCTGCAGACTTTTCAGGCGCGCTGTCTCCGTGTATCAGATCGCCAAGAATAGTATGTAGTGAGTCCAGACGCACAGGTTTAGTGAGATGCGCGCTGACACGTTCATTATTGTTGGCTAACAAATCCTGAGACTGGCTGCTCATGTACACCAGCGACATCACCTTCACACTGTCCAAGCCGCGATTACCAGCAAGCACCTGAACAAACTCGTTGCCACTCATATCCGTGAGGTTGGACGAGACAAGAACTGCATCAAGATTTTCTTTTTCGCCACCACTTAAATGACTAAGCCCCTTCACCGCAGATTCAAACGCGTATACCGTTGCCCCTAATGCCACAAGACAATCCGCCAACATCTTGCGCGCAGTATCGTTGCCCTCCAACAGCACTACATTAGCACCGACCAATAGATTGAATACTTTTGGTTCAGCCACCACTTCATCACAAGAGCGAAATGGAATGGTAAAGCCAAAGGTACTGCCCTTACCCGGCTCAGAAGTCACAGTGATCTGCCCACCCAAACCTTCAACTAGCTGCTTGGAGATAGACAGCCCTAACCCGGTACCACCAAATCGTCGGGTTGTTGAACCATCTGCCTGAGCAAATGATTCGAAAATGGCATCTATGGCTTTAGCATCAATACCTACTCCGCTATCCTGTACTTCAAAAGACACCACACCAGCTGCTGAATCAACATACCGTGTGCGAACTATAATCTCGCCTTCAGTGGTAAATTTAATCGCATTACCCATTAAATTGGTGAGCACCTGGCGCAATCGCGTCGGGTCTCCGTTGACCATGACAGGAATTGTAAAGTCAAGATCAGTCACGAGCTCAAGGTTTTTATTATGTGCTTGAGTCGCCAGAGCACTACAAGTGTCTTCGACCAAAGACAACAGGTTAAAGTCTATTGACTCGTACTCAAGCCGGCCAGCCTCAATTTTTGAAAAATCAAGTATATCGTTGATCAGGTTTAACAGGTTTTTCCCGGAGGAAACCGCTGTATCAACACAATCAGATTGACTGGTATCGAGCTCCGTTTTACTCAGCAGGTTCAGCATGCCGAGAACACCGTTCATTGGCGTTCTCAGCTCATGGCTCATATTGGCGAGAAATTCCGATTTCGATCGGGAGGTTTCTTCAAGCTCTTTCTCTCTTGCCTGTTTAAGTTCTATAAGATTACCCAAATCATTTACTGTCACTGCAAGCTCATCAAGCTCACGCGCAGCTGGAACTTTTATCGGCTCACCCTGCTGATCCATTTGAATCTCAACAAGCCGGTTATGAATCGCCCTGATAGGTGCAATGACCAGTTTCATGATAACCAACATTACCAGTAATGCGATCAAAGAGAACGCAGATAGCGTGTACATCCAGATTCGATTGACATGATCTCTAACGGTCTGTCGCTGCACACTTGCATCCCATATAATAGAGATTGACCCGAAGGACTCGCCCTCAAAAACAACATCCTGTTGAAAAGGTATTTTTAACGAGTCAGAAATATTCTGCGGACTCTTCCAGGCGGCAAGCTCTTGCTTGTACTCATTAACTATCGACAACTCATGAATTTCAGGGTCAAGCTCGATAGACTGAGCCACGATGGTTTCAAGTACAGGGGTATCTTCACTCAACACCGCGTCAAGAGAGGTGGCAAATAGCATGCTGAAGGTTTTCTGACTGTGCTTCTGAAAACTGTCTTCGAGAGTACTGGTTTGCACTGTGCGCATATATTCACCTGTAATATAAGCAACACTTGCAAAAGTCAAAGTCAAACTAAAAAACAGTATGCTCTGAAGTTTATACTTTTTTAGTAACTGAACTGGCATCTTCCACTCCGAATATCAATTGTGCTTTTTTCTTTTTTGTACACAATTGCCTACAAACTGATTACCACAGCCGGATTCTAGTTACCGGAGTCTGCAGGAATATTTTTACCGCCAACATTATTGATTTTCTTGCTCGTCGCAAGAACCCATTCAACGGACTTTCTATTATTATCGTCAAAAAAACGGTGATTATTGCTCATCGAATCAGCGATTACACGATAGTCCCTGTCGTTGCCTTCAACAAATCCATTAAACTCCAGTGGTAACGCCACATCGGAATTACTGATTTCCATTAAACTGATTTTCAGCGCGCTGTGCACTGAAGGATCAATTCCGGCACGCGCCACCCACGGGTTCGACACTGTCGGAAATCTTGCCAACTCTCTGATTTTTTCGCCTTCTGTAAGCAACAATCTAAACGTTGATTCCGACATGGCACCTGCTGAAAAATCACCATTACTTACCTTGGCGCCAACAATGTCATGGCGGCCCAGATACTCATAACGACTAAGATCCTTTGCAGCAATACCATTTCTCAGCAGAAACTGCTGCACCATAAAACGTCCACTTGTTGACTGCTCACTGCCAAACGCAAATGATTTTCCTTTCAGGTCAGCAAGTGTGCGAATGGAACTATGCAGTCCAGTGGCAATTATCCCGTTGCTCGAGATTGTGCGATTCCGACTTTCAATCGCCAGAATCTGTATTTGAGGGTTCTCGGTTTTGGCTTCCACGTAGGTGGCTGGACCAAAGCGCGCAAAGTCAACTTTTCCGCTTGCAAGGTTCTCTATACCTTTATTAGAGTCCTTGGCAATCTGCATTCTGATCTGCACCGGTTTGCCGAGCTTCTGTGCGACTTTCTTTTCCAGTAAAGACACCACAGGCTTGAATTTTTTTACCATCGCAGATGGTTTGCTTGAGGTATTGAGACCAATGCTTAATGTGATGCGATCGTCGTTTAAGTTGTTCGCAAACGCGCTACCGGCCAAGACCAACAGGCTTATTCCAGCATAACCTGCCGTCTTTTTGAAAATATCTTTCATTTTTCTTCCGCTTAGTGTGCAGGCTTGTTACGGTTTCAGATACCAGCTTTGACAACCCGGCTATACAGAAAAAAGCGCTGCCGCACTTTTTTGCTTGCCCCCGCTGTGTCGGCAACAGTACAAATCTATTGAGCCGTTCCTTACCGGAACGCCCGCCAACCTCAAATTGCCAGCACTTGATCAATAATTTGAGACAACAACTCAAATAAATCCAGCAAACGTCGAGACAGTCTGTACACCAACACACGATCACGCTACATCTGGCATATACATGGATAGCCAGACAGCGATAGGATATAAATGAGCGACGATCAAAACCTAGATAGCCTGGCGGAACTGGAGCGACGCGCAGACACTGCAGAAAGAGAAATTGCACGTCTGCAAAAAGCACTACGCTCGCTAGAAACAGAATTATCCACTGCACAGAACGAAGCACTGGTGGCGGGGAAACTGAAAAACCAGTTTCTAGCGAATATCAGCCATGAGATTCGCACACCTATCAACGGCATTCTTGGGATGACCGAGCTGTTAAACGACACCAGACTCACTGAAAAGCAGAGAAACTTTACAAGTTCAATCGCCCGCTCAACAGAGTCGTTACTGTTCGTGGTTAATAACATGCTGGACTTCTCCAGCTTGCATCATGGCAAGCTGGCACTCGAAGAAAACGTCTTCCTGTTGCAAAAAATGATTCACGATATCTGCAGCCATTATGAAAGCAAGGCCAATGCTAAAGGTATTACGTTGCGGTTTGTCGCTGAAGACACACTCCATCAGCCGGTGATCGGCGATGAGTTTCGAGTGCGTCAGATTATCTCCAACCTGGTGGACAACGCTGTCAAGTTCACCGATTCCGGCGAAATAGTAATCACAACAACCGTTGATCCACAAAGCAGTAAGCACACTGTTGCGGTTCAGGACACAGGAGCCGGTATAGCACCAGAACTGCAGGCAGAGATCTTTAAGTCTTTTGCGCAAGCTGATGGTTCCAGCACCAGAAAGCATGGGGGCACCGGACTCGGGCTTGCCATAGCCAACCAATTGGCCAACCTGATGCAGGGCGAAATCGCCATGCAGAGCAGCCCGGGACAGGGATCATGCTTTGCCTTCAGCCTTAAATTCAAGGAAGCCAGTAATAGCGCTATCAACGAGATTGGTAAGAATCTGTTGCAGGGAACAAGAGTGCTGATCGTTGACGACACAGAAACAAACCTCGAGATCCTGTCCCTGCAGTTGCAACAATGGGAGTTACAGGTGGAATGTGCGAACTCCGGTGAAGACGCACTAAAAATGCTCGATTCAGCAGCAGCTGAGGAACAGCCATTTCAACTGGCTATTCTTGATCTCAATATGCCGAATATGGATGGTTTGGAGCTCGCTCAACATATTCAAAGCAAAGATTACGCTGCGCACCTGCGTCTAATGTTGCTCACTTCCTCTGTGGTGGATTTGAGTCAGTCCGATCTCGAGCAACGTGGCATTGCGAAATCCATGCTTAAGCCTGCAAGACAGGCTTTGCTTTATGAAACAATCAATAGCGTTATTCACAGCGAAAAGCAATCTACACGCATACCGGCACCCAATCGTACAACACGCATTCTCCTTACAGAAGATGACCCGATTAATCAGGAAGTAGCCACAACCATGCTTGAATCGATGGGTTATGAAGTTGTGGTAGCAAACAATGGCGCAGAGGCAGTTGACAGTATTCTGCAGAACGACAATATCGATCTGGTACTGATGGATTGCCAGATGCCTGTTATGGATGGCTTCAATGCCACCAGAACCATGCGGGAAAAGAATATCAATACGCCAATCATAGCATTGACGGCTAACTGCATGCAGAGCGACAAAGATCTGTGCATAGAAGCAGGCATGAACGACTATTTGAGTAAACCAATCTATCCAACCGACCTGTCACGGGTTGTTGAACAGTGGGTTACCAAAACACCAAACAACCTGTGTAACAACAACGACTACGAAACCATCGAACCCAGTCAATACTCCTCTGAAAACCACATGAATATAGAAATAGATGAAACAGCGCTGAACGCTATCAAGTCGCTGCAAAGACCAGGACAACCGGACATATTAGCTCGTATTGTCAATATGTACATTGAGAAATCACCAGAGCTAATCTCTGCAATTCAGGAAGGTGTTGCCGCTAACGATTGCGACAAAGTCAAAATGGCAGCTCACACCTTGAAATCAAGTAGTGCCTATGTAGGCGCTTCAGGACTGGCAGAAGTATGCGGACGTGTCGAAAGCAAAGCGAGCACTAATCAGCTCGGTGAGACTTCTGAAGATATAAAAACTCTATCTTCCGGCTTTACATCTGTCGTCGATCAAATAAAGCAGTACGCTTAAAGCAACCACGGCTTAGCAGTATGACTCAACATCACAACGAGCAGGAAATGCCAAAAGTACTAGTCGTAGACGACGACATGGCAGGCTTACTCATGGCTTCTGAAGCCCTGAGTGCTGCTGGCTTTGATGTAATCGAAGCGGCTGACGGACAAATCGCAGTTGCACAATACAACGCACATAAACCTGACCTGGTGGTGATGGACGTCATCATGCCGAAAATGAATGGCTTTGAAAGCTGCGCTGCTATCAGAGCAAGTGAAGGTGGAGAACACGTTCCGATTCTTATGATTACCGGCCTCGATGACGTAGAGTCAATCCAGCAAGCCTACGAGGCGGGTGCCACGGACTTTGTTACCAAGCCGATTAACTTCTATCTACTGCCCTATCGGGTTCGCTACATGATGAGATCTGCAAAAAATGCAGATGACCTCAGAGCCAGTCAAATAAGACTGGGCAAAGCACAGCGTATCGCCAAACTCGGACACTGGGAGTGGACACTCGACACGGATAACGTTGAATGGTCCAGTGAGTGTGGCAACATCCTGCAGTGCGAATCACTGGGAAACAAGCTCAGCAGCTTTCTTGACGCTGTCACTGCAGACGACCGCGGGCATGTTGCAGGAATACTGGAACGAGCCAAAGCAGACGCCGGACGATTTAACTTTGAGTTTCGTGTTATCGGTTGTGATGACGGCGACACACGTATCATTCACGTGGAGGCAGAACCTGAATCAGGCCACCTGATGGTTGGCACTATTCAGGACATTACCGAGCGCACCAACGCAGAAGAGCAGATACACAATCTTGCGTACTACGATCTGGTGACCGGTCTACCGAATCGTGCTCACCTGTACGATATGATCGCGCTGGCACAAAAGCGCAGCGCTCAAAAGAACACCAAGTTTGCGCTGCTGTTTCTCGACCTTGATCATTTTAAACAGGTCAACGATACCCTCGGGCACAATGCCGGTGATCTTCTGCTCAGGCAGGTATCTGCGCGATTAACCCAGGCTATTCGACAAAGACCTTCAATTGGCGCAGGCATTGAGCCTGTGAGTAACAATACCGAAGTGATTGCACGCCTCGGTGGTGACGAATTTGTTGTACTGGTGGATTTTGTTGATCGTGTTGAAGATGCAGCATATGTTGCACGGCGCATCTGCCAGACAATATCAGAGAGCTTTAATCTCGACGGCAACGAAGTCACGATAAGCACCACCATTGGTATAAGTCTGTTCCCTGACGACGGAAACTCCGCTGAGAAATTACTTAAACACGCCGACGTTGCGATGTACCATGCCAAGGAACAGGGTCGTAACGGATACCAGTTCTATTCACAGAGCATTCATCAGCTCGCGCTGGAAAGATTTGCCATGGAACGTGACCTGCGAAAATCGCTGGAATCCGGCGGGTTTCATCTGGAATACCAACCAAAAGTAAATATCAGTACCGGTGAGGTTGCAGGTCTTGAAGCACTGGTCCGATGGCAGCATCCCGAACGTGGCAGAGTCAGCCCCGCTGACTTTATTCCGCTTGCAGAGGAAACCGGGCTGATCGTACCCATCGGTGAATGGGTTTTAAAAACTGCGTGTCAACAAATGGTTGAGTGGCTGGATCAGGGCATACAACCATTCATCATGGCCGTAAACTGCTCTGCTATACAACTGGTTCGAACTGACATGGCCCAGGTGATAAAGGAAACCCTTGAACGAACCGGGTTGAATCCTGCCTACCTCGAAATTGAATTGACCGAGAGCCTGTTAATGCAGGATGTTGAACGCGGTATCAAAATTCTGCAGGCACTCAAAGACCTCGGGCTGCACGTATCAATCGATGACTTTGGCACAGGCTTTTCCTCTTTAAGTTATTTGAAGCGGTTGCCGGTAGACAAACTCAAGATTGATCAATCGTTCGTTAAAGACCTGACAACCGATCCGGGTGATGCAGCAATCGTTACCTCAATGATCACTTTGGCCCACAATCTTGATTTGACAGTGGTTGCAGAAGGCGTGGAGACCGAAGAGCAGCTTGGGTTCCTGCATGCTGAAAAGTGCGATGAGGTTCAGGGCTATCTAATCAGTAAACCGATGGCCTGCGAAGACTTTGCGAAATGGGTGCGTTCGCGGCAGTCCGAAACCAGAAAAGCCGCCTGATACAAACCAGCACCAGCGGTTGAGCCGCGACCGCCATCTACAGAAAACACCGTGACGGCTTGCTGCAGTGTCGTCGTTTGTTGTCTGCATTCGATGCAACGAATTACATGACAGTCACTGTTTACTCACCGCCTCGTCACACCTTGCCGACCCACCCGATCTTTCAGTAGAAAATAAAACCTACCGTCAGTGGTAAGTGCTGGGCTCGCAGTCGTTCGCTCCTGCCCACTGTGCTAATCCGGATAGATAAAAGAACACCATTTTTCCAGTCGTAGCGGATCACTCTTACGATGATGTCCTGTACAATGCCTGTATCATTTTCTCAGGACAGAAACCATGCTGGAGCGCTACGCACAGTTGTTGGTCAAATTTCGTTGGCTGGCTATTTTACTTACCGTGTTAGTCGTGGGTGCTCTGGGGTCTGGCGCTAGATTTCTGTCACTGACCAACGACTACGAAGTTTTTTTCGGTGAATCCAACCCGCAGCTGGCGGCTTTCAAGAACCTGCAGGAGATATACACCAAGAACGACAACGCCTTGATTATGCTGACGCCGGAAGATGGTCAGGTATTCAGCACAGAAACTCTTCAGGCTATCACCGAACTAACTGACGCCGCATGGAACACCCCCTACTCCACTCGGGTAGACTCACTCAGCAACTTTCAATACACCTACGCTGAGGAAGACGATTTAACCGTTGAAGACCTGATAGAAGATCCAGCCAGTATCAGTGAAAGCGAGTTGGCAGAGATTAAAAATATAGCCATGGCGCAGCCGTTGCTGGTCAATCGATTACTGTCACCCGCGGCAGATGTCACAGGCATCAACATAAGCTTCGAGCTACCTGCCGAAAATGCAGATCAGGTACCGTTTGAGATTATGCAGCATATTGATGACATGCTGGCCGACATCGAGTCCCGATACCCTAACCTGACAACAGCCAGAACCGGTGTTGTTCCAATGAACAAGGCGTTTGCCGAAGCGTCGATCAAAGACATGACAACGCTGATTCCGGCAGCTTTCGCGATCATACTGCTCGGCTTCATGCTGTTGACCCGCAGCTTCTGGGGAACCGTTGGCTCTGTGCTGGTGATGCTAATGTCTATCATCGCGGCTATGGGCACCGCCGGATGGATGGGAATTGTACTCACCCCCCCCTCGATCAATGCACCAACCCTGATTCTCACTCTGGCGGTCGCCGATTGTGTTCACTATCTGGTGACCTTCTTTCAGCAGATGCGAGCCGGTAACGATAAGGTCACAGCCATACGCGAAAGTGTTCGGGTCAACTTTAACCCGATTTTTCTTACCTCTGTGACCACCGCGATCGGTTTTTTGAGCATGAACTTCAGTGACTCGCCACCGTTCCATGATCTTGGAACAATCACGGCGATTGGTGTGTTCTACGCGTTTGTATTGTCTATATTCTTTTTACCGGCGCTAACTGCAGTGCTGCCAATTAAGCCACCTGCGGTAAAAACAGGCACCAGAGCTGGCTTGATGGAGCGGCTGGCGAATTTTTCAATACACAATCAAAAGTTGCTATTGGTGTCTGTTGGACTGTTTATTGTCACACTGATTGCGATGGTGCCACGCAATGAGCTTAACGATGAATTCGTCAAATACTTCGACGACTCGCTTGAGTTTCGCCGTGACACAGACAAAATCAGTGAAAGACTCACAGGCATGTATTTCATTGACTATTCGATAGACTCGCAAACAGAGAGTGGTATCAATGCGCCGGCTTATCTTTCACAACTTGAGGCCTTTGAGCTCTGGTTACAGGACCAGCCCGAAGTTCAACACGTTAATTCTGTCAGCGAAACATTCCGCCGCCTGAACAAAAACATGCATGGTGATGACGAGTCCTATTACAGACTACCGGAAGACAAGGAGCTTTCCGCGCAGTACCTGCTGCTATATGAAATGTCTCTACCCTACGGACTTGATCTGAATAATCAGATCAACATAGACAAGTCAGCCACCAGACTGACTGCAACACTGCAGAATCTTTCGACCAAAGAAACGCTTGATTTTGAAAACAGCGCCAACGAGTGGATGACCAACAATACACCTGATCTGATCAGCGCCGGATCCAGCCCGACGATCATGTTCAGTCATATATCGAAGCGCAATATTAACAGTATGCTCAGCGGAACACTGATTGCGCTGGTGTTAATCTCATTGATATTGCTGGTCTCATTGCGCTCGGTTAAACATGGTTTGCTAAGCCTGATCCCCAACCTGGTACCCGCAGGTATGGCTTTTGGTATCTGGGCAATATTCAACGGTCAGGTCGGACTCTCTGTATCAGTGGTTATCGCCATGACACTTGGCATTGTCGTGGATGATACGATTCATTTTCTGAGCAAATATCTGCGAGCCAAAAGGGAGAAAGGCTTCAACACCGATGAGGCGATTCGCTACGCATTTAATACGGTCGGTGAAGCACTGCTAATCACAACAGTTATTTTAACCGCGGGCTTTATGATACTGGCACAATCGAGTTTTTCACTGAATGCAGACATGGGATTGATGACCGCTATCACAATCTGTCTGGCACTTTTTGTCGATTTCTTTTTTCTGCCACCGCTTCTTATGTGGCTGGATAAGGATCAGCACAAAGCGATACCCTCAGGTATTGCTGAACCTGCATGAGAATATTGAATAGTTGGTCTTTAGACTCCAGATATTTATCGCTGTCAGACCCTAATTTTCCTAAGAATTGATACATATATCCGGGATTTACCAAATGACTTTTACAAGCAAATACAGAAACCTGACAGCCGCGATCGTTTTATTATTCGCCCCTGCAATCGCGATGTCGCAGTCGGCAGAGGAACGTGGGCTGGCGATTGCCGTTGAAGCGGATGCACGTGATCAGGGTTACGTAGACAGCTCAGCGAATATGCGAATGATATTGCGCAATCGCGCCGGCAAGGAAAGCATACGTAACGTTCGAATCAAGAGCCTCGAGGTCAAAGGCGATGGAGACAAAAGCCTGTCAATCTTTGACGAACCCGCCGATGTCAAAGGCACTACCAGTCTGACCTGGTCACACAGCGCAAAGCCTGATGAACAGTGGCTATATCTGCCAGCCTTAAAACGGGTAAAGCGAATTTCCTCAAAAAATAAATCCGGTCCGTTTATGGGTAGCGAGTTTGCGTTTGAAGATATCGGTTCTCAGGAGGTCGATAAATACACTTACAAATACCTGCGTGATGAAAACCTCAACGGCACGCCAACTTTCGTCATGGAGCGCTATCCGGTTGATAAGAACAGCGGCTATACCAAACAGGTGGTTTGGATTGAGCAGGATAGATACCTTGCACAAAAAATTGAATTCTATGATCGCAAAGGTGCGCTTTTGAAAACCCTGGCTTCGTCTGACTTCTCGCAATACCTCGATAAATTCTGGAGAGCGGCAAAGCTTGAGATGGTTAACCATCAGTCTGGTAAATCAACCACGCTGGAGTTTTCAGATTATCAATTTCAAACCGGGCTTAAGTCATCCGATTTTTCCAAGAATGCGCTAAAGCGACAAAAATAATCACGCCGCATGTATAGACTATTTCTAACCGGTTTGATTGCCGTTGCCAGCACAAGTGCTTTCGCCCTTGACTGGCGCGGCAACATTTCATATGAACTCACCTACTTTCCCGAGTCTTCCGTCGGCACAGACAACTGGAATTTCAATTCCTCGTTCGGCGCTGATGTCGAACTGTCGCATGACCTGGCTGATAACGTTTTTCTTACGTTCCATCCGTTCGCCCGTTGGGATCAACAAGATGATGAACGTACCCGTGCCGGTGCAAGAGAACTCTTACTGACCACCGTTGGCGACACATGGGAATTCAATGCCGGACTGGGCACTGTCTTCTGGGGTGTGACTGAATCGCGCAACCCGGTGGATATCATCAATCAAACTGACGCCATAGAAGATCTGACCGGAGATGAAAAACTCGGTCAGGTCATGCTCAATTTAAAATGGTTCACTGACAGTATCGGTGAGTTTGAAGCGTTTCTACTGCCAAGGTTTGAAGAACGAACGTTTATCGGCACTAACGGCAGGCCGTTTCCAGGTATCAACATCGATACCGATCTAACCACCTATGAATCAAGCGAGGCAGAAGACAATATAGACTTTGCCCTCAGATGGGCGAACAGTTTTGATGCGTGGGATATAGGCTTGCACTACTTTGACGGCACGTCCAGAGATCCCGTGCTGCTACCAGTGGTAACAGAGACCGGTGCGGTGCTCGCACCTCGATATTCATTGCTAAGGCAAGTAGGGATTGACGCCCAGGGGCTGTACGGTGATCTGGCAATAAAGACCGAAACCATACACCAATCAGGTGATGAAATTGAAAACCATGCAGAGTCTGTTACCGGCATTGAATACACGCTGGTTGGATTTCTGTCACCGTTACAAGAGAACGATAAACTGCCGGAAGAATGGTGCACGCCAGACGTGCGCAACCCGTTCAAACGATTAGCGTGCAATGATCGTATGGATCTGGGACTGGTGCTTGAATACCTGTGGGACCAGCGCGGTACCGACAGCAACCAGCTGTTTCAAAACGACCTACTGGCGGGTTTGCGTTTCGCATTCAACGATACGGCAACCAGTGACGCATTGTTCGGCATTGTGCAAGACTTGGACAATGGCGCTACCACATTGTCAATTGAAGCAAGCACCCGCCTGTTCGACTCATACAGGCTAAAGGTTTTTGGCCAACAATTTTTAAACACCAGCGACGATACTGTATTAAACGCATTTGAAAACGAGAGCTTTCTACAGGTAGATTTGACCTACTTTTATTAACAAGCATAAAGCGCGAGAGACCCGATATGAGCGACCCGATTCAACAAACAGCTTATCGCATTGCAGGCACCACCAACATCGCTCTTGAACATCGCTTAAAAAAAGACATGTATGCCTCGGTTTGTAAAATCAAGCCACAGCTGGCTGAAGGCGTTTCAATAGAACACGATGTTCTGACCGGTACTTTTTTTGAAAAACTAACTCCTGCGCTGCAAGGTATTGCTGTGACCAAACTCGAGAATGCCATCTTCTTTTATGACAAAGTCGGTTGGGATGAATCATTCTTGAGCAAGTCACTGCTTGACACACTCAGCGACTTTCAGATTAGCAAGATCAATGAAAAGTCTAAACCCGAGACACTGCACGATCTGTCCTACATTGGCTATAAACACATAGAGAAAATGATGGGTAAGACGGAATCAGCCAGCTACTGGGAAAAACTCAAGCAAGCCCGATCTGCCAAACACTGATCATGTTCCACCATAACAACGGCTGTTGATCACCAATTAGCTGTTTAGCTCTGCTCTGTCTGCGAAATAACGCAGCGCTTCAGGATTAGCCAGAGCTTCCTTATTCTTTATAGTCTCACCGTGTACGACCTGGCGCACAGCGAGCTCCACAATCTTGCCGCTTTTCGTGCGCGGGATGTCATCAACGGCAAGTATCACGGAAGGCACGTGGCGCGGTGTGCAGTTGGATCGAATTTTCGATTTAATTCTTGTTTGCAAATCGTCATCCAGTTCAATCCCATCACTGAGCTTTACAAACAAGACAACACGCACATCGGATTGCCAGTTCTGACCGATGACTATGGACTCGACTATTTCAGCCAGCTGTTCAACCTGACGATAAATTTCTGCTGTACCTATGCGAACTCCGCCCGGGTTTAATACGGCATCTGACCTTCCATGAATCAGCATACTGCCACGCTCGGTCAACTCGACAAAATCACCATGGCACCAGACATTGGCAAACTTATCAAAGTAAGCACCATGGTACTTACTGCCGTCGTCATCATTCCAGAAACTGATTGGCATACTGGGAAAAACCTCAACACAAACGAGCTCACCTTTATCGCCGACAACCGATCTGCCCTGATCATCGTAAACATCCACCGCCATACCAAGCAAGCGACATTGTAACTCACCTCTGTAAACGGGCAGCGTCGGGTTACCACCGACAAAACAACCAAGAATATCAGTACCACCAGACACTGATGAGAGACAGACATCTTGCTTTATTTTTTCATAGACAAACGAAAAACTCTCCGGTGCCAACGGAGAACCGGTAGATAAGATAGATTTAACTGTTGATAGATCATGGGATTGCATCGGTGCCAGGCCAGCCTTGTTGACTGCATCAATATATTTGGCTGAGGTGCCAAATATGTTGATACTTTGATCGTCTATATAATCAAACAGAACGTTGCCATCCGGGTAAAACGGTGAACCGTCATAAAGCATTAGAGTCGCGCCACTGGCAAGGCCAGTGACCAGCCAGTTCCACATCATCCAGCCACAGGTGGTGAAATAGAACAAACGATCACCAAGTTTGACATCACAATGCATTTGATGCTCTTTGAGGTGCTGCAGTAACGTACCGCCAGCGCTATGCACAATACACTTGGGTACACCTGTGGTACCGGATGAATACATAATATAAAGCGGATGGTCAAACGGTAAACGAGCAAACTCCAGCGATACGTTGGCATAATCTTCAATTGCTTGCTGATAGTGTATGACCGGTACACTTATGTTTTGCAGAGATTGGCTTGCTGCATCAGCAGCAGGTGCATTCAGGCGTGGCATTGGCACCAGTATCAGCTGTTTGATACCTGGCACTTTTTCAAGTATTTCCGCAATTTTTTCCACGCAGTTGTGAAATTTACCATTGTAAAAATAACCATCACAGGCAACCAGAACTTCAGGTTCAATTTGGCCGAAACGATCAACAACACCCTGCACACCGAAGTCTGGTGAGCAGGAAGACCAGACAGACCCGATACTTGAAGCTGCGAGCATCGCTGTGATCGTTTCAGGTATGTTGGGCATCAGTGCCGCTACTCGATCACCTGTTTTTACCCCAACGCTTTTGAGCGCATGAGCTATCGCTGCCGTTTCACTGCGAAGATCATCAAAGCTTACACTGCGGGTCAGCTTATCTTCACCACGAAAAACTATCGCTGTGTCATTACCACTGTGTTTTAGAAGATTCTCGGCAAAGTTAAGTCGCGCTTGCGGAAACCAGACCGCACCGGGCATTTTGTCTTCATCAACGAGTACCGTTTGCCCTTTTGTTTCGGCGACAACACCACAGTGATCCCAGACTTCAGACCAGAACGCTTTTTTGTTCTCAACCGACCAATGATGGAGCTCTTCGTAAACCTGAAGCGAATTTTGAACTGACAGCTCACAAACCAGTTGATGAAATGGTAGTGAGTATTTTTCACTGACCCGACGTGCAAAGTCAGTGATATTTGCCTGTTCGATCGCGCTTGCAGCTGGCTGCCAGAGTTTGGTGCTCACTTAAGATCAGCCTGTATAAAATATCCAATAACGGTAATCGCTAATTGTTCAAACCACATTTAAAACTACTCGTAATTTCTTACATCGTCGATGACCTTGCCATCGGAGGCGAGCTCACCGCTGCCGACAAACACCACTTCACCGCGCAGCTTGCACACTTCTCTTAAGCTTGATCGAATTGCATCCGCCAGACCATCATTCTGCTCGGCGGCTTCGCAGTGCAGAGTCATTGTGTCGTTGACATCCTGACGATCAACGACCAACCGTGCTTTTGCTATCTGCGGATGGCGTTTTAATACATCGGCTATCTGCTCTGGTCGCACAAACATACCTTTTACTTTGGTTGTCTGATCAGCCCGTCCCATCCAACCGGCTATCCGGGTATTGGTACGACCGCAAGGGCTGGCACCCGGCAGAAACTTTGACATATCACCCGTGGCAAATCGAACCAGTGGATAGTGTTTTGAAAAGCTGGTCACGAGGATTTCACCCACCTCCCCTTCTGCTACCGGGTCACCGGTGCCTGGCGTGACAATTTCAATGACAATCTCTTCGTCGAGTATCAAGCCTTCTTTTGCCGGTGATTCGTAGGCAATCGTGCCGACATCAGCAGTACCGTAGAACTGTAGTACCTCAACGCCATGATCAGCGAGAGTTGCACGCAACGATGGCGGCAAAGCTTCACCGCCAACCACACCTTTCTTTATGCAACTGATATCGGCATTCATCTCAGCCGCCTTGTCTATCAGTATTTTCAGAAACGAAGGTGTACCGCAATACACGTTCGGCTGTAGATCAACGATTGCATTAACCTGCAGCTCTGTCTGTCCGGTACCAGCCGGGAATACCCCGCAACCTATTGCACGCGCACCTGATTCAATCATGAAGCCCGCAGGAGTAAAGTGATACGACAGGGTGTTATGAAGCAGGTCCCCGGCACGAACGCCAGCGGCATACATCGCACGGGCAGTACGCCAGTAATCGGCAGCATCGCCTTCAGGCTCATAGATTGGCCCAGGGGAGGCATACACACGCACCATGTCACCGGCTTTTGCCGTCGCCAGCCCACCAAACGGTCGCGCTGCGGCCTGGCGGTCAAGTAAATCGGATTTGCGAGTCACCGGCAACTCTGCCAGTGCCTGCATGGAGTTAATTGCAGCCGGATCAACATCAGCCAGTATTTCCTGATAAGCCGGGCTGGATGATTTGGCATGCGCCAGTTGTTTTGGCAGCTCCATCTGCAGCGCCAATGAACGAGTCATTTCGTCTCTGGTTTCAAGCTTGTCGTAAAAGTCGTTGATCATTAGATTGTCTGCTCTGCGTACTCCCGATTATAACCGGATTGCCGTATGTTACGCACTCTCCAAACACTTGCTTAACTCACTCCTGAAATAAGTATGTAACCTGCGCCATAAATTGTCTGAATGATTTTTGAGTTTTTTGGAAGCGTCTTTTAAGCGTGCTCTCAAACGAGAGACACGAACATTTACAGCTCGATCAAAAGACAAGCTATCACCTGTATCCCCGAGCTCATCTCGAATCTGATCACGATAATCAGGCGATTGGGTCTGCGCAGGAATATACCCAATAGAGTAGCTTCAATGGCTGACAGCCGCTGCTCTGCACCATCAGTATCTATTAACAGGTACCTGCCAAGATCGACGGTCCATCCGGAAAAGCCAAACAGCACTTTGTCGCTTATTACTGCCGGCAACATGCGATGATCCGCAGCAGCGCAGCATCCAGCGCTTGTTGATCAAATGGCTTGGTCAGTACCGGAAAACATGCCTCGGCAGATACGCAACTCTGATCACCCGGCCCGAGACCTGTGGCAATTAATAACGGAATAGAACCGGCACCCTGCGCTAACTCGAGACCGATATCTGCATTACCCGGATCAAGATCTGTGATGACTAAAAACAAATTCAATTACTGTCGCTTCACCACTGAGCGCTTTGTCAAAGCTCGGCATCCAACCACCTGAATCCAGCGGACTGCCTTCGATAGATAGGGTCTTGCCGTTGGCCCTTGTGCGCTCGAAGTAATGCGGCTCAAATGCCACCGCCAGCGCTACCTTGCCATCGACAAACCCTTGCCATCGACAAACTCGTCAATATTGACAAGCGCACCATACTCTCCACGCACGGCAAGGTAACTGACCACATCACGAAAATGCGTGCCTGGAGCGACCAAATCCTGCGGAAGCTGAAACATCGTTTGCATCCTGTGGTTAGCATGAATAAGCTCAAGGTCGTGGTTGTGAATCGAAATGGCCTGACTGATCAGGTTCAGACCGGAATGTATCGTGTCCATTTGTGTTTTACTGTTGGGCAGCATGGTTACATTTCCCGAAACGACAAAAGAGTTAAGACGTTACATTTCGTTAGAATCCTGAAAAAATTGCGAAGCAAATTGACCACACAATAAGCAAATTTTCTTCAGACCTGTGTGGGGGAGAACACAGTATATGCCTGAAACTAAAAGCGCCGTATCTTTGCCAGCTCTGCTTGCCCGCAATGTAAAGCGGCATGGCTCGTCCGTGGCCTACCGGGAAAAAGAGTTCGGTATCTGGCAGAGCTGGACCTGGTCAGAGGCCGCAGATGAAATCAATGCGATGGCCAAAGGCCTGATCAACCTCGGTGCTAAAACCGGTGACTGCATTGCCATTGCGGGTCGCAATCGCCCTGCTCTCTACTGGATTTCAATTGCGGCGCAAAAAGCCGGTTGTATTCCGGTACCGCTTTACCAGGACGCCTCGGCAGAAGAAATGGCCTACGCGCTCGGTCACTGCGGTGCACGTTATGTTGTCGCAGGCGATCAGGAACAGGTAGACAAAGTCGCTGAAGTCACAGGTGAGCTGCCTGGCCTTGAGCATGTGATTTATTTCGATGGCCGGGGCTTACGCAAGTACGATCACGCACAAATGACTGCACTGGCTGAATTGCAGAAAGCTGGTCGTGAATCAGATGTAGATGATGAGCTGGCACGCCGCGAAGCAGAACTCACCGCAGACAGCACCTGCGTTATCCTGTACACCTCTGGTACCACCAGCAGACCCAAAGGCGTTGTTTTATCCAACCGAAACGTCATTGAAACCGCAAAAAACAGCTGCGAATTTGACAAGCTAACGCAAAAAGAAGAAGTACTCGCATATCTGCCGATGGCCTGGGTCGGCGACTATATCTTTTCGATTGGACAGGCTTTATGGGCAGGCTTCTGTGTCAACTGTCCCGAATCACAAGACACCATGCAGGCTGATCTACGTGAGATCGGCCCGACCTACTACTTTGCACCACCACAGGTTTTTGAACGGCAACTGACATCAGTGATGATTCGGATGGAAGATGCCAGCAAGTTCAAAAAGCGTATGTTTGATCATTTCATGAAAGTGGCCAAACGGGTCGGACCCACCATGCTTGATGGGGGGTCGGTCAGTTTTATGGACAAGCTCAGTTACCGGCTTGGCAAACTGATGGTATACGAACCATTAAAAGACACACTCGGCCTGCGCAGAATTCGTGTGGGTTATACCGCGGGTGAAGCGATTGGACCTGAACTGTTTGAGTTCTATCGCTCGCTCGGCATTAACCTAAAACAGCTTTACGGACAAACTGAAGCCACTGTTTTTATCACACAGCAACCCGATGGCAGCGTAAGACCGGACACAGTCGGCGTACCGTCACCCGGTGTTGAATTAAAAATCGACGACAGTGGTGAGGTGTTTTATCGTTCACCCGGTGTCTTCGTTGAGTACTTCAAAAACCCGGAAAGTACCGCCTCAACCAAAGCGCAGGATGGTTGGGTTGCCACTGGTGATGCAGGATTTATTGAAGAAAAAACCGGGCAACTGCGAATCATTGACCGAATCAAGGACGTTGGTAAAATGGCAGATGGAGCGCTGTTTGCGCCCAAGTATGTTGAGAACAAACTGAAGTTCTTCCCCGACATCCTCGAGGCTGTTGTCTTCGGTGCGGAACGCGACAGATGTTGTGCCTTCATCAACATTGATTTAACTTCAGTAGGCAACTGGGCAGAACGCAACAACATTGCCTACGCATCCTATCAGGAACTCTCCCAACACCCGCAGGTACTTGACATCATTGACGGTCACGTCAGTGAGGTTAACGCCAGCATTGCTGATGATGAAATGCTCGCCGGTTGTCAAATACATCGCTTCCTTGTTTTACACAAGGAGCTCGATGCTGACGATGGTGAAATGACCCGCACAAGAAAAGTCAGACGCGGTGTCATTGCAGAAAAATTCAACGAGCTGGTCACGGCACTCTATGATGACTCACCTTCAATCTATACAGAGACCGAAGTGACGTACGAAGATGGTCGCAAAGGTAAGATCACAGCTACTTTGGAAATCAGAGACGCTAAAGTGATCAGCGCAAAGGCGAAAGCTGCATGATCGAAGCTGCTGAAAAACACATGCATCAAAACGAAGACCTGACATCAGGCTACACCACCGCAGACGGTCGCAGGATTGGCGATGTGATGATGGATCTAAAATCCATCACGCTGCGGTTCGGTGGCGTGGTCGCAATACAAGACATCAGCTTTGATATACGACAGGGAGAAATACGCGCCATCATTGGCCCGAACGGCGCCGGTAAGTCGTCGATGCTGAATGTCATCAGCGGCTTTTACGTGCCACAGGAAGGCGAGGTATGGTTCAGAGGTAAGAAGCGACCAAGCCTGAAACCCTATCAGGTAGCTCAACAAGGCATCGCCAGAACCTTTCAAAACATAGCCTTATTTGAAGGTATGACGGTACTCGACAATGTGATGACCGGCCGTCTGAATTTCATGAAATCAGGATGGCTGGCACAGACAATCTGGCTCGGTAAAGCAAGCAGAGAAGAAACCGCCAACCGCCAGAAGGTAGAAGAGATCATCGACTTTCTAGAGATCCAGTCGATCAGAAAAACACCAGTTGGACGCCTCCCCTACGGACTCAAAAAACGCGTTGAGTTAGCACGTGCGCTTGCAGCAGAACCAGAGCTTCTGTTACTGGACGAACCAATGGCCGGTATGAACGTAGAAGAAAAAGAAGACATGAGTCGATTTATCCTCGACGTTAACGATGAGTTCGGCACCACCATCGCACTGATCGAACATGACATGGGTGTTGTTATGGATCTGTCTGATCGAGTCGTTGTGATGGACTACGGCAAAAAAATCGGTGATGGTACTCCTGATGAAGTTCGTAACAACGAACAGGTTATCGCTGCCTACCTTGGAGTGCCCAATGAATAACAAACTCGCTTTAACCCATTCATGTTGTAGCACTTATCACCGGGGAGCCTGCCATGTCAGCTGATTTCCTGTACGGCATCGAGGTCATTCTTAACGGTCTGATGGCCGGTGTTATGTATGCACTGGTGGCGCTGGGCTTTGTGCTTATCTTTAAAGCATCGGGGATCTTTAACTTCGCTCAGGGCGTTATGGCACTTTTCGCCGCTCTGACACTGGTTGGCATCATGGAGGGTCAGGTACCATTTTCGCACCTGATCAATGAAGTATTTGGCACAGAGGTTCACCACTTCGGCTGGCATGTACCGGCATTGCTGGCTATTGCGATTACATTGTTTGTTATGGTTGCCTTTGCCTGGGCGGTGCAAAAGTTTTTGTTTAAGCATCTGGTCGGACAAGAGCCAATTATTCTTTTCATGGCGACCATTGGCCTTGCCTACTTTCTCGAAGGATTCGGCGACTTGATGTGGGGCTCTAATATTAAGACCCTTAATCTTGGTTTACCTCAGGGTGGCTCCCGCGTTATAGAAGACATGACTGCCAAACTCGGAGGCGATGACTTTTACGGGTTTTTCATTGATAAACTGGACATTGTCGCTACCGGTGTTGCGATAGTTCTGGTGCTTTCTTTAATTTGTTTCAGCCAATTCACCAAGCAGGGCCGCGCTATGCGTGCCGTGGCAGACGATCATCAGGCGGCGTTAAGCGTTGGCATCTCACTCAATTTTATCTGGGTACTGGTGTGGTCACTGGCGGGCCTTGTCGCCTTGGTGGCAGGTGTCATGTGGGGCGCTAAATCAGGTGTTCAATTCTCACTCTCACTCATTGCCTTAAAAGCACTACCGGTACTCATGCTGGGAGGATTCACTTCCATTCCAGGTGCTATTGTCGGCGGCTTAATCATTGGTGTGGGTGAGAAGTTGTTCGAATACTTAATCGGACCTATGGTGGGTGGTGCGACCGAGAACTGGTTTGCCTATGTGTTAGCACTGGCGTTTCTGGTATTCCGACCACAAGGTTTGTTCGGGGAGAAAATCATTGAAAGAGTCTAACCCTGCCAAACTGCTGCAACTCATGACCGGAGGCTCACATGTTCTATCGTGAAGCGGGTGATTTCAAAACTTCCTACGAAGCGGATAGTCAGACCTTCCCGATTGCGTTCGATCGTTATCGCTACTGGTTTGTACTTGCTGTCGCATTTTTAGTGATCCCGTTCGTTATTAACGATTACTGGGCAAACGCGCTGTTAATTCCATTTTTAATTTATGCGATTGCAGCAATTGGCCTGAACATACTGACAGGGTATTGCGGCCAGGTGAGCCTTGGTACCGGCGCCTTTATGGCGGTAGGTGCCTATGCTTGCTACAAGCTGATGACGGCTTTTCCTGAAATCAACATCCTTCTGCATATACTGCTTTCAGGTGTTGTCACTGCCGTTGTTGGAGCCGCATTCGGCCTGCCCTCTCTGCGCATCAAGGGTTTCTACCTCGCCGTTGCAACACTTGCCGCACAGTTTTTTCTGGTTTGGTTGTTTAACAAAGTACCGTGGTTCTATAACAACTCAGCTTCCGGTCAGATCAGCGCACCAGAGCGATTTGTGTTTGACATAGCCGTTACCGGGCCAAACACAAAAGCCTGGGCTGCTTATCTGGTTTGCCTTGTCTTTGTTACTCTATCAGCGATAGTTGCACGCAATCTCACTCGCGGTTCAATGGGCCGAAGATGGATGGCGATTCGCGATATGGACATTGCAGCGGAGATCATCGGTGTTAATCCGCTCAAGGCAAAGCTCAGCGCTTTTGCGGTATCGTCTTTCTTCGTCGGTATATCCGGCGCTTTGTTTTTTGCGGTTTATCTGGGCGCTGTTGAAGTGGGTGAGGTTTTCGGCATCAACAAGTCTTTTCTGGTGCTGTTTATGATCATCATCGGCGGTCTGGGTTCTATTTTCGGTGCATTCGCAGGTGCTGCATTTCTGGTCTGCCTGCCGGTTGTACTGAAAGTTATTGGCGTAGATCTGTTCGGTTGGCCCCCGGATCTCGTCGCGCACTTTCAGCTTGTGATAATTGGTTTGCTGATCATGTTTTTTCTGATCAAAGAACCACACGGGCTGGCGCAGCTGTGGAGGGTCGCCAAAGAAAAGCTGCGGCTGTGGCCGTTTCCGTATTAAAAGTACCTTCGTGTGTATTACACTGGTTTAGCTTCATTAACCAAAAATCTTTGAGAGGAGAAGCACTATGAAACTTCAAACCCTGACCGCGGTAGCATTGTCTACCGCACTGGTGTCCGGATCAGCACTGGCTGATCTGGTCATTCCCGACCTGAGTTACCGCACCGGCCCTTATGCTGCCGGCGGTACACCATTCTCAGATGGTTTTCAGGATTACCTTAAAATGCTTAATGCACGCGATGGCGGCATAGGTGGCGAGGAGATTCGCATTCTTGAATGTGAAACCGGCTACAACACTGAAAAAGGGGTTGAGTGTTACGAAAGCACCAAAGGTGAAGGCGCATTGATCTACCAGCCGCTTTCTACTGGTATCACCTACCAGCTTATTCCAAAGGCCACTGCCGATCAGATTCCGCTGCACACCATGGGCTATGGCCGAACTTCAGCTTCTAACGGTGAAGTGTTTAACTGGGTGTTCAACTACCCGGCAAACTATTGGGATGCTGCCGGCGTAATCGTTAACTACTTGCTCGACGAAAACAGCGGTGATCTGAAAGATAAGGACATCGCGCTGGTTTATCACAATTCAGCTTATGGTAAAGAGCCGATCAGAACCCTTGAAGCACTGGCAGAAATTCACGGCTTTAACTTCAAGCCGATTGCTGTCGATCACCCGGGCCAGGAACAGAAGTCTCAATGGCTGCAGATCCGCCGTGAACGACCTGACTATGTACTGATGTGGGGCTGGGGTGTGATGAATCAGGTAGCCATTCAGGAAGCGGCAAACATCGGCTTCCCAATGGAAAATTTCATCGGTAACTGGTGGTCAGGTGCAGAGCACGACGTTACTCCTGCCGGTGCGGCAGCCAATGGTTATAAATCACTTAACATGAACCGAATTGGTGATTTACCAGTGTTTGCAGAAATCAAGAAGCACGTACATGAAGAAGGCAATGCGTCCGGTGATGGTTCCAATCTGGGTACCGTACTCTACACACGCGGTATGTACGCTGCGATGCTGGCGCAGGAAGCTATTGCCAAAGCACAGGAAATCCACGGCGTTGCCGATGTGACTCCGGTAATGGTTCGCGATGGCATGGAAGCGCTTGCTATCAGTGCTGATCGTATGACCGAGCTGGGTATGGAAAACATTGGCCCTGAGTTCAGCGTCAGCTGTGAAGACCACGGCGGTTCAGGTCTTGGTATTGTTCAACAATGGGATGCCGGTGAGGGCAAGTGGGTGGCACTGACTGACTACATCGAACCCAACGATGATGTTACCGGTCCTCTGATTGATGAAGACTCCGCAGCATTCGCTAAAGAAGCTGGTATTACCCCGGGCTGTTACGCAGGTTAGTGAAAACTGTAATACAGGCACGCGCAGTGTGAGGGCGGTTAACTACCGCCCTCCTCTGCTTACAGTCTCCCTTCTGGTTTAACCTTCTACTCAGCACGGTACATTGTCTTGCAGCAAGCTCAACAGCAAACTGAAAACACCCATGCAGATGAACGCACACGGGCAGATGAACACACACGGGCAGATAGTGAAACACTGCTTGAAGTGAATAACGTCGAGGTTATTTATAACCATGTGATCCTGGTACTTAAGGGCGTTTCCCTGTCGGTACCCAAAGGTGGTATCACAGCACTGCTGGGCGGCAACGGTGCGGGTAAAACCACCACGCTTAAAGCAATCTCCAATCTACTGCATTCCGAACGTGGCGAAGTCACTAAAGGCTCCGTTAGCTATCGTGGTGCACCGGTGCAGGATATGGATCCTGAAACGCTGGTAAAAATGGGAGTCATTCAGGTGATGGAAGGCAGACATTGCTTTGAACACCTTACCATCGAGGAAAACCTGTTGACCGGCTCCTACACACGTAGCGACGGTGCATCGGCAATTGCTGCGGATCTCGAAAAAGTCTACAACTACTTTCCCCGTTTAAAGGAAAGAAGAAAGTCGCAAGCCGGTTATACCTCCGGTGGTGAACAACAGATGTGTGCTTTGGGTCGGGCATTGATGTCAAAGCCTGAAACCATCCTTCTGGATGAACCGTCTATGGGACTGGCGCCGCAACTGGTCGAAGAGATATTCCAGATCGTTCGCAGCTTGAACGAAAGTGAAGGTGTGTCTTTCCTACTGGCTGAACAGAACACCAATGTGGCACTTCGCTTCGCACACTACGGTTATATTCTTGAGTCAGGCCGGATTGTCATGGATGGGCCAGCCGATGAATTACGCGAAAACCCGGACGTTAAAGAGTTTTACCTGGGTATGTCTGAAGAAGGACGCAAATCCTATCGCGATGTTCGCAGCTATCGTCGTCGCAAGCGTTGGCTCGCGTAGTCTGCCTTGCATAACATAGGTTTGGCGGAGGTCCGGCAGTTAGAACTCCGCATTCTACAAATTAACGCAGCGCGCGCGTCTTAACGCTTTAAAATCGTATCCTGGCCCATCAGCGGCCGTAGTACTTCGGGTATCTCAATACTGCCATCTGCCTGCTGATAGTTTTCCAGTACTGCTACCAACGTTCTGCCAACTGCCAGCCCCGAACCGTTCAGTGTATGCACCAGTTCGGTTTGACCTTCATCGTTTCTGAAACGCGCTTTCATACGCCGCGCCTGGAAGTCTGTGCAGTTGCTACAGGAAGAAATTTCCCGATACGCATCCTGACCCGGCAGCCAGACTTCGATGTCATAAGTCTTACTGGCGGCAAAGCCGGTGTCACCGCTGCACAATGTCACCACCCGATAAGGCAGTTGCAGATTCTGCAGCACTTGCTCAGCATGGCCTACAAGTTTTTCAAGCGTGTCCCACGACTCCTCAGGACGCACAACATGTACAAGCTCGACTTTCTCAAACTGATGCTGTCGGATCATGCCGCGAGTATCTTTACCGTACGAGCCCGCTTCTGATCGAAAGCAAGGTGTGTGTGCAGTCAGGTGAATGGGCAACTCTGACTGCTCAAGAATTTTATCTCTGACCAGATTAGTCAGCGGCACTTCAGACGTTGGAATCAGGTAGTAGTTGCTGTCGCCTTCAAGCGCAAACAGATCTTCGCCAAACTTCGGCAATTGTGAAGTACCGAGCAGTGAATCGCCATTGACTATGAACGGCACATTCATCTCGGTATAACCGTGCTCGGTGGTATGCAAATTCAACATATACTGAGCAAGACAGCGATGCAGCTTTGCAATTTCGTTGTGCATCACCACAAAGCGGGAACCGGTTAATAATGAACCGGCCATGGAGTCGAGTCCGTTCTCCGCGGTCAGGTCTACATGGTCAAGCACATCAAACTCAAACTCGCGAGGTGTGCCCCACTTTCTTAACTCGATATTTTGTTCTTCACTTTTACCTTCCGGCACAGACTCGTGCAGCAGGTTAGGCACTGATAGCGAGATATCACGCAGCTTACCCTGCAACTCTGCCAGATCCTGCTCACAGCGTTTCAACTCCTCTCCGAGGTCGTTAACCTCAGCGAGCAGTGGCTCGATATCTTCGCCTTTAGCTTTGGCAGCACCAATCGCTTTCGAACGGGTGTTGCGCTCGTTCTGCAGTTCCTGGGTTCTTATTTGCAGTTCACGACGGCGCTCCTCGAGCCCCTCGACCGCCTGGGTATCAAGCTCGTAGCCTCGACGACCCAATTCAGTGGCCAACAGCTGCAGGTCCGTTCGGAACAGTTTTGCATCAAGCATGAAAGAAGTTTACTGCAAGTTTTAGAGAGGGCGTGAGTATAGCAACTTGCCAAATAAAGCCACAGACAATTCTCACGCCGGGATGCGCCACCGCTGGCGAACAAACGCTACCTGAATCGCTCAAAAATCGCGCTGCCGAGCGCCATGCCGAGAAACACCGCCAGCAGGCACAGGCAAACATTCAACACCACATTAGTCACCGCAGGCTTGATCTGACCGGCCTGCCAGAGCTGCAAGGTATCAAGAGAAAACGCCGAAAACGTGGTAAATGCGCCTAACAGGCCGGTCTGAAAGAACAACTTTGGACCCTCAGCCAGTTTAAAACCGGCCAGTAAGGTCCCAGCCAGCATCCCGATCAAAAGCGAACCCGCCACATTCACCACCAGCGTGCCAAGCGGAAAGCCTGCAACCGCTGCAGACAAATATCTGACGGTCAGGTAGCGCAGCATGGCTCCGGTCGCACCACCGGCTGCGACCCAGATTAAAGTCACAGCAAACTGCTCGGGGATTGAAAACCGCACCAATCCGGAGATTGCTGAATCAGGGCATAAACAGTGCTTACATAAGCCGATCTATTTGAGGCAGGCATAATGAAATTGCTCAAAGTACTATCGATGATGAAGGCCCTGTTAGTAGTCAGTCTGTTTTTGGCACAGGGGGCTGTCGCTAATCCGCTTTACTCGTGGGTGACTAAAGATGGTACACCCACCTACTCTCCCGACCCACCGCCGGACGGAGTGGATTATGTCATTGTCGGGCCGGACTTACTGCCGCTGCAGGGTCAGCCGGTTGCACCATCCCAGCCTGCCGCAGCAACTAACCCTGTAGCAGCAAATAACAATGTTGCAGCACCGGTAAGCAATTTAGCTAATCCTGTTGCTGCCGCAGCGCAGATCACCAAGTCCCGGTCCACAACTACCAAGTCTAACTGGAAACCGGTTGTCTACGCAGATGATCCAAACCCGCAGACACCCATCCGCGGCCAGGCACAGGAGCCCGGCATCACAGCACCTGTAGAACCAGTCACCGCACCTGTCACCCGGGTTTCAGCGCAGTGTCGCAATATAAAGCAACAGCTGCTGCTGCTCGAAAGTCAGTTCGCTAATGCATTCTCGGCGCAACAGATGGATCAGGCTATTGTGCGATGGCACCGGTTTGTCAAACAGAATCAAGGCAACTGTGGCTTGTAAGACGTATACGTTTTCAATCTCAACACAGCTTGCCTGCTGATAGCTTGACGGCAAATCTTTACTTATCCGCAGACGCTTTCAGTGTTTTATAACCGAACACCACACGGTTTACTGCAGTGAGTAAACACACGAACGCGAACAGATAGGCGATCACAAAGAAGTAAGCCGGCAGCAAGCACATAAGTACAAAACAGATAACGGTCTCGGTGCCCTCTGCCAGACCGTTAATGTAGTAGAACCCTTTATAGCCAAAATCAGGATGCTCAATCGCACGCTTCTCAGCCATTGAGGAGAAAGCAAGAAAGCTTGCACCGGTACCTACAAAGCTTGCAATTAATACAGCAGCGGGCAATGCGTTAACTGCCGGATTGGCCAGTGCAAAGCCGAGCGGAAAAATTGCATAGAAAATAAAATCGAGGGTAATATCGAGAAAGCCACCTGCATCGGTTGGCTGCGTTTGTCTGGCAATCTCACCGTCAATGCCATCAGCAAGCCGGTTGAGTATCAGCAATACAGCTGCTGCCATGTACGATTCAGTTGCAACCAGAACTACGGCAAGCAAGCCTGCCATAAATCCGACAATACTCACCTGATCGGCGCTGACACCTTTGTTGCTGATCAGGCGGGCAGTCTTACACAGATACGGTTTAAACAGTGGTACCGAGTATTTATCTAACATCGATCTTGCCCTGCGTAGGCTTCAGCAAAACATCATGCGCCATCTTACTCACCGAGCTCGGTCATATTCAGTATTGAAGCCTGTGCCGGTATATCTGCATCATCATGTGTGACAAGCAGTATCGGCAAATCGGCTGCAGAGCGCCAGGTAAACTCTCTGATCTGCTCGCGTAAAGTCACATCGAGGCGCGAAAATGGTTCATCCAGAAGCAGTGCACACGGCTCTGACAACAGTGTACGCAACAAGCTGACACGCGCGCGCTGACCACCACTTAATGTCATCGGATCGCGATCTGTCATACCAGCCAATCCGGCACTTTCAAGACTTTCAGTGACTCTGGCTTCACGCTCTGCCTTGCTGCCACCACGCAAGCCAAACTTGAGATTTTGACCCACACTCATATGCGGGAAAAGATAATCCTGTTGCAGCATCAGCCCGAGCTTGCGTTTTTCAACAGCGACATCATAAAGACGGGTTTCTCCCAGCCACACTTCACCAGAAGCGCGGATGCGCTTGTCGAGCGTACCGGTTAACCAACTGAGCACTGTTGACTTGCCGCTACCACTGGGGCCCATCAGAACAAGTATGTCTCCGGGCTCGATAACAAACGATAGCTCGCGGCTTAAATACGTGCCGTCAGGCAGCTGCAAAGTTAAGTCTTCAACACGCAGCGGATACATCAGGCCGGTCTCTTGACTTTAAAATACACTGGAATCCACAGCGCTAACACAAATGCAATCAGCGGCAACACGCTTTGTACCGAAGCAAGCACGGCAATGACTCGTCTATCAACTCCACCGAAGCTGGTAACAAGTTCAATAGCGATTGTTTGATGACGACCTGCCCCTAACAGTAGCGTTGGAAGATATTGTGCAACACTGACAGCCAGTGCGACCGCGGCAGCCTGACATACCGGCTTGATCATTAAAGGCAAGCGTACGCGAAACAGCACTCGCCAGTAACCGGCGCCTAGCACCGATGCAGCATTGTTCCAGTTGGGATCAAGCTCTCGCCACGCGACTGCAAGTATCAGCACAACATAGGGAATCGCATAAACCCAGTGCGAATAGGCAACCGAGAGCCATTTACCATCAGTACCGGTGAGCAATGCCATCGCCTGCCAGCCAAAAAGCAATGTGACCTGCGGCACCAGCAACGGCACGTACCATATCCAGTCGATCTTCGGCAGCTTGTTTTGTCTTTCCGCCTCAAGCCAGATTATGGCGGCAACGATAGCAAATATCATTGTAAAAAGAGCAAGAGTTAATGTGGTAAAAAGCGGCGATGCAAACTCTCCGAGGCGGCTGCCCCAATGCTGCATCGTCCATTCTGTGGGCAGTATATTCGGGAATCTCCAGCGTCTTGCAAAACTCCATATCAGAAGCGTTACGATAGCCAGTACACTTAGTAGCAAACCGCCGATCACCACACCTTGTGCCAGCCCGCGCCAGACAGGCAACGCATTCCCTCGATGACCACTTTCACGTCGTCTGGCAGCCAGATAACTGATCAGTTTTTCCAGCATAAAGGTGGATAGAAAAACCAGCCCTACTCCTGCAGCCAGCACCAACGCACCGGCAGAAGCTACTGCACGCGATCCCGGATCATTAACCAGAGACAGTAACAGCACAGAAAACGTAGGCGGATTACCGGGCCCAAGCAATATGGCCATGTCCACAACACTTAAATTAAAGGCCAGTATTATCAGCAGTGTCAGTCTTATGCGAGGGTACAACTGCGGCAGGATCAAGCGACTCCAGCAACGAGCTGGAGCGTACCCCAGCGTGCGGCCAATACGTAAAGCTGCATCGACCTTTACAGCAGGCAGTTGTGCTGCCGCTGCAAGCAACAGAAACGGCGTTTCCTTAATTACCAGGCCGAGTATTAACGACCAGCCACCACTGTCAGGTACCACCCATGCAGTTGGCGGTCTCTCCCAACCGGTTATTGACGGGGAAAATAAACGAACAAACCATCCACTGGGTGCGATCAGAAACAGAAGTCCAACCGCAATTGCGGCATGCGGCACTGCCAGCAGCGGCGGCAACAAACCATTCAGCCATCGCCATAGCCGGGTGCCATGCGCACAGACCAGCGTTAACATGGTTAGTGACAACGCTAACAGCGTTGCAATAACTGCGGTTTTTAACGAAAGAAAAATTGAAGGCCAGAAGCGTGGATCTGCAAATAGTTCAGTGAACCCTTCTGTTGCAGCCAGCGGTGGTAAAAGTCCAAAAGCAGGCAACACACTGCCAAGCAAGCCTGCAATAATTGGTAGCGAAAATAACACAGCCAGAATGTATCCAGCTGTGCGAATCATTTACGGGTCACCGGGTTTTAAAGAGTAAGAAAGTGGTGCGGTCGGCTGCCACTGCACCTTTCAGTTTCAGTTACCGTATCGCTTAAGCCACTCTCCTTCGAGAGCTTCAGCCCATGAGGCATGCGGCTCGGGTAGTACAATGCCTGATCCAATAGGCAGTGCCCAGGGACCAAGATCAATACTGCTGAACAAGGCTTTGTCAGAGTCGGAAAGGTTGTCAAGATCGAGTACGGTAGGGTCACCCCAGTATTGCGGATCTGCCTTGCGTGACTGGGCCTCTGCGCTGATGAAAAAGTTCGCCACCAGCATAGCGCCTGCTTTGGCTGTCGCATTGTAGGGGATCGTCACAAAGTGCGTGTTGCCAATGGTGCCTTTTTCGAAGGTATAGGTACGTACAGACTCTGGCAGCTGACCACTTTTAACTGCAGCGCTGGCTTCGTTAGGGTTGAAAGAAATTGCGATATCAATTTCACCGTCGTCTACCATTTGCCGGGTGCTCTCTGCACTTGACGGCCATGACTTGCCCTTACCCCAAAGATTGGGATGCAGTTGGTCAAGATAGTTCCACAGTGGTTCGGTAACCGCTGCAAAGTCAGCCTCTTGTACCGGCTGCGCCAAAGCATCGTGATTATCGGTCAGTTCAAGCAGCAGCTGCTTTACCATGGTAGTGCCTTGAAAAATCGGTGGCGCGGGATACGCAAAGCGGCCGCCGGTTTTGACAAACTCCAGCAATTCAGCTGCCGACTTTGGTGGCTCTGGCACAGTTGCGGTGTCGTAGATAAACACCAGCTGCGCCCCTCCCCATGGAGACTCCAGCCCTTCAACAGGCACAGAAAAATCGGTAGTGAGCGCATCCGATGCCTTGAGCGCAGAGGCATTCGGCAGGTTGTACGCAAACGGCCCCCAGGTCAGATTGCCGCTTTTCATCGCAGCGAAGTTTTCACCATTAACCCACATCAGATCAACGTTGCCATCGGTGTTCTTACCAACCGTTTTGGCCGCTTCGAGCTGACCCACTACTTCGGCTATATCGCCAATTTTCACGTGCTCGAGTGTGACATCATATTCTTCGGCAATACGATCAGCGGCCCAGCTGATATAGCTGTTTATCCGGTCACTGCCACCCCACGCGTTGAAGTACACCGTTTGGCCTTTGGCAGCCTCGATGGTTTGATCCCAGGAGTCATCAAGCTCTGTAGAGAAAGCCTGATGGGTAGTCATTAGCGCTGCCGCCAGCAGTGCCGATTTGAAAAGGTTTTTTGTTAGAGTAATTATCTTCATCATCAAGCCGTGAATATGTGCCTGCTAAACAGTATGCGATCAGTCAACAAGGGATCGGTAACCACGCCGCGCAATGATACCAAGTCGTAGTTTTCAAGTCCCCAATAGATACCTTCACAAACCTTAAAAGTTCAAAACAGTTGCGATCGTCTACGATACGCTTATGCGATTGCCGCTTGAGGAATAAAGTTGCTCAACTGAGGACACTGGCAAGAGCACCCCCGGGGTCGGAATTGACAGAAACCAGGCTGGTCAATTGCGCTTATGTCGCAGGGCCATCTCATTTGCCCTACATTTCAATGGCAACCTGCCGGGTCAATGAAGGGTCAATGAAGGGTCAGTGGTAGTCTGCAGAGCGGAATGCGCGGCCATTATGCAATGACAATACTCGCGAAAAATCAGCCTGTGGGCAAATCGCACCTGTTGTTATCTGTGTCGCTATTAGTCAGCCGGTGACCACGGTGGCGAAGGTAGCGTAGCCATTTGTACAGAAAACGGTTCAGTTGCCAGGAGCTATCAAGACCGCGTGTCTTGCGTTCCACATGCTGCTGGCCGTGGATGTGGCCGCTGATTACTTCTGCAGTTCGGGCATCATGGTACACCCGAAGCATCAAATTGGGCTCGATCTCGGCGCGTGCGACCCCGTCTTTATCACGAGCTTCCACAAATCTATAGGTCATGCGCAGGGTGCTTGTGTAAGGCGTTTTCTCGATCAGCTGCATATAGAGTGGCAGACACCCCTCCACTGTCGAGATCCGGGTTTGAAGCTCCGCACTCTTCAAATCAGGGATAAGCAGGCGCAACAACACATAGTTTTGCTCGTACAGTTCCATCAGGTCGCCAAATCGGCCACTGGTTCTGGATTTATGCTGCACGGGACAATACATGTAGCTTTCTGGCCTGCCTTTGGTTTGAGCTGTTTTCGAGTTGGTTAGTATTGTAGGTCAAATCAGCCGTCAAAAGCCTGACTTTGCATCAATTGTTTCGAACAAAACGCCAAACGGTAAAAAAGCGAACTGGAATTGCGACTAAATGTTTCAATAGCGCTCCATACCCTTTAAAATCCCGAAATAGCATCTATTTTTTTTACCGAGCGGCGGTAAATCAGCATCCGGCTGGTTTCAGCACGCCTCGACCAAGTTTCAAGAAGAGAGTGAATGGCGAAAGAAGAAGCAATTGAAATGGAAGGAACTGTGGTAGACACCCTTCCAAATACGATGTTCAGAGTTGAGCTGGAGAACGGTCATGTAGTGACCGCACACATATCCGGCAAGATGCGCAAACACTACATTCGTATACTGACTGGCGACAAAGTCACGGTTGAAATGACACCCTACGACCTCACCAAGGGCCGTATTACCTACAGAAGCCGCTAAGCGATACGGCTGCACGTACGCAGCTCTGCCTCACTTCATCATTAATATAAAAAAAGGCGTGCCGCAGCATGCCTTTCATTACCTTATTGCCCCGCTGACCAGATGTTGTTTCGTATTCCCTGCCGCTTTGCGCCTGCGATATTTACCGATGGCATTCGTGCCAACCTGATTCTGATCAGTTAAGTGCAGGCCGGCAAGACTGGCTGGAGTGTCGTCCAGCCGGACCTCAGCAACTATGCAGTTACTTCTGCATTAACAATTTCGAAAGTCAGCTCGCCGAATTCATCAAGCAGTACTTTTACCGTGCCGCCTTTGGACAGGTCACCAAACAGAATTTCATCAGCCAATGGCTTCTTGATGTTTTCCCGGATGATTCGATTCATCGGTCGAGCCCCCATCTTGGCATCAAAGCCGTTTTCAGCTAACCAGCCTTTTGCTGCGTCAGTGACGTCAATCACTACGTTCTTTTCATTGAGCTGCTCTTCAAGCTCAAACAGGAACTTGTCAACAACGCTTAGAATAGTCTTGCGATCAAGCGGTCCGAACTGCACGATACTGTCAAGACGATTTCTGAATTCAGGCGTAAAGAACTTGTTGATCGCTTCCATACCGTCGCTCGAGTGATCCTGCATGGTAAAACCAACACTTGGACGGCTAATCGATTCAGCACCGGCATTGGTGGTCATGACCAGTATCACGTTGCGGAAATCCGCCTTTCGACCGTTGTTGTCAGTCAGCGTGCCATGATCCATTACCTGCAGTAGCAGGTTGAACACATCAGGATGAGCTTTTTCTATTTCATCAAGCAGCAGTACACAGTGTGGATTTTGAATAACTGCATCAGTTAACAAACCACCCTGGTCATAGCCGACATATCCAGGAGGCGCACCAATCAGACGTGACACGGTATGACGCTCCATGTATTCAGACATGTCGAAGCGCAGGAACTCGATACCCATCACCTTGCCGAGCTGCTTGGTGACTTCTGTCTTACCAACGCCGGTAGGACCCGCCAACAGGAAACTGCCGATTGGACGATCTTCAGGTCCAAGGCCCGATCGCGACATCTTGATCGCAGATGCCAGTTGCTCAATCGCTGTATCCTGACCGAACACAAGCATGCGTAAATCGCGGCTTAAGTTCTTGAGTTTTTCCATGTCAGTGGAAGACACGCTCTTTTCAGGAATACGCGCAATCTTCGCAATAATCGTTTCAATGTCTTTAACGCTGATTGCCTTCTTTGACTGCTTTGGATTCAAGCGACGGCTTGCACCGGCTTCATCGATAATATCGATCGCCTTGTCAGGCAGAAAACGATCATTAACGTAACGATCTGACAACTCAGCTGCCGCTTTCAGTGCGTTGCTTGAGTACTTAACATCATGGAAGTCTTCAAAGTTGTCTTTCAAACCTTTCAGAATTTCCACTGTTTCAGAGACTGAAGGCTCAACAACATCGACCTTCTGGAAGCGTCTTGTCAGTGCCCGGTCTTTCTCAAAAATACCGCGGAATTCCTGATAAGTGGTGGAGCCGATACACTTGAGCTCACCGTTCGCAAGCATTGGCTTGATCAGGTTGGATGCGTCCATTACGCCACCTGATGCAGCACCGGCACCGATTATGGTGTGGATTTCATCAATGAAAAGTACCGCGCCCTCTTCCTGTTGCAGCTGGCCTAGTATGGCTTTCAATCGCTTTTCAAAATCACCACGGTACTTCGTACCGGCAACCAGAGCGCCAAGATCAAGCGAGTAGATAGTGCTGCCAAGCAATACTTCCGGCAGATCGCCCTGTACGATTTTCAGCGCCAGGCCTTCTGCAATGGCGGTTTTACCAACGCCAGCTTCACCGACAAGCAGTGGATTGTTTTTTCTTCGACGACAGAGAATCTGCGCCGCTCTTTCGATTTCCTTATCGCGACCAATCAGAGGATCAATCTTTCCCTCTTTGGCGCGGTTGTTCAGATTAGTGGCGTATTTATCAAGCGGCGACGCTTCTGACTCGCCCTCTTCCATGCCCGCTTCGTTAGACAGGTCTTCAAGCTCGCTTTTATCTTCATCCGGAATTTTAGAGATACCGTGAGAGATGTAATTCACCACGTCAAGACGAGTGACATTCTGTTTGTTTAGAAGGTATACAGTATGGGAGTCCTGTTCACCGAAAATTGCGACCAACACGTTAGCGCCGGTGACTTCTTTCTTACCGGATGACTGAACGTGGAACACTGCACGCTGTAGCACCCGCTGGAAACCAAGAGTCGGCTGTGTTTCGCGGTTGTCGGTGTCGTCCAGTAGCGGTGTGTTTTCATCGATGAACTCAACCAGTTCCAGACGCAGCGATTCAAGCTCGCCTCCGCAAGATCGCAAAACCTGAGCTGCAGTGGGGTTATCCAGCAGCGCCAACAGTAGGTGTTCAACCGTCATGAATTCATAACGTTTCTCACGAGCTTCTTTAAAGGCATTGTTTAACGTGAACTCGAGTTCTTTGCTCAGCATCTCACGATTCTCTCTATATTAATTATTGTTCTGTTTCTCAGACCTGACAAAACTAAGCCTCCTCCATATCACACATTAAAGGATGCTGATTGTCACGTGAAAACTGATTCACATGGACAACTTTTGTTTCAGCCAGATCTCGGGTGTATACACCACAAACACCCTTACCCCGGTTATGTACATGTAGCATGACTTGCGTTGCCTTTTCTCGATCCATACTAAAAAAACTCTCAAGCACCTTAACCACGAACTCCATAGGAGTGTAATCGTCGTTAAGTATCACCACCTTGTACATCGGTGGTTTCTTAAGCATGGGCTTGGCAACTTCGACCGCCGTTCCCGTATCTTCGCCGGAACCACTTGATAACTCTTTGTCAGTCATAAACCTACACTAAATCTTTCGACACTATAGTTTGCTTCCTTAAGCAGTCAGACCTGCCACCAAGTGGCTCGTGTGGACTCCAACTGCACTTATACCATTGATATTGCTAACATTGATAAACAGAACTAACCGTTTTCTTACCGTACAAAATGTGGCGACTGTGACCCAGGTTTCAAGTCAGAGTGAAGCAATATCGTTGCATTGACTCCAGCAACCCGGGTCACTTTGCCAACGGTGGGTCGCCAACAGACCACCCACTGCCGGCTATCGATCTATCAGCTAGCCTCAGCAAGCCCTTGCCGTGCGGTAGAGTGCGCTCCTGATTGTAAAAAATCACCCGGAAAATCATCAACCATAATGACTTTTCTGGTGGCTACCGCAGAATCAAGCAGCTTTTTAGAATCTGCCTCTGTGAGATCACCCGATTTAACCAGCGACGCCAGCCAGTCTGGATAATCAACATCGTAGGGTTGCTTCAGACCTTTGTCCTTCAGCGCCTTCTCAATCGGATCAGCCTCTATGGCCAGGTCCATGGCAACTTCCAGACAACCTGTTACGTCATCGGGATCACGACTGATGTACAGCGCTTCGGTAAGCCTGTCGCGCGCCTCGCCAGGTGTTAATAGTATGTTGGCAACCTCACGACCCAGTTTATCATTCGGCGTTCTGAAACGACGGCCCAACGGGAACACAACCCCTCGCAGAATCACACCGACCCACGGGCTAGGGAAGTTTCGAAGGATTTGATCCAGAGCGACCTGCGTGTGATAAATACAGTATCGCACGCTCCACTCGACCAGCGGCCAGTCAGCTTCCGGTCGGCCGTTATCTTCGTAGCGCTTTAGCGCCGCCGATGCCATGTACATATAAATCATGCCATCAGCAAAGCGACCGGAAAGCTTTTCTTTACGCTTCAGCGCTCCACCCAGAAACAACAGAGCGAAGTCCGCAAGAAAAGAATAGCCGGCACTCATGCGGGCCAGACGGCGATAGTACTTTGCCGGCTTACCGCTGACCGGTGATTTAGCGAATCGACCGCGAGTTAATCCGTGAAACATGGCCTGAGCACCGCTGCTCACCGCATAGGCAATGTGTCCGGTCAGCGCCTCATCGAATTTTTCAACCGCTTCGTCTTTATCTTCTATGGCCGCAGCCTGTATCTCTGCCACCAGATGCGGATGACATCGCATTGCGCCCTGTCCGAAAACAATCATGCTTCTGGTAAGAATATTTGCACCTTCAACGGTGATGCCTACGGGCACCCCCTGGTAGGCGCGTGCAAGGTAGTTACTCGGCCCCATACAGATACCCTTACCACCGTGAATATCCATCGCATCATTGAGCACCGAGCGCATGTTTTCTGTATTGAAGTACTTAAGAATACCGCTGACTACCGATGGCTTTTCACCCTGATCAAGTGCCGCGCAGGTAAGGCGCCTGCCGGAGTCCATCAGATAAGTCAGCCCGCCGATCCTTGCCAGCGCTTCTTCAACCCCTTCAAATTTTCCTATCGGGATACCGAACTGAGTCCTGGTTCTTGCATACGCGCCCGTGAAGCGAGTCGCTGCCATACCCGCTGCTGCACCGGAAGACGGCAACGAAATACCACGACCAACAGACAACGATTCCATCAACATGCGCCAACCCTTGCCAAGATTATCCTGCCCGCCAATGATCCACTCCATGGGCACGAATACATCTTTGCCGCTGTTCGGGCCATTCATGAATGCCTGATTCAACGGGAAGTGTCTGCGTCCGATGGTAACGCCATCGGTATCGGTCGGGATCAGTGCACAGGTAATTCCCAGATCCACCTCTCCACCGAGCAGACCATCCGGGTCATAGGCCTTGAATGCCAGGCCGAGTATGGTCGCAACCGGTCCCAGTGTGATGTAGCGCTTCTCCCAGTTGCATCGAAGACCAAGCGTTTCAACTCCATTAAACATCTGCTTACAAACGATGCCGGAATCAGGCATGGCAGCCGCATCAGAACCGGATGTTGGCCCAGTAAGAGCAAAACAGGGAATCTCTTCACCCACAGCGAGTCGCGGCAGAAAGTGATTGCGTTGTTCGTCAGTACCGTAGTGCAGCAACAGTTCCGCAGGGCCAAGTGAATTCGGCACCATCACCGTAGAACCGGCGGTGACACTTCTGGCCGATATTCTGGTAACGATCGCAGAGTGACCATAGGCACCAAAACCCAGACCACCATACTGCTCTGGTATCACGATACCGAAAAACTTGTTCTTTTTGATGAAATCCCAAATGTGCGGCGGCAGATCGTTATGCTCGTAAGTGATCTCCCAGTCATCCAGCATGGCGCATAGTTCGTTGGTTGGTCCGTCCAGAAAAGCCTGTTCCTTTTCCGTGAGCGTGGCCACCGGGGTGGACATCAGTTTTGACCAGTCGGGATTGCCGCGAAATAATTCAGACTCCCACCACACCGTACCTGCCTCGATGGCATCTCTTTCGGTTTGCGACATCGGCGGCAGCACGGCTTTTACGTAATCGAGTAAGGGTGCTGTGAGTACTTTCTTTCTGACATTCGGTACGTTTAGTACAACCGCAGCAGCGATGAATACCAGCGCCAAAACCACGGTTGCGATTGTGCCTATCCCGGTGAGGAAAAACCCGAGCATCGCCACACCGATAACGACCGAAATACTGAGCAGCGTTTGCGGAAACTTGGCCAGTACAAACGTCGCGGCAAGAATAATTAACAACCAAATTAAGAACGTCATGAGCTTTTCCAGTGATTACTTCGGGGTCTTCCCATGATTCTAGCTGGTATCAGCAAGGAGACACCATTTAGGACCGACCCGTAACACTAAAATTCATAAATTGAATCAACCTTCTCGTTGCAGCACAATAGTCGCCACTGCAGAGCCAGCTAAACGTCGACAGCACTTTGCGGCCATCACCCTCTACCCTGCAAACTATCTACGTGGTTTAAATCGCCGATGGAACAAGAATACAAAAAGATTATCCAGGCAATCGGAGAAGACCCCGAGCGGGAGGGGTTGCTAAAAACCCCGGATCGAGCGGCGCGGGCCATGGCGTTCCTCACCCAGGGCTACCAGCAGACGCTTGAAACAATACTCAACGACGCCGTTTTCGAATCAGACAGCGACGAGATGGTGATTGTCAAAGATATCGAGCTGTATTCGATGTGTGAGCATCATCTGCTACCATTCATCGGCAAATGCCACGTTGCCTACCTGCCAAAAGGCAAGGTAATCGGGCTGTCAAAAGTGGCCAGAATCGTTGACATGTTTGCCCGCAGGCTGCAAATCCAGGAAAAACTCACCAGGCAGATCGCCGATGCGGTACACGAGGTGACCGACAGTCAGGGGGTTGGTGTGGTGGTTGAATCGAAGCACTTGTGCATGATGATGCGAGGTGTCGAGAAGCAGAACTCTACAATGACAACGTCTGTCATGTTGGGCAGATTCAAAAAAGACATCAATACGCGCAATGAATTTCTCAGCCTGCTGCGCCAGGCATGACTGCCGCACGATTACTGCATCCGGTAAACTCATTTTTTTTGCCTTGAAGACGGGCTTTGGCCACCGTGGTCAGTCGCTGCATAATTCGCCACTACTTCCCGCAACAGGCAATTTCATCGCCTGAGATGAAAAATGACGACTTTTTCACAGGTACTTAGCGAAGTCGCGATGCTGTTGTCCGGCCCGGATCCGGACCTGATCGAAATCGTCGGCCTTTCGCTGCGCGTCAGCGTGACTGCCACGGTTCTGGCCTGCCTGATCGGCTTACCTCTCGGTGCGCTGCTGGCGATCCGCCCGTTTCCCGGCAGAGGCTTATGTACCCTGCTGATCAACACCCTGATGGGTATGCCACCGGTGGTACTCGGATTGATGGTTTACCTACTGCTTTCCCGTTCCGGCCCAATGGGTTTCCTGCAGCTGCTCTACACACCCACCGCAATGATCATTGCCCAGTTCGCACTGGTTTTGCCGATTGTCGCCGCACTGACCCGTCAGCAGGTGGAAGATAGCTGGAAAGATTACTGCGACCCGATGCATTCACTGTGCGTACCGACGACTTCTGCCGTACAGACCTTACTGTGGGACAATCGGCTGAGTCTGCTCACCGCTGCACTTGCCGGATTCTCCAGAGCCATCTCGGAAGTCGGTGCTGTGATTATTGTTGGTGGCAATATCGATCACCTGACCCGTGTCATGACTACCGCAATCGTACTCGAGACCTCCAAAGGCGACCTGCCACTGGCGCTTGCGCTCGGCGTGGTGCTAATGACAATCGCGCTGATCATTAACGCGCTGGTTTTCAGCAGCAAAGGGAAACTCGCCTGATGTTGCCGCTGCAGATCCGACAACTCGCAGTATGCATCGACAACAAAGCCTTGTTGCACAATATCGACCTGACTCTTGCAGACAAAGGAGTCAGCATTCTCATGGGGCACAATGGTGCCGGCAAAAGCCTGTTGCTGCGATGTATGCATGGACTGATTGAGCCCGCTGCAGGCTCTTTGCAATGGGCAGGCATCCACGCGACCGACATCAACAGCCGTCACCGACAGGCGATGGTTTTTCAGAAACCGCTGATGCTTAATCGCAGTGTTGCAGGCAATATCCTGTATGTGCTGAAGTTACGTAACAAGCCCAAAGATCGATTACAACAACACCTTCAAACCGCAGAACTTGAAAGTCAAAGCCGGCAATCGGCGCGTTCGCTATCCGGTGGTGAGCAGCAACGACTCGCTATTGCCAGAGCGCTTGCCTGCGAGCCGGAAGTATTGTTTCTTGATGAACCCACTGCCAATCTTGATCCGGAAGCAACCCAAAAGATTGAGAGCCAGATCCACCATGCAACAGGAAAATCCATTAAGGTGATTATGGTCACTCATGATGTAGCACAGGCAAGGCGGATTGCAGACGATGTTGTCTTCATTCACAAGGGTGCCATCACGGAACATACAAAAGCCAAAACATTCTTTACAACGCCGGAGTCGAAACAGGCGCACGACTACCTGGCAGCTTATGTCAAACCGGTATAACACTATGATCAAAAATATTTTACTGTCGTTATCAGTGTTACTTTCGCCCTGCCTCACCCACGCTGACAACCTGGCTGACGACAAGACAGTGCTGCTTCAATCCACAACGTCTACCGCCAACTCCGGACTGTACGATTACCTGCTACCTGTCTTTGAATCTCAAACAGGCATTCAAGTAAATGTTGTTGCAGTCGGCACCGGACAAGCCATAAAAAACGCCACCAACTGTGATGCCGATGTTTTACTGATACACGCAAGGGAGTCCGAACTTGAGTTTGTCAGCCAGGGTTATGGTATCGAGCGCCACGACCTGATGTACAACGACTTTATTATTGTTGGCCCACAGAGCGACCCGGCAAACATTGCAAATCTGAACACCATCAGTGACGCACTAACTGCAATAGCTGATACGCAATCAATCTTTATTTCTCGCGGCGATGATTCCGGTACGCATAAGAAAGAAGTCAGTTTGTGGAACAACGCAGACACCGACCCGACTATTCACAGTGGCAAGTGGTACAGAGAAACAGGCAGTGGCATGGGCGCTACATTAAACCTGGCTGTCGGCATGAATGCCTATACGCTCACTGATCGCGCCACCTGGCTGAGCTTTAAAAACCGTGGTAGTCATCGCATTGTGATTGAAGGCGATGAAAGCCTGTTTAATCAGTATGGAATCATACTGGTTAATCCCGCTAAGTGTCCGCGCTCTAATGTTGAAAGCGGTCAGGCGTTTGTTAACTGGATGATCAGTGAAACCGGTCAGAGTCTCATCGAGCAGTACAAACTTAATGCTCAACAACTGTTTTACCCCAATGCATCACAGTGAGAAATCGCTATCACTGTAACGATTACGCTGGCTGGTTAATCCGGGCCGTTTAAGCTGGCCCGGTTTAGCTGACCTGGCTAAGCTGGTCGGTTACGCTGGTCGGTTACGCTGGTCATCTGCTGCCTGCCTTACAGCTTGCAGCGCTTTTTGTACTGTATGCAAACCGGCACCTTCAAGCCACATTGTCTCACTGAGCGCGCGGCGCCATACACGCCCGCCCGGTTGAGCATGAAACAAACCAAGCATCGGCTTCATCAGCTTGCCAAGCGGTACGCCTGCAGCCAGATACTTTTCAATATACGTGTAGCATTCTTCAACCACAGAGTCACGCGACCAGTTGGTTTGCACACTGCCATAGTACTGTTGATCTACCTCATTAAGCATCCACGGATTCGAGCAAACTTCACGGCCCAGCATTACACCGTCAAGCGTGGTACTGTTGGTCAGTGCTTGTTCATGTGAAAGCAGACCACCGTTTAAAATAAATTTCTTATCCGGGTAAAGGCGCTTGATCTGATCAACATAGTCGTACCGCAGCGGTGGGATTGTGCGGTTTTCCTTTGGACTTAACCCATCCAGCCAGGCCTTTCTGGCATGTACGATAAACGTCTCACAGCCGGCGTCAGCAACAATACGAACGAACCGTTCAAATGGCTCAAAGGAATCGTCACGATCAATCCCGATACGACACTTAACAGTAACCGGTATGCTGATCGCCGTCTGCATTGCAATAAGGGATTCAGCAACCAGCTCCGGCTCTGCCATTAGACAGGCTCCAAATCGGCCACTCTTAACGCGATCACTCGGACAGCCACAGTTGATGTTCACAGCGGTATATCCGTACTGCTCACCGATCACTGCACTTGCAGTCATTAACTTTGCGTCACTGCCCCCCAGCTGCAAAACTACCGGCAGTTCGGCAACATCAAAATCAAGTAACTGTGATCGATCACCATGGACGATAGCGGCAGCAGTGATCATCTCTGTGTAGAGCAAGGCATGACGCGAAAGTACTCGATGAAATCTGCGACAATAGCGATCAGTGATCTCCATCATCGGCGCCACCGAAAAGGAAACGCTGGCTTGCATGCTGTTTGTCCGGGCAAGTCGTTCTGCACCGGGCGTTGCATCTAATGTTGCACCTAACGTTGCACCGGGGACTTGCCGTTGTTCTACGGCACAGGAATGTGTGTTTTGAGTATTATCCAAGCAAGCTACCTGCGAAAATCAGCGAAATAGAGCGCTGCCTGATCGATGTTAAATTTCAAGAACATTCGGTTATGTAACGATAAAAATGGTATAGTTTTGAAACTCACAGGAACATATCAGTGTAATCGATAACTTCTGCCCCCTCATTATATACAACCAGCGAAATCAGTAGACAAACAAACCTGCAACATAAAAATCCGTACCAGTGGATTAGCCAGATTATTAATAAACTGCTTAATAAAATTATCAGTTTTATCAAATAATCCAGCGAATTCACAACGAAAAGCGGTAGAGAGTCAGGTACGCCGGTATGTAATTCAACGTAGTACTCAACGCACTGGATTGTGAGTAGCGTAAGTCTCAGTGTAATAACCACTGCCAATATCCAATACCTATTTCCAAAGCCATTTTTAAGAGGACACATGCATGTCATTTAATTTAGTAGATCTCGTCAAAGGTCAGTTCGGAGGACCAGCGCTTGGTCAACTCGGCGCTTTGCTTGGCGAAGATAGCGACAAAACAGAAGCCGCACTGGGTGCCGCAGTACCCGGCCTGCTCAGCGGGCTGACATCTGCTGCCAATGCCGATGGTGGAGCTTCCCTGTTCAATGCAGTTAAGGACCAGGATGACAGCCTGCTTGACAACATTGGTGGCTTGTTAACCGGCGGCAACAGCAGCAATGTGATGGACCAGGGCTCTAATTTGCTCGGCTCTATACTGGGTAACGGCGCTGCAGGCAGCCTTGCAAGTGCAGTTTCCAGCCTGACTGGTATCGGCGGTAAATCTTCCTCGGGTCTGATGAGCATATTAATGCCGATCGTACTCGGTATGGTTAAGCGAAAGGTTTTTGGCGGTGGTGGCTTCGCGCAGAATGCCGGCGGCTTACTCAGCCTGCTTAATGGCCAGAAAGATAACATCCAGGCTGCAATGCCAAGCGGGCTTCAGAATCAACTGCAATCGGCCGGCTTTATGGACCAGATAAGTAATCTTGGTGGCGGTGCCGCTTCAGCTGTCAGTGGAGCTGCAGGTGCCGCAGGCAATGCAGCAGGAAACATTGCCGATGCAGCCGGCAATGCTGCAGGCCACGTAGGCAACGCCGCTGGCAATGCAGTTGACGGAGCAGCTAACGCCGCAGGTAATGCAGCATCAAGCGGCGGCGGATTCCTGCGCAAATTTCTGCCAATCGCAGCGATCGTGGCGATCGCTTTATTCGCCTGGAAACTCCTGACTGGCAATAAAGACGTAGAACTACCAAATGCCAGCGTACCGTCAATTGAAGTACCTTCAGTTGACGTAGGTGGCGTAAATATCGGTGACGAAATCGGCGGGATATTCGGTGGTGCGACTGATGCGATCAGTGGCATCACAGACAGTGCAAGTGCCGAAGCAGCGGTACCTGCGCTGCAGGACGTGACTGGTAAAGTCGATGGCCTGTCCGGCATCTGGGAAAAAGTACCAGAAGCGAACCGCGGTGCGCTCAGCGGCCTGGTTGGCAGCAACATGGAAAAACTCACACCAATGCTCGATAAGGCCAATGAAATACCCGGTGTTGCAGACATTCTTGGACCAGTGACAGGCCCATTGCTGGATAAGCTCAAAGCTTTCATGTAACCACGCGGGCAACCACCTGACGTGCGCTCAAAAAGGCGGGGACTTGCCCCGCCTTTTTTTATTCCTGCAACTGCCAGCAGAGAATTTCTAACGAGCTTTTCTCTGAGGCGTCGGTGATGCAGGCATCAATTGCAGATCTGCTGTGATTTCTGCTAACTTGCCCCGTTGATAGTCACGCAGGACTGCTTTCTTGCCTATTTCCCCATATCGTGAGTTCAGCATTGAGCAGTGGGCGAAACTCAAAGATAATACTCCTCTGCCACTCACCGCAACTGAGCTCGAAGCACTGCATGGTATAAACCAGCGAGCATCATTGCTTGAAGCCGAAAGCGTTTATCTGCCGCTGTCCAGGCTACTGAGTTACTACGTTCAGTCAACACAAACGTTGAATGCGCAAACCGCCGCATTTATGCAGGACTCCACACCCAAGGTGCCGTTCATCATCGGTGTTGCGGGCAGTGTCGCAGTTGGCAAGAGCACCACATCGCGTATCTTACAAACTCTGTTGAAACGATGGCCCGGCCACCCCAGAGTGGACCTGGTCAACACCGATGGCTTCCTGCTATCGACCAGTGAATTGGAAAAGCGCGATTTAATGACACGCAAGGGCTTTCCCGAAAGTTACGATAGGCATGCTCTACTGACTTTTCTTTCTGATATTAAAAGTGGCAAACGCAACGTTACAGCGCCTGTCTACTCGCACCTGCTGTACGACATCATACCCGGTGAGTTTGTCACGGTAGATCAACCAGATGTACTGATTGTTGAAGGGCTCAACGTACTGCAGTCCAGCCCGACAATGAAAGGCGAGCCAACCGTTGTAGTTTCTGATTTTTTCGACTTTTCAATTTATGTGGATGTCGAGGAACAGATCGTAAAGCAATGGTATATCAGCCGGTTTCTTACGTTTCGCGATGGCGTATTCACGCAACCGGGCGCGTACTTTTCACACTTTGCCAAACTTAACGAAACACAGGCTATCGAGACAGCCTCTAAGATCTGGGATTCAATTAACCTGGTTAACCTTCGGGAGAATATTTATCCCACCAGACAGCGCGCAGATCTGATTTTACACAAAGGTGCAGATCATGCGATTGATAAGGTACTGCTGCGTAAACTGTAGCGTCTGATTCCGCAACGAGTTTGACCAACATCCATTGCTGCTGCTCTGCAGGCATTAAGTCCTACGCTGCACGCTGAAAGTTATCGTAATCAACAAAATCATCAGCAACTGACTCTGCTGCATAATCACAAGATAAAGGCAGGCTGCCGAACACACCACGACTGATACCTTTGACCACAGCAATCCGGTCTCGCGCGTTATTGCTGGAAAGCGCGTTGTCCAACCACTGCTGCATTGCCTCAGACCCGGCTGGCGCTGTTGCTGGCAGGTCTTCAGAGCTCTTTGCAGGCAATTCCAAAGCGATTAGGTTATTCAATTTACACCACGCGTTGTTAGTAGTTATTTTTACGTGTGACGTTGCAGGTATCCTGGCCGAATGCCAACAACTGCCGGTGTATCGGCAGATACATTCGTTTCTTTACAGGCTACTTCTTAAATTTCTTTATCGCACGCCGGCGTTTTCGCTGCTGGCGCGGAGTCAGTTTATTCCTGATGTGGCTGAAAGGATTCTCTGAGCCTTTAAAATCAATCCTTACCGGCGTGCCAAACAACTTAAGCTCACGCTGGAAATAATTACTCAAATATCGCTTGTACGCCGCTGGAACACGATCGATCTGATTGCCGTGGACAACGATCACCGGCGGATTGGAACCACCCTGATGCGCGTATCGCATTTTTATACGGCGACCACGTACCAGTGGCGGTTGGTGTTGCTCAACCGCATACTCAAGCATGCGCGTCAGCTGGGGTGTAGCCATATCTATCATCGCTGACTGATAGGCGCGATTGGTCAATGCAAATAAATTACCGACGCCGGTGCCATGCAGCGCCGATATAAATTCGATACTGGTAAAGCTTAAAAAATCAAGACGTCGCGAGATATCGGTTTTTATCTGCTCTCTTTGCTCTGCCTCAAGGCCATCCCATTTGTTAACCGCGACCACCAATGCACGCCCTTTATCAATCACATAGCCGAGTAGATTTAAATCCTGATCTGTAATGCGTTCAGTTGCATCAAGCAGCAACACACAAACATTGCATTCATCGATAGCCTGCAACGTTTTTATCACACTGAATTTTTCTACCGCTTCAGATATCTTGCCGCGTCGTCTGACACCGGCTGTGTCTATCAATGTGTACTTCGTTTCATCGCGTTCGAAAGGAATTTCTATGCTGTCGCGTGTGGTGCCGGGTAGATCAAATGCGACCACCCTCTCTTCACCCAGGATCCGATTGATCAGAGTGGATTTACCCACATTTGGACGTCCGACGACTGCGAGCCTCAGGCCCTCTTCGGCCTCCTCATCTGATTCACCGGCCTGTGTTGGCAGCAATTCCTGAACTGCACTCATGAGCTTCAGCAGGCCCCGGCTATGCGCCGCAGCAATACAGTGAGGCTCACCTATGCCGAGCTGATAAAACTCTGCCGCTACCTGGCTTTCATCGAGAGTGTCGGTTTTATTTACAGTCAGACAAACCGTTCGGCCCGAACGGCGCAGCCGGTCTGCAATCTCTTCATCCACCGGTGTCAGGCCATCCCGGCCATCCACCATGAAAACCACAACATCCGATTCATCAACAGCCTGCCATGACTGCTGTTGCATACGCACATCCAGCACTTCTGACTCGCCATTCAAGCCACCGGTATCAACCACCAGATATTCAATCTCGCCAAGCTTGCCATCGCCATACTTGCGATCACGCGTTAGTCCTGCAAAGTCTGCAACTAACGCATCACGGGATTTTGTAAGCTTATTGAAGAGCGTCGACTTGCCAACATTCGGGCGACCGACAAGTGCAATGACCGGTTTCATGCGGCAAGTGTAACCTGTAATCAATCATAAAGATTGAGAAGATGAGGCAGTTTTGGCGGAAGCTCAGAACAAGCTACACGAGAAATATTTTCCCGTAAAAGTTTTACGGTGAAGACACCGAGACAGAGGCAACCCTGCCAGTGCGCCCCTGCACATAAACGCTGCCATCGCGTACGACTGGTCGCCCTGCAATAGCGCCAACACGGGTGCGCAAGCGGCCAATAATACTTCCGTCTTCAGTTGAAAGCATATGCAGATAACCCTGCAGATCACCCACTGCAATCACGCCGCTCTCAATCTCTACCGGTCCGGTCAGTCTGCGATTAGCCAGTGCATCCTGAGTCCACAACAGATCACCGTTCGACCGGTTAAAAGCTTTAACGCTGTCAAACTCATCGGTTACCACCACGATATCATCGGTGGCCACAAGTCCGGCCACCGATGACACATCGCTGGACCAGACCGCATTGCCCTGAGATGCATCTATCTGTGCAACACTGCCCTGATAATTGACCGCATAAATGTACGGCTCGAAGATCTGGATATCTGCATCCAGATCACTGAGGCTTTCAACTTCAGATCGGCCGCTGTTGTTGCTGAGTGGTACTTCCCAGAAAACTCTGCCATCAACCGCTCTGAGTGCCACTAGGTTGCCGTTGTCCAGCCCTACCAGCACGCCGTCGGCAACAACCGTTGGTCGACCATTGCCATGGATGCTTAAAGCCGGCACGTTATAGGTATACAGCCAGCGCCGCTCACCGGTTGATTTTTCCAGTGCGTAGACCTTGCCATCGATACTGCGGACTACCACATAATCAGGGCCCGCGACCGGAGCTGCAATGACTTCAGAGGAAACATTGCTGGTCCACAGGATGCCACCGATGGATTGACTGATGGCGAATACCTCGCCGTTGCCGGAGGCCACATAGACGTTGTCGTCGTCACCACTGACGCCGGAGGTAATTGTTCGATCCAGTTCGACTGACCATTCCACCGAGCCGGATTCGCGATTGATCGAAGAAAGCTTGCCTTCCGTATCGACAACGAAGACAGCATCATCCGACACGTAGGGCGAGAGCCTGACAGCATCACGCTCGCTACCCGCACCTGCGTTGACAGACCAATCAACAACAGCGGAACGGGTGCTGTTGATATCGGTGAGAGACGCCGGCTTTGCTCTCGGCGGTGCACTACAACCCACCTGCACCAGGGTACTAAAGGCTAGTGCCAGAACAAATAACCCGCGCCGCGAACTTGTCATGATTTATCGTCTGTACCGTCTGAGGAATCAGTTGCCAGGTCGTCTATTTTCATCTGCAGCGCAGCACCGGAATTGGTCGGAGATCCGGAATCACGAGCTCGCTGATAAGACATTGCCGCCTGAGAGGTATCGCCGAGATCCAGATAGATATCGCCGCGTATCTCTTCGACATGACCGGTGAATGCAGTAGATGAAACAGAATCGAGCACATCGAGCGCATCCTGATGTTTATCCTGCGCTTTCAGCACACGCGCCAGTCGCAGCTTGGCAACCGGAACAATTTCACGAAATGCACCTTTGTCGACCGCCCAGCGCAACGCTGTTTCGGCTTCCGGCAGTTGATCGTTCTCTACCTGAAAGCGGGCCTCGGCAAGACTCGCCATGGCAGCGTAGGGAGAGCCGCTGTGCTCATCGCGAATGTCACTCACCAGCTGAAGAAATTTTTCACCGTCGTCAGTGCGCTCAAGTGATTCGAGCACTTCGGTGTAGGCACTGGAGGCATTTTGTGCAACAGATTCAGAATGCGACTGCCAGGCCCTGAATCCGAAAATCAGCGCCAAACCCAGCCCGATACCGAATATCACGGCGCGACCGTTATCAGCCCACCAACGCTTCAGCGCTTCTACTTGTTGTTCTTCTGTTTCGAATTCAGCCATTTACTCTTACCAAAAGGGAGTCGAGCCCTGCCCGCTCCAAGGGTGAATACTATCCAAATATACCGTCGAGCACATCTAACAATTTTGCTCTGGGCACAGTTTGCTGTTGAGTCTGTTCACGTAGTAATTTTACGCTGACCGTAGCGTCGGCAATCTCACCTTCAGCAACGATCACAGCAACTTTTGCATCGCTTTTATCAGCCCGTTTGAACTGACTTTTCATGCTGGTACCAACACAGTTAGTCACTATCTGCCAGCCGGGCCGGGCGAGGCGCAATTCTTCCGCCAATGCCATGCCGCTCACAATCGCCTGATCACCGACAAGCACCATATAAACATCCGGCACCGGCGGCGCAGGGGCATTACCGGTATCACTGATCAACGCGAGTAAGCGCTCAACACCAAGCGCCCAACCAACACCGGGTGTCGGGCTGGCCCCCAGCTGTTCAGTTAAACCGTCATACCGACCACCCGCGCAGACCGTGCCTTGTGAACCAAGCTGATCAGTAACCCATTCAAACACCGTGTGAGAATAATAGTCGAGCCCGCGTACCAGACGCGTGTTGACATCAAATGCGACACCACAGTGCGCAAGAGATTCCTGCAGACCGTCAAAATGCGCCTTCGACTCACTGCAGAGATGATCCAGCACACTCGGCGCCGCACCGACCACATTCGCCATTGAGGGATTTTTAGAATCGAGCACGCGCAGCGGGTTGGATTGCAATCGACGCTTCGAGTCTTCATCGAGCTCGGCAATATGATCGTTCAGGTATTCAACCAGCACCTGACGATAGTTGTCTCTGTCTTCACTGTTGCCCAGTGAATTGACCTGCAAACTGACATGCCCGGTCAGGCCCAGTCGATGCCAGAGCCTGGCGCTCAGCAAAATTAGTTCAGCCTCGATAAACGGACCGCCAATACCGTACACCTCGGCCCCTACCTGCCAAAACTGACGGTAACGCCCACGCTGTGGATTTTCGCGGCGAAACTGTGGGCCCAGGTACCACAACCTGTGCATCTGTTGGTTGGCCAGTAAGCCATGTTGAATGGCAGCACGAACGCAGCTTGCGGTATTCTCCGGTCGCAGGCTTAGCTGATCTCCGTTGCGATCTTCAAACGAATACATTTCCTTTTCAACGATGTCCGTAACATCGCCTATGGATCGCTTAAATAGCTCGGTCTTTTCGAGTATCGGTGTACGTATTTCCCGATAGCCGTAGCACTGCGTCACTTCTCGAACGACTGTCTCGAGAAAGTGCCACAGGTGCACGTCATCAGGGAGTATGTCATGCACGCCCTTAATGCTTTTTACCGCTTTTCCCATAGAGGTATTACGCCGTTGTTTGTGTGTTTGCTCTTTGGCAAACGGTTATTGTATTTATCACAAACTCTATTTACAGCTGTTTTCAACAACACAAGCTGCCAATCGGTTAAATGGCAGTCGTACTGTTGCTACGTCCGTCTTATCAAATCCCGTGTTATGCACCGGCTCCGCGTGATGCACTGGCAATGATCATTAGCCGTAACTGATCTGGTTTACCTTGAAGCCATAAACGTTTTGGCCTGGTTGGATCGCGGATAGTTAGTCACTAAAGCACGAGCAAGCTCTTCAGCCGCTGCGTTGTCACCAATTGCACGCTTTACATCAATGCCTACCGCGAGACTACCCGGTGTTGGCCTGGCAAGAACGCTGTGCCGAGCATAGTAAGCATCTGCAACCGCAGCGTCACCTGTTTTTAGTTTCAATTCCGCCATGTGCAGCAAGCTTGGTCCAAAGTTAGGATTAATGCGTATTGCAGATCGCAAGTGTGTTTCAGCCAGCGCCAGCCGTTGTGCATCCATGGCACAAACACCGGCGTTATCCAGAGCGAACTCCGGTGTTCGGTAAAATTTATTTTCCGATGCTGCAACAAACTGTTCGATAGCCTCTTCAGTGCGCCCCTGATCGCACAGGAATATAGCGTAGTTGTTACGATACTCCGCGCGCTTCGGATCCAGCCTGATGGACTTTATAAACGCCCGCTCTGCACCAGTAGGATCATCGAGCTGCGCTCGCAGGCTGCCATAGGTGTTGTTGGCCAGTGCATTACCGGGGTCTTGCTGCAGCGCACGCTGAAGTTTGGTCTCAGCGTTTTCAAGCTCACCGGCGGCAAGATAATTGGTGCCAAGCTCGGCGTTGAAAGTCGAGGCTTTGTCATCGCTTGTCAGATGACCAAATGCCGTCTTGGTGGTACAGCCGGAAACTACACCTGCCATCGCAAGTACAGAGCACAGCATTAACGCTTTGTTCACACCACTCATTGCTTGACCATTCTTTTTCACAGATTCTCTCCGAAGCGAGGTTTGATAAATTTCAATTCTCTTTTGCTTCTGTCATTAACTTCGCCAGCTAACTGACCGCAGGCAGCTTCTATATCATCGCCACGAGTTTTACGTCGCGTCGCAACAATCCGGTTGTCATTCAAAATCTTCCAGAATCGTGCCACCGATTCATCAGAGGATCGTTTATAGCCAGACATCGGAAACGGATTGAACGGAATCAAATTCACCTTTGCTGGAAAACCCTTCAATAATTTGACGAGTTCACGCGCGTGCTGCGGCTGATCATTGACCCCTTCAAGCATTACGTATTCAAACAGGATATGTCGCTTGCGATCACCGGTACCGACCCATCGACGACAAGCACCCATCAGTTCACTGATCGGATACTTTTCATTCAATGGCACCAGCCGGGTTCTAAGCTCATCGTTAGGTGCATGCAGCGATACTGCAAGAGATACATCTACCGTTTCTTTAAGCTTGTCAATCGCAGGCAGCACACCACTGGTACTGACAGTCACCCGCCGTTTGCTTAGTCCATAACCATTGTCGTCAAGCATTAGATTTAACGCTCGCACCAGATGATTGAAGTTCAGTAACGGCTCACCCATTCCCATCATCACCACATTAGTAATACGGTGATTTTTGGTTTCGGGTTTCTCTGCTAGCAATTGTGTGGCCAACCAGACCTGGCCGATGATTTCACCGGTGGTCAAATTTCGATTAAAACCCTGTCTGCCGGTCGCGCAGAATGAACAGTCAAGCGCGCAGCCAATTTGCGAAGATACGCACAAGGTGCCGCGGTTTTTCTCGGGAATGAATACGGTTTCTATGCCGTTGCCACCGCGCAGGCGAAAGGTCCACTTGCTGGTACCGTCGGCCGAGAGATGGTCGGTCTCTACCTCGGGTACATAGATTTCGGTTTCCGCTTTAAGTTTGGTACGCAGTGATTTCGACAGATTGGTCATCTGATCAACATCGGATGCACCGTGGTGATATAGCCACTTCAGGACCTGATCAGCGCGAAAGGGCTTCTCGCCGATAGTCTCGAAAAATGCACGCAACCCTGCCCGATCAAAATCGAGCAGGTTAGCTTTGTCAGAACGCGGTGCCGGTTGCACCGGAGATACCGCTTTATCTGACACTTTTGAGTCTATCGAGTGCGCGGGCACAGCTCTTTATCGTCAAAGAAAAACGCGATTTCAGTGGCTGCAGTTTCCGGTGCATCAGAACCGTGTACCGCATTTTCATCAATGCTTGCAGCAAAGTCAGCGCGGATAGTGCCTACAGCAGCTTCAGCAGGATTGGTCGCACCCATCACTTCACGGTTTTTGGCAATCGCGCCTTCACCCTCAAGCACCTGCACCATGACTGGCCCGGAAGTCATGAATGAAACCAGATCATTGTAAAAAGGACGCTCTTTATGAACTTCGTAAAAACCACCAGCCTGTTCCTGAGTCAGGTGCATCATCTTTGCGGCAACAATGGTCAGGCCGGCTTTTTCGAAGCGGCTGTATATTTCGCCAATGACATTCTTGCCGACTGCATCGGGCTTGATAATAGAAATAGTGCGTTCAACTGCCATGGAATGACTCCTTAAAAATTTAAGAGTTAGCCGGGGTTTCCGGATGATAAAGATGCAGGCCGGTTTAAAAGATACAGACCAGCCTGAAAAGATACAGGGCGCGGGATTCTACAACATCCAGCCGTCCGATGCCGCTAGTTTAGTCGATTGATTGATTTTAACCTGTCAGCCACAGGTGGCCGAGAGCTGGCCGACGGCGGGCCGGCTCAGACTGTCGGAGATTTACCACTGCCCGCCAGTATTATCTGCTCAGCAGTGTCTGCCCCGGTGCCACCCGCTGTCAGCAGTCGTTCGAGGTATCGGGCAATTACATCGATCTCCAGATTGACTCGAACACCTGCGGCACAGCGGCCAAGATTGGTCTGCTCGACAGTGTGCGGAATGATATTCACCCCGAACCGGTCAGCGGAAACCTCGTTGACGGTCAGGCTAACACCATCAACACAAATTGATCCTTTGGCAGCGATGTAGCGCGCCAGCTCTGGCGGTGCTTTGATATCGATACGTTCCGACCGACCATCGGGATAACGACCAACCACCTCACCTACCCCGTCAACATGACCACTGACCATATGACCACCCAGACGAGTGGTTGGCGTGAGTGCGAGTTCAAGATTGACTCTGTCAGCGACCGCCAGCTCATCCATGGTGGTAACAGACAGCGTTTCTTTTGAAACATCTGCGGTAAAAGTGTTTGCCTGAAAATTTATAGCCGTCAGACAGACACCGCTAATTGCAATGCTGTCACCGGATGCGATATCAGAAACATTCAACCGCCCAAGATCGATCGTAAACCGTTTGTCACCACCGATTTCTTCAATCCCTTCTATGTTGCCGACGCTTTGTATGATTCCGGTGAACACTAGACGTCCTCCCTGAGCGTTACTGATCTGCTTGTAATTGGTGCCGATGACGCGTTATCGAATTCCGCACCCGCCAGCACCCCCGCTTCAGCGATGGACTCGGCAGAGTCGTAACGGTCATAGACTGCGTGCATCGCGCCCAGTGCATAGGGGCTACCCGAACCGGTCGCCCAAAACAAGGAATACTCATAAACCTCACGCATTGCATAGATACCAAAGATACCGTTTTCATTGATTGCCAGTGAATCGATATGACTCGATTCATAGGGATCTTCGTCGTCATCTTTGGTATTGAGAAAATAGTTTTCTTTGAGTTCAGCGTGTACCAGAGAGAACGTATTAAATATTTCAGTACGATTACTGAAGTTCGGAAAAAAATCGTTCTTGTTCAGCAGGCTTTCAATCACCAGGGTGTGCGCAGCACTGCCAACAATCGCCAGATGCGTATCACCGAATGTCTGTATCTTTTCACTGTGCGGGTCATACCGCGATGCCAGCTTCAAATCACCGTAACTAGTCAGTGAATCCGCGGCAATACAGGCAATACCATTTTTGCGTACAACAACAACTGTGGACATAAAGTACCGTTCTAAAAAATTGGTTAGCGCACAGGACTGTGCCACACGACCAAAAAGAGAAACACAAAGACAACAAGGTCAAGCGGCAGGGCGCAGCAGCAGCCTGAGATCCGGGCCAACCTGTCGCACCTCTGCGAATTCAAATTTCAGCCGATCTGCCATCTCGTTCAGACCGGTCAAATTAAACAAACCACGTGCATCAGAACCGAGCAAATGTGGCGCTAAATAAAGCAACAGCTCATCTGCAAGACTGGCTTTTATCAGACTGGCGCATAAAGTCGCACCGGCCTCCACATGCACTTCATTGATTTCCCGCGCAGCGAGATCCTGCAGCATGGCCTCAAGTGAAATACCCCGGCCTGCCGCTGCGGCAAGTTGTACCACTTTAAAAGGCCCTTCGTGTGCTTCGCTACCGGCTTTAGCTGAGTAAACAACGACATCTCTGTCGGCGTTGAACAGATTCAGCTCAACTGATGTCTGCAGCGCTGAGTCAGCTATAGCAAGCAGTGGTTGTTTTACACCACCGTGACCATAGCGTTGGAAGACTTCATCGGACAAACGTGTGGTCAGTTTCGGGTTATCACTCAGCACAGTGCCTATCCCGGTTAAAATACAATCCGACTGAGCACGCCACCACTGTACATCGTCTCTGGCTTCCGGGCTGGTGATCCACTGACTGACGCCATTGGCCAGTGCGGTCCTGCCGTCAAGACTCATCGCCATCTTTACCCGCACCCACGGACGGTGCCGCTGCATTCGACTGAAAAACCCCGGGTTTAAAGCCAGACAGGCAGATTCTTCGCAGCCGTTCAGCACTTTTATGCCTGCCCTCTGCAGTTTTTGCAGACTGTCTACTCTCGGGTTCGGGTCACGGCTGCCGGTGATAACCCGCGCCACTTTCGCCGCAAGCAGCGCCTCTGAACAAGGAGGTGTTTTGCCGTAAAAAGAGCACGGCTCAAGCGTCACATAAACCGTTGCACCCTGAGGATCTTCTGTACAGTTATCCAGCGCTTCCACTTCGGCGTGCCCGAGCCCGGCGCGCCTGTGCCAACCCTGACCGATAACCCGATCGTTCTTGACGATCAGACAACCGACACGCGGGTTCGGATGCGCGGTAAACAAGCCACGCCTTGCAAGATCGACCGCTTGCAACATCCGATCACAATCGGTCTTACTGAACACGCTACTTTCGCCGCGATTTTGGTATTGATTCTTCTTCTGTCTGCAGCAGAGTCATTTGACTGCGCGCTTCCTCAGGAGACAATTCCTTCTCCAGACGCTCAATCACATCGCGAAATGACTCCACATCTTCAAAGCTTAAGTAAACCGATGCGAAGCGAATGTAGGCTACGTGATCAAGTTTCAGTAACTCTTCCATCAGCCATTCGCCAAGCCGCCTTGAAGACACCTCACGCTCTCCGGTAACCAGCGCACGGTGCTTTAAGCGGCTTAGGGACATATGCACATCGTCCATTGCTACCGGGCGTTTTTCGAGTGCTTTTTGTAGTCCGGTCAGCAACTTTTTTTCCGAGAAAGGCTCCCGGCTGCCACTGGTTTTGACGACCCGAGGTAAGTTGAGCTCGGCAGACTCATAGGTGGTGAACCGCTCCTGACACTCCAGACACTCACGGCGGCGGCGAATCTGGTCGTTATCACCGCTGAGTCGCGAGTCAATAACTTTGGTATCCATTGCGCCGCAAAAGGGGCATCTCATGCCTTATCACCTGTGATCAATTAAAGTTCCAGCCGCCACATTGTATCAAATCACGCACTACGACTAGTACAAACAACAGAAATACCACCGAAAATAATTAAAAGCAGCTATCATCGGCGGTTTACTGTGCACCAATCGAAGCGGTTCGCGTGCGACCATGCCACTCATCCAAACCCTCAGGAGACATTCCCCATGACTGATCCCGTTCGCATTGCTATCACAGGTGCAGCTGGGCAAATTTGCTACTCAATGCTATTCCGGATTGCCTCGGGCGGCATGTATGGGCCGAACCAGCCCGTTGCGCTACAGCTGCTTGAAATACCTCAGGCCATGGGCGTGCTGGAAGCAGTCAAGATGGAACTTGATGACTGCGCATTCCCGCTCCTGGCTGAGACCATTTGTACCGATGATCCTAAAACCGCGTTCACCAATATTGATGCAGCGCTTTTCGTTGGGGCAAAACCACGCGGCCCGGGTATGGAGCGAAGCGACCTGCTGAAAGACAACGGTAAAATTTTCAGCTCGCTGGGCAAAATCATGAATGACGTTGCCAACCCCGATGTCAAGGTTTGTGTGGTCGGTAATCCAGCCAACACCAACGCCTATATTCTCAAAGCCAATGCGCCAAACTTAAACCCGCGCAATATCACGGCACTGACCAGACTCGATCACAACCGCGCTATCAGCCAGCTGGCTGCCAAGGTCGGTAGTACCGTTCCGGAAATCAAAAAAATGGTCATCTGGGGCAACCATTCAACTACCCAGGTGCCGGACATCTCCTATTGCAATGTGGCCGGCAAGGCAGCAGCCGGTATGGTAGACGAAGCCTGGGCTCGTGAAGACTTTATCCCGACCGTCGCCAAGCGTGGTGCCGCCGTCATCGCCGCCCGCGGCTCTTCAAGTGCAGCGTCTGCCGGTAATGCGGTGGTTGATCACATGGCGTCGTGGGTTAACGGTACAGACAGTGATGACTGGACCAGCATGTCCGTCCCGTCTGACGGCAGCTACGGTATCAAAGAGGGTTTAATCTACAGCTTCCCTGTTACCTGTCAAAACGGCGACTGGAAGATTGTGCAGGACTTACCAGTCAGTGACTTTATCCAGGGAAAGATGAAAGAAAGTGAAGCGGAGCTGCTTGAAGAAGCCGATGCTGTAAAAGAGATGGTGTAAATTAACCGGAACAACAATCTGTGCCGGCGACGGCACAGATTGATGTTGCTCAGTATTTAAAGTAGCAAACCTAAGACGCCTGATCCCGCTTGATCAATCTGGCGAAGCGCCACAGTAACAGCAGTGCAAGCACTCCAAGATACGCGAGCGGCTCCAGAACCTCACTCGCTTTCACCTGCCAAATGTAGTGCACCACCACCAACAGCGTGAGCAGATAGACAACGCTGTGCAGCTTTTTCCATTTGCGACCGAGCCTGACGACAGAGAAACGGTTGGAAGTCAGCGCCAGTGGCAGCAGACCGAGCCAGGCTAATATACCGACGGTAATAAACGGCTTCTCAATGACTGCATTCACTACATCGCCCAGGTTAAGCCTCTGATCAAGCACTACCCAGATTGAAAGGTGCAGGGTCGCGTAGAAAAATGCGAATAAACCGATCATCCCGCGCAGTCTCGCAATCCACGGCCATTTAAAAGTGATCTGTAGCGGTGTAATGCAAAGTGTGAGTAGTAAGAAGCGCAAGCCCCACTCACCGGTCATTAATAGCAAGGACTCGATCGGATCGACAAACTTATTGCCGAATACGCCTGCCACTACCATAAAAAAGGGCAACAGGCAGGCAACGAAAACCGCGGGCTTAACCAGCTTCAGAAAATTTACGTCCGATTCAGGAATAGTAATACCTCTGCCGGAGGCTACACGTGTATTCATGTCGATGATGCCTCCGTTGTAAGGTGGACAATTATGTATCGGGCTTGTATCTATCGGGCTTGCGTGGCGAGTGTTAAACACCAATTGCACCGCGTATGGCCGGGTTAACCCCAACCAGACTTACCAGCCCGATCGAACAGCTCATTTGAAATCCACAATTTTTGCCTGCTCGGTCGCACTCGCCTGCATGGACCGTGCAGTGGCATTCAACCATGGTCTTGCCCAACACGTTTTAGAAGTTCCTGGTTAAATCCAGATCGGTGTACAGGCCGGCAACATCTTCGGCATAACCATTAAACATCTCTGTATCACGTTTCTCTGCAAACAGCGCCCCGAAGCCGCTGCTGTCAGCATCAAGGCGACGTTCTTTGGCCTGGCTCCAGCGCGGGTGACTGACCTGCGGATTAACATTGGAGTAGAAGCCATACTCGCGCGGAGCTGACAGATTCCAACTGGTATCCGGCTGCTTCTCGGTGAAGTTGATGCTGACAATCGACTTAATGCTTTTAAAACCGTACTTCCATGGAACCACTAACCGCAATGGCGCCCCACTCTGCCCGGGCAATTCCTTACCGTACAGCCCGACTGCCATCAGCGTGAGCGGATGCATCGCTTCATCGATACGCAGACCCTCAACATAAGGCCATTGTAGTACTGGAAACTTTTGACCTGGCAGGTTAGCCGGATCGAGCAGCGTTTTAAATTCAACGTACTTTGCATTGCTGTTAGGCTCGAATCGCTTTAAAAGATCGCCCAGCGGAAAGCCAACCCACGGAATCACCATTGACCAGGCTTCCACACAGCGCAGTCGATACACTCTCTCCTCAAACGCGTGTGGCTTAAGGATATCCTCAAGGGCGTACATGCCACCTTTTTCACACTCACCGCCAACTTCCACAGTCCACGGCTCGGTAACGAGCTTGTCTGCGTTTTTAACCGGATCACCTTTATCGGTGCCGAGTTCATAAAAATTGTTGTAGGTGGTTGCCTGCTCGAAGCTGGTCTGCGGCTCGCTGGTGCTGGCGGTCCATTCGACTACCTTCTTGCCACCAAAGTCAGATGTGGCGGCTCCAGCGCGCTCGGGTAGCAGGGCTGTTGCACCTACCGCACCCAGGCCCAGACCCGCCGCCTGCAAAATCATTCGTCGCTGTCGAAACACGCTTTCCGGCGTAATTTCTGATGATCTGATTTTACTTACCATTCTTCCCGGTTTCCTGTTGAGCTCGCTACGGCCACACGCCTTATCGGTAGAGCGCGCACGATTATTGAATATCAGTCGGCTGTTTAAGAATTTCGTCAAAAAACCAGCGTAGCAGTATGCACCAAATTATTAACATTTCTATAACAGATTAAATGAGTTTTTCGAATCTACTGCTAACCTTCAACTACTGACTCGAATTTGAACCCCGACCTGCGCTTATCTATGTTTATCGCTGAGTAATGCAAGTACAGGGTCGCATCATAAAGTACACCAATATGACACTTGCAACAGCTGACAGTTTCGAATTAACTCGTGCGACAGATGTTGAAAAAAACATTCAACATCGCGTAGGTAGAGCTGCACACAATAGCAACTTGCAAGACACAGGCAACCTGCTTGACTGGAAATCACAATACGCAGATATAAAGCTGCAGCCAACTTCATGCATAGACCTCTACACGGATCTGGTTCTAAGAGGCAACACGATATCACTGATGCCTGCAAGCAGTGAGTTGAATACACAGCACACACACTCGACACACACCCGGATCGACACAGCACATGCTGATGAAAATCTTCGCTTGCGCTGTCGAAAGCTGGAGGTAGATACAGATCCGGGCAAAATAAACACCGCCTTCAAGCTGTACCTGGCTGCCGGTTTTCTTGTCTATCAATCCAATGGTGAAACCAAACGCGCACCACTGGTGCTCATTCCGGTCACCATGCAGCGCTTAAGAGGCCGTGCGAGTCTTTATGGCGTCAAATGTATTGAAGGCAGTCAGTTAAGACTGAATCCACATGTTGCAGATATGTGCAACAGCCACACAGAACAACTCATCAAACCCTTCCACAATACTGTGGAGCTACGCGAATACCTGCGTAACATAATAACAAAAGTACATAGCGACTATAGAAGCAGAGTCACGGCAAATACGGGTATTATCAGGCTACATGCAGACAAGCTCGCTAACCTGAGCCAGGAAGACCAGATAACTATCGAGCTAGAGCGCACCCGGCCCGGTGCTGCATTCACACCAATGCCTGCAACACCCGCCAGCTTCGATCCGCAACTGGCATTAAAAATACTCAGATTCACAGACTCGAAAAACCTCAGTACTACACTTGCGACTCTATCCGGCCAGCTGGATCAAAAGCGCTCTTATGTCAGTGGCGCAGTGCCGGATCTTGATGCAGATACTCTGCAAAAATTCCACAACTGTGCCAGCTGGTTGATCGATGTAGGGCTTGGTGACTGGCAGCTGAAAAATATTGCCGCACTCCCCTGTCGTGTGCAGCTAATGCAGTACAACATAGATAACCTGCTTGCCAACAAAGCGTTCAACGATAACTTTCGTGCTGAACATCGTACCGTCGATATGCTGTACAGACTGAATAAAACGAAAGAAAAAATCCTTAATGCGCCACTGGAAATGCAACACCATTCGATTGCACTACATGCAGAAGCCGATACCGTGCTTTATATGCAGCAGGCAAAGATTCAGGCATCGTCGCTGACAGACCAAATGACTCTGATAAGAGACACTTTTGGAAGTAACCCGATACCTTCCAGCAGTACGCTTGGCAGACTGATCAGCATTATCTCCAGACGAGAGAACGAATCACAACTCACCAATCCGGAATATTTCAGAGCCAGACGCACCCTGAACGAACTGCTTGGCTACAGCAACGGCGCATTGACCGATAACGATATCGATCAGCTAGACAAAATTGCAAAAACACAACAGTTTGCAGAAACTTTCAACAGTGATCCCTACTACAAAAGACATTTCGGCTCACTGTTTAAAGGCGCAGAAACCAACTGGCAGCGACTGGACTCGGTTGTGAGCTTTACCCAAATGCTTGCCAAAGAGCTAGGCTCCGCACGTCTGGTCGCACAGTTTGCCGATAGATGGGTGTCATTTGAGCGGGATTTCAGCAGCTTTGCCACAGACATTGAAGCCGCGGCAAGCAGTGCTCACAAACTTTGTTCGTTACTTCCAACATTGATCAAGCAGGAAACAACGCTCAAAGACGCTTCCCGTACTGCAGAGAAATACCGTTGCAGAATAAACCAGTGGCAGAAATTTCTGCGTCAGAATTATGCAGACATCGAGCTGACACCATTGCAGATGATGTCTGACTTTGAACTGGGTGAATACCAGCATCCTGACGTATCCCTGCCACAACAGGATTATGATGAACGCATCTATCGCCACATTGTCGGTCACAGAGTCTGTAGCGATTCGGTAGCTGCAACTGCCAGCTGGCTCGAATACGTTATCGATGAACTACAAACCGATACCGCAGCAGTAAGAAGATTTCTTAATAGGGAAGCAAGCCTGCATACGTGCATGTATTAGCGGCACGTATTGGTAGTCAATATCGATAGCGCTCTTTACAGAACCGCTTCATTAGTACGTTTGAGCGAGTTTCCCCGGCGTTGCCAATGAACCCACGCTATCAAACCCGGATCGTCAAACAAGTCCCATCAAACCCGGGATACCCAGTGTCTGGCGTTGCGGAACATTCGCAGCCAGGGCCCATCTGCCGGCCAGTCTTCAGGTGCATAAGAATTCTGCACTGAGCGGTATACCCGCTCCGGGTGCGGCATCATGATGTTAAACCGGCCATCCTCGTTGCAAAGGCCGGTTACCCCGTCGATCGAACCGTTCGGATTCAAAGGGTAGCGCTCAGTCACAGCTCCATGATTATCAACATAGCGTAGCGAGACAGGTGCACCTGCTTCAGCAACGGTGACCCGGCCCTCACCATGCGCTACCGCTACCGGTATTCTGGATCCCTCCATGCCTGTGAAAAGTATCGAAGCGGATGGCTGTACTTCTACGGTAGATACTCGTGCTTCAAACTGTGCTGAAAGATTGTGCTTGAACTCAGGCCAGTGAACCGCTCCGGGTATCAGTTGTTTTAGCTTCGACATCATCTGACAACCGTTACATACACCAAGGGCAAATACATCAGTCCGGTTAAAAAACTGTTCGAACTGATCGCGTGCACGCTGATTGTATAAAACAGAACAGGCCCATCCGCCACCGGCACCGAGCACATCTCCGTAGGAAAAACCGCCACAGGCTGCCAGCCCGACAAAATCGTCAAGCGTTATACGACCACTGATGATGTCACTCATATGCACATCAACACTTTCAAAACCTGCCTTGCTGAAAGCTGCCGCCATCTCAACCTGACCATTGACACCCTGCTCTCGCAGAATCGCAACCCTGGGACACCCGACGACCCCTTTAACCACGTTATCCGCCGGATCAAACGTCAGTAGCGGTACAAGCCCGGGATCAGTGCTATCTGCAATTAACTCAAACTCCTGCTCTGCACATTCCGGGTTGTCTCGAGACTTTTGCATGTAATACGTGGTTTCCCACCACTGCTGCTTTAGCTGATGTACCGGCTTGTTGATCACCAGAGAATCATCAACAGTCACTTCAAGCTGCGCGGTCTGATTAACTGTGCCGATTTCTTTTAGCAGGTGAGCGATATTATGACGATCAAAAATATTATGTATTGCGCTAAGGTCAGTAGTTTTCACCTGTAGCAACAGGCCAATTTCTTCACTGAACAGTGCACCGGCAACGCCGTTTTGACCGGACTCTAACGAGATACTCGCACCACATCCGCCAGCGAAACACATTTCTGCAATTGCCACAGCGGCACCGCCGTCGGATCGGTCATGGCAGGCGAGTAACAGTTCAGCGTCGATCAATTGCTGCATGCTTTTCAACAGCGCAGCCAACTCGCCAACATCATCAACATCTGCACAATCAACACCCACCTGACCATGCACTTGAGCAAAAATAGATGCACCCAGACGATCCTTTGAGTGACCCAGATCCGCCAGCAAAAGTGTTGTATCTGTCGCTTTGCGTAGTTGAGGCGTGACCGTTTTACGCACATCTTTTACCGGTGCAAACGCGGTTATGACTACCGACAAAGGCGCAGTCACCGTTGTCTGCTGATCCTGTTGTTGCCAGCGGCTCTGCATTGAGAGAGAGTCTTTACCCACTGGAATTGACAGACCTAACGGCTTACAGAAATCACGAGTCACGGCTTTCACCGTATCGTAAAGCGCTGCATCATCAACATTGGCGGCGGCCATCCAGTTGGCTGACAGCTTGATATCTTTGATGTCTGCCACGCAAACTCCGGCAAGATTGCTCAGAGCCTCAGCTATTGCCATACGACCAGAGGCTTCAGGTGATATAAGCGCTATCGGGGCACGCTCACCAATTGCCATTACCTCGCCTGTGTATCCATTAAAATCAGACAGAGTTACCGCACTGTCTGCTACCGGCACTTGATGCGGCCCGACCAACTGATCGCGATGCACCAAACCACCGACCGAACGATCACCAATGGTGATCAAAAAGTTTTTTGCAGCAACTGCAGGCGATTGTAGTACTTTGTTTAACGCTTGTTCTGTATCAGCGCTGTCAATCTGCAACTCGACATCACAACCAGATTTTCTGGTTGTTTCCCGCTGCATACGTGGTGGTTTGCCAAGCAGCACCTGCAGCGACATATCCACCGCTGGTTTCTTTAACAACTCGTCTGTCACAGTCAGATGTTTTTTACTGGTTGCCACACCGACAACGGCATAAGGGCAACGCTCACGTTCGCACAGGGAAGTAAGTTCCGGCAGTTTCTCTGCAGCAACAGCCAGTACATAACGCTCCTGAGATTCGTTACACCAGATTTCCATCGGTGACATGCCAGGCTCGTCTACCAGAATTTTGCGCAACTCAAATGTGGCACCTCGGTCTGCATCATGCACCAGCTCGGGGAGCGCATTGGATAATCCACCAGCGCCAACATCATGCATCGACAGAACCGGAGATACATCTCCCAGCGCAATGCAGTGATTGATCACCTCCTGACACCGCCTTTGCATTTCAGGATTGCCGCGTTGCACTGACGCAAAATCAAGTGCTGAATCGCTTTGTCCACTGGCGAGCGAGGAAGCGGCACCACCACCCAAACCAATCAACATAGCCGGGCCGCCGAGTACCACAATTGCGCTACCATCCGGCACCGGTTTTTTGTGGGTATTCAGCGGTCGAATATTACCAAGCCCCCCGGCCAGCATGATCGGCTTATGAAAGCCTCTCCATTCATCCTTGCCATTCACAGACGCTTTTATTTCAAACGTACGAAAATAACCGGTTAAATTCGGCCTGCCAAACTCGTTGTTAAACGCTGCCGCACCGATGGGGCCGTCCTGCATAATTTGAAATGCCGAAGCGATTTGCTCTGGCTTGCCGGCGTGTTGCTCCCACTGATGAGTAAATCCAGGGATACGAAGATTCGACACACTAAAGCCGCATAGCCCTGCCTTGGGTTTAGCACCATTACCTGTTGCACCCTCATCACGAATCTCACCACCGGCACCGGTCGCAGCTCCAGGGAACGGGCTGATTGCCGTCGGGTGATTGTGGGTTTCAACTTTTATTTGTATGTTGATTGCTTCTTCTGTTGAAGCATAAACACCCGTTAAAGGATCAGCGATAAACCGGCAGCCGGTGTTGCCGGTGATAACCGCAGCGTTGTCATCGTATGCGACCAGCGTTCCATGCGGTTGAGACTGGTGTGTTTCTCTGATCATGCCAAAAAGAGAGGTATCGACAGACTCACCATTAATCACCCAGCTGGCATTGAAGATCTTATGTCTGCAGTGTTCGGAGTTTGCCTGCGCGAACATCATCAGTTCAGCGTCTGTGGGGTTTCTGTTTATGTCTCTGAAGTTATCTACCAGGTACTCTATTTCATCATCGGATAACGCAAATCCGTAAGCGATATTGTCTTTTTTTAGCTGCTCTACTCCGCCCTGCAGTATGTCAATTTCCCGCAGCGGTGCCGCTGGCTGAACTTCGAACAACACTGAAGCTTCACTGACACTACGCAGCACCATTTCCGTCATTCGGTCGTAAAAGTTCGCATGAACGCTTTGCTTAATTTCACCGTCCGCAAACCACGCAGTACCACGTTCAATACGCGTTACCTCAGACAATCCACAATTGTGTGCAATGTCAGTGGCTTTCGAGGCCCATGGCGAAATAGTCCCTGCCCGAGGCACGGTAATCAGATCGGGCTGGATGTCTGCTGACACTTTTGCACAGAGCATTTGTTCTAGCTGCAGAGTAGACGCTTCGGACAGCTTGCCGTCGACAAAATAAAGTGTTTGTGCCGATAGTCCCTGCAGCCCCGGTGAAAGTGTGCGGCACTTACCAAGCATTGACTCGACGCGAAAAGCCGACAATGCACTGCCGCCAATCAGCACCAACATGGAGTGATTCCCTGAAATAAAAGAAGGATAGGTGCGATAACTCGCCGAGCCGCGATTATGCCATATTGGCTTGTGCATCAGTGGCAAAAATACGTGAGTCTGACAGCTGCAGTCAGCGGTGCGCCGGGGACTACACGGGGGAACGATATTGCGTTTACCGGCATCATTGCGATACCCGTTGGCCGCAGCCCCGCACTATAGCCCTCCCCGGGACAGGAGGGCTTACCATCAGTAAAACAGGTTTATGGGTCTTTCTTACTCAGGAGACCAAAGAACACACGTTCGCCATCAGCGGCGTGTGCATCCAGCCATGCCATACTGTCGAACAGTAATTGCTCAAGGTTTGGCAGAGGATCGTTCGGGTCGTTGACGTTGCCAAAAGCGAAGAAACGCCCTGTATTACTCGGACGCTGTGTCAGATCGAGCAATACGGTTTCTGAATCCCCGAAGACATTGCCATCATTCAGATGCGCAGCAACAAGAGACGGATCGCTGGTGTTCCAGGTAATGGAGTAATCACCGGTCGCTTCATTAACCAGAACAAAACCATCGGCAAAGCTGCCATCGTCATTGACCACGTTGGTAGAGTATAGAAAAACGTCTTCAGGTAGTACCTGGGCGCGGAGCTCGCCATCAGGGAAGTTGTTATTTCGGGCTGCGAGATAAAGATTGCCTGAAGGTAGATTCTGCTGAAGAACACCTACCTGCGCTGCAGACAGTACAGCAGGAATACACCATTCGGTGCGATCCGCATTAACCGGCTCAAGCTCGATCCCTGGAAAACCATTGGCGCCTGGCGGGCCAATCATCAATGTTACCGCAGATACGTCATTCGCACCTGTAGGAGCGGGCGTGGTACCAGCGGGAACAGTGACACAACCCGAGGCAGTGCCATTAAAGCCGTCGAACATCAGCTGGGAATTACCGATGCCAGCTGAACCGCTGCCGGGCACTGTCTCATCTGAAGTAAAATTTCCGACAAAAGCACCATCAGACTGCAATGTAACGCTGTCCGCTGTATCAGTCACTGTGTCTGTTGTTGTGTCAGGATCCGGCGTCGGTGTTGGAGTTGGGTCTGGAGTCGGATCCGGTGTCGGACTCGGAGTTGGATCCGGAGTCGGATCCGGTGTTGGACTCGGAGTTGGGTCCGGAGTCGGATCTGGTGTCGGACTCGGAGTTGGGTCTGGAGTTGGGTCTGGAGTCGGATCCGGTGTCGGACTCGGAGTTGGGTCCGGAGTCAGATCCGTATCTGGACCAGTTGCTACCTCTCCCGTTCCGTCAACCACTGAATCATCATCGTCATCTGCCAGAAGCGCGCCAGCCAGCACTACGCCACCAAGCACTCCTAACGCCGTGACGGTACCACCACCGATACCACCCACTCCGGCGAACTCGCCATTTGTATCTCCCTCCTGGCCTACACAGGCCGTGAGCACACTGGTAGCTACCACTAATGGCAGCACCCTTTTCATACTTAACTGAGCGGAAAGTTTTGTAAGCTTCATTCTCAACACCCTATTTTAATGGCAAGGAAGCCAATAGAAAGAAACTGCTCTGCTGTTTGCTCTACAACCCGGCACCGGCAGCCAGCGAAAATTTTATTCAGCGGCGATGAAACGCAAATACAGGCATGTCAACATTGCAAACGCCTACAATACTCTTAAATCAACCTAAAACCCACTGCAAGCATCGTTAAAAATTACGTCAAATTGGTTACAAATCAGCGAAGTTACGCCGTTTTTGATGCAGGCAAACACTGCTAGTAGAATGCGTGCCGTTAACAACGATAAAGAGCTGTGTCTCACATGATCTTCCCAATACGCGACGAGAACCCGCAAATCCTGGTTCCGTATGTCACCTACTGCCTGATCGCTCTGAATTTTATTTCATGGCTGACTCTGCAGGGCATCGGTGTAGAACCCGGCTTGTCACGCTCGGTTTGCGCGTTTGGACTTATACCCGCAGACCTGAGTGGTGCCAGCTTTAGCAGCAACCTGCAGATGTGTGAGATTGATGGCAGGCCCGACTGGCATACCATGATTACCGCGATGTTCATGCACGGTAGCTGGATGCACCTGATTGGCAATATGTGGTTCTTGTGGATTTTCGGCAACAACGTCGAAGACGCAATGGGGCCGCTTCGGTTTCTAATCTTCTATGTCAGCACGGGCATTGCTGCATCGCTTGCACAAATAGCAGCAGATGCGGGATCGGTGATACCGATGGTGGGAGCCTCTGGCGCGATTGGCGGAGTGATGGGTGCTTATATCGTGCTGTACCCCAGAGTGCACGTGCATATGTTTGTGTTGATCATCTTCCGCTCTTTTGCGGTACCTGCGTTCCTGATGCTAGGCTACTGGATCGTGGTGCAGTTAATGGGGGTTTACTCCTCCAGTGGTAACACTGGTGGCGGGGTTGCATTCTGGGCCCACATTGGCGGATTTGTGGCTGGTGCCGTATTGATTTTCATTTTTAAAAACGAGCAACTACTGGCAAAGCATCAGTACCGAGGCTGGAATCAAACAGGCCACCAGCAAGCCACCTGGCAGAAAGTTGCAACAAGAAACCAGCGCTGGCAGTAACCTCAGGCAGGCGTTGAACAAGCGGATAAAGCTCACTTAAATGCTTGAAGCCTGGGTATTACTTGCTATCGGTGGTGCTTTTTTTCAGAACCTGAGGTCTGCGCTGCAGAAGCACCTTGGCAATGTGCTTTCCGGTGCAGCGGCAGCGTATACCCGGTTTCTATATGCATTGCCTTTCGCACTGCTGTACCTCGCCGTAATTCACCATCACTCCGGCACTGATCTGCCAACAATGAACCGACAGTTCCTGCTCTACTGCCTGGCAGGTGGTGTTGCACAGATACTCTTTACCGTTTTACTTCTAAAGCTCTTCACGTTCAAAAGTTTCGCGGTTGGCACCACCCTGTCAAAACTTGAAGTTGTGGTGGTCGCACTGCTCAGCGCACTGGTGCTGGGGGACCGGATAAATTCTTCAGGCCTGGTTGCAATCACGCTCTGCACTGCAGGCGTAGTTGCGATAACCATGGGCCAGAATTGCATCAATGCTAAATCGATCTCGTTGCAACAGATCAGTGGTGAAACGCTTGTCGGCCTGACCTGCGCCTTTTTTCTCGGCGCCTCGGTGGTTTTTTTCCGCGGTGCTTCACTTGCCCTACAGCATGACAATACCCTGTTGTCAGCCGCTCTGACTTTGGTTATTGCGCTGAGTATTCAAACCGTGCTGATGGGTGCGTGGCTTTGCCTTCGTGAGCCGCAGCAGTGGCAAAAACTACTGCGACACTGGAAATGGGCAGGCATAACAGGCGCTGCAGGTATGCTCGCTTCCGTCGGGTGGTTTACAGCGTTTAGTCTGCAAAACGCCAGCTACGTGCGCGCTGTAGGTACCATCGAACTACTTTTCACCTATCTGTTTTCCACCGGCATTTTTAAGGAACAAGTGACTGATATCGAACGGATCGGCATGATCCTGATCATCTCGGGCATTCTGACACTGCTCTTGCTCTAACCCGGGTTGCACAAATTTACACCCCGTCCAGTCATGTTAATTTTCCCTGGGTGGCAGTGGTTACATCATAAACAACCCTGTTGCAGTCGAATCTGCCCGTTCAACACCGATTTGGGTAGGTAACCGACCAATTGAGACAACACCAAACCCAGCCACCAGACAGTGGTCTGTCTTACGCAACCCCACAAATTTTCCACGATGACTACAATTCTTTTGTAGCCAAAGTTCAATTGGTTGCCTGATCAACCGTAGCGTTTCCCGGCAATTTTTCTGTCATGACATTTGCATTATTTCTGTCATGACACTAAAATATTTCAATGTCATGACGTTATAGTTACAGACTATGCAGGGAAAACCTCTCTGCCTCTCTGGCACAACCGCCTGACAAGCGTTGAACCCGAGATCAACAAGGAACAGACCCGTGCACAGATTCATATTTCAGATTGCCTGCATTAGCGCGATGTTGCCAGCGCTCGGCAACACCACCGTTGTGGCAAAACGCAATGAATCCACAAAGCACAAAATACTGGTGACTGTATGTTTTGCGGCACTGGTCGTCCTGGCCGGGTTGTTCGTGGGCACCGGTGTCAAAAACGCGTTGTCTCCCGAAGGTTCTCATGACTTTCAATGGACACCGGCGCGCAGTGTGGTCGACGGTATCGATCCGTACCGCGAGTTCATCAATTGGCAGTCACTCGGAAATGAATCAGTACCGCCACACTTTTTAAACCAGTCGCCAAGCTACCCTGCGTCCACTTACATACTGTTGTCACCTTTCGCGCACTTCGAATGGCAAGCAGCCAAAATGCTATGGCTTGTGACAAATTTGGCTTGTATTGGCCTGCTGTTGTACGGATTGCAAAAAGTGTTTCCGATACAAAAACCCGCGTTACTGGCGCTGTTGGTGTTGTCATTTTTAATCGCCTCCCCGTTGCGCACGAGTCTCGGCGCGGGGCAACATAACCTGATCAGTTTGGCGGCTTTCATCTGGGCCTACTACTTTGCACACAATGGCAAAAACAAAAGCCTTTCCGGTCTGTTGTTAGCGGTAGCCTGGATAAAGTACTCACTGACCTTCCCGCTGACTCTGATTTTTCTGCGCCGTGGAACCTGCAAGCCGGTTTTGATTGCAGCGGCTGTGCATGCAATATTCACCTGCATAGCCGCATGGCGCATTAACCTGTGGCCACATGAGTTCTTTTTTAACTCGGTCAAAGTCGTTCTGATGGGCGATGGCACGGGCTTTTTAAATCTGATAGCACTGTGCATGAACCTCGATCTGGCGCTACCAGTGCCTCTGACCCTTATCGGCCTGGCAACACTCGCTATTGTCTACACACTGTACCGCAGGCCCGATTCAGATCCGTTGGTCACCGTGACGTACCTCGGGCTGATTTCGTGTGCTGTGTTTTACCATCACGGATATGACTTTGTGGTGCTGATTTTCTGCGCCTGGGCTCTGGCGCAAGGCAAACTGCAGGGCTTATGCAGGTATACAACTCTCGGGCTTTTAACGACCGCATGGGCCGGACAATGGCTGGTGCATGAACTGACGCCTGTGTTCGGTCATGTACCGGCACTATGTGTAGACTATCTATTGATCAGCATTTTCTACTGCTGTGTGTTCGTCTACACCAGAGAGCTGTACAGAACTAAACATTCATACAAGCGGGCTACCGCTGTGGCATTTTAGTTACCCCGGTCTCTACAATCGCTCTGCGGCTACACTGATCGAAAGTGCATGCACCCGCCCAACTGAAGATGTAAGCCGTAACAGCACTAATGGTAGACTGGCCGAGCAAGCGAAGCTCAACGCACGGGAACCGGTCTATGCAAGTCAATCCAAAAGTGTCTACCACAGAATATCCACCGGTAACTGAGGCTGCCAACTGGATAGCTGATCGTGTATTTCCCGATGACCTGCCACTCATTAATGTATCTCAGGCGGTACCCGGGTACACCACCAGTGAAGAAGTACTGAAACATATCGCAGACGTTGTGCATGAACCTGCCGTTAGCAAATACGGCCATGTACTCGGATTGCCCGAGTTGCGCGAGGCGGTTGCCAAAGATCTTGCTCAACAGCATCAGACCATTGACGCTTCTAACATCGCAATCACTGCCGGTTGTAATCAAGCCTTTCATGTAACGATGACAGCGCTGGTCAACCCCGGCGACGAAGTTATGCTGCCTTTGCCGTGGTATTTCAATCATAAGATGTCGCTGGACATGCTGGGCATAAACACCGTGCCACTGCCATGCGCCACCGAATCACAACTTATCCCGGATGCAGATGTTGCCGCCAGCCTGATTACTGAAAAAACCCGCGCTATTGTATTGATCACTCCAAACAACCCTACCGGGCAGGAGTATCCGGCCAGTGTCATCGAAAACTTCTACGCCCTGTGCAGGGATCGCGGCATCGCTCTGATACTCGATGAAACCTACCGTGACTTCCGCGCAGACACAGAGACTCCCGCACATCCTGTGTTTGCCGATCCCGCCTGGCACGACACGGTGATCCAGCTGTACAGCTTTTCTAAATCCTACGCGCTTGCAGGCTATCGCATTGGCACCATCGCCGCTTCACAAAAATTGCTAATGGAAATTACCAAAGTACTCGACAGTGTTTCTATTTGTGCACCGCTGGTATCGCAAAGAGCGGCCATTTTTGCGCTGCAAAATGCGCAACAATGGCGCCGGGAAAAGTGCAGCCTGATGCATCAGCGAGCTTCCGCCTTCAGCGACGCCATGAAAAGCAACCAGCATGGTTTTCAGATTACCGCCATGGGTGCTTACTTTGCCTACCTCGAACATCCGTTCGAACTGCCCTCACGACAAGTCGCGCGCTACCTGTCAGATGAAGGTAACCTGCTGGCGCTTCCAGGCGAGATGTTTGGCCCGAATCAGCAGAAGTTTCTGCGCGTTGCTTTCGCCAACGTGTCCCGCCAGACCATGCCTGAAATAGCCCGTAGACTTGCGGCGTTTCGCCCGGTTGATCACCATATCTAGTAGTTTTGTCGTTTATTTTACAGATTATTTCAAAAACCCGGCTTCGTCTTAAGTTGACTTGGCTATAATTCGATGGACCTTATCGGGCCAGATAGCTCGAGGGTTAGGAAGCACTTCTTTTAGTTATGGGGCTCATCCCAGTAAAACAGGATTATTAATTATGCTCGGATCAATTATTTCAGCAGTTCTTGGTGGCGGTGGTGGTTTGTTAGGCGGAAATCTGCTCGGCAGTCTCACCGGCATGGGCGTCGAAGGTGGCACGGGTAATATCATCAGTGCGGTTTCCGGTCTGCTCGGCGGTGGCGCCATTGGCGGACTGATGGGCCGCGGCAGCGATGCAGCAGCAGCTGGTGCGGCCGCTGCAGGCGGATCAATTAACCCGAAGCAAATCATCGGCGGACTGCTTGGCGGTGCTGGTGCGGGTGCTATTGGCAACGGCGTGCTGGGCCTCTTTATGGCCGGTGGCGCTGCCTAGGCAATATCGCCCAGGCAAATAGAGAACGCGGCCACTGGCCGCGTTCTACTACTGGTGTTCTTCAGGCAGGTTTACTTTCCGCTACTATTTGCTGACCAGCTGCGTTGAGCAGGTATATGTAACTCAACGCTGTCATTCAGGCTGATCTTCCCCTCACACTCCACCCACGCACTCACTCCCCGCATACCGATTGCGTTTTTCACGAACAGCCTGCCCGCTCCCGGATGATGTTGATCAATAACCTCTGCCGGATACTTGCAGGGCTCGTTCTCAACGTCAATCACCAGCGATGCCCCACTGCTAAACAGCAGCCTCGACGCCGGTGGTACTTTGGTAAAGTCAGGTATCCCTGACAAACTCAGGTTAGCGCCAAGCCATTCAGGTTTTACAGCGGGAATATCAAGCGCTGCCGCGATCGCAACCAGCTCTTCATCAGAAACTATCGAGATCTGCCGGGTATTTCGAATTACAGTGCCTTTCTTATACTGCTGTTTCACTCTGACACAGGCATTCCGTGTCAGACCGGAGTGCGAATCACCTACAAAACCTTGAAACGATACCTGCACCGTTGGCTTGTTTTCTGTGGTGATATCCTTGTTGTGATTCGTATGAATACACAATCCCGTAACCACACCTCTGACACCGGAATCTTCAATTGCAGCCAAGGTTGCACCTCTTTATTTTCAAATGCGGTATTGAAGCTGTGACGTTGTAAAGCGGTGACGTTTTAAAACCGGGCATTTCAAACCTGCGGGGTTCAGAGCGGCAGCGCAGCCCGACGGTAACATCCTGCTCTACAAACCCTGCGCTGTCACCGCAAAGCGTATCACCACTTCCGGATCAACAAATTCATCCTGACCACCGTCACCGACTTCAAAATCACCCCGGTTAATCACAAACTCACCGCTTCCAACACCGCCTTCCAGCATTAAGTCAAAACTAATAACCTGCGTGTTCTGACGAATGGTAAGTTCCCCGGTCACCTGATACTGGTTATCAGACACGCGACTGAACCCGGTTGAATTGAAAGTAGCCTGCGGAAATTCGCTTGACGCGAACCAGTCTGCTGTCACCATGGTCGCATCCAGCTGTGCATCATCTGACTTAACCGATGCGGTCATCACAACTGCCGTGAGCGTAGAGGTGTCCGGCGCCTGTTGGTCGATCATCAGCTCAACGGTCGCCTCGGTAAAATCAGCCTCCAGCGGACTGCCCGACTGCATTGCGGTAAACCCGACAGACGACTCCCGTGTTTCAGTGTCTGACGCCACAGACGATTCAGCGGCTCCGGCAACCGATTGCCCGGTCGATGGGCTACCGGAAGATTCGGTTACCAGTGAGACTAAAAACAATCCACCGCCAGCGGCAAGCAGCACACCAGCCACCAGACCATGCTTCAGATCACCTGCTCGCCGATGGCTGTCAGAGATAACCATCCTCGACAGCAAGTGATCGCGATGCACCCACTGATGAAACAATGCGGCCGAGGTATGCAATAACACGAGCAGAATTGTCAGGTTGCCAAGCCACAAATGCGCATTGGCAAACTGCTCTGCAATCTGCTCACGCGCAGTCATTTCAGCAACAAAGCTGATATGCGGCCACGTGATAACACCGAACAAAAGGGTTTCAAGATTCAACGGCGATGCAGAGACCATCACCCAGCCGGTGAGCGGTATCATAACCATCAGCAGGTAGAGCAGCAGGTGCGTCACAGCAGAGGCAACTCGCTCAAAACCGTGGGTACCATCAGGCAATGCAGGGGGTTTATGGGTAAGACGCCAAACGATCCTGAACAGCGCCAGCAGCAATACCGCAATGCCGAACGATTTGTGCCATTGAGTCAGCGAGTATCGCAGTGGATCAGTAGCATCCAGATGAGTCATGTACTTGCCTATTGCAAGCAAGCCCACAATAAAAAAAGCAATCAGCCAGTGAAGGCTGATCGCTACCGAGTTGTATCTATTCGCCTGTCTCACAGGGCGCAAGCCTACTACTGTGCGGCAAACATTTCAGCTTGAATTTCGAGTTTCACTTCATCACTGACAAATGGCACAGCGTCACCAAGACCCCATTCAGAACGCTTCAGACCACCGAACGCCGAAATTCCAACCACCGGCTTTTTTGATCGAGGATGTTCCATTGCTGCGTTTATAGTGACTTGCAGCGTAACTGGCTTGGTGGTACCTTTGACGGTCAGATCACCAGTAACGTTATAAGTACCATCTGCATTGGCAGTGACTTCAGTACTTGTGAAGTTGATGGTCGGGTGGTTAGCTGCGTCAAACCACTTCTCACCGGTGATGTGCTCGTGCCAGATCTCGGAACCGGTGTCCACGCTGTCGGTAACAATCTCAACGTTGACCTTGGTGTTCGTGGGTTCCGCCTGATCCAGATCCATCGAAATATTGAACTCATCGAACTGTAGTACCGGGTTGGATAAACCCAGATGGTTATACTGGAAGTTGATGTACGCATGGGTTGGATCAACGTTGTAGGTACCAGACGGCACTTTAGAAAAATCAGCTGCTGCGGCAGTACCTGCCATCAACACAGCAGCAAGTAATAATGGTGTACGTAACATAGGTGAAATACCTGTAGGGAATGAGGATCGAATACTACGACAAATCGACCACGCGCTGTTGTTTTAGTTCCAAACCAGCCAAGCCCACAGCGTCAAACCCACCGGGCTGACCAGTTCAGCTCTGCAAGGGCCATGTCTACAATGGCAGTAACACAAACAGGGCAACCATAACAGGTACTTAAGATTGGGCATCAGGACTGACCGTCGAACTGACCTTTCGCACTACATCCCGCACCGAACCTCATCAACACACCGTAAGATCTCTTCGGGTGTCGCTGGCGCATTCAGCTTTGGGAACACACGATGGTCAGCAACTGCGGCAATCGCATCGCGCAGGGCGCACCAGACAGAAATAGCCAGCATTAAAGGCGGCTCGCCGACAGCCTTTGATCGCATCACCGTGGGTGCCGGGTTCGGCGTGTTCTGCAGTAATGCAACATTAAAAATTTGCGGCGCATCACCGATAGCAGGAATTTTATAGGTGGCGGGCCCGTCGCTGAGCAGACGACCGTTGGTATCCCACTTAAGCTCCTCGGTGGTTAGCCATCCAACACCCTGAATAAAACCCCCTTCGATTTGCCCAATATCGATGGCATCGTTAATCGAGCTGCCAACATCATGAATAATGTCTGTTCTTAACAACTTCGATTCACCGGTCAGTGCATCGATAATAACTTCACTAACGGCAGCGCCGTTTGCATAGTACAAAAAGGGCCGACCACTGGCTGACTCGCGATCATAGTAAATGTCCGGTGTTTTATAAAAACCGGTTGCAGACAAAGACACACGTGCAACCCACGCCGCTGTTGCAAGTTCCTGCCATGTTTGCGGCTCGTTGCCTGCAACGCTGACCCCTGTGGCATCAAATCGAATATCTTCCTCAACACAATTGTGTTGATCGCACAGAAACTTGATCAGGCGCTGTTTAATCTGACGCGCCGCCAACAGAGCTGCCATACCGTTCAGATCAGAACCGGAAGATGCCGCTGTAGCAGAGGTGTTCGGCACCTTGTCTGTTCGGGTTGAAGATATCTTGATATTTTCAAGCGCGACACCCAACTCGGCGGATACTACCTGAGCAACCTTGGTGAACAGCCCCTGCCCCATTTCGGTACCACCGTGATTAAGGTGAACAGTACCGTCTGTGTACAAGTGCAACAGCGCACCTGCCTGGTTCAGGTGCGTTGCCGTAAAAGAAATACCAAACTTAACCGGTGTCAGTGCAAGACCTTTCTTTAAAATATTGTTTTCTCGATTAAACGCCTGTAACGACTCACGCCTTGCACGATAGTCAGAAGTGACTTCAAGCTGTTGCACCATTTGCGGAACGGTAAAATCAGTCACGGCTTGATGGTACGGGGTTAGATCCGCGCCATCTGCTGCATAAAAATTTCTTTTACGTACATCAAGCGGATCCATGCCCAGTGCAAATGCAATTTCATCAATCACAGTTTCTGCTGCAATCATTCCCTGCGGCCCACCAAACCCTCTGAAAGCCGTATTGGATACCGTATTGGTTTTACAACGTAAGCCGTCAATCAAAACATGCGGGTAATAATAAGCGTTATCGCAGTGAAACATCGCACGATCAACAATCGCATCAGACAGATCAGGGGAAGAACCACACTTGCCCGCCAGTTCATAAGCCACCGCCGTTATTGCGCCGTCGTGTTCATATCCTATCCGGTAGCTATTGATGAACTCATGGCGCTTGCCCGTCATGAGCATGTCATCGCGCCTTGATAATCGACAAACAGTTTTACATTGGTTGCGCAGTGCAAACAACGCAGCCAGACAACAACAGGCATTAGCTTGCGTTTCCTTACCGCCAAAGCCACCACCAAGCCGACGCGTTTCAAGCAAAACATCTTTCATCGACAGACCCAATACCTCCGCAACCAGTTTTTGCGCTTCAGTCGGGTTTTGATTGGAGCTCAACACATGCACACCGTTGTCTTCATCGGGCACTGCAGTGGCTACCTGCCCTTCAAGATAAAAGTGTTCCTGACCACCCACTCGCATCGAACCAATGATTGTTTTTTCGCTGTTGCCTAGTTCTGCTTCGGCGTTGCCTCTTTGCATTCTGTGCGGCGGGCGAACATAGAGCTGCTTCGACATTGCCTCTTCGAGTTCCAACACCGGTGACCCGGCAACGTATTCGATTCTGGCTTTCAACACCGCCTTGCGAGCCTGCCTTTGCGTTTTGGCGAGGACCGCAAAAATAGCCTGTCCATAAAACTCAACCGCATCCCCGGTCAGCAGCGGATCACCGGGAAACACCGGGCCAATATCCACATGCCCTGGAATATCCTCAACGGTGATCACATCAATAACACCATCGCTGTTGCGCACTTCTGCAAGATCTACAGAAACGATATTACCGGCAGCTATCGTGCTGCCGCCAATCGCCACATGCCGGTATTGGGCATCGACAGTGTCATCAACATAGGGCGCCGCCCCGCTGACATGCTTTTCCGCACTTTCGTGGGCTGTATTACTCATGCCCGGCAACCGACGTGGCAACCTGTGGATGATGGATTTCAATAGCCAGTCGGCGCAGAAGATTCACAGACACGGTTTGCCTGTAGGCAGATGTTGCCCGCACATCGCTAAGTGGTTGGAAGTCACTTTGTAAAGCGACTTCGGCTTTTTTAAAACAGGCTTCATCAAGCACACTGCCTAGCAGAGCAGTCTCAAGGTGCTGTGCACGCTTCGGCGTTGCTGCCATACCGCCAAATGCAATACTGGCATCAACCACTCTGTCATTTTCCATTCGCAGATGAAACGCCGCACACACCGCTGAAATATCATCTTCCATGCGTTTACTGATTTTATAAAAACGATTCACCGTTTGCTGGCTGCTATGGTTGTTATTCAACATTGCTGTGGGAATTACAAACTCGCGAATAATCTCATCTGCTGCAAGCAGCGTTTCTTTGTATGACACAAAAAACTCATCAACAGGCACTGTGCGCTCACCTCGGCTCGAAGCCAGCACTACCTGTGCTTGCAATGCAATAAACACAGGCGGCAAATCACCTACCGGTGATGCATTGGCAAAGTTACCACCCACCGTGGCCTGATTACGCACTTGAGTACCGGCAAAACGAACCAACAGGTCATTGAGTTCCGGACAGAGCTTAATAATGAATTCACGAAATTCAGTCACGCAAGTGCCTGCGCCAATACGAATTTGCTGAGCAGTGCAGTCAATAAAAGACAGATCATCCACACCGTCCAGCAGAATAATGCCGCCAATCGTTTCGAGCTGCTGCGTTACGCGCAAGGCGAGATCTGTACCGCCAGCCAATACCATGGCCTGCGGATGCTCGCTCTTAAGCTGGTACAGCTGTTCCAGTGTTACCGGTCGAAAAAAACCGGGTACTATTTCTGGATCGATGGTTGAACCGGTAGTTGTATTGTTAGCCGCCAGCGCTTTTAGCGACTGCACTGTCTTGTCAGCCTGCAGATCGAACTGATCGGGCTCACTGTTGCAAATTGCAGCTTCAGCGGCCTGAATGATTGGTCGGTACCCGGTGCAACGGCACAAGTTACCGCCAAGCTGCTGATCAATAACACTTCTGGTTACGGAAGTTTGTTGCAGGTTTTTCATGGCTGCAAAAAGCGACATCACGATACCGGGTGTGCAAAAGCCGCACTGAGAAGCGTGTGAGTCAACCATTGCCTGCTGACAGACATGCAGCGAACTGTTGCCGTTAGCGATACCGACAGTAGCTTTTGAATTTGTGTTTTCAGAGCTGTTCGAGCCAGACAGATCTTCTACCGTGATCAACTGCTTCGCGTGCAGCGCACCTGCAAACGTAATACAACTGTTGATACTTCGATAACGCAGTGTATCGTTACCCTGCTCATCTTCCGCCAGTTCAGCTACGACAACGGTGCAGGCTCCGCAATCCCCCGAGGCGCATCCTTCTTTGCTGCCACACCGCCCGCGGTGCTCACGCAGATAATCAAGAACGGTGGTATCCGCAGGTAATACTGCCTCTTTTATCAAGACATTATTAAGGAGAAATTGCAGCACAGTGGCACCGGTTTACGCGACGCCTCAAGTCTAGCTGTGCATTTGTCAAAGAGCCAGTACAGTAGCCAGCTTAGTCGCCAGTACTGTGGCCAATACGGTGGCCACTAACGTGACCGGTATCGTGATGTTATCTCACTCCACAACCGCAGAACCAACCACAGGCGTAGCGCAACACCCGTTTGGTTTGCGACAACGTGGTTCCACTCTGACGCAGCGGGTTAGTTTGGCTCTTCACTAACCAGCCGCTCAAAAATCCAGCCAGTCGCACCCGTATCAGAAACTACTTGCAACCAGCGGCCGGCACGATCAATTTCAGACAGACCCACGCCGCGACCCACAGTAGTCAGGATGGAGAAATTGGTACCAGGACCCTCTCGCAGGTTAACCAGCTCGGAATCCACGTACAATCGATTGCCGCTGCTGCTCTGTGATTGGGAGGCAACAGGCTGCGATGACGAATCGACGATCACAGGCTCGCTATCCGATCTGTCTGTCACCGCTGAAAAAATACTGCCCGATAAGCGCTCGGAAGATGATCCGATCACCCCACCGTCGTTAATTGGAAAAGTTTCTGCAATAGCCAACTCAGAGTCGGCGTTTCCGCCTCCGTCGGCAGCAAAGCTGCCACTGGAACCACCAATAAAGTCTGCACTGTTGGTCGATTCGCCGTTACCCGCTAATGAGTCGCCAGACTGTGTCGCATCAGCCAGCTGGTCAGCTGCAGTGCTGTTGTCATCCGGGTTGTACCAGAAGGCAAAATATCCCACAGCTGCAAGCAAACCCAGCACAGCAATCGCGCGACTACCGCTGCCTAATGCGGAAAGTGCCGGTTCTTCTTCATCGGGCCCAAGCAGTAATCTGCTGCCGGATGACCTGATCTGATCGTTGTGCATCTTCACCAGCAACAGGCCCACAATAATAGCAATCGGCCATATCACTACGATAGCCAATGGACCAAGCACAGTAAAGTACAGTACAGCCAACACCAGCGACAGAAACACCGCCGCGGCCATACTGCTGTATGCAAGCCCCAAAGGCCCCAAAAACAATGTCGCTGCAAATTGTGTAGCCAGAGATTTCAACATTACCAAGCTCTTCTTCGTATCGGGTAAGCAGCAGCTTTATTGTTTCGATTGCCAGTGATCAGGTCCTTTTCACGCATTGCAACTTCTGTTGGTCGAAACAACCGCCACCTGTACAGTCAGTTTGTCGACGCTTGCCGGGATTACTTTATTAAGGTCTCCGTGCTGTTGCTCAATAACCGTTTGTATTTGAAAAGATTTAAAGATCAAATCCAGCTACAGAGACACAGTGATTCACTTGAATCGCCGATACCTCCGGTTTAGGGTAGTGAAAAAAGGATTCAAGACTATGCGTTGCAGATGGCTGATCGTTCTATGCTTGCTTATTCCACTGGCCGCAGGCGCCGTGTATTTTCCGGGCGGTATTGACTGGACCAACCCGTCACAAAGCAGCTTTGTGCAGTCGCTGTATCTGAATATGCTGGGGCGCGCACCCACAGACTCCGAGACTCGCACCGCTGTGCGAACACTGCGCCGTAATGACAATCGCACCGCAAGATTAAGAACCTTTGATTCGATTCTGCAGTCGGCAGAGTATCGGGGCCTCTTTGCCAATACCAGCAACAACTGGCGAGTATTTCAGGCACCGGACTATAACTATCCTGACGGCCACTACCGCTACCGGGCGGCAACCACACAACCAGACGGATTCAGCGATATTCCAAACGGCGCCAGATCCTTCACCGAGCGCGTTGCCGAAAGCATTGCTCACTACTACAACGCCTTTTGCTACACCGGTGAACCGTGCATCGACAACCCGGAGTTTGCCCGCAACAGACATACGAACGCACTGGCGCAACAAACGGTTCCTGCGGCTCACACCTGTGCCGATCAAAACCAGTTAACGAGCCAGTTCAAATGGGTGGCGGTAAACGGCACCACTTATCCGCAGGGCACTGATCGCAACACCGTTTGCGTTAACAACGGCTATTTTAAAATTAACCAGCTAAGTCTTGAACGCTTTGATTGCGATCCAGGCTACTCCAACTGCAGTCGTAATCAGCGTCTCGATTTACGCGCCAGCCGTGCAGGCAATGACAGCGATGGCCACGCTTCGCTTTTCTTTCGTGACGGCTCGCGCCTTGCCCGGATAGAAACAGCCTCGATTGAATCAACCAGCCAGCTACCCGGCCGCTCAGACAATAGCGGCTCAGGTAACAACCGCGTTGTGGTCACAGCGCCAACTGACCCGTTGCTTGCAGACGCACACGCTTGCGCGGATCCGTCACAAACTAAAAGCCGCTTCACCTGGCAGACTGCCAGCCGCAGCGCAGAGTCAAAAGGGATTGGAACCACGATTGTTTGTATGGATAACTACTATTACGCAGTAAAACGCACTGAATTACACCGTTACAACTGCGAGTCAGGCTTTATCAACTGCACAGCCGATCCGCGCAATAACCTGACAGCTGTGCAAACCCGACGCATTAATGGCAATCCGGCGCTGGAATTCGCCAACGGCACAACCCTGATACTCACCAACAGAAACGTAACGCAACCTCCAACCCAAGGTAACTCACGCACGCCTGCAGCCAGCTCGTCACAGTCGAACAACAACCGAAGACCGTCTACTCGACCGTCTACTCGACCAGAGAGCCAACCAAATAGACAACCGTCTGTGTATAGCGGCTCTGACTGCGCCAATTCCAAACTCAGGCTCAGCCAGTTCAGATGGAAAAGCCAGGGACTCTCAAGCTGGCCGGATGGCATTGACGGCAAGATCATCTGCCTGAACGATTCCTACTATGAAGTCACCCGCAACAGCCTGCTCAACTTCAGCTGTCAGAGAAACTACAGTAACTGCACAGCCAATCCGGCTAAAAACCTCACGGTTCAGCAAACCAGCGACGACGGCACAGTCTGGACTCTAACCAATGGCGATCAAATAACGTTGATCACCCGTTAGAACCGGCCAGCACCTGAACCCGACAGTGCAAAATCTACAGGGTAATCTACAGACTTCGCTATACTCCCCCACGCTGGAGATTTGTCCAGCGTTCCCCAGACTGCACCAGATAAATCATGCTGACCTTCACCAACCTGTGCCTTCGCCGAGGCCCACGAGTCCTTATAGACGAAAGCAATTTCACCATCCATCGCAGTCACAAGGTGGGCATTACCGGCGCTAACGGCACCGGCAAGACCAGCCTGTTCCAGTTAATTCTTGGCGAAGTCACACCGGATACAGGTGACTTCGATATTCCGTCAAACCTGACCATTGCTCATGTAGCGCAAGAGCTGAAAGCCACAGATCAAAGTGCTGTTGAGTTTGTTATTGATGGTGATCAGGAGCTCCGACAACTACAGCAATCTCTTGCAAATGCCACAGACGATGGAGTCAAACAGGCAGAGTTACACGCAGCCATAGAGGTTGCAGGTGGCTACAGCGCAGAAGCCAGAGCCTCCACGCTGTTAAACGGCCTCGGCTTCAGTAAACAACAGCTCGATCAGGCAGTGAAGAGTTTCTCCGGTGGCTGGCGCATGCGTTTAAATCTTGCCCAGGCATTGATGTGTCGCTCTGATGTACTACTGCTTGATGAACCCACCAACCATCTTGATCTTGATGCCGTTATCTGGCTTGAGACATGGTTAAAGCGATACGAAGGCACCTTGTTACTGATCTCGCACGACCGCGAGTTTCTTGATAATGTCGTGACAGAGATTGCACACATCGAACATCAAAACCTGCGCTTATACACAGGTAATTACTCACAGTTTGAACGACTGCGTGCAGAACATCTGTCTGCACAACAGTCTGCATTTGAAAAACAACAACGCGAAATCGCTCACATGAGTGATTTTGTCAGACGCTTTCGCGCCAAAGCAACCAAAGCCAAACAGGCGCAAAGCCGCTTAAAAGCACTTAGCCGGCTGGAAACCATCGCCCCCGCGCACATTGATTCACCGTTTAACTTCAGCTTTAAAGAACCGGACAAACTGCCGGACCCTCTATTGCGCATTAAAGAAGCATCAGTTGGTTATAACACCGAGCCATTGCTGCGCAATATAAAACTTGAAATTCATCCAGACGCACGCATCGGTCTGCTCGGACCAAACGGTGCAGGCAAATCAACTCTGATAAAAATGCTTGCCGGTGAATTGCAGGCCATGAGTGGTGACTTCCATTTTGCCAAAGACCTGAAGCTCGCCTACTTTGCGCAACATCAACTCGATCAACTCAGCTTGAATGAAACTCCTCTTGATCACATGCAACAACTTGACGCCAAAGCCAGTGAATCCGATTTAAGAAACTTTCTTGGTGGTTTCGGGTTTCAGGGTGATCGCGTGTTTGATCAGGTCGAACCTTTTTCCGGTGGTGAAAAAGCCCGACTGGTGCTCGCCATGCTGGTGTACCAAAAGCCTAATCTGTTACTGCTTGATGAACCCAGTAACCACCTTGATATCGAAATGCGCCATGCACTCACCATCGCACTGCAGGAATTCAGCGGCGGCATTGTACTGATATCACACGATAGACATCTGCTTAAAATGGCCTGTGATACTTTGCTGTTAGTCAACAACGGTCGTGTTGATGAGTTTGACGGCGATGTCGACAGCTACCCGAGCTGGCTGCAAAACCGATCCAGATCCCCCGATACCCGGCCTGCCAAATCTATTGAAGAAGCACCATCCACAACAGCAAAAGCAGACAAGGAACGCAAGCGACAGGAAGCGGAAAATCGCAAAAAGTTCGCCCCGCTTAAAAAAGAAGTAGACGCATTAGAAAAGCAGATCGACCGCTTGCGCGGTAAAAATCAAGACATACAAGAACAGCTTGCCGATGAAGCAATCTACAACGACGATAACAAAGAAGCACTCAAAGACTTGTTATGGAACCAGGCCGAACTGACGAAATCGCTGGAAGCCGCAGAAGAGGAATGGATGGAAAAAGCCGATCAGCTTGAGCAATCTATGGCTCAACATTCAAGCTAGCTGGATTGCAAAAAACGATAATCTAAAATCTGGCAAACAGTAAATCGAGTGCGGCGATTACCTTATCACTCTCATTCTCTATGTTTGCTACTTTGCGCCCGACACTGCTTCGCGGAGCTGAAGCGATATCCAGTGGAAACAACCTCACAGTAAGATCCGCCACCACGATCTTTGCATTCAGAGTTGTGTCCGGTTTTTTCAATGTATCTGAATCAACCAAGGGGATATACACCGCGCGATTTGACTCGTCGAAGACGTCAGACTGTACCTCAAGTAAAAGCGGAAACTGCTTTGCGCTTTCCTTGCTCGGGTTTTCATAAACATCGAACTGTGCCACCGAGTATGTACTCAGAAGGACCGATGTTCATCAGCGAACGAAGCCCGATCAAGCATGGCACATTGCTCCTTGATTGCAGGCTTTAGTCGTTTTTTTAAACGTTCTCGCTCACTGTCACGCAATGCGAGGTCGTCATTAACGAGTTTTAACACAGCCTCTTGCACTAACTGCGAACGAGGTCTTCCCTGCAACGCTGCAAGCCTGTCCAGCTTTTCCAAATCTTCTGTTGCGATGCGTAAAGTGAGCATTTGGCTGGAAGCCATAATGAGACCTCATCGTCTATTTTGTATTATATTGTATTACATAAATACTTGTTGTGCTCAGGCATTTGCCATAATGGTCGGATTTTGGCTAAATTTCAGAGCGACAGAAAGTAGGTTAGACCGGAAGGTGGTCAGATATCATTGGTCCGAAACCACTCTTACACTGTCTGCAAGGCCAGTTCTGTCTCTGTGTACTTTGTGAGGTAGTACACCGTTAAAGCTGCATGTACACGTTGCGCTACTTCATAGATTGAAGGTAACAAAAAAAACAAAGGAGGCAATCATGGCCGGTGGCTGGTCTAAAGACGGTGCAGTACAGGATCAAATAGATGCAAGCGTGGCCGATGCGGTAAAGCAGGCACGCAGCCGCCTGCCCGCTGCCCCACCCAACGGCAAGTGTGCAACACACTGCGAAGAATGCGAAAAAGAAATACCGATAGCCCGCAGAGAAGCAGTACCCGGCGTCAGGCTTTGCGTTGATTGCCAGGCAGAACAAGACACAAAAATACAAACAGAATCTGCAATTAACCGGCGTGGCAGCAAAGACAGCCAGCTTCGTTAAGCTGTACTCTTTACTGTTCCAAGCCTGCTATGACAGACCAATGACTGACAACAAAAACGAAGTACCACTACGCGTTCAGCAAGTAGAGTCCGAAGGACGCAAGTTCGCCGAAGAATACTTATTCCCACAAATGCAAAAAGCCTATGAAAGTGGCACCGATCCCGACTATGCATTATTTGCTTTAATGGAGTGCGTCTCGAGGATCATTCAGGCAAGACACGGCGGTGAGCTTAAAACCGCCGCTGATGATCTGGAACATATGGCACGCAGCTATGCAGAGAGCTGGCGTATCTGGGCAGATTCAGAAGCTAAAAAATAATCAGTGTGCGGGGATGCATTTAAACGATACAACCCCGCACCGCACTTACAGTGACAAAACCCTACTTCTGCGAAATACGACCATCCGTATACGGCTTGTATTCTCCCTGGGCCGCCATGTATTCAGCAGTTACATCAGCGATATCAGGGCCAAAGTCATAGGCTTTTTCTGCGGTTTTGAACATCTTGTAGCCATCACCACCGTTACGAACATAGTTATTAGATACCACAGAATACATTTCAGCAGTGTCTATTGGTGCGAAAGCACCGTCTTTCATAACCATCACTTCCTGCACACGGCCTTCATTTGGTGCAACAGAAGGATCGAAAGTGAACTTCAGTCCAGCCACCTGCGGGAAGCGCCCTTTGACTTCTTCAATCTGACTGACACCGTTTTCCAGCGCATCAACAATGGCCTGACCGGATACCTGAAAAGTCGCCAGCGTATTCTGGAAAGGCAGTACTGTCAGCACCTCACCCATAGTGACTTCACCGGCATCAATTGATGCACGCAAGCCACCGCCATTCTGAATGGCAATCGTGACCCCCTGATCTTTAACCCGATCAAGCATGGCGTCTGCCACCAGGTTACCCATCGGGCATTCCGCCACTCGACACACAGCACGATCACCGTTAACCACATCTGATGTTGCAGCCACAACGCGCTTTTTCATTTCTTCAATCGGCGCACCCATTTCGGCAATTTGTGCGGCAATTGCGGCATCCGGCGTGACTGAAGCATCAAGCAGTACCGGCTCACCTTCTGCTGCAGTGACATTGCCCTGATCATCAAATTCGACGGTCAGCTTGCCAATGTATTTTGAATAAGCGTAAGCCTGTGCAACCGGTATATTACCCACCATAGCTGGATAGGCAGGGGCACCCTCTGCTTCGTTAGACATCAGCGTATGGCTGTGACCACCAATCACAACATCAATCCCCGGAACCGCTTCAGCAATTTTGAGATCCATGGGCAGACCGACATGATTTAGCGCAATAATCATCGACACACCGGCTTCCTCGAGTGCTGCAACATCTGCCTTGAGCGCTTCGATTTCATCCTCGAATACCACGCTCTCACCGGGGCTTGAAGTTTCGATTGTGTCTGTGGCCAGTGCCGAGACAATACCTATCTTCTCGCCACCTACTTCAAGCACCAGATGATCCTGTACTTTATCAATCAGGCTTTTCTCTGCACTGAGGTCCAGGTTGCCGGACACGACAGGAAATGATACGGCATCGATAAATTTGGACAGCCCTTCAGGCCCGTCATCAAATTCGTGATTGCCAACCGCCATAGCGTCATAACCAATGGCCTCCATGAACTGTGCTTCTGCCTCACCTTTATAGGTGGTGTAGAACAGTGACCCCTGGAATGCATCACCGGCATCGAGCACAAGCACATTCTGGTTGTCCATTTGCGCCCTGAGCTCATCCATTTTGGTTTTCAATCGAGCCACACCGCCAAAACACTTCCCTTCGGCCTCGCCCTCCGCATCGCAGGTTGAGTCGAAACGGTTAATGGACTCGATCCGACTGTGGATATCGTTGGTATGCAGAATGGTTATCGAATACTCGGCTGAAGCGACCGATGTACCGGCGATCAGGATGCCAAGCGCGCTTAATAAATGGAGTTTCATTTGCAGTCCTCTGGTGTAGTGTGACATACAAACTACACGAATGAGTCGATCAATCAAAGTGTATTGACTTCATAAAAGAAATACGTTTTCGAACGTGCACACCATGATGCTTACTGACCATTGAATCACTTAGATTGGCGCCGCTGCGGGAGCTTGCCATTGGCTCTATTGCTGCGTCGCAGCTCTTGAAAACGGAACAACCATTGCCTGCGAGCTGCGCCTTGCTATAGAACCAATGACCGACTCTCATCCGCACAGTTCGCACGTCACACGACACTATAGTTAAGTGGCCGCCAGCATAAACGATCTGCGATGTTGCAAAAAGCAATGTGTGTGATGCCCGACGACTGCCCGGCACCCTGTGCAGCAAGCCGGTCAACTCGACAGTGACGGATTCCGCAACACCCCACCGCAGTCCGGACTACGTCTCAAGCGCTTTCACCAACGCCGCTTCAAATTCCACCGCCTGCGTCTGGTTGAAGCCAGTGTGGCTCTCCAACAATTTACCATCGCGGGTGATGATCACGCTGCTGGGTAAACCCCTGACGCCGAACTGATCTGCGACTGATCCGTCGGAGTCAAAACCGATGGTGAATTCTGCGTTGAATTCTTCGGCAAATAATCTCGCCAGATCTTTATCCTGATCCAGGGTCACGGCAATGATCTCCAGACCCTTATCCTGATACTTGGCCCGCATCTTGTTCATCCACGGAAAAGACTCCCGGCACGGCCCACACCAACTGGCCCAGAAATCAAGGTAGATAACCTTGCCTTTATAGTCAGCGCTGATAAACATCCCTTCATCAGTAGCCACTGAAAAAACAGCCGGTTCAAGCTCAACCTCCGGCTCTTTACTGCAGGCAGCGAGCACTACAATCGTCAGCAATACCAAAGATCGCTGAACACTTTTGACAACAGAAGATGTGATTTTGGAGTTCAACAATTTAAAAAGCCTCTGTCTCATTGCGAGTGTCTGCAATCCACTCATACCTGCCCGCCCGACGCATAGACCGGGATACATAATCTTTGTTCCCGCTATCCACGGTATAGTAACTGCGGTGCAGTTCCACGCAGCTCGGCGGAAACCGCTTTTCAAGAATGAGTTTTGCAATCTGCAAATCATACCAGCTTTCGCACAGGTCGATTTTTATCAGCCGTAACTCGTCCGTTCCAAAAGCGCAGTTAGCTGACACCACCTGTAAATGCCACTTTGCTGAAAAAGCGGCTGATTTGCATTGCCCAAACGCCTGCCACACACATGAGCCACGACCGCAAGACCAGAACACATGAACAGTTTTAGTCGAAACTCGCTATACTTGGACGGTTGCACAACGTTCCCTTACCAACCACCACCGGCCAGTTAACACCGGGTGCGCAGCCACATGGCCTGACCAACCACTCTGACTAACCGGTAAAGCCGCCCTGATTAGCGGCCATCCTTCCTTCAATTAAGTCCAGCGAGCGCTTGAATGATACCCGTATCCAGAACATCTGCCGCCGTTGAATAGCATAACCCGATACCTCACTGCATTGCCTGACAACACTCGCGGTGCAGTGACCCTGCTGGTTGCTGCAATAGGCTTCAGCATTATGGCACTGCTGATAAAGCTTGCCGGTGCAAGCCTCCATGTCACGCAGGTTATTCTCGTCAGGCAATTGATTATTCTGCTGATCATGGCGCCAAAAATTTCGCGCAACTTTCCACAGTCGATAAAAACCACACAACCTTTTTTGCATGTTGCAAGGGTAATGGCTGCAGGGGTTGCAATCCTGTGTGGCTTTACAGCAGTCATCAATATGCCACTCGCAGATGCCACAGCAATAGGTTTTGCCAAAAGTTTATTCGTCACTGTATTTGCGATAATTTTACTCAAAGAGACAGTGGGCATCCGGCGCTGGAGCGCCACGCTGGTGGGTTTTGGTGGTGTCGTTATTATGCTGCAGCCCGGTACTTCAGGGTTTAATATCTACGGGTTCTATGCAGCCATGGCGGCGGTTGCTGCTGGCCTTGTGATGGTGCTGGTCAGAATAATCTCGCGTAAAGATCTGCCATCAACGCTGTTGTTTTACCAGGGTGTCGGGGTTGCCAGTATCGTCGCTATACCTGCGTTTATGTACTGGCAAACCCCATCACTATCACAGTGGATATTGCTACTCGGGGTTGGCCTGAGCGGTTACTTCTCACAGTTGTGTAATATCTACGCTTATAAGTTTGGCGAAGCCTCACTGCTCGCGCCGCTTGAGTACACGCGGATTCTTTATGCAACCATCATCGGCCTGGTTGTGTTTGGAGATCTGCCTGGCGTGAATACCGTGATCGGGGCTACTATTGTTGTTGTCGCCTCAGCTTATACAATACATCGCGAGAGAAAAAAGTCTGCCTGATTACTCTTGTAGATAATATTGTTGATAACAAAGAATTTATAACCGGAGAACATCACATGCCTGCCTATGCCATTGTCAAAGCCACCATTACTGATGCGGAAAGATTCAAAGACTATGTTGCGGGTACGCCAGCGCTACTGGAAAAGTACGGTGCCAGATTTCTTGTTCGCGGCGGTGATGTGGTCACACTCGAAGGTGAACAGGAGAACCGCCGGGTTGTGGTAATCGAGTATCCATCAAAACAGGTAGCGCTCGAGTTCTACCACTCAGAAGAGTATGCAGATCTACTGAAGATAATGCAGGAATCAGGTACCCGTGATTTTATCGTGGTAGACGGTATTTAAGCCTGCATAGCACCGCTGTAACCATTGACGCTGGCAACAACAGGCTCGGCAAAACATGAGCAATTCAAACTCAGATCAACAGAAACTGATGGATGCCATCTACTGGCACGGCATACCCACACTGTTCAGATGTAATCATGATCACAATCCGCTCAACAGTGATATCGGATTGATCGGCGTACCACACAGTACCGGTAACGGCACAACCCAACGCGATCAGCACCTTGGCCCGCGTGCGGTTCGCAATATTTCCGCCATTGGCCGCAGGGTCCATAACGCATTTCAGATAGACCCGTGGCAGCGTTGTCGTATCAATGATCTGGGTGATGTTCCCATGACTCATGCAAACAACAACGAAAAAACCATAGAGATAATTACTGAATACTATAAGTCAGTAGCCAATGCACAATGCAAACCTGTTTCAATCGGTGGTGATCATTCAATCACCGGCGGCATACTGCAGGGCATTGCAGGCGCACATTCAAAACTCACCAATGGCGAAAAAGCCTGTCTGCTGCATCTGGATGCACACACCGATGCTTTTCATAACGTCGATCATTTTCTTGGTGCAGTTAAATCTGCCGCCCACTGGGCCAGCTATCTGGTCAGCGGCGGTCATGTTGATCCGGAGCACTCTGTACAACTGGGTATACGCGGCAACGTAAGAACGCTTGACTGGCTCGATACCAGTCACGATCTCGGCTACACCGTCGTGACCAAACCCGAGTATGACCAACTGGGTGCCGCGAAAGTGATCGACATAATCCACGAAAAAATCGGTGACCGGCCACTGTATATAACGTTTGATCTCGACTGCCTTGACCCGACCGTCGCACCCGGTGTTTCAAACATAGAGGCCGGCATAGACGGCTTTGCCATGGATCAGGTCTGTAACATCCTGCAGTCATTACGCGGCAAAAATGTCATTGGTGGTGATGTTGTCTGCCTGATGCCAACTGTCGACACACCAAACCAGATCACCAGTTATCGCGCGATGGCGGTAATGTTTGAAATGATCAGCCTGATTGCCGACAATCACAGTGAGTAGTGTGCAGAAAAATACCAACCAAAGTCCCAGGCTTGAATAAGCCATTGCAAATGCCCAGCTTATTACTTGCGAGCTATTCGGGAAATACAGTGTCACCTGCGCACAGCACGCAATAACTCGTTACCATCCTGCACATTGACTCGATAGCCTGACTGATGAAATCAGCCGCCAAAATAGCCACCTGCTCATACTGCCACAGCCGGGTAGTAATACCGCTGTCAGCAGCAGTAAGGCAGGAGCTGGTCTGCAATTCCTGCGGCGCTCCGCTGAAAAATACCGAAATCATCAATCAGTCAGTCACTCCACCACCGCCGAATCCAATTTTCGCCACACCACCAGTCGTTAAGCAGAAAAAGCCTGCAACAGAATTCAGAGAAAGCAAAAAGCGCGACAGCAAAAAAAAAGCCCGTAGACCAGACACAGATGAACCCTCAAGGAAACGCAAGTCGCGTGATTCCGATAATTTACTCTGGGGCAACGAGCTTGAAGACCTTGCTCGCAAATACAAAAAGAAAATTAAAAAGAGCAAATACAATAAAAAGAAATCAGGCAAAAAAAAGCGCGGTTTGATGCATTGGATACGAGAGGCAGTGGATGAAATCGATGATTTTCTGGACTAGCAACTTTACTGGAACAGGGGCATTCACTGGCGCGGGAGGACTACCACTCTCCACGCTCCTCTTTCCATCCTCGTGTGTGCAATTTTAATCCCGCAGTATTTTCGCAACAAACCACAACCCGCTACTTGCCAATATCAACCCACTGACGCGAATCGTGCGATTGCCACATTGCATCAATAACACGACTGACCTCCATGCCATCACGAAACGTGGGCCAACGCGCCTGCCCTGCATGTATTGCGTTGAGAAAATCTTTTGCCTCAATAATCAGCTGATCCTGATACCCGGTACCGTGCCCCGGGCCAAGACAAAACGGCTCGTAGTCAGGATGCGCGGGGCCGGTTAGCACCTTGCGAAATCCACGTTCCGCTTCCGGTCCCTCCATGCGGTAAAGCCATAACGCATTCTGATCTTCCTGATCAAAACGAATCGCGCCTCTGGTGCCGGATATCTCGTAGGCGTAGCCCATTTTGCGACCGGTAGATATGCGGCTGAAATACAAATGTCCCATCACCCCGGATTCAAAGCGGCAAAGGCAGTGAGCATGGTCGTCGTTAGTGACTTCCTCAGCGGTGGCTGCATCCTGCTCTGATGGCCTGCTGTTATGCACCGTTTCAATATCCGCACTGATCGTGGCTATCGGGCCAAGCAACGCCATCGCACAGTTGATCATATGTGAAGACAGATCACCCATCGTACCAGTCGCCCGGCCGCGGGTTCGCCAGTTGGCAGGCGCCTCGGGATCAGCCAGAAAGTCTTCGGTATGCTCACCTCGAAACCAGGTAACCTCTCCTATTTCTCCCTCGGCTATGAGCTTACGCGCGTACTGTGTTGCCGGAGTGCGCACATAGTTAAAGCCAATCATGTTTACCACCCCCGCGGCCTCGGCGGCTTCTGTCATGGCAATCGCCTCACTCAGGTTTGCACCCATCGGTTTTTCACACATCACCGGTTTACCTTTGGCTATTGCCGCAAGTGCGATTTCTTTATGAGTGGACTGAGGTGATGCGATTACTATCGCTTCAACAGCCGGATCATCAACCAGCGTTCTCCAGTCAGCGGTGGAGCGATTGAAACCGAAGGCCCTGGCCTTGATCGCAGCACCTTCTTCCGTGGTGGCACAAAGCATTTCGCATACAGGTTTTAACGGTGTGTCGAAAACAGCGCCAACCGAGTTCATCGCGACACTATGAGCTTTGCCCATGTAGCCCGCGCCCACCACACCGATTCCGATTGAACCCATAAAAAATGCCTGCATGTTGTCATAGTAAGTAAGCGGTCAATAATAAGCGCGATTGGCAGACCCAGGGAAGCCCCATGGCAGACACATGGCAGCCCCACGGAAGCCCGATCGGGTTTTCTTTCAAACAAAGCCTTTGCCGCACCTGATACCAGAATTTGCATTGCCTCCGGCCTACATTCAGCACTACAACTGAACTGCGCTACAATAATCGCCTATCTCTCGACTCTCGAATCAAAGATGCATATAAAAGTAAACACCCAGGGAAAAGCCGGCTATATCACTCTCGACCGGCCCGAGGCACTTAACTCCCTCACGCATCAGATGATCACTGATATTCATCAGGCACTAATTTCACTTGAAAATGACCCGGCTGTAGACGTTATCGTGGTCAGGTCAGCCAGCGAACGCGCGTTTTGTGCCGGTGGCGATATGAAGTCCACCCGGCTGCTTGCCATTGATGAAAAATGGACTGAATTACAGACTTTCTTTGAACAGGAATACAAACTGAATTTACATATCGCAGAATGCTCGAAACCTTATATTTCTCTGGTAAATGGTATCGCCATGGGCGGCGGACTCGGCCTTACTGTGCACGGACAAACCATGGTCGTCTGCGAAAATTCACTACTGGCAATGCCGGAAACAGCGATCGGCTTTTTTCCGGATGTCGGCGGCACGTACTTTTTGAACCAGCTCTCACATAACGCCGCCAGCTGGATGTCAATAAGCGGTATGCCGGTTAAAGCACATCAGGCAGTCACCATAGGCCTGGCAACACACTATGTGCACTCTTCAAACTGGGCCAAACTAACAAACGCCATTGAACAATCCGGCGCAGAGGCACTGCAGTCTACACTGACAGAAGTGGCAGAAACCCCTGAAGACGCAGCATTCATGCAACTGCTCGAAGCAAGGCGGCACTGGTTCAGTGCGAAAACTCAGGAACAACTGATAAGCAACCTCGAACAAGCCGCTAACAATGAAACTAACGGTACAACACTGCAATCAGACGCCGCTGATTTACTCAAACGTATACAGCGTATGTCACCGTATGCAATCAATCTGACCCGCGATCTACTTGAAAACGCCAAGGGAAAAGACCTGAAAACCTGCCTGCAACTGGAACTGAAAGCAGCCGATCAAGCTGTGCGCCATGCAGATTTTATTGAAGGTATCAGAGCCGTACTGGTAGACAAAGAGCCCGCTGTCTGGACAAGCTAGTGGGCTGTTTGGAAAGTTCGGTAACACTTTTCTTCGCCACAGCCGCCATAGCTGCGTTGCCATCATTGATAAAATATGGATTCGACGTAGGCCCTGCTATGCCTGCATTTCTTCGCCTTGCTCTGACGACTGTGGCTGTGAAAAGTTAGTTACCGAACTTCCCGCACAGCCCACTAGTGACCATCCAAATATCAAATTAACAGCGAAAAAAATCACCGGGCTGGTCATACCGCCAGCCCGATTTACCACCAGTCCAATTTAAAATGACATCAGCGCTATCACTCTGCTGTAATACGATGCACCAGCGGATCACCATTGTTAAGCGCCAGTGTTACCTGGTAGTCCCCCGGTGCACCTCTGGCTGTTTTTAAAGTCATCACCAGACGCCCGGTCGGATATCCCGCCAAACCTGTTTTCGCTGCAAACGATGATGCAGACATCAGTAAAAAGCCTTTCGCACCATCAGGCACGTCTACCAGCACACTACCGAGTGATGAACCGTCTGCACCAATCAGATTGCCAGTCGTTTCGCTAAGCATCTCGATACGTGCACCAACAATCGGCTGGTGATCTGCATCCCACATATTGACTGACATAGGGTAGGAAGTATCCCCAGCCTTTACTGCCTGATACATGGTGTTTTTAAACTTCGGCCCCTTAATATTTGGCGCTTGCGTGCTATCGACTGCAAGCATCGCCTCTCGCCTGGCACTCACTTTCAACAGTGCACTGCCCGTCTGTGTGACTGGCTTATCGGGATCTGGCTGTAACTCAAGCCTTATCGGGTAATCACCTGGCTCCTGTGGGTTTTGAAAGCCGAACGTGAACAGGTGTATGAGCTTGGCACCCGGGTTATCAATATCGTATTCCGGCGCATCTGCCGTCGCCGTTAGCGTTAACGCATGTTCTGCCTCATCGTACTCAACATTAGGCAATGGCAACAACGGGCTCTGCGGCCAGCCATGCAGAAAACCACCGGAGCTGCATTTACCTAGTACCGGTGGCTCGCATCCCACGGCCTTACCAACTGACGCAACCGGATAGCCAAGGTTGGTTACCTCCGGCGGCAGAAAGATAGTTGCTGTACCACCCTGCCGAAGTTCTATACCCGGAACTTGTGGATCAAGATCAACAAAGCTCAAAGTCACATCAAGCGGTTGGCCAGCTATTAATCCGTGAGGCACAATCGGCGCACTTTTAACAACGATATCCAGTTCTTCAGCAGCTGCAAAACCGAGAAAAGAAAACGTGGTAAAAGTAACCCCGGCACATAAAACACTTATCTTACGCATACGCTCCTCCTGAGCAATGATTATGGGACCGCTCAGTGGAGCACAGCAGTAAACGCTGAACAATAGTACAAACGGCTATGCGATGTGTTTATTGAACAAGAGCACGGCAGTGTGCGTTATGTGGATAATACAACCAATATCATCACTGATGATCGATCAGCTACAACTTCCACAACGGATCTTTCAATGGCTTTTCAAGCGGCTCCAGCCAGTTAACAGCCAACTGATCACGCGATAAAGTGGTTAAATCCAGATCGGGTTTCACAAAGGTTTGAAAGTCACGCCCGTTCAAAGAACATCGCGAATCAACAGTAACGCTGACACTGCTATAGCCTTTCTCCTGCCACTCAGCCTGCAAAAACTGACCGAACTGCCAGACCATATCGGGGATACATGTCATCTTGCGATATTGTTTGGCATTCAGGTAAGTCTTTGGATCAACCTGCCAGGTTTGTTCACCACTGCTTACTGTATAAACCGCAACACCGCGCTTTGATCTCAGTTTCATGCGCCAGCTGAACCGGTGACCGTCTTCAGTCCAGGCAACATTGCCGGGTATAAACCAGTTGCGTGTGGGGATTAGTATTTGACTCAACAGCCACGTTGCCATGGCAGTAACAATAAACACTTGCTTTGCAGTCACCCCAAAAGCACCGGAAGCTGTTGCTGTTAACGAGTCATCAACCAAAGCACCACGTGACTCTTCAGACGTGCCTTTTCGTGAAAATATCTTTTCCTTAACCCTCAGCGGCCAGTCCGGTCGAAAAAACAAAAAGCTCGCAAACCAGGTAAACCACGGAAAGATGCCAATATTAAACACCGTATGATTCACCAAATGAAACACACCGTAGGCAAGCAGCACCCAAGGCCTTGCCCACCTGAAGAACAACAAAGGCGCACCAAGTAAATGCAGCGCAATGGAACCATAAGCACCCAGTGCAATTCCGGCGTTGCCAGTCAGTGTGGTAAAGAACGGCGGGTAATCATCGCGCAGCGCATGCATCCACATTCGCAGCGGCTCAAGGTTGAGCCAATCCGGATTCAGCTTCACAATCCCTGCCCAGATCAGAATGATCTCAAGCTGCAGCAGCAGTAACACAATAGTCCAGCGCGGCACAGTAGCCGAGGCAATACGACTGTCCCGACGCGCATCCATTGACCATTTGCAATGCGCCGGTATAAACAGCATTAAAATACAAAACAGAATCACCATATAATAGTGATTCAGGTACAGCGCTTCATCGAGCAGAAAATTGTAGGTAAAGCCAACGGTAAAAATAGCCAGCGCCAACCGGTAGCGATAACCAAAGGTGATTGCAAACGCACAAAGCGTCATAATACCCCAGTGTACCCACAACCCGATCCCGGGCCACGGCACAACCCACTCAAAATAGTGGTACTTGAACAACATATCCGGCTCAAGGTATCGACACGTCGGGCACAGCACCAGATTGTTGATGCTGTTAAACACAAGCAGCGCACCGAAGCCCATACGAAAAACCGCCATCGAGCTTGCATCAACTGACTTAAATAATGACTGAAAAAAAGCGTTCATATTGCCCCGAATGGGAAAATTCTATTATCTTCACACGGAGTTCTGTAAGAGCCGTGAATCCATTCAGTGAGCAAGGCCCGGCCATTGACTGACAGCGTCAAGACAAACACAACAGCTTCACGTGAAGTGTCAATAGTGTATGACGGCGACTGCCCTTTTTGCCAACAATATACAAAGTTATTGCGCCTGCGTAAGAGTGCCGGCGCAGTCAACCTTGTAGACGCCCGCAGCAGTGACCCGTTGGTCGCAGAAACCCAAAGTCGTGGATTCGATTTGAATCAGGGAATGGTCGTGGTAGTAGCAGGACAATTCCACTACGGCGCTGAAGCCATGCAGGTGCTCGCCCTGCTCAGCACCCGCAGCGGTTGGTTCAATCGGCTGAATTACTGGATGTTCCATCACCGTACTGCAGCCACCGTGCTGTACCCGATTCTGCGCACCGGGCGCAACACCGTTCTGCGCGTACTACGTCGAAAGCCAATCTAGGAGTCTGCGCGGCAGACGAAAAAATTAAAGGAAACGCTGTCGAATGGGGTGTATGTGCGGTTTGGCTCAGTTTTGTGCGGATTGTACCGCGATACATGCCTGCACATAGAAAACGAGATGCTGGTATTTGCATTACATTGGGGCTTAACAGCTTCTATTGATCAGTCATTGGCTCAGGTCTGTTCTACGCAGCTTTAAAGGCTTGCTATCCGCCTCAGGTTTAATGCCGCCGTTATGAGTTGCGAGCGATGCACTGGAGCTTCCCATAACATCCGCTGTAGCTGTAAACAGACCTTTTTAGAATTTGACAGACAACTCTGTAGTGAACCCGCTAAAACCTCCACCGATTTGCCCGCCGGAATTGGCCTCTTCATCCTGATCCACAAATTCAGCTTTCCACAAGGTACTGTTGTTTAATCAGTAACCGCCGTCAACCTGGATACGTTCGAGTGTGTCTTCACTTTCTACTCAATCAGTCATTAGTTGCATTTGTAAATCTGACAGCACCATAAGGTTTAGCTGGTGTCACATACTGCTGTGCCTCCACTACACAGAAATCAACGGCACTTTCTTCCCTCACTACAGAATTTGAGAAAAAACGTTCTCCAGCAATGTCCTGAGTTACGGACCCGGACAGCGTATCCCCTGCGTCGTTGGAAAAGGTAAAATCATCTTCAGAGATACCCGTCATTTCATAAATAGTCAGCCCTAATGCGCCGGAGGTTAGAATTCATATTTAGTATTAACCCTTGATTTGGTGTACGTCCATTCCCACAGTCATCAGATTTCACAGCGCCTTTCCTGTTCGGAGACCATGCGCTGACTATGTTTGGGTGGAGTTTTTCTGAATAGGTGTGTATGCGCGAAATTCGTGACGCATCGAACATTAAGTAAACTGTGTTTCAGTCGTTAACAATTCCGACAGGGAAGTCATACATAACAATAATAAAAACAGGATATACGCGGAGGGATCGTAATACGCACCAGCGTGTTGCACGCGGGGGATTGATCGGCAAGCCAAGACGGCTTGTCGAGCTTATAACGCCTTCGTGGTAGATCACATGCAGCGCGAGATTATTCTGATAATTTTCAGCTTAGCGCAGAGCGGCAATATGCAACGAAAACACAGAACAACAGTGAGAACCGAAGTACTGAAATTACCGCCCGCAAGGTTCAGAAAAGAATTTGTAGTGACTGTTGCCATCTTCATTTCCTGCTGCCTGATGCATTTGTTTGCCCACTGAACTGTCATTTGACAATACTTTCTACCCACGCTGCCGTTCGTATCTGTTGACGAACGGCGACATCGCTGGCCGTTGCGATTGTAGATAATTACATGACAGCGCATCCAATTTCCCCAGTACCCACCGAAATTATGTCTCCCGGGAACGCCGCCGCACCGGTTTTTTGATCAGTAATTGTAGCCAAAGCGTCAACCTGTTCCATGTAGATCCAGCTTTCGCCATCCTGCACAGCCTTCCACAGTCGTGCAGGTGCTGTGTGGTGATGCTTTATGAACCTATAAAAAACCACTTGTGGCCCACGCAAATCACCCTTACTTCTGGCAGTATTTATCTGTGTTTCAGGTCAATACCCGGCGCAGAAACGTCAGACACTAATACTCACCCTGGCAAGCAACTGAATTGAACCCCCACACCAGCATTAAAGCAAAGTCCAAAACCCTGATTGCAAGGTTCAAAGCAGAATACGAACTACTGTTCCCGGGCATTCTGGTTTCAATTGTGGTGGCGGTTTCAGCTCGATTTTTATCAGAGCACTACCAGACACCAGCCATGTTGCTGGCATTATTGCTGGGCATTGCACTCGGCTTCTTAGGCGAGGAAGGCAAGACAGTACCCGGTGTAGCATTCTCAGCCCGAACTCTGCTAAGAGTTGGCGTCGCTCTATTGGGAGTGCGCATCTCTGTTGCCATGGTTTCAGGGCTTGGTGTGCCAATGATTAGCCTGATCATCGGCAGCGTGATCGCAACCATTGTATTTGGCTTGCTGATCTCGCGCTGGTTTGGCCACAAATGGCGATTCGCCCTGCTGACTGCAGGGTCAGTGGCAATCTGTGGTGCCTCAGCAGCTGTGGCGATTAGCGCTATTCTGCCAAAGGACGAACGCTCGGAAGAACGACTGGCTTTTACAGTGATGGGAGTAACCGTACTATCTACCCTCGCCATGATTATCTACCCGATACTCACCCAGGCTTTGCAGCTTGACGATTTTGCGGCCGGTGTCTTCTTCGGTGCGACCATTCACGATGTGGCGCAGGTTGTCGGTGCGGGCTTTACTGTTTCTGATCAGGCAGGCGATGCCGCAACGGTGGTCAAACTTATCAGGGTGGCTATGCTCGGTCCTGTTGTGATTATCGGAGCACTGGTAGTACGCCGATTTGCCACCATTGAAGAAGGTACTACCGCTCCGCCGATCATGCCTGTGTTTATATTAGGATTTCTGATCCTCGCCACCCTGAACTCACTCAACCTAGTCCCGCAAATTGTCATTGAACTCTTGAGCAGTGTCTCTCAATGGCTGTTACTCACTGCCATTGCGGCAGTAGGTATGCGAACCAATCTAAAACAGGTGATGTCTGTGGGTGGCCCTGCTATCGCACTGATTTTTGTTGAAACGATGTTTATTGCAATTGTTATTTTAACGGGAATCTATCTTCTACATTGATTAGTTAAGGGTGCTGAGAGGAAAATCAGGAAAGGCATCAAAAGAAAATCCGGACATGCATTGCAAAACAAGGGGCATCAAGACAGGCAAGAAAATTAGGACGAACCTTACAGCACGGTTGCGTCTGTTATCGCTATCCATGGCGGCGATGATTTGAGCGTGTTGTGCCAATTCCTCCAGTGCATCGAAATAGGTTGGTGGTACTTCGAGGCTGTCTACGAAAATGATGCACCGATGTGGTTCTATTGTGCGGATGATTGTTTTGAGTAATTCGTCGACAGTTAGGCGGCTCACAGGCTTTTGTATATCATCCCAGCGCAGTTTTCGACCACTACGAGCTTTCGTTGCGACTGTTGGCGGCAATGTGTTCGCCGATAACTTTAAGCCGACTTCATCATGAGCTTGCTCTACCAGATTAAGTAGTGCCTGGCGTATTGTTATCGGCGTAAGATTGAGCGCGTAAATTACTCTGTCGGAGATTACTGAATTACAGCACTGATCGAGCAGCAATGACTTGCCAACGCCAGATCGCCCGGTCAAATAGGAAGAAAATCAGGACAGGCATTGCAAAACGAGGGGCATCAGGACAGGCAAGAAAATTAGGACAGGCATAACGGAAAATCAAGACAGGCACATCAGACATAAGGACAGGCATTGCAAAAGAAAAGAAGGGAAAATCAGGACAGGCATCAAAAGATGCCAGGCATAAGGGACAGGCATAGCAAAGAAAATCAGGACAGGCATTGCAAAACGAGGGGCATCAGGACAGGCAATAAAATTAGGACAGGCATAACGGAAAATCAAACGTAAAATCAGGACAGGCACATCAGGCATAAGGACAGGCATTGCAAAAGAAAAAGTAGACAGAATTCTCAGTGTAATCTGCACATTCGGGGCAATATTGGAGTCGTAGTCTGTTGTAGAAGTTACTTCCCATGCCCAAGCCACGTAAACTTCAAATCGCTCTTGAAGCCACGCCCTTCTATCACTGTGTGTCCCGTTGCGTCAGGCGTGCATTTCTATGCGGTGAAGACTCAGTCACCGGCCGTTCTTACGAACATCGAAGACACAAAATCGAGCACGATCTTTTAAAGCTCGCTTCTATCTTCTATATCGATGTCGCAGCGTTCGCTGTAATGTCCAACCATTACCACGTGGTGCTCCATGTCGATTCTGCAGAAGCTCACAACGCTGATGCAAAAGAGATTGTCAGACGTTGGCATCAACTCTTTAAAGGCAAAGATGTCTCTCATCGTTTCCTCAACGATGAATCCCTTGAACCACATGAACTCAATCAGATCGATGTATTGATAGATACCTGGCGATCAAGACTATTCGACATCAGTTGGTTTATGAAAGTGCTAAACGAGAACACTGCTCGCCAGGCCAATAAGGAAGACGAATGCACCGGTCACTTCTGGGAGTCCAGATACAAATCACAAGCCTTGCTCGATGAAAAAGCCGTGCTCAGTGCAATGTGCTACGTCGATCTCAATCCAATACGCGTTGCAATTGCTACAACGCCGGAGAATTCAGACCACACCAGCATCAAACTACGCATCGACTACTGGAAGAATAAAGCGAAAATGCAAAACGCTGCATCTGACGATACTCTCCAGCCCGCGTCACTCATGCCGTTTGCCGGCAATCTCAGACAGTTGCGTATTCTGGCGCAAAGTGATCACCGATTCTGGAATTAAATGATCAGTGATTCTGGAATAATTTGATCACCCATTCTGGAAATAAATGATCACTTTTTGGTGATTTCCAGAATGGCCGGCACAGCCGGCCAAAATCCC
>CALLLW010000001.1 GCA_938007995.1 uncultured Granulosicoccaceae bacterium | reverse complement strand
ACACTCAAGACAGAAATACGGGCATGGTCGAGTGCTACCAATGACAAACAGCGTGGAGTGGACTGGCATATGAAAATCGACGATGCCCGATCAAAACTGAAATCCGTCTATCCGAAAATTAAATAATGCCAAAGCACTAGTGGCCCGCTACGCGTCAAGATCCAGCGGCTGTAACTCATCGAACAGATCCCCGGGGCCCGGGTTGTTTCCGTGTGACTGACCACCGAGATGAGCCATCACCCCCCACACGGCATTCAGCGCGGTTTGTACAGCACCTTCAGCCCAGCCGGGTGTCCACGACACATCATCACCTGCGATAAAAATCCCCTGTTCCTGTGGTGGCATGTCCTGCTGCATGAAGTGACAATACATACGACGGTTATAGCGGTAGTGGCCCGGTAGCGCACCTTTGAATGCACCGAGAAAGTTCGGGTCTGCTTCCCACGATATGGTGATTGGTTTGCCAATGATGTGCTGTTTGATATTCAAGTTCGGGTAGATCTTGCCTAATGCATCAAGTGCCAGTTCTACACGGCGTTCAACCGGTAAAGGCAGCATCTTCAATGCATCTGCCATCCAGCTATAGGTAAGGCAAATAACAGCTGGTTTATCCGGGCCATTATCAAACAGGTAGGTGCCTCTGGTTAACCGGTCGGTCAGGGTCATACTCATCAGTTGCTGACCTGTTTTCGGATCCCGGTCTTTCCAGAAAGGTCGGTCAACCATGACAAATGTTTTTGAAGACTGCATATAGCTGGTGCGATCAAGCGCCATCCACAGGTCTTGTGAAAACAGAGATTCCTGAGTTTTTATGCTGGTGGTGAGTAACCAACTCTGACAGGTCGCCACCACCGCTGCATACTCACGTTGATTGTTGTATTGGTCAGTCACAAGGATGGTGTTGTTCTCAGTCTTTGTTAACCCGGTAACTCCGGGTCGAGTAGCACCATCATGCAGCTTAGACAGACTGATACCGGATTCCCAGTGTGCGGCATTGTTGCTGTGATGATTCCATAAACCCCGTGGCAGTGATTCTGCACCGCTGGCAATGAGCTCCTGATTATTGTCGCAATCAGTAAGTACCACTCTTAGGATTTCGAGCATCGAGTTTCTAAAGTCCGAGTCCCAGCCTCCGGTGCCAAAGCCCACCTGGCCGAAAATCTCTCTGTGTCTGAAGCTGAGTTTTTTAAATGCCGGTGATGTCGCGATAAAGTCGTAGAAGGTGCGGTCATCCCATTCGTGGACCAGTTGATTCCACAATTGCTTCAGGCTACTAACATCGCGTTCTTTGATCGCAGTTTGTATTTGCGAAAAGTGTGCTCCATTGTCGAGCGCGTGATTCCATGCATCTGAAACCTCTTTGTAAATCGGAGGCAAGTCTTCGGCGGATTCTGCATAGGTCTTAACACCGGCCAGATCTATCACAGTGCTTTCTGCAGCGCTGGTTAACGGGTTTGGAAACGGTTTGGTTTCAAGCTCTAGCAAACTGGCATAGTGGTTAAAGGTGGTGCCTGATTTCGGAAATCTCATGCCGCCGAGTTCGGCGACTACGCCGGTGGCATTTTCAAACTGCTCCGAGCGCAGTCTGCCGCCCATACGACCAGTCTCATAGATCACTGGCTTTAGTCCGAGCTTCATTAACTCGAAAGCGGCAACCATACCGGATACACCGGCGCCGATCACAGCGATCTCGGTGCCGTGCATGTTTGCCGGCAAACTGCCAATGCCATCAGGATGTTGTAGCCAGTTGTCGTAGGCGAACGGAAAGTCCGGTCCGAATATCGTGACAGGTTTTTCTGTCATTGTTGAGCTGCCACGTCGGTATAGAGTTCCGGGCGTCTGTCCTGGTGATACGGTAAAGCCTGTCTGCATTCCACTATTGCCCGCTTGCTGAGCGTGGCAGTTAGCAGTGCAGGGGATTGATCTGCACGATCGAGATCGGCACCGTCCGGTCCGGCAATACAGCTTCTGCCTTCATAACTGAGGTCGCCTTCATCACCGCAGTAGTTGCTGTAGGCAATGTAGAGCTGATTTTCGTAAGCTCTGATGGGTACCACTCTTTCGGCAATGTCTCGCCATGGTTGCATTAACCCGGTTGGTACCAGGATTAACTCTGCACCCTGCAAGGCCAGTGTTCGGACGGTTTCGGGAAATTCGATGTCATAGCAGATCAACAAGCCGATCTTCCAGCCGTTCAGCTCAACCACGGGTGCCAGCGTTTCACCTGCTGAAAACAGGGTGCGATCGAGCTCACCCCAGAGGTGCGTCTTGCGATAAGCCGCAATCACATCGCCGGCAGCGTCAACAATCTGCACGCAGTTGTAAAATTGACTACCTGCTGCTTCAGCAAAACCGTAGCTGATAGCAATGTGATGACGACGGGCGATTTCTGCAATCGCGCGGGTTGTCTCGCTGTTTGCCTGTAACGCTGTTTGTTGCATCGCAGCCAGCGGTTGATTGTAGCCGGTGATACTGCATTCCGGCACCTGCAATAACTCACAACCATCAGCAGCTGCTTGTGCTGCAGTTGTTTCCAGGCGCTGCAGCGCTGCGGTGATGTCACCCGGCACAGGCACATGTTGCAGAACAGCGATTGTAAAATCAGCATTCATACGTGAAGTCTCGGTATCCGGTGCTATCATACGTATTATGATTATTTTGCGCAGGTTACCAAGCTGAATAAGCACCTGTGTATATGCCTTTTTAAACCGATCTGGATCTTTTTCCTGACATGAATTCAAATGCCCTGCTAAAGCCGTTTTGCGTGGCTGCTGCAACTGTAATGTTGGCCGGTTGCGCAAGACCCTTGCCCGAACTTCCGCGCGAGATTAATCAACCGGTGTTACCCACGCCTGCACCGGTAAGCACTGGACCGGCAGTTCAGCGAAACAATGCTGCTACTGCTGCCGCAGATACCTCTGGCAATACGGCATCTAACGCTGCGGCCAGCGTTGCTGCTAGTGCCGCCGCCGCTGGTGCTGCGGATGAAGAGCTTGGATCAGAAGCCGGTGCAGTCGCTGGCGCGATCGCAGGCACGGTGGCTGGCACTGCTGCATCCAACAGTTCAGCGAACAACAACGCTAATAGTAATAATCCGGCACCCGGCAGGACTCTGGCTTCCAGTGCTCAGCAAATTCCGTCAGCGCCACCCAGGCCGACTTTTGAAGTGCTGCACAAAGCCAACTACAACCCTTTTGATATTGATAATGGTAAAAACTTCAGAGCACTTCAGACCCTGTCGATTTATCGTTCTGAGCTAGGCCGGCACAGCATTGAGTCAACCAAAGAGGTGGATTTTAATACATCGCAGGTACTGGTCTCCTCTGCAGGTGAGAAACCAACCGGCGGCTACAAGATTGGCGCGACAGACTTAGAAGAGCTGGACGATAAAGTTGTTGTCACCGTCGTACAGTCAGTTCCCGGACCGGGCTGCGAAACCCGGGAAGGCAGAAGTCACCCGTTCGAGTTTATCGTTGTGCCGAGCAGAAAACCGATTGAGATCTTTGAAAGACAAATAATAGAAGACTGCTGACTAAGTAACGTAAAACGCTTTTCATCAAAGCACAGCAGTCGCAGTACGACTGAACGCTCCACCACTGGTCGTCACCGGTAGCAAGTTACAGTGGTGGAGCGTTTATCGTTAAGCGGATGCAGTGATTGCATCTCCCAGTGTCAATAAATCTACCGACGCTCTGTTGACCGCACAGCTAACAGCAATCAAAGACGCATAGACAATATTGCTATGCAAACCGACACCGTAACGGGTTGCCCCTCTGGCAACTTGTATTTCCACATAGCATGCTGATTGCGCCGACGATCCCACTCCGGTGGCGTGCTGGTGATAGTCGACCACGCGAAAATCAATGTTGAATTGCTTTTTCAGGCTATCAACGTATGCGTCTATGGGTCCGTTACCCTGACCTTCTATTTGCAGTGACTCACCGTTGTGTTTTATCCGTGCTTTAAGTTGTCGGTTTTGATCATCTGAATCGCCATCAGACTCCGCTTTTGACTCGTGCTCGATAAACTCTACAGGACGGGTAGATTTAAGAAACTCCTGATCAAACGCTGACCAGATTGTGTCTGAGTCAATCTCTTTGCCGGTATCTTCACTGATACCCTGAATCACTTTGCTGAATTCAATTTGCAGACGACGCGGCAGTTCAAGACCATGGTCTTTTTCCATGATGAAAGCCACTCCGCCTTTGCCGGACTGACTGTTCACTCTTATCACTGCTTCGTAGCTTCTGCCGACATCGGCTGGGTCTATCGGCAGGTAAGGCACATCCCAGATAGCGTCTGGATTCTCCTTACGTTCACCGAGCCCTTTGTTAATTGCATCCTGGTGTGAACCGGAGAATGCGGTGAATACCAGTTCACCTGCATACGGATGACGCGGGTGTACTGGCAGTTTGTTGCAGTATTCTGTGGTGCGCATGACATCGAAGATGTCTGAAAAATCGAGGTTGGATTCGACTCCCTGGCTATAAAGATTTAAAGCCAGGGTAACAATATCGACATTACCGGTACGCTCACCGTTGCCGAACAGCGTACCTTCAACACGATCAGCGCCTGCCATTAACCCAAGCTCGGTGGCGGCGATAGCGCAGCCACGATCATTGTGTGGATGCAAGCTGATGATGCAGCTATCGCGTTTGCTGACGTTATTGCAGAACCATTCAATCTGATCCGCATAGATATTCGGCGTTGACATTTCGACAGTGGCAGGCAGGTTCAATATGGTTTTGTTATCGGGGGTAGGCTGCCAGACATCCATAACAGCTTCACAGACTTCAAGCGAATATTCCAATTCGGTACCGGTGAAGCTCTCGGGTGAGTATTCAAAAACCCATTCAGTGTCTGTGTTTTTGGCGGCACACTCGGCAACGTACTGTGCACCGTCGGTTGCTATCTTTTTTACCCCGTCACGGTCCAGCTTGAACACAACGCGTCTTTGTACGGTAGAGGTGGAATTATAAAGATGCATAACAGCGCGGTGGCTGCCTCGCAGCGCTTCGAACGTACGATCAATAAGTTCAGGCCGCGCCTGAGTCAGTACCTGCAACGTGACATCTTCAGGCACCAGATTGTTATCGATCAGATGGCGTACAAAGTCATAGTCGGTTTGTGATGCCGCAGGAAAACCGATTTCGATTTCCTTGAATCCGATATCGAGCAGCATTTTGAACATACGTAGCTTGCGTTCACTGCCCATCGGTTCAATCAGCGCCTGATTGCCGTCGCGCAGATCGACGCTACACCAGTCGGGGGCTGACGTGATGGTTTTGTCAGGCCACTGTCTGTTCGGCAGATTGATTGGTGCGAAGGGCTTGTATTTGCCAGCGGGATTAGCGGCGTTGGTTTTATTTGTCATTGGGTTCACACTCTTAATCCGTTATTGATCGAAACTGGTAGTTGTTCTGCAAATCATGTCGACTCTGGTGTTTACGATGAGCAGATCAGAAACGTGCGACAAGAAGTCAGTCAGCGCAGAAAGACCGGAGAAACTGGGTGTTGCAACGGATGGAGTCGGGGGGGTTGATGGTGCGTAGATGTTCATGTCTCTTACCTTGCTTTTGCCTTACCGCAACCGTCGGCGGGTGCAGAGCCTGAAAGTGTCGACGGTGTATTTACTTTTCGATGCGTCGGGGAGACGCGTGAGTAATGCTCCCGGAAGCCTCAGGCCGCCGGGTTGGTAAGGAGTAGTAGCTGGTGGGTGTAGGACATACACGGAGGGTATGTCGGGATTGCGATTGCGTCAAGCGTCCGGTAATCATCTTGTGTTACCAGTTTGTCTAAAGTTGGCAGTCACCGCGCACTTGCCTGCGGCGTAACCGGCGCAATTGCGCAATGATGTGCAAAGGCTTTTACGTATATTGCAGGTGGCTACAACTGACTGTGGCAACTGGATAGTGAGTCGGGTAACCATGAGCTTCAAGCATTTCGAAAAAGACATTAATCTCAATGAGTACAGCGCGAAATGACTGATATCGCAGCGGACTATCTGATTGTCGGTTCCGGTTCTGCGGGCTCGGTACTGGCCAACCGGCTGTCGGAGAATGGCAAATACTCGGTGCTGGTACTGGAGCATGGCGGTTCAGATGCCGGCCCGTTTATCCAGATGCCGGCAGCGCTGTCATATCCAATGAATATGGCGCGTTACGACTGGGGTTTTGAAACTCTGCCGGAGCCGCATCTGGGGGGACGCAAAATGGCCTGCCCGCGCGGCAAGGTGATTGGTGGGTCTTCATCGATAAACGGCATGGTTTACGTGCGTGGCAATGCCGGAGATTTTAATTACTGGCAGGAATCCGGTGCTGATGGCTGGTCATACGCTGACGTCCTGCCGTATTACCTGAAAATGGAAACCTCGCATGGCGGGCAGGCAGGCTGGCGCGGTATTGACGGGCCGTTGCATGTGACTCGTGGGCCGCGTACCAATCCACTGTTTCATGCTTTTGTAAAAGCGGGTGAGCAAGCCGGTTATCCGGTTACTGATGATTACAACGGGCAACAGCAGGAAGGCTTCGGGCCGATGGAGCAGACCGTTTATCGTGGGCGTCGGTGGTCAACGGCAAACGCGTACCTTCGCCCCGCGTTGAAGCGATCGAATTTATCAATCAAAAGATGCCTGGTCAGCAAAGTTATTTTTGATGGCAATCAAGCCACAGGTGTCGAGGTAATACAGCGGGGTAAAACTTCAATACTCAACGCCGGCAGGGAAGTCATACTCAGCGCTTCATCGATTAATTCGCCAAAGCTGTTGATGTTGTCTGGTATTGGTGATTCTGCCGAGCTTAAGTCGCATGGTATACCAGTGGTACGGCACACACCCGGGGTGGGTAAGAATCTGCAGGATCATCTCGAGTTTTATTTTCAGGTGAATTGCAAGCAGCCAATCACGTTGTATTCAAAGCTTAATCTGCTATCCAAAGGTCTGATTGGTGGCCGCTGGTTACTGTTTAAATCGGGTCTGGGTGCGAGCAATCAGTTTGAATCAGCAGCATTTATAAGAAGTGATGCAGGGGTGCCATACCCTGATATTCAGTATCACTTTTTACCGGTAGCGATTCGCTACGATGGCCAGTCTGCTGCCAAAGCGCATGGATTTCAGATGCATGTCGGGCCAATGCGTTCTGACTCCAGAGGCAGTGTCAGTCTGAGTTCAGCAAGCCCGCGCGACAAGCCGAATATTCTATTTAATTACATGTCGACTGACAAAGACTGGAGCGACTTTCGAAAGTGCGTTCGGTTAACGCGTGAGCTGTTACAGCAAGATGCTTTTAGGCCCTATGCAGGCGCTGAGATTCAGCCGGGCGATGCGCTGCAGTCTGATGCAGAGATAGATGAATTTATCCGGCAGCATGTTGAAAGCGCCTATCATCCGTGCGGCACTTGTCGGATGGGTGATCCGCAGAATCCGGCAACAGTCGTTGATTCTGATTGCAGAGTAGTTGGCATTGAAGGGCTGCGTGTCGTAGACTGCTCGGTTTTCCCACGAATCACAAACGGCAACCTTAACGCGCCGACGATTGTCACTGCTGAAAAAGCCAGTGATGCCATTCTTGGCAGACCACCACTTGCGCCTTCACAGCTGCAACCGTGGCAACATCCCGACTGGCAGCACTCGCAGCGTTAGGCTCCCGGATCAACTGTATAGTTTCAATTTCATGAATCGCACTACTGAAGGATTTATCTACCTTATCGGCTTCACTCTGTGTATTCCGGTGGCTAACTGGATGCTTGGCAACGTCGGTACGATCTGTCCACCGGACTCGCCGTGCCTACTGCCGGTCGCCCCCGGTATCATGGCACCGAGTGGAGTGCTAATGGTCGGGCTGGCATTGGTGCTGAGAGATCTGGTACAGCGCAGGCTGGGCAAGGGCTGGGCGTTGGTAGCAATCGGGGTTGGTGCTGTGTTGTCTTACCTGCTCGCACCACCACAGTTGGTGGTCGCCTCAACGGTTGCGTTTTTGCTCGCTGAACTGGCTGATTTTGCCGTCTACACACCATTGCAGGAGCGACGTCTGGTGCTGGCGGTGGTAGCCAGTAGTCTGGTCGGTTTGGTCGTTGATAGCGTGGTTTTTTTGCAGCTCGCTTTTGGAAGTCTCGACTTTCTTGCCGGGCAAATCATCGGCAAGACATGGATGGTGCTGCTGGCAATACCAGTCATATGGCTGATCAGAGAAAGCGATGCCAGGCGTGGGATTGTGCCAGCCTGAGTTGCGCCCTGGCTGCTGCCTGCTGTCACTTCTGACGGTGCCAGATCTGCAGCCAAAATAAGCGTCTGTGTAGTCGCTGACAAAGCGCCTGAAATAGCGGTCACATTAACGGCCTGCACAGATGCGTGAGCAGTTGCCTGCAGCGAAAACGCAAGCCGCACTGCCCGAGTCACGCGCAGCAGACGGTCAAGCCGGTAATCATTTGTGAAAATTCAGGGAATTGGTCAAGACAGTGATTGGTCTGAACAGACTTTGAAGTACACTACACTCATGCAACTTTTACGGAACCGGGAGAGCTCCTGATGGGCCTTTTAAATGATATCCGCTTGTACCTGATGATCGCGCTTGCCGCACTGTTTTTGATGGTGGTCGGCATGTGCAGCAGTGCCTACGAATCGAGTCCTGATGGCCATTCGAGTTCCGGCGTAAACAACACTACCAGCAACGCGCAGGCAAGCGCCGACGCAGAGACAACTGACGAAGGCGACATGACTGCCGAAAGCGCTGCAGAGACTGCTGAAACAGCAGCCGGTGACGATGCTGTTGAAGCGGATGCGCAGGCCGCTGAGGAAGTGGAAGTCGCTGTCGAGGAGCAGGCTGTTGAAGAGCAGGCGGATGGCACAACCGGGGAAGCTGAGGCACCTACTGAATCGCAAGCGTCTGGCTCAGATAACAATTCAGACAGTGATGCAGCAGCTGCCGAATCTACGACAGACAATGACAACACAGTTCAGGGCGTCTCTGCTGCCGCCCTTTCCAGTGAAGCCAGCGATGCCAGTGAAGCCAGTGATGCTACAGAAACCAATTCCGCCGTTACAGAGGCAACCGACGCCGAAGCTCAAACTGAGAGCAGCCAGAATGAATCTGCAGCGACAAGCCGGCCTGAGGATGCCTCTGCGATGATCGACACAGCAAAGTTCAAGCTGTCTGAGTTGGCTGGTAGTGGCAACAAAATTTCAGACTTCACTACAGATCTGTCGAATCTTAAAAGTGATATGGATCGCTACAGCGGCCGTGTCAATCAGGCGACCTCGTTGTTCGATAAAATTAAAGAGACGGTTGCCAAATAGCGGTTGCAGGGAGTTGATTAGTTGCAAAGTATCCTGGCTATTCATCTGCCCTGAAAGCTGCCCTGAAAGCTGCCCCGTAAGCTGGGGCGAAAGCTGATATGAAAGCGGCTAAACAAGTGAGCAAGTATCAATAAAGGCACTCTTCGGAGTGCCTTTTTTATATTTGTGCAGTGTGTAGGCACGTTCAAATAGCTTTATTCCAATGTCTAAGTTGTTACGACTAAAAGCCAACATAAGAACCAGATTTTGCTTTTGAACAATATTGTGTTTGCAAATTCTGCTTCCTATCTAGGCAACACTTCGCTCTGCATTGGCATCGCTGATTAACATGAATGATTCGTAAGGACGGCTTGTTGAGGTGGGTGCGTAACCTTACCGCCATCAATAAATGATGCCTTTGTCTTAAGGCACCCAACACCTACCGAGCCTCTGCTATGCGAAGCAAGGTCCCCAAGGATAACTCACTATGGCTCCATCACTTGTTGCGTGTTCGGCTATGCGCTCGGCACCCAATGTTGCACGCATCTGTCAACCGCTACCTCTATACACGCTTGCCGGTTATGCGCTGATCTCGGTAATGGGCTTTACTCCGCACCCGGCTGCGGCTCAGACGGTTTGCTCCTCTGCCGCGGCAGATTCAGACGGAGATGGCTGGGGGTGGGAGAACAATGCGTCATGTATTGTCAGCAGCAGTAATCAAAGTAGCGCTTCGAATCAGGCTTTCGCTGGTGCATCCGTTGGCGCATCAGCACCGGCTGGTGTGCCCGTTTGTATATCTGCTTCAGCGGATCCCGACGGCGATGGCTACGGTTGGGAAAACAACCGTAGCTGCGTCGTTGGCTCAAGTGGCAGTTCCTCGGCATCTCCGGCTTCACCAGCCAGCAGCGCTGGTTTGTTGAACAATGCTCAAGTGAGCAGCAATCAAAATGTAAGCGGCTCGGGTACACCGGTTTGTCAGTCGTCAGCTTCGGATGTCGATCGCGATGGCTGGGGATTCGAGAATGGCAGGAGCTGCAGGGTGACCGCGCAATCGGGATCTGCATCCGCCGCAACTTCAGTGGCAACACCAGGTGTTGCTCCTCCACCGGTTGCTGCCGCCGTGCCGGGTTTCCGCGACGGACATCCGATCTGTCTGACCGATGCCAGCGATGCTGGTAATAATGGCTTTGGATTTGAAAATAACCGCACGTGTGTTGTTGTGAATGGAGTGACTGCAACACGCTCTGCACCGTTACTCAACCAGCGCTCGTGCATTCCATGGCTTGAGATCGGCTACGGTAACTATCGACTGCAGAACAACCCGTGGAACTATGGTGAAGTCTTCAGTGACAACTGGTCCCAGTGTATTGAGCTGACCGGTGGGCCAGGCAACTATGTCGCAAGATGGGATTACGACTGGCTGGATCGAACCCGGGGCAATGAGTTTGCTGTAAAGTCATACCCGCAGGTCTATTACGGTCGTAAGACTCGCTTTAATGTTTCAGGGACAGTTGCAGAGACTGGTCTGCCAGTGGACATCCGCAACATGCCTCAGTTTCGAGTTGAATACGACTACTCAGAGACTGGCACGGTAGAACGCAACGTCGCTTTGGAATCGTTTTTTCATAACAGCTGCGAAGCTGAAGAACATAATAAGCAGTTCGAGATGATGGTCTGGGTTGGAGTGCCAACTATACGCACACCGGGTACACTCGCCGCTACGGTGACTCTTAGCGGGCAGCAATGGGATGTCTATACCAATCCTGCTCTAGGCTGGTCATACGTTGCTTTTGTTGCCAGACAGCCGAGTACACGTGGCACGCTTAACTGGAACGAGTTTGTTACCTGGTCACGTGATTCCGGGCCTGCGTTTGGTGTTCCTTTCTTCAACCCGCGTTCCTGCATGGGGGCGATAGAGATAGGTACTGAAACATTCTGGGGTACCGGAACATTTACTCTGAATCGATTCAGGGTGAGCCGTGGTTAAGGGTTAATCAATCTCGCCCTGCAATAATGCTGTAATGTTGCTGAGGCCTGGCTCGCATTGCTTAGTGATGCGGGCTGTTTCATCACCCTGTTAGTGTGGCAGTTACCTACCGGGATATGCTTAACCCGTCACGAAGCCTGGCCACATGAACTACAACTGCGCTGGCCGGTCCTACCGGTGTTCTTCACTGGATACCTGCAATGAGCATACGATCAAAATTACAGTTTGAAGGCAGTCAGGGGGCTGAGCTAGCCGGCTTACTGGAATCTCCTGATGCAGAGCCTATCGCCTATGCGATGTTTGCACATTGCTTCACCTGCACCAAAGATGTAGTGGCAGCATCTCGCATCAGCAAATCTCTGGTAAAGCAGGGCTTCGCGGTGATGCGATTCGATTTTACCGGCCTTGGTGGCAGCGACGGTGATTTTGCGAACACCAACTTTTCTTCAAACGTGCAGGACCTGGTGCGTGCAGCAGACTACCTGCGTGCGCGTCATAAAGCACCGCGTTTGTTGATCGGCCACAGTCTGGGAGGCACTGCGGTGCTCCGCGCGGCACACTCCATACCTGAAAGCACCGCTGTGGTGACGATCGGATCGCCAGCTGAAGCAGATCATGTTGCCAAACAGTTTGCGGTTGATCTTGAAACCATCGAGCGTGAAGGCGAGGCCGAGGTAATGCTTGCCGGTCGGGGATTTAAAATCAAAAAGCAATTCGTTGATGATATCCGAGAGAATAAAGACACCAACGTGGCTGCACTGCGTAAGGCGTTGCTGGTCTTTCATTCACCAGTAGACTCAGTCGTCTCCATCCAGCAGGCTGAAAAGATTTTTGTCGCAGCCAAACACCCGAAGAGCTTTGTAAGCCTGGACGATGCGGATCATCTGCTGCGCAAGAAATCAGATGCAGAGTATGTTGCAGAGACCATTGCCGGCTGGGCAAGCCGTTATGTGCCGGAAAGTTCTGCGAAGCCAGATGTAAAGATTCAGCCGGGGAGAGTCATGGTCACCGAGCTTGATCGCAATTTTGCACAAACGGTTGTCAGTGATGATCACTACTGGCTTGCTGATGAACCTGCATCGGTGGGTGGCAGCAACTTCGGGCCTGATCCGTATGAACATCTGCTCGCCTCACTCGGCAGCTGTACTGCAATGACAATGCGCATGTACGCCAATAGAAAAGAATGGCCGCTTGAGCAGGTCAGCGTTGAGCTTGAGCATTCGCGGCAGCATGGAGAGGATTGTTTAGAGTGCGATGAGGCACATAAGCAAATCGATGTGATCAACCGGTCGGTTACCATCAAGGGTGATTTGACCGAGGAGCAAATCACCCGGTTGATGGAGATTGCAGATAAGTGCCCAGTGCATCGTACACTGCACAACAAGCTGGTGATCAAAACCGAACAGGTGACGTAGCTTGTTCATTTGGTGCTTGTATCGATTGGCACCGGCTTGAATTTATTCAGCCGGTGGCACGCAATTGATAATTTGATGGCTGTGTTGGTGTAATGATCTAACTATGCCGCGAAAAATCTGCTTAATCAGCAAAGCGTTGTGCTGTGTGCGGCGTGTTTAGCCAACGTGCATCCGGCCCGGGTACGCTGAAAAAATCCCTGTTACCTTCGCTTGTTGCTTACAGATTCTGCGGTGATGCACAGTAATTCAAACAGAACGTTAGCGCCTACCATGGCGGTATTTCCAGACGGATCAAAAGGGGGAGACACTTCCACCATATCGGCCCCAATGATATTCAGACCACTGCAGCCGCGAATAAGCAGTTGAGCTTCAAGTGATGTCAGCCCGCCAATTTCCGGTGTGCCGGTACCCGGTGCAAAAGCCGGATCAAGGCTGTCGATATCAAAGCTGATGTAAACCGGTCCGTTGCCGACGACGTGCTTGATTTCTTTAAGCGTCGCTTCAATTCCCAGACGATGAAATTCATCCATGTACATAACACGCATGCCGCTATCATGGCTGAACTTCCATAGATCAAGATCGTTAACACTGCCGCGTATACCGATCTGGATAGTACGCTGTGGATCCAGCAGCCCCTCCTCAACGGCACGACTAAATGGTGCACCGTGATGAAACTTAGAGCCCATATAGTCATCACCGGTATCACAGTGGGCGTCTATATGAACCATGCCGATGGGACCATCCTGAGCCAGTGCACGGAAGATCGGTAGTGTGACTGAATGATCACCACCGACAGCTATCGGTACAATGTGATTCGACACCACCCGTTCAAAGGTTTGCTGTATGGATTTATGACTGCCAATGAGTTCGAATGGCTCGGGTGCCCAGGCGTCCCCAATATCCGCCACAGAACAAAGCTCATGAGGTGCAATGCCGGTAGCCTGATTTTTCAAGCGTATTAATGTTGATTGATTGCGTACTTCGCGTGGGCCATGTCGAGCGCCTGGTCGGTTAGTGACGCCACCGTCAAACGGAACGCCTATGATGCCAACTTCCACGCCACTAAAATTTTCGTTGTATGGCGCTCTAAAAAAAGTGGGTATGCCTACATAGCGCGGGCGCTCCATCGGGTGGTCGAATTCAGAGTGACAGTTATCGTTCATTTTTGTCCAGATGCCGCAATTCGATGGTTATAAACCAGGGTGATTAAAACTACAGGCGTTATAAACCTGCGTAGTTATAAACCGTTAAGCGGCACTTTGAGCACCGGGTTACCCTCTTCATCGGTGGGTAGCTCGCCTGCGCGCATGTTGACCTGAAGTGCCGGGATGATCAGCTTCGGCATGGCAAGTTGTTTGTCGCGTTCAGTTCTGAGCTTTACAAAGGATGCCTTGCTGCTGCCTTTTCCTACATGAATATTATTATTTCGCTGCTCCAGTACAGTGGTTTCCCATGCTATTTCTCTACCGTTAGGGCCATAGTCGTGGCAGATAAATAAACGCATCTGATCCGGTAATGAAAGTACCTTTTGAATTGAATCGTACAGCATCTCTGCGTCACCACCCGGGAAGTCTGCTCTGGCTGATCCTCCATCGGGCATGAATAAGGTATCACCAACAAATGCGGCATCTCCGATAACATGCACCATGCAAGCAGGGGTATGGCCGGGGGTACTGATCACAAACGCATCGAGTGCACCTATCTTATAGGTATCGCCGTCGTTGAAAAGCTGATCAAATTGAGAGCCATCGCGCTGAAAGCGAGTGCCTTCGTTGAAGATCTTGCCGAATTCATCCTGTACCCGGGTTATTTCTTTGCCGATGCCGATCTTTCCGCCAAGTGACTCCTGAATATAGGGCGCGGCAGACAAATGGTCGGCGTGCACGTGTGATTCAATAATCCATTCCAGTGACAGCTCGTTTTGTTTTATAAATGCTATCTGCTTGTCGGCAAATTCGTACTCAGTGCGACCGGCTGAATAATCAAAGTCCAGCACTGAATCAATTATGGCGCAGGCTTTTGTCTGTGGATCAGTGACGACGTAACTGATGGTGTTGGATGCCGAGTCAAAGAAAGGCTCAACGATAGAACCTTGATGCATGTTTATCGGATATTGGCTCAATGTGGTATCTCCGGTTGTCTTACCAGTAATTTCGCATTATGCGGCATCGCAACACTGTGATCCTACCAGCGCAAGGCGCACGCACAGTGTCGATGATTGCAGTAACCGTCATTCAGTTTACCAGCAGGTTGCGGTGCGTTACATTGATGTCATGAAAACACAATACCTGCAACAAACCATGCAAGCCTGGCGGCATGATTTTCATCAGCATCCGGAGCTGGGGTTTGATGAACATCGTACTGCCGCACAGGTAGCAAAACTGCTGAACTCCTTCGGCATCCAGACCCATAACGCAATCGGTAAAACCGGTGTGGTTGGTGTTCTGCAAAAAGGTAGTGGCACTGCAAGTATCGGGCTGCGCGCTGACATGGACGCATTGCCAATTACCGAGACAAATCATTTTGCCTATGCGTCAGGCACGCAAGGGATAATGCATGCCTGCGGACACGATGGTCATACGTCAATGTTACTCGGTGCAGCCCGGTATTTAGCAGAATCCGGTGAATTTAAAGGTCGTGTAGTGTTTATTTTCCAGCCGAATGAAGAACACGGGTTTGGCGCGGCTGCAATGCTTGAAGATGGTTTGTTCGACCAACATCCGGTGGATGCAGTGTACGGTATGCATAATATTCCGGGGATGCAGCTGGGCAGCTTTGCTACCCGCGCCGGGCCTGTCACCGCCAGTGAAAGTTTGTTCGAAATTAAAATTTCTGCGCGTGGCGGGCACGCAGCGTTACCGCATATGGGCGTTGATGCGATTGTGGTTGGAGCAGAGATCATTACCGCTCTGCAGACCATTGTTTCACGCAAACTGAATCCCGGTCTCAACGGCGTAGTGTCGGTGACCGAGTTCAGCAGTGATGGCAAACGCAATGTGCTGCCCGGCACTGCTGTGATAAGCGGTGATGCGCGCGCTTTAACGCCTGAGATCAACCAGACTATCGAGGCGAGAATGCGCCAGATTGTTAAAGGCATTTGCCTTGCGCACGATGTTGAGGGTGAGGTGGATTACCACACCGCTTTTCCGGCAACCATCAATAATGCACATTGCGCGGCACGAGCTTCAAATGCTGCAGAGTCATTGCTCGGTGGTGATGCGGTTGATAATGCCTGTGAGCCCAAATTATTTTCAGAAGACTTCGCCCACATGGCAATGGCCAGGCCGGGTTGTTATGTGTTGATGGGTAATGGCAACGAAGGAAATCACAGCCGACCGCTGCACTCTGCTGACTATGATTTCAACGATGAGTTGTTATCGATTGGCTCTTCCTATTGGGTGGAGCTGGTTGAACAGGAGCTTCGTTAGGAGCACCTTGCATCGTGCTGGTATGACTTATTCCAATCTCGCCCCTGATTCGATCCCAGCCGACATGCGACTAACGTTGTATTCGTTAAAGTGTCGCGAGCGCTGCGAAAGTGTTCTATTGCAGTCGTATATCGTTGAAGTCGGGTGCGGTAAGCTTGCCACAAAGATTAAATGTTCCCGGTTGAGCAACTAATGGAAATCTGCCTGAGATGACTCGCTTTTCTGCGTGGAGTGTAATTCGTAACGGTTTGCGTGGTCAGCCTGGCTGGAGCAGACAATGGCGTGACCCGGAACCAAAGAAACACTACGACATTGTGATCGTCGGTGGCGGCCTGCATGGCTTGGCAACCGCTTACTATCTGGCTAAAAACCACGGTCTGAAAAATATTGCTGTGCTTGAGAAAGGCTGGCTCGGTGGTGGCAATGGTGGACGTAACACAACAATTGTTCGGTCAAACTATTTTTTACCGGGGAACCGTCAGTTCTATGAACACTCGCTGCAGCTGTGGGAAAACCTCAGTCACGAGCTTAATTACAATGTGATGTTCAGCCAGCGATCACACATTGCGTTGCTGCATAGCCCGGCGGCAATTGATGGTGCCGCACGCCGCTATAACACAATGCGATTGACCGGCACTGCCGATGCAGAGATCTGGGATCTTGAGCAACTTAAAAAAGAAGTACCGCATCTTAACTATGGTCCCGATGCACGCTTTCCGATCCGCGGTGCAGCAGTGCAAAAAAGAGCAGGCACAGCACGACACGATGCAGTGGCCTGGGGTTATGCACGTGCAGCTGATGCACTGGGTGTTGATATCATTCAAAACTGCGAGGTGACAGCCACCAGTCGAGCGGATGGTAAAATCAAAAGCCTCAGCACCAGCCGCGGTGAAATCAGTGCCGATAAGGTCGGTTTTGCAGTCGCTGGCAACACCACCCGCTTATGGCAGATGGCAGGCTTTAACACACTGCCGATAGAGTCGCACAAGTTGCAGGCGTTTGTCAGTGAACCGTTAAAGCCGCTGCTTGATCAAGTGGTGGTATTCGGTGTTGGTGGTGCGCACTTTTATATCTCGCAGTCAGATAAGGGCGGCATGGTCTTTGGCGGTGACATAGACTGGTACAAATCATATGCGCAGCGTGGCAATCTCCCGATCGTGCAGGATGTTGCAGAGTGTGCCATTTCAATACTGCCGTGTTTGGGGCGAGTCAGATTGTTAAGACACTGGTCCGGAGTCATGGATATGTCGATGGATGGTTCTCCGTTTATCTGTAAAACACCTCTCAGGAATTTATATCTTAATGCGGGCTGGAACTATGGTGGATTTAAAGCGAGTCCGGCATCCGGATGGTATTTCGCAGATTTAATTGCCAATGATCGACCGCATGCAACGATAGAAAGATTCAACCTTGACCGGTTTGCGCAGGGAGTCATCCTTGATGAACGCGGTGCTGGACCTGATCCAAAGCTGCATGGATAACATCAGACGGGATCAAACGGCGAGCCCTGCCAGGAATAAAATATGATACGAATCCGATGCCCTTTCTGTGGTGAAAGAGATCACAGTGAATTCAGCTATGGCGGCGATGGCAGTATAGATTACCCTGCGCTTGATGCACCGGTCGATGACTGGGTTGAAGCCGTTTACCAGCGCGAAAACATTCGTGGTGTTCAAACTGAAACCTGGCAACACACCAGCGGGTGCCGTCAGTGGTTATTGGTAGAGCGCGACACAATGACGCATGAGATTCACTCGGTACGAATGGCTCATGAAGGTGTTGCAACACTGGTGGAGGCGGGCAAGTGACTGGATCAAGATTACCGGCAGGCGGGCTTATTGATCGCTCGCAAAAAGTAAGCTTTAGCTGGGATAAAAAAACACTCCACGGTTACGCTGGTGATACGCTCGCTTCTGCATTGATGGCCAACGGCGAGACTGTTTTTGGCAGAAGCTTTAAATACCATCGGCCACGTGGAATCATGTCTGCCGGGGTGGAAGAGTCCGGTGCCATAGTTACAGTAGGGCGTGGCAATCGTCGCGATCCCAATGTAAAGGCGACCACACAAGAGCTTTATAACGGTTTACAGGCCAGTGGTCAGAACGCCTGGCCAAACGTTCGCACTGACTTTGGTGCAGTCAATAATCTATTTTCACGGTTTTTCTCAGCCGGCTTTTACTACAAAACTTTTATGGGTATCCCGCCCATGGAGTGGGGCAAAGGCACCGGTATCTGGATGCAGTACGAAAAACTGATCCGCAAGGCCGCTGGTATGGGTGTTGCCTCACGTGAACCTGATCCGGATACCTATGAACACGGACACCGGTTTTGTGACGTACTGGTGGTCGGTGCAGGTCCGTCTGGTCTGGCGGCAGCAGTTAAAGCCGCTCAAGCTGGATTAGATGTTTTACTGGTTGAACAGGATTTTCTTGCCGGTGGCGATTACCTGAATCAGAGCAGCCCTGAGGCCGCAGCAAAAATTAAGTCAGCACTTGAGGCGCTTGAGTCAGCCGGTGCCACGGTGTTAACCAGAACCACCGCATTCGGTCTTTATGACAACGGCGTTGCAGGACTGCTTGAAAGAGTCACTGATCATGTTGCCGATGCTGCAGCGCATACGCCGCGCCAGCGATTCTTAACGGTACGTGCACGTCACACTATACTGGCCACCGGCGCACTGGAACGTACGGTTGCATTTGGCAACAATGATTTGCCCGGCATCATGACCGCGTCAGCGGCAGGTATCTATGCAAATCGTTATGGTGTACTTGCCGGGCAGAACGTTGTAATTGCCACCAACAATGATTCGGCTTACGCACCCGCATCTACGCTATTAAACGCCGGAGCGCAGGTTACTGTGCTGGATGCACGAGCTGCCTTATCTGAATCTGTTGCCGGTATGCTGGAGTCAAAAGGTATGGCAGTAAAAACCGGTAGCACTGCGCTCAACGCGTCGGGTAAGAAAGGCATAAGTGCTATCGAGACTGCTGAAAAAAATAACGATAGCTGGCGTGCAGGTTCAAGTATCGATTGTGATTTATTGCTGGTCTCCGGTGGCTGGTCTCCGGTGGTTAACCTGTTATCGCATCGCGGCGTCAGGCCGGTTTGGGATGCTGCCAATCTGTGCTTTGTTGCCCCTGAGCATAATGAACCGGTACAGATGGCAGGTGCTGCCAGTGCAGTCTGGGGTACCAGTGACTGTGAAGAGTCGGGCAACCACGCAGCTGAGGCCGCAATAGCATCGATAAACAGTCATGCAGTGGCTGGACGCGGCAACGTGGTCAGCGGTGGCTGGGATGCACCAATAGCACCACTATATGAAGTTATGGTTAAAGGGCGAAAGCTGAAAAGCTTTATCGATCCGCAACATGATGTAACCGCTGATGATGTTCGACTGGCACATCAGGAAGGTTTTGTGTCGGTCGAGCACCTCAAGCGCTACACCACGCTGGGTATGGCAACAGATCAGGGCAAGATGGGTAACATCATTGGTCTGGCATTAATGGCTGAAGCACTCGGGCGTGAAATACCTGAAGTCGGTACAACCACCTTCAGACCACCGTATACACCAATCAGCCTCGGTGCATTGACCGGCCGAGGTAAGGGCGCTCACTTTAAACCTCTACGACGAACGCCAATGCATGACTGGAACCTTGCCAATGGCGCGACCATGACGGAAGCCGGGTTATGGCAACGTCCCTGGTATTTCGCGCGTCAGGGAGAGGGCATCACCGAAGCCTATATTCGTGAAACCATCACCACCCGTAAAACTGTGGGTCTGGTCGACGTCACGTCACTCGGCAAGATCGCAATACAAGGGCCGGATGCAACCGAACTCATTAATCGTGTCTACAGCAATGCATTTGCAAAGCTGCCGATAGGTAAAGCACGCTACGGAATCATGCTGCGTGATGACGGCATCGTGATGGATGATGGCACCACCTGGCGTTTTTCAGATACCGATTATTTTATGACCACAACCACTGCCCATGCGGCAAAGGTGATGGTCTGGCTTGAAGAATTATTACAAACGCGGTGGTCTGATTTAAAAGTGCATGTTACTTCTGTTTCAGAACAGTGGGCAGGGTCTGCGGTTGCAGGCCCGAACTCAAGAGACGTATTAAAAGACTGCGTTGAAGATCCGAATACCGTTACGAATGATGCACTGCCATTTATGGGAGTAATTGAAACTCGCTTGAAAAATGGTGTGCCGTGCAGAATTGCACGTATCAGCTTCTCAGGTGAGATGGCCTATGAAATGTATGTCGGATCTGACTACGCTGAAAGTATGATGGATCTTTTATGGCGGTCGGTGCAGTCTTATGATGGCTGTTTGTATGGCACGGAAGCACTTGGCGCAATGCGGATCGAGAAAGGTCACGTAACCGGTGTAGAGCTGGACGGCCGGGTCACTATTGATGATGCAGGATTAGGTGCGATGGCATCGGATAAAAAGTCCTATATTGGTAGTGCTTTGCGGCAGCGTCCCGATTTAAACAGAAGTGATCGTCCTGCTCTGGTGGGTATCTTCCCGAAGGATCGCTCTGAAACTTTTAAAGCCGGCTCGGTTTTATGTGCAGAGAACAAGATGGAAGGACATGGTGAAGGCTGGATCACCGCAGTCACTCATTCGCCCTCATTGGGTCACTGGATCGGGCTGGGTTATATCACGGGCGGTTATCAGCCGTGGAACGGTAAAACGGTGACCGCAGCGGACCCGGTACGACGCGGCAATATTGATGTAGAAATAGTCTCACCACATATGGTGGACCCGAGCGGAGACAGAATGCGTGGCTGATTCACTGACAACGGTTGAGCGCGTGTCTGCATTGGCAGCGCACTACAAGCCCACCACCGAATCGCAATCTGGCGTCACGCTGTGTGAAGTCCGGCAGTTAACGCTTTGGCAGCTCGCTGTCTGGCCGGATACACTGGAGGCAGCGGCAACACCGGCGTTGAAAGGTGTGGGCATCGATGCCATTCCGGGGTTTTGTCAGGCAGTCTCGACTGATACGGTTTCGGCATTGCGTATAGAGCCCTGTAAGTTCTGGGTTTATGGTGCTCAGCTTGCAGCAGTTGATGCCAATGACGGTGCGGTACTTGATCTCTCGCATTCAAGAACGCACATCCGCATACACGGGCCACAAGCTACTACGATACTGAACAGTTACCTGCCGCTGGATTTGCGTGAACGGTCTTTTCCACTGGATAGTGTTGCATCTACCGCCATGCATCACGTGGGTGTCACTTTATGGCGATCCCGACAAGGCTATGAACTATTTGTACCTCGTGGCTTTGCTGTTTCTATCTGGGAACTGTTGTGTGAGGCATCAGAGCAGTATGGGCTGACAATCACGTGAGCATCACGCTGATGGGTGAATCAGCTGTTGGTTCGCAGTAGTGGCGATAGAGCAGGCAAGTCAAAACTGAAATAACTGTTGATACGATCGAGCTTCGTGTTCACTGCGGCCGTGCCTCTGAATCGAATTGCCTGATGTCTGCAGTAAGGTCAGAGATTTTTCTCACCCATGGATTGAAAGCTCGTGCTTCAGCAGACAGGTTTGATACAGCGGCGAGTGCTCTGTCTGCATCGGCATATACACCTGTAGCAATGCCGTAAACCGGTCTGCCTGATGGTGTTCTTTTGTAAGAGTAAAGCGCGATAGGCTGTTCGGTATCAATAACCGGTACAAACTCATCAAACAGCTGCAGGTCAGTTGAACTACCAAACTGAATAATAAAATCGTTCGGGTTTAAGGTGAGAATCCAGGACTCATCTGTAATGGTGGGTGGTTTATTTCTTTCGACTGTCGGTACAAGAGCTGCTGCGTCATCATTGTCACTTGTGGTTGTAGCAGAATTTGTAAGTGAGATATTTTGATCGCCGCTGTCGGTTGTTGATGCTTTGTTACTTAACGAGACAACTACAGCCTCATTCACCTCAGTGCTGCCGCTTGCTGCGTTGTTCGTAGGTTCTGCATCTGAGGCTGGATCATTGCTGTTCAATTCAGCAATAACAGGCAGCTCGGTGCTGGTTTGAAAGGTTGGCGGGGGACTGCTAACCCAGCGGCTGCCAATAACCCAGGCGGCGATCAGTAGCGCGCAAATTAAGCAGACTTTGGCAAGCGAGATAGCGATATCGATGAAAAATATCAGTATTGGCGAGTCGTATTGATTCTCGTGTTTGAACCGACGATATTTTCTACCCGGCCGAGTTAAAACGCCCATTGATATGACTCCCTGTTCTTGAGTTAATGCTCCAACAACTAATAATTATCGTAGATTATCTCGTTTCTGGTTGTGATGTCACTCTCAAACAAGTCGGTTGCGAAGTTGAAGAGGGAATTACGGTAATCCAGTCGGTTGCATTGCCAGCGGTGGCTGGCCACGTACACTTTCGCATATTGGCAAATGGCTCATTGGATGACATCGCATCATCCGTGTTTGTTGTGAATACACAGCACTCGGTCGCGTTACCTTTCGTAACAAAGACGATCCGATATCACGATCTTGAGATGCAGGTCGTTTGTAAAATTTCCTAAGGCTCTGTTATTTCTATCATATTTCTGATTTGGACGGATAGACTCAAGACATTTATCATGAAGGGGTTCATCAGGCTGGAGGGTATGTGGCCTGTGACGAATAGTTGCAGCGACGGCTGCCATTTCATAATTATTCAACGGGCCCGCTCCCGGAGGAGAAAGACACGCTATGAGTTCAGCAAAGAACCCACTGAAAAAGCCGGTAACTCGACGTTCCGTGCTTAAGGCGAGTGCAGCTTCAGCTGCAGTCGTATCAGCACCAATGATTATTCCCAGCAGCGCGCATGCGTACCTGAACGAGCCGAAAGGCTCTTCCGTAACTCTCGGTTTTAACGTGCCGCAAAGTGGCGCTTATGCAGACGAAGGTGCAGATGAATTGCGTGCCTATGAGTTAGCTGTCGAGCACCTGAACGGTGATGGTGATGGCGGTATGATGAATACCTTTTCATCAAAAGAGCTGAAGGGCAACGGTATTCTGGGTCGCAAAGTTGAATATGTAACCGGTGACACCCAAACCAAGCCTGATGCTGCCCGCGCTTCTGCTCGATCCATGATCGAAAAAGACGGGGCAATCATGATCACGGGTGGTTCTTCATCAGGTGTGGCGGTAGCCGTGCAGGGTCTGTGTCAGGAAGCCGGTGTTATCTTCATGGCCGGTCTGACTCACTCAAACGACACCACAGGTAAAGATAAGAAAGCCAACGGTTTTCGTCACTTCTTTAACTCTTACATGTCAGGTGCGGCACTGGCGCCGATTCTTGCAGACGCCTACGGTAATGAACGACGCGCCTATCACCTGACTGCTGACTACAACTGGGGTTACACCACAGAAGAAGCGGTACGTACTTCAACTGAAGAAATGGGTTGGGAAACTGTTGCAGCGGTTAAGACGCCTCTGTCACAAACTGACTTCTCTTCATACATTGCTCCTATTCAGGCTTCAGGCGCTGACGTACTGGTACTGAACCACTACGGTGCAAACATGGTTAATTCATTAACCTCTGCAGTTCAGTTCGGTCTGCGAAATGCAGAAGCAAATGGTAAAAACTTTGAAATCATCGTACCGCTTTACTCCCGTCTGATGGCAAAGGGTGCAGGCGAGAATGTTAAAGGCATCTTTGGTTCTACCAACTGGCACTGGTCACTGCAGGATGAAGGCTCTAAAGCTTTCGTTAAATCCTTCGGTGAGAAGTACGGCTTCCCTCCAAGTCAGGCAGCGCATACTTGCTACGTACAGGCACTGCTTTATGCAGACGCTTGTGAGCGTGCCGGATCTCACGATCCTTGCGCAGTTGGTGCAGCGCTTGAAGGTTTTGAGTTTGATGGTCTGGGTAACGGCCCGACTCTGTATCGTGCTGAAGATCACCAGTGCTTTAAAGATGTACTGGTTGTGAAGGGTAAAGAGAACCCGACTTCAGAGTTTGACCTGCTTGAGATTGTCGAGGTGACTCCGGCAGCGAAGGTCACTTATGACGCATCGATCTTCGGTGGCGAACTGGGTAGCTGTAACTCAGGTTAATCCTACGTCATAAAAGTGCGCCGGTCGGGTACCGGCGCACTCTATTTTCCAATTCTCCCGGGTGCAAGCAACACCGGGCTCAAACGCAAGAAATACCATGGAACTCTCTGCTTTTCTGCTTCAGGTCCTGAATGGACTGGACAAAGGCAGCGCCTATGCTTTGATTGCATTAGGGCTGACTCTAATATTTGGAACGCTGGGCGTGGTGAACTTTGCCCATGGCGCTCTGTTCATGATCGGTGCCTTCTGTGCGATCACTGTACAACGGCTTCTGTCGATCTCTGTTGTAACCCTTGATGAAACCAAGACAGATTTTCTTGGTAATCCTCTAAAGATAAGAACACCTTATGTTGAACAATGGTTTGGCGAAAGTATCGGGCAGGGGCTGATAGACTGGTCGGTACCGCTGGCTATATTATTTGCCATTCCCGTCATGTTGCTGATCGGCTTTGCTATGGAGCGAGGCTTAATCAAGCACTTCTATAAGCGGCCTCACTCGGATCAGATTCTGGTGACATTCGGTCTTGCTATTGTGTTGCAGGAAATCATCAAAGCTTACTTTGGTGCGAACCAGATTCCTGCGCCGGCTCCTTCTGCATTTATTGGATCTTTTGATTTTGGTGTGTTTATAGGCTTTGACCCCGGCACGCTTATCTATCCGTACTGGCGGATTGTGTACTTCCTGTTTGCTATGTTCATCATCGCAGCGGTGTTTGCGTTCCTGCAGTTCACCACCTTCGGCATGGTGGTACGTGCCGGCATGGCTGACCGTGAGACTGTTGGTCTGCTTGGTATCGATATCGATAAACGTTTTACGATTATGTTTGGTATCGCGGCAGCAGTTGCGGGTATGGCCGGAGTAATGTATACGCCGATCAATCCGCCTAACTACACGATCGGTATGGACTTCCTGGTCATCTCGTTTGTTGTGGTCGTTGTCGGAGGCATGGGCTCACTCGGTGGTGCGGTACTCGCCGGATTTATACTCGGCATCCTTGAAAGCTTCGCCTCGATGAGAGAGGTTATTGAAGCTATTCCGGGTATTAATCAGGTGGTTATATACCTCGTTGCTATTTTAATTTTACTTGCAAGGCCCCGTGGTTTACTCGGTCGCAAGGGTGTGATGGAGAGCTGATACGTGTTAGGCCTAAGTAGAAACGATTTCCTGATGCTGCTGTTCGTGCTGGTTTTGGTCGCAGCGGCACCGATAATTCTCAACCCTTTTCCGGAAGGGTCCAACTTTGCACAATTCAATGCCGGTTACCCGGATCTGATGCAACGGTTTGTGATTTTCGGCATCTTTGCTATTGGCTTTAATATCCTGTTTGGTTTAACCGGCTATTTAAGTTTTGGGCATGCCGCGTTTCTGGGTGCCGGCTCCTATGCAGGTGTCTGGATGCTAAAGCTTCTCACTATTAATGTGATACCGGCGATTATTATCTCGACTGTGGTGGCAGGAATTTTTTCACTGTTCATCGGCTTTATCTCTCTGCGCAGATCAGGTATTTATTTTTCGATACTGACTCTTGCTTTTGCCCAGATGTCATTTGCGTTAGCGGCCTCTGTATTGACACCTATCACCGGCGGCGAGACAGGCTTGCAAACCGCATTGAATGACCCACGAGTGCTCGATGGTGGAGCCACCGGTGGCAACATACCGGCGCCTTCGTTGTTCGGTCTTGAGATGGGGCATAGCTGGAAGGTAGCCGTTGGTGACTGGATATGGACATTTAACGTTGGCTATTACCTGTGCGCCTTCGTACTGTTGATCGTCTTTTATATTGCCATTCGAATATTCCGTTCACCATTCGGCATGATGCTGAAGGCGATTAAATCGAACAGCCAGCGATTGAGCTATACCGGTATCAGCCCGCGTCCGTATACGCTGGCGGCCTTTGTTATCTCGGGTATGTATGCGGGTCTGGCCGGTGGATTGATGGTAGCGATGGATCCTCTGGCAGGTCCCGAGCGCATGCAGTGGACCGCATCGGGTGAAGTGGTGCTAATGAGCATACTTGGCGGCGTCGGCACATTGGTCGGTCCTGTGCTGGGTGCCGGTATCATTAAGTACTTTGAAAATATTTTCTCAAAGATTAATGACGGGCTGCTGCATCAGTGGTTTTCATTTATGCCTGACGGTATCGAGAACGTGATTGTGGGTATCATCCATCCGTTTGTCGGTAAAGGCTGGCACTTATCATTGGGTTTGATGTTTATGTTGGTTGTTATCTTCCTGCCTGGCGGGTTAGTGGGCGGCATCAACGGTTTATTCCGTCGTCTTTTTCGCAGACGTTCGCAATAGGAGATAACGATGACAGTTGCTCTAGAAGTTAAAGGCGTCAATAAACGCTTCGGCGGTTTACAAGCCTTGAATGATGTCAATCTGCTGGTTGATGAAGGCCGCATACACGCCATAATCGGTCCTAACGGTGCGGGCAAATCCACATTGTTGAATTGCTTTGTCGGGCGGCTTAATCCCGACAGTGGTACGGTGATTTTCGACGGTAAAAACCTGATCGGCCGACTGCCGCATCAGATTAATCAGGCGGGTGTGTCGCGGGTCTTTCAGACACCGGAAATCTTCGGTGAGCTAAGCGTTATTGAAAACGTTATGATTCCAGCACTGGCACATCGCGATGGTATCTTTGAACTCAATGCGTTAAAGCCGCTGCGCCGCGAAAAAGATATTCGAGACAAAGCAGTTGATGTACTCGACGATCTCGGTATGGCTGACAAACTCGATATGAACGCTGCATCTATGTCTCGTGGTGATAAGCGCCGCCTCGAGATGGCCATGGGCCTGGTGCAGGAGCCCAAGCTGTTGCTGCTTGATGAGCCCACTGCCGGTATGAGCCGTGCAGACACCAACAACACCATAGATGTACTTAAACACATTGGTGAAAGTCGGGGTATCACGATGATCATTATCGAACATGATATGCACGTGGTATTCAGTCTGGCTAATAAAATCAGCGTTCTTGCGCAGGGTACGGTGATTGCCGAAGATGCCCCTGAGAACATTAAAGGCAACCCTAAAGTGCAGGAAGCGTATCTTGGAGGTGCACATTGAGCGCCGTGCAGCAAAATCAGAATTCAGCCAATGAGTACTTTACTTGTCGTGATGTTCACGCGTACTACGGTGAGAGCTACATAGTCCAGGGTATTAGTTTTTCAATTCGTGAAGGCGAAATCCTTGCGCTGCTCGGTCGTAATGGTGCCGGTAAATCTTCAACGTTAAGAACTATTGCCAGGCTTGATGAGCCGGAATTGCAGCAAGGTGAAATATGGCTCGATGGCCAGCCGCTGCATAAAATGAAAAGCCATGAAGCGTCGGTGGCTGGTGTGGGTATGGTACCTGAAGACAGACGGATTATTCCGGGCCTCACCGTTGAAGAGAACATCAAGCTTGCACAAATCGTTGATCCGGTAGGCTGGTCTCTTGAACAGATTTACGAGCTTTTCCCGCGTTTGGGTGAGAGAAGAAAGCAGGAAGGCGTGACATTGTCAGGTGGTGAGCAACAAATGCTTGCTATAGGACGAGCTCTGGCTCGTGACATCAAACTGTTGCTGCTCGATGAGCCGTATGAAGGCCTGGCTCCGGTTATCGTGCAGGAAATTGAAAAAACCCTGCAGTACATTCGTAAGCAGGGCATCACAACGATTATTGTTGAGCAGAATGCTGTGGCTGCGCTGAAACTGGCAGACCGGTCAGTCATTCTGGATACCGGTGAGTTGGTATACGAAGGCTCGGCCTCCGAGGTGCTTGAGAACGAGCAACTCAGGCATGAATACCTGGCTATATAGCCATCGCGCCAATCGGTGAAGGCCAGTGCTCGCTGTAAAAGTTGGCTGTAAGAGTATTTGCCAGGGTTGCAGTTATGGTAGCTGCAAAGATACTCAACCCTCGTTACGCAGGCAGGCATCCATGATTTCCACCGGGTGCCATGCCTTGTGATCCGAGTTGTCCTCAATCTGCTTTCGACAACTGAAGCCGTTTGTAACGACCCTGGTTGTGGTATCAGTATCATTGACTGCTTTTGCAAGGCTTCTTTGGTAAAGCTTGTCACCTGTTGGACCGGTAGATTCTTTCAGTCCGTAAACACCGGCCATGCCACAACAGCCAGACTCAGGTTCAATCACTTCTTCAAAGCAGTGTTGCAGCCATTCGCGTTCTGTGGAGTGGCCGGATTTACTGTGACAATGTAAATGTACTATGCCTTTGGCAAACTTTCTTTGTGGTTTGATGCTGTGTTCAACAAGAAAGTCGGCCATCGTCATTGTACGTGTGGCGAGGTCAGTGGCTCTGCCATCATTCGGGAAGAGACGCAGCAATTCGTCTTTAAACACTGACAGGCACGAAGGCTCAAGTACGATTACTTTGCAATCAGCTGGCAGATGATGATAAAAATCTTCAAGTATTGAAAGCAGTTGCTGTTGTGCTTTATCGAGAAAACCGTACTCATAAAGTGGCCTGCCACAGCAAAAGTGTTGTTTCGCTATATGTACGCTGAATCCGCAGCGATTCAATAAAGACACAGCCGTTGTCAGGACTTCACTTCGGTAAGCATTGTTTACGCTGTCAATCCACAGAACCACAGGCTGGCCATTGCCCGTTATATAAAAGTCCGCTTGTTCTAAGGTTGAGTTATTTTTTATCCATTGCCTAAATGGTGTTTTACTCAAAGCAGGCAGAATTTTCTGTTGTTGTATGCCCAGTATCGCTTTCAGAAATTTACCTGTAATGCCTTTTTGTAGCGAGTTAAACAACCACGGTGCTTTGCTTAGTAACGGTAACCAGTCTCCCGCTTTGCCGAAGAAATAATGGTTAAGCGGTCGGCGTTTGGTTTTGTAGTGCTGCGCCATAAACTCTGATTTATAGGCAGCGATATCTACTTGCGTAGGGCATTCGGTCTTACAGGCCTTGCAGGATAAACAGTGCTCCAGTGAGGTTGCTATATCGGTGTTGTAAAAACCGTCTTCGATCAGCTCACCTCTGAGAAGTTCGTGTAGTAAATGGGCACGGCCGCGTGTTGAAAATCGCTCCTCGCCAGTCGCCTGATAACTGGGACACATCGCACCGGTTTGCGCACGGCATTTACCCATGCCTATACATCGTTCTGTGCTGCGACCAAACCCTCCGGCATCTTCAGTAAAGTTCAGCACACTGGTAAAAACAGGGGTTGTGTAGTCAGGTCCGAATCGCAGGTTTTCATCCATACGGTAGGCATCAATCAGTTTACCGGGGTTCATCATCCGGTTCGGGTCCCACGCCTGCTTGAATTCTCTGAATGCCTGCATCAGCGTTTCGCCGTACATCACTGGCAGGAACTCGGCTTTGGCCTGACCGTCACCATGCTCACCAGATAGAGATCCGTTGTATTTCACTACCAGCTCAGCTATTTCTTTGCTAAACCGCCGCCATTTGGCAATGCCTTCTGTACTTCTTGTATCGAAGGTCATCCTTGCGTGAATACAGCCATCACCAAAATGTCCGTACAGACTGGTCTGGTAGCCATAGCTATCCACCAGTTTGTAAAGTTCTCTCAGGTAATCACCGAGCTGCAATGGATCGACTGCGGTATCTTCCCAGCCAACGACCGGGTCGGTATCACCCGGATTCAATGCCAGCGCTGTCGCAGATGCACCTTGTTCGCGAATGCTCCAGATATCGTTGATTTCTGTGGCGTCAGTCACTGACTTGATGCCGGTAACCTCTGGCTTGTCAGTCATGGAAAGTTCGAAGTCGGCGCAGAGATGATCAAGCTCAATCAACGTATTTGCAGCCAACTCTATTAACAACCATGCACGGCCTTCAGGAAGTAAAGCGACTTCTCTTTGTTTCAGATTACGGTCATTCAGGCCGCCGATGATATTCCAGTCCAGCCCCTCCATAGCGATGGGTGAAAACGGCATAATTTCCGGGACGCTGTCTCCGGCTTCAAATATGTTCTCAAAACCCAGTACAAAAAGATGCTTGAACTTCGGGTTTTCAATCAGCTTTACTTTGGCACTCAGTACACTGACGCAAGTGCCTTCAGATCCGACCAGAGAGCGTGCAACATTAAATCCATTCTCAGGTAACAGTTGATCGAGGTTGTATCCGGAAACCCGACGTTTAATAGTTGGATAGCGCTGTCGGATTTCATCTGCATACTTATCTCTAATTGTTTTCAGCTGTCGATAGATCTCACTGCGGTTATCGTTAGCGGAGATAATTTCTGCAAGCTCAGTCTCGGTGGTTGGTCCGACGGTAAAAATATCACCAGCTGTGGTCAGCACTTTCAGTTCAAGAATGTTTTCAACAGTCTTACCAGCCAGCATAGAGTGCGGACCACATGAGTTGTTGCCGATCATGCCGCCCAGGGTACAACGGCTATGGGTTGCCGGATCAGGGCCGAAAGTCAAACCGTCAAGCTCGGCTTTAGTTTTTAACGCATCACAGACCAGGCCGGGCTGAATGACTGCAGTTTTGCTTTCCGCATCAATTGCCAGCACCTGATTCATAAATCGAGAGCAATCAAGTATCACGGCCTGATTGACCGTCTGGCCGTTTTGCGAAGTACCGGCGCCACGCATCAGCACAGGTACTTTGTGGGCACGGCATAGTTTGAAAGTTGTTTTTATATCGTCTTCGGATTGCGGAAATACAATGCCCAAAGGTACTTGCCGATAATTGGATGCATCGCTTGCGAAAAGTGCCACTCCAGCCGATGAGAAATCGACTTCACCACCAATCGCCTGCGATAGCTGCAGATACAGTGGGCGAAGATTGGCATGGTGAATGGCAGCAGCGTTCATGGGGGATATTTTCCAGTGCGTCGTTGATTATAGCCGCGCATGGGTTTGATGAAGCACTGTGATGCAAGAAATAAGTTTGCGACAAACAGAGGAAAAGACTGCTCGTTGAGCAGTCTTTTCGGTGTCGACGTGGCTACCGTCAACGCTCTGGAGAAATTGATGAGTTGATGCAGGTGGTCTGCCTCAACTGATGTGACACATTATGCCGGTGTTATTCCTAAATCGCTGTGAGCTTGTTCAAATTTCGAAGCAATTTGTATCAAATAAGTTACATTAAACTCTCTTTCAGCCTGGAGGCAGCGGTTTTTCTTGCTTGGTAGCTGCCGTTTGTCGGCATACTGAAGAACCCGTGGATAGTACCCGCTGCAGTTTCGACTTCCACCGGCACGCTGTTATTTTGTAATGCCGTTGCATATTTCAACCCTTCGTCGCGCAGTGGGTCGAGATCCACAACCATAACCCAGGCAGGAGGAAGTCCGACTAAGTCACTGTTCAACGGTGCTACGCGATCGTCTTCGCGGGTGGCTTCATCGGGCACGTATTGCAGCCAGAACCACTTCATCAGCTCACGGGTCAGACCGCAGTTCTCTGCATTTTCTGTGTAGCTGGCATTGTCGAAGCTGGCCTCTACTACCGGATAAATCAGCAATTGAAATTTAACCGGTAGATTGCGGCTGTGATTACAGGCGCAGGCGGCAAGATTGGCACCGGCACTATCGCCTCCGATTGCAATCCGGTTGATATCTGCGCCGAGTTCAGAGGCTTGATCAAACGCGTATCGCAACGCAGCAACTGCATCGTCGAATGCTGCAGGAAAAGGATGTTCCGGCGCCAGGCGATAATCCACTGATAACACCATACAACCGGACAGACTGGATAAGTCTCTGCAAGTCATATCGGCAGAGTCGAGATCGCCAAGCACCCAGCCGCCGCCATGAAACCAGACGAGCAGCGGCAGATTGTGCTGATCACTCGGCTGATAAAGCCGGCATTTTAAACTGCCAGAGGCCGTGGGTATTGCAAGGTCATTGACCCGATAAACATCTGTAACTTCAGTGGGCTTGAGTCGCAGCTCTTGCATGACTTTGCGCACTTCCGGTGCGGTAAGCAAATGTGCCGTGGACAGTGTCTGCTGTGCATTGGCAAGGTAGGCGGATATCTCCGGATCAAGCGATGAGTTGTTCATTTAATAAGTATGGCTCTGAAATCATTTACATTGGTGAAAGTAGGGCCGGTTATCAACAGATCATCAATTTTCTCAAAGAAACTGTAGGCGTCGTTATTGGCCAGATAGTCGTTGGCAGAAAGTCCTGCATCCGCAGCTTTGGCAAGTGTTGCAGGAGTGACAAAGCAGCCGGCATTGTCTTCACTGCCGTCAATACCATCGGTATCTGCTGCAAGACAGAACACACCCTCAAGACCGTTCAACGTTCGGGCAAGTGCCAGACAGAACTCGGCATTACGGCCGCCGCGTCCATCACCTTTGACTGTAACTGTAGTTTCACCTCCGGATAACAGCACACAAGGTTTCTTTACCGGTTGTGCATGGCGAACCACCTGTTTGGTAATACCTGCTAGTACGGTTGCTACCTGAGAAGCTTCCCCCTCGATGCTGTCACCGAGAATCAGCGGCGTGAATCCATGATCTAAAGCGACTTTAGCTGCTGCCTGCAGCGAAAGCTGCGGTGTGGCGATCAACGCTGCCACGGTGTTTGTAAAGCACGGGTTATCAGGCTTTGGTGTTTCGGTTAACTGCACGGTGTCAGATGTTAGTCCGCGTTGTAAATGTTGAATGGCTGACTGTGGTTCGGTTATGCCATACCTGTTGATAATTTCAATCGCCTCGCGGTAGCTTGTCGGGTCGGGGACTGTCGGACCAGAGGCAATCACATCGGGATCGTCATCAGGAACATCTGATATAAGCAGTGTTACCAATTTAGCCGGGTGAATTGCTTCGGCGAGTCGACCGCCCTTAATTGCAGAGAGGTGCTTTCGTACGCAGTTCATCTCACGAATGTTGGCGCCACTTTTAAGCAGCGCGCGATTCATTTGTTGTTTGTCAGCCAGAGTGAGTCCGTCTGCCGGTAGTGATAACAGTGATGAGCCACCACCGGAGATCAGGCAAACAACCAGATCCCGTTCAGTAAGATTGCTGACAGTATCAAGAATTCTTTTCGCTGCGTGTTCGCCGGCAGCATCGGGTACCGGGTGTGCGGCTTCTACAATTTCAATGTGCTCGCATTCAACTGCATAGTCGTAGCGCGTGACAACCAGCCCCGAGAGCTTCTCTTTCGGGCCATGCCAGTGCGCTTCAAATGCACGTGCCATTTCAGCTGATGCTTTACCGGCACCAATCACTACTGTGCTGCCGGAAGGTACAGCGGGTAGGTAGGCAGGTATGGTTCTGTCAGCCTGAGCAGCACTTACTGCAGCGGTGAACATTGACTTTAAAAAGGTTTTTTCATCCATTGCCATCTCTCCTGCATGCTTGTTTTTGTACTTTTACCGTTTGAGAAAATGCATGGCAAGGCATCCAACAACAGCCACTGAAGATATAACACTTACTGTGGTGTAAACTGCCCCGGGGTCGCCAGTTACTGTCGCCAGTTACGGTCACCAGTTACGGTCACCGGTTACGGTGGCCAGTTACGGCCGCCAATCAAGATCACCAATTAAGGTTTGCCTATGAAACTCTACCATAATCCCGCGTCACCCTTCGTCCGCAAGGTGCGTGTTGTCGCAGCGGAATGTGGTATTGCAGATCAGCTTCAGCTTGAAGAGGTGGTGCTTACTCCGGTCAATACACCGGATCAATTGGCGTCAGATAATCCGCTGGGAAAGATTCCGGCGCTACAACTCGATAATGGTCAGTGTTTATATGATTCCAGGGTCATTTGCGAGTATCTCGACGCTGAGTTTCAGGGTGACTTGTACCCGATTGAGGGTTGGCAACGTTGGCAGGTGCTCAGATTACAGGCGATGGCCGACGGTCTTTGTTATGCTGCAGTGCTGGTGCGTTATGAGGGTTTTGTCAGACCGATTGATAAGCAGTGGTCGCAATGGATTGAAGCACAGCTGGCCAAATGTCGTCGGGCAATCGCGCAACTGGAGCAGGATTGTGCGCAGTATTCAGATCAGATCAACATTGGAACTCTGAGTATTGCGATAGCGCTCGGTTATCTCGACTTCCGCAATCCGGATGAAGCCTGGCGTGACTATGCCCCGTCGTTAGCCAGTTGGTACGCCGGGTTTTCCCAACGTGCTTCGCTGCAGCAGACACTGCCTGCCTGATTCAGAAATTAAAGCAGTTTACCTGAGTGTCTGATTCACGATATGTGAAACGACTGCTGCTTGATGCACGTCGCACACTGCGGCTTGCAGTGCCGCTAATGCTGGCGCAACTGTTAACCATGGGCACCGGGCTTGTCGATACGTTAATAGCGGGTCGGTTGGGTGCACTTGAACTGGCGGCTGGTGGCATCGGTGCCGGTCTGTGGTTTTTTGCGTCGTTGTCCTGCATTGGGTTAATGGCTGGTATCTCACCGACTTTGTCCAGACTGATCGGGCAGGGACGTCGTGTATTCGTTGGATCTGTTTTTACTCAGGGGCTATGGATAGGGATATTTACCGGCATTATTGCCATGGTAAGCACCTGGTTCATGGTATCAACGCTTGATCGCTGGGCGCTCGATCCGGAGCTTGTACCACTGATCAAGCAATACCTGATTCCCGCGAGCTTTAGTTTGCCCGCATTCGCAGTGGTAATGGCCTGTCGCAATGCTTGTGAAGCTACCGGGTATACCAAAGGCGTTGTAGTGATACAGTTGCTTGGTTTACTGGTGAACATTTTTGCAGATCTGGCACTGGGTCTGGGTATGTTCGGTTTTCCAAAGCTGGGGCTGACGGGCATCGGTATTGCGACTGCACTGGTCTCTATCACCATGGCAGTATCACTGATCGTTTATCTGCGCGGCAACAGGTTTTCACGATACCAGTTTCTTTCAACCTATGAGCATCCTCGCTGGTCTCAGATAAAACCGATGTTAGTGGTATCAATGCCAATCTATCTGACTCTGTTATTTGAGGCGGGTCTTTTTACAGCGACCGCGGTGCAGATGGGCATGCTCGGTACGCTTGAAGCAGGCGCGCATAATGTAGCGATCAGTATTTCCGGTGTGTGTTACATGCTGCCGCTCGGCTTGTCCTTTGCGTTGACAGCAAGAGCAGGGCGTGTATACGGTCGCGGTGCTTATGAGTCTTTAAAGCTCCGTGTTGCCAGTGGCATGCTGATCACCGTGGTGCTTGCCAGCATAACTGTTAGTCTCTTGCTGCTGTTTCGTCATCAGCTAACGGCCATTTATACCACTGATGTTGCGGTCAGGCAGATGGCGTCAGGCCTGATAGTGCTCGCGGCAATCTTTCAATTATCTGATGGCGTGCAGGTAACCCTGCTTGGACTTTTGCGAGGTATGAATGACACGCGGGTCCCCATGTTGATTAACGCACTCTCCTACTGGGCAATTGCTTTTACTGTAGGCTACATCGCGGCACATCATCTTGGCTGGGGAGCCACAGGTTTGTGGGGTGGGTTGATACTTGGCTTGACTGTAGCCGCTGTGCTACTTGCTTTTCGACTGCGGATCAGACTGCAACAGATTGAACGTGGAATGGCGTAACGAGGAATACAAAGGAAGGCTAAAAACAAAAAAGGTGCAGAGAAAATCCCTGCACCTTTTTGATCCCGCAAGGCTTTGAAGATTAGCCGAACTGGTTCATGGTGTTGTCCTTACCGGAGGCTTTTAATGCCTGACTGCCCGAGAAGTACTCTTTGTGATCATCACCGATGTTCGAGCCCGCCATATCCTGGTGCTTGACACAGGCAAGACCATTGCGGATTTCCTGCCGCTGTACATTGAATACATAGGCCAGCATACCTTCGTCACCGAAGTAACCCTTCGCTAATGTATCCGTAGACAGAGCTGCGGTGTGATAGGTCGGCAGTGTGATCAGGTGATGGAAAATACCGGCGCCTTTCGCCGCATCTGCCTGGAATGTGCGAATTTTCTCATCAGCCTCTTTGCTCAGTTCAGAGTCGTCGTACTCAACGCTCATTAAATCATCACGGTTGTACGCGGACAGATCTTTACCTTCTTCGAGCCATGCATCAAATACCTGCTGACGGAAGTTGAGAGTCCAGTTAAAAGACGGGCTGTTGTTGTAAACCAGCTTTGCATCAGGGACAACGTCGCGGATTCTATCAACCATACCGGCTATTTGCGCAACATGAGGTTTTTCGGTTTCAATCCACAGCAGGTCGGCACCGTTCTGCAACGCCGTGATGCAGTCAAGTACCACTCGATCTTCACCGGTACCCGGTTTAAACTGAAACAACCCATTCGGCATGCGTGAGGTTTTTATCATTTTCCCGTCACGTTGAATAACAACATCACCGGAGCCAAGCGTTGAAACGTCAGAGACTTCTTCGCCATCGATAAATCGAATGTATTGATCTGCAATATCACCCGGAGACTTGGATACAGGTATCTTCTGCGTCAGACCGGCACCAAGTGAATCAGTACGGGCCACGATAATGCCGTCGTCAACACCAAGCTCAAGAAAGGCGTAGCGCAGCGCATTGATTTTGGCCAGAAAATCCTCGTGTGGAACAGTCACTTTGCCGTCCTGGTGACCGCATTGTTTAACGTCAGAAACCTGGTTTTCAATCTGCAGGCAGCAGGCGCCGGCTTCAATCAGCTTCTTTGCCAACAGGTAGGTGGCTTCTTCATTACCAAAACCGGCATCGATATCAGCAATGATCGGTACCACATGCGTTTCGTAATTATCAATTTTATCGCTGAGTGATTTAACCAGTATCTCATTGCCATCTTCTGTGGCAGCATCAAGGTCGGTAAACAGGTGTCTCATTTCCCGGGCATCCGCTTGCTTTAAAAAGGTATACAGCTCTTCTATTAATGCAGGTACCGATGTTTTCTCATGCATTGACTGGTCAGGTAACGGGCCAAATTCTGAACGCAGGGCCGCAATCATCCAGCCAGACAAATACAGATAGCGACCACGGGTATGTGTAAAGTGCTTTTTGATTGAGATCATCTTTTGTTGCGCAATAAAGCCGTGCCATACGCCCAGTGATTGAGTGTATTTAGACGAATCAGTATCGTAGGCAGCCATGTCTTCGCGCATAATCTTCGCTGTGTAACGCGCTATATCAAGGCCGGTACTAAAGCGATTTTGTAAACGCATACGTGCAACGTACTCAGCATCTATCGCGTGCCATGAGTCGCCGGCTGCAGCGATGGTATTAGCTGTATTTTGAATTTCTTCGGAATAGGAGTTCATAAGTAACCTTTGTGCTTAGTAATTATAAGTTCCGGTTATGGTCCGGTTTGTTGGAAATTAAATTGTTAGAGCGCGACAGCGACTCTGTTATCGGAGAAAGAGGTGTTGTTTGTTAACGGGTCAGACTGTCTTGCGACATATACATTAAGCTTTGCCGGTGACTGATCGGCTGAAGAGACCGGCTGTAGTCGCGCAAGCAACTGCTGAAGTTGTTTGATGAAATTATCGGATAACACCTGGTTCGAATCGTAAATGTAATAATCCATTTCAGAACAACCGCCACTGCAGACCGTGTTGATCACTGCGGCAATGATCAGATCAATGACGGAGTCAGGAACCGGTACTTCCTTGCTGTCTAACAAAAGCTCACAACGCGAGTGAGCTTCACTCGATGCGATGGCTCGAAAGGTATTATTATGTAACCCTGAGTGGTTTCGTTTTTTGCTAACACAGTCCTGCCATGCCTTGTAGGCAGTCAGCTTCTGACCGGTGGAATCAGTAGCAAAGTCTAGTACTGTGACTCGCACTTCTTCGATTTGCATGTTGTCGACGTCACTAGCACTCTTTGCGTCGCCCGCGCTTTTGCAGTTCAAAGTCACTCTTGCCTGAGTTCTATTGTTCGCCAAAAGAATAGTGTCCGGCGATTCGGAACGTCCTTCTTTTAAAATAAACTGTTGCGGATAACGCAGACCGGTAGTTCTGCCATCGGCAAGGATAACCAACAGGTTCTGGTAGTAAGCCATATAGCTCACAGCCTCTGTGTGAGAACCCTTGTTTAGTGGAAAGCAGTCATCGAGGTACTCTTTGCAGTTGCTAATCAGCTGACTGCGTTCGGCGCTACTGAACGTGTCTTCGTGCAGATCGCGGCTGCGGCCATGGTGCTGATTGGCTATCGCGGCTGGCTTACCTTTAGAGACGACAGTGCTAATTGGTCTTACGACTGTGCTTGACGGGTTCCATGTTTTGGATTCGCAGCCAGCGTTGTTGTCGTTGTTGTTGTGGGTGACAACATCCAGTAGTGCAGAGACGGCTTGCCAGAATTCAGGTGAGTCCATCGGTGTCGCGGGTAGAACGGAAGTCTCCACAAACCGGTATAAATTTGAATCAACCAAAAGCCGGTCAACGCTGGTGAAGTTATTCGTGCTGTTTTTCATTTGCTCTCTCCATTCCGTCGATCGCTCGGCGGGTTAGTTGCCAGCAGTTGTCAGACGCTGTAAATATTGGACGAGAGCAGTATAGAAATATCATGATATAATTTCACAATAGAAATTACACATGGTAAAATTGACAAATGAGTGCTCCAAATAAACTGTTAAGAAACGCACATTTTCTGGGTGTAAAAATCAGAAAATTGAGAAAAAACAATAAATTAACTATGGAGGATTTATCAGCACGGTGTATCAAAATTGATCCGGAGGCGGCACCGTCGGTTTCATATATTTCGATGATTGAACGAGGAAAGCGCACGCCTGGCAAGGCAATGCTGGGAGTCATCGCCTCTGTTTTTCAAAAAGACCCGGAATGGTTTCTTGACGATATGCCGGTCGATGACGGTCTGATACCGGACAAAGGCAGCCGTGGTGGTATCACGGGAATGGCGCTGGAGCCGGGATTTCTGTTTTCGAACGAGATACTACAAATTGCAATACCGGAGATGCTCTCGCAAACCGGCACTACCGGTCGCCAGTTCGCACATCTTTTGATTCGAGCTCACCAGGAAGCGCATCAGAACCAATTCCCCGATCTTGAGCGTGCTGCTGAAAACATCGGACAAAAGCAGATGCCACTGTCGCTGCAGGCATTGGAAGAGATTGCCAGCTCTATGGGGCTGAAGATCAAATGGTTTGATGAATTACCGGAAGATAAAGTGCATGAGCTCGGCGTTAACCACGGCAGTCTGGTGCGATCGTTTTTTGAAGCGCCACATACGGTTTACCTGAATACGGAACTTGAGCAACAACCGGTGCGAAAAAAATATGATCTCGCGGTTTATATCGGTCATAAGCTTTTGCACGATGGTGACGGGGTAAAGAGTGCAATGCTTACCGGTAAACATTATGTGGGTGGTATTCGCGAAGCCACAACCAACATCAACAAAAAAAGTGCGGTCGATGCCAAAGATATCATGCTCGCCTGGCGCGACTTTGAGTGCAGTTTTTTTGCAGCAGCACTGCTGTGTCCAAAGGTGCCTTTTCGTCGACTGTTAGAACGTAATGGTTATGAGGTTAACAGTGGCGTACTGGTGGACGTATCGCATTCGATTGCTATGCGACGCATGACTTCTGTGTCGCCGTATCCGCACTGGCATTATTTTGATGCTTATCCGCCAGGCAAGCTCAACGCTGTTTACCGCGGTAACGGCATACCACTACCGTGGGGCAATATGCGTATGGTGCAGGACCCGTGTCAGCATTGGGCGGTCTTCAGAAACATGAATAAAAAACCGGGTGGATCTTCCGCACAAATTTCACTGCTGGATGTCGCTGGAGAATCGCGAATATACGCGTGTGAATCTGTCGCTGTTAAAGATCTGGCTGGTACCAATCAGGTACTGTGCGCCGGCGTTGACATGAATCCGGCAATCGCTGCACAAGGGCAGGACCCGCTGGTACTGGCTGCAGAACTCAAATCAGCCTGCGGTGGCAATGGGGGATCGGCACCGATACCTGTTGCGATAAAAAAAGAACTGTTGCGAACAGCGAAAATACTCAATATATCGTGGGTGGAACGAGGCATCGAGAATGATGCCCGTGTGATATGTCCGCGCAGCAGTGCCTGTCCAAGGCAACCCGGATGTTATCGATAGTGTTTATGCAGCTTTAGAATCAATTTCAGCTTCTGTCGCTTCACCAAACGGTGGTGCCACCACGAAGCAGTTGCGCCCTTGCGACTTCGCCTCGTACAGCGCCTTGTCTACCACTGAAATGAGCGCCTTCGGTTCAATCGGAATACATTGCGATGTTGCACCGGCTACACCCAGGCTAATCGTAGGATTAATTTCAGTGCCGTCTTTGAGAACAATGGTTTCATTCTCTACAGCAGCACGGGTGCGTTCTGCAAAGATTGCAGCGTTAGCCGGCTCCGTCTGCGGTAAAACCACACCAAATTCCTCGCCGCCATAACGCGCAACAATGTCAGACGTACGAGCACTGTCATTAATTATTTCGGCAACCTTTTTCAATGTCAGATCACCAGCCTCATGGCCATGGGTATCGTTGATCTCTTTGAAGTTATCGATATCAAGCATCACCAGTGACAGCGACAAGCTGTATCGATTGCGGCGTGACAACTCGCGATTAAGCGCCTGGTCAAAGTAGCGGCGATTGAAGAGCAGTGTTAGCGCATCGGTGGATGCCATCTTCTTAAGCCGATGATTCACTTCAACCAGTGCCCGGTTTGCCTCTGAAAGTTTTGTGTGACTGGCAGCAAGCTCTTTAATCAGCTTGGCGTTTTCTCTCATCAAACGGGCGCTGGAACAGGCGCGATCGACAGTTGCAACCAATTCTTCATGATTATCGAGTGGCTTCTGCATGTAATCATAAGCTCCGGATTGCAGAGCTTGCAGCACAGCTTCATAACTGTCGTATCCAGTCATGACGATGATATTCAGGTCTTTATCGAGTAGTTTCAGATGGCGCATCAACTCAAAGCCATCCATACCGCCCATGCGTACGTCAGTCAGTACTACGTCTACCGGGTTGACCGAGTAGACCTCCAGTGCATCTTCGCCACCATTCGCGGTGAGCACGTTATAACCGTTCTGTTGCAAAACATCACTGACAACTGTGACGATGGATTCTTCATCATCAACAACCAGAATGTGTCCCTTCTCAGATAATAATGCCATCTGTTTGTTGCTGCTTGTATTATTTACAGTTGCTATCGACTGCATTTTGTATTCTCTAAACGCATGAAAACACATTTGGGTCAGAGCATCCTCTGGGTTGTGATAGCGGTCTCATGCCACGAGCAGTCGAGATATGGCCAGTCGGCTTGACGATGCAGGAAATTAATGCCCGACTGAGCCCTTGGGTGTGTACCAACCGCTTGAATTACGGTCAAATATCTCCGCTACCATTGGGTGTCTGTAAGGATCGGGGGAGTCGTCTGGTACCAGATTTTGTTCTGAAACATAAGCAACGTACTCTGTTTCTTCGTTTTCAGCGTAAAGGTGGTAAAACGGCTGATCTTTATGTGGTCTGACATCTTTCGGGATGGAGTCATACCACTCTTCAGTGTTTGAGAACACCGGATCAACGTCAAAGATGACTCCTCTGAAAGGATAAATCCGGTGCTTTACCGGTTGACCAATCGAAAATTTCGCGGATTTTATCGTCACAGAAGTTTATGTGGAGTCAGGTATCATGGCACATAAGTCTAGCAAATCAGCAGATCAAAATGGCGACCAAAATTATCCTTGACTGCGACCCCGGTCATGACGACGCCGTAGCAATCCTTCTCGCGCTCGCTTCACCAGATGAAATTGACTTACTGGGTTTAACGGTGGTCGGTGGTAATGTAGGGCTACAATCAACGGTCACTAATGCACTGCGTACCACGCTACTGGCAAATCGTGAGGAGTTACCGGTATATGCAGGTTGCCCGAGACCCATAATGCAACCAATGGTCACCGCAGAGCATGTTCACGGAGACTCCGGTCTTGATACAGCCAGTGGTGAATTACTGGCAGTTCCGCAAACTAAAGTTCAGACAGCACACGCGGTAAACATGATCATTGATACCGTCAGATCGCACGAACCTGAAACGGTAACACTTGTGGCGACCGGTCCGCTTACTAATATTGCTACTGCTATTGCAATGGCACCGGACATTGTCGAGCGACTTCAGCAGATAGTGATAATGGGTGGTGCTTTCCATGAACCGGGTAACATCACTCCCGCTGCTGAGTTCAATATATACGTCGATCCGCATGCGGCACGTTCAGTATTTGAGTGTGGTGCCAACATCGTTGTTTTCGGGCTTGATGTTACGCATCAAATGCTAATTTCTTCTGCGAGACTCGAAGCGATTAAGAACCATGCCGGTCGTGTTGGAAAAGCGGTTGCTGACTTTCTTGATTTCTTCAATCAGTACGATATGTCAAAGTATGGATGGGATGGCGCACCACTACATGACCCTTGCACTATTGCATGGCTAATCGAACCTGAAATATTCAACGGCAGAGACATGGCGGTGACAGTCGACAGCAACGACGGTCCGAATCTGGGGCGCACGGTTGCAGACTGGTATCAGGTAACTGATCGAAAGCCCAATGCCAAAGTCATGACCGGTGGTGACAGTGATCGGCTCTTTTCGTTGGTAGTCGAGCGTCTTTCACAACTTTAAATGCGCGGGCATTGGTAACGTTAAAAACAGAGTGACGTCAATCCCAGTCCGGCGCCCACGGCACAAGCGATTTATTTACTATTCGGTGGTTGTGTGTGGTTAGCTGATTGATTTTTTGCATGTCATCACTGCTCAGTGCAAAGTCTGTGATGTTGTAGTTAGCTTTAATATTTTCCGGTGTGGTTGACATGGTGTTTACAGACACCCCTTGCTGCATAATCCAGCGCAATACGATCTGACCGGCTGTTCTGCTATGTTTAACCGCGAGCTGATCAAAAATACTGTGCTTAAATACTTCTCCACGGGCAACTGAGCAATAGGATGCCAATGGAATGCCGGTGTCTTCTGCAGCATCCAGTAGTATGTTCTGATTCAGCAGGGGGTGAAACTCTACCTGATTTGTCACGAGCTGATGATTGGTTATTTTCAGTGCCTGTTTCATCATCGCTGATGTATAGTTTGAAACCCCTATGTGTCGGGTATAGCCCAAATCCAGTGCCTGGTTTAACAGCTTAACGGTAGGCTCGATGTTGCCGTCTCCCGGAGGCCAGTGAAGCAGTAGTACATCAATTTTATCAAGCTGCAAATTGTTTAAGCTCTGCTCAACTGACGGCATAAAAAGCTTATCGTCAAAGTTGGCCGGCATTACTTTGGTAGTGATTAAAAATTCATCTCGTGCAATACCTGAATTGGCGATGCAGCGTCCGGTTTCTACTTCATTCTGATAAAGCTGAGCAGTATCAATGGCGCGATAGCCAGTTTTGATAGCGCAGTTTAAGGCATCTTCAAGTACCTGATCTTTGAGCGGCCAGGTGCCGTATGCGCGCTGGAAATTGCGTTCAAAATAAACAGGCATATGTGTGCTCCGTGAGTGAATCCGCTGCTATTGAAAAAGTTCGGTCATTATCAATACTACAGCACTCATAACGCAGCGCAACGCGGCAGTTAACAGCGCTTGCAGCGGTGTGATAACGCCAATACGGGAAAATTGCAGTACTATAGAGGAACCTTAAACAAAGCAGAGTGAGTGTCTACCAAATGGAGTATCAATGAAAAAGATCGGTATGCTCGGTGGTATGAGCTGGGAAAGCACTGCGGTGTATTATCAGCACCTCAACCGTTTAGCCAGACAAAGACTGGGCGGACTGCACTCTGCGGATCTATTGCTGTGGTCGTTCGATTTTGCTGAAATAGAACGGTATCAATCGAGTGGAGACTGGCGCGGTGTTACCGGCTTAATGATTGATGCAGCACAGAGCCTTGAACGTGGTGGTGCACAGTGTCTTCTTATTTGTACCAATACGATGCACAAAATGGCGACTGAAGTGCAGGCATCTATAGATATTCCGTTGCTGCATATTGCCGATGCCAGTGCCCCTGCAATCAAACAGGCCGCAGTTTCAAATCCGCTGCTGCTGGCAACCCGGTATACGATGGAACAGGATTTCTACAAAGCCTATTTGCAACGCAGGCACAACATTCAGGTTATGGTGCCCGATGCTGATGATCGCACCACTGTGCATAACATCATCTATGAAGAATTATGCCGTGGTGAGATTCTGCCGGATTCAAAAAATAAATATCTCGATATCATTATCCGATCCGGGGCAGATGGAGTAATCTTCGGATGTACAGAAGTCGGCTTATTGTTATCTCAGCAGGATTTATCTGTGCCGGCTTTTGACACGACCTGGTTGCACGCAGAAGCTGCGATTGACTTTGCGCTTCAGTAAGTGTGCATGACTTTGCGGGGTAGCGTTTACCGCTAATTATGTGACAAACGCTTCCACGCTGTACTGCGATCCATTAACTACCGCGCGAACCGAGTAAATCTGTCAACCATGAGGTGTCGCCCGGCAGTATGTTTTGTACCGCTGGCAGGCTGATTATCCAACTCAGTAACATTGCCAGCAGAGCAATTATCGACGCAGCAACAATAGCTGCCAGAAAAATTTTAAATATCAGCCACACCAACTGGAAGAAAGGAATGTCCATATCAATGACATTCACAAACCCGACATGATCCTCACCTTCATCGTAGTGTGAATCATAGTTTGGTTCGAAATACCTGTCTTCCCGAGCACTTTCGTAGCGATATGCGTCTTCCTGATCGTATCGTGCCCGGTCGGGTCTGCGGATGTCTTCTGAGTCTCTCATTGTCACGGCCTTGCAGCGCTGCTTTTTTCAGTTAGCGCCGGTTAAAAAAGGAAGGTTGGTCAAGCTTCGAGTTTACCACGCCTGTTGCCGGAAGTGGATGGCACCCGTTGTGGCGAAAACTCAGCGTTTAACGACGACTTCCGAAATACCAGCTGAGGGTGTAATCTAGTTGCTGCCCGTACCGTCAGCGCTCATCCGGGGTCATTCGTATCATCAACAGCCGCGATTCAAGTCGATCTTCAGGTCGATCTTCAGGCCAATCTTCAGCTACCGTCTACGGCACATGGGTGGTACAGCATAGCCGAACCGTGCTGATTATCTGCACGCTGATAACGCTGATCGCATCTGCCGGAATGGCAAAGCTGACCAGTAACCCGGATAACCGTGTCTTTTTTGGTGAAGACAACCCGGAACTGCAGGCGCTTGAAGCGCTGGAAGATACCTACACAAAAACCGACAACGTCTTCATTGCCATGGAACCTGTCAGTGGCACAGCGGCAGATCCGGTCTATCTGACGGCAGTGCAGGAAATAACCGAGGCAGCCTGGCAGATCCCTTATTCAAGCCGGGTGGATTCCCTGTCAAACTATCAACACACCCGGGCGAATGGTGATGATCTGCTGGTTGCGGATCTGATCCCTGACGACTCACCGCTTGATCAATCCGTTGCAGATCAGGTGATTGCCACAGCGTTGGAAAAAGAGTTTCTGGTTAATCGGTTGATATCGTCTGATGCAACAGTCTCCGGCGTCAATGTCACTATATTGAAGCCGGAAGATAATCGCGACGCAGTCTACGAGGTAGTCGATTACACCAATGCGCTGATTAGTGATTTTGAAACACGCTACCCGCAGATCAATTTCTATCTGACTGGTGGCGCTCCGTTTGATGTGGCGTTTTCAGTATTGCCGAATAGCGAGGGAGCGGTACTGATACCGATCATGTTTGTGTTGATCCTGCTGGTGGTTGGCCTGGCGCTTAAGACAGTCTGGGCAACCGTTGGTGTGATGCTACTAATCGTATTCTCGGTGACTATCGCTTTGGGGCTGGCTGGATGGGCCGGTACCGTGCTAAACGCCGGCACAACCGGTGCACCAATTATTATCCCGACTCTTGCAGTAGCGCATTGTGTTCATTTGCTGGTTACTGTCAGGCAGCGCATGGCAAAGGGCATGCAACAACAGCAGGCGGTTGTAGAGTCACTGCGTGTCAATCTGGCACCGATATTTATCACCAGTGCCACCACTGCCATAGGCTTTTTAACGCTCAACTTTTCCGATGCGCCGCCTTTCAGGTTGCTTGGCAATATTGTCGCCACCGGAGTAGTCGCCGGTTTTGTTTTATCGGTGACCATGCTGCCCGCGCTGTTATCGGTGGTGAAGATTAAACCGGCCGGTTCTGATTCGGTGTTGCAGGGGATTCTGGCGGCCCTTGGGCGCTTTGTCATTATCAATCATCGCTGGTTGTTCTGGGCCATGGGCGCGCTGGTGTTTGTGCTGCTGCTGGGCAGTCTAAAAATAAGACTCGACGATAATTTTTTGACTTACTTCAGTGAAAAGTTCGAGATCCGCCGTGACACAGATTTTATCGAAAGCAGGCTTACCGGGCTAAACGGTATTGAGTGGTCACTACCGGCGGCAGATGAAGGTGGTATCAGTGATCCGGCTTATCTTCAGACCGTAGATGATTTTGTCAGCTGGTTAAAGCAACAACCACAGGTGACCAATGTCGGTGGCATAAACACCACAATAAAAGAACTCAATCAGAGCATGAATGGAAACAACCCGGAGTATCTGGCTATTCCGGAATCGCGGGAGCTGGCTGCACAGTACCTGTTGCTGTACGAGATGTCGCTGCCCTACGGACTCGATCTAAACAATACGATTGATGTTGCCAAATCGCAGAGTCGGGTGGTCGCGCTGATTCAGAACGCTTCGTCTGCAGACTTGAGAGACCTGAATAACCGCGCTGAAATCTGGCTACAGGAAAACGCGCCACAACAGTACACCAAAGGCAGTGGTCTATCGATGATTTTTGCCTACATTTCCGAGCGCAATATCAACTCGATGCTATTCGGCTCGCTGCTGGCGCTGGTGTTGATCTCGTTTATATTGATATTCGCACTGCGCAGCCTGAAAATCGGTCTGCTCAGTTTGATACCGAATCTGGTGCCGGCCGCCATGGCGCTGGGTTTGTGGGGTTATACCGTCGGCGTTGCCGGTTTATCGATAGCCGTCGTCGTTGCTGTAACGCTCGGTATTGTTGTCGATGATACGGTGCATTTTCTTAGCCGCTATCTTCGGGCCAGACGCGAGCAGGGCATGCAGCCACAGCAGGCAATACAGAACACTTTTGAGACCGTTGGCGTCGCGCTGAGCGTGACTTCACTGACGCTTGTGGCCGGGTTCTTCGTTTTATACTGGTCCGGTTTTAAGGTGAATTCCGAGATGGGTATCCTGACGGCAGTGACCATTGCATTTGCATTGATTGCAGATTTCTTTTTACTGCCTCCGGTATTGCTGGCGACTGATCGCAACAAAACGATCTGACTGAATGAACTGAAACAGCGCAGCTGATATTGGCAGATTAAAAAATGACGCAGATTAATCAACAGTTGTTGCATACAAGACCACATTCATTGCAGCAAGCACTGCAGCTGCTTGATCAGACCGCATACACTATTCTGGCTGGTGGTACTGATTACTACCCGTCGCTGCGTGATAGCACACCAGACTCTGCTGTCATGGACATCACCGGCATCGAAGAATTAAAGCGCCTGCAGGTTGATGAACATGGTTTAACTATTGGTGCATTGTGCAGCTGGACCGACATTATCCGCGCCGACCTGCCTGCTTCACTTAAGGCCTTACAACTCGCAGCCAAAGAAGTGGGCTCGGTACAGATTCAAAGTCGTGCGAGCATTGCTGGTAATCTCTGCAATGCATCACCTGCGGCAGATGGTTTACCACCTCTGCTGATCTGCAATGCAGTGGTGAATCTCGCATCAGCAAGCAACACACGACGTGTTGCGCTTTCAGATTTTGTGTTGGGTAACAGACGCACCGCGCTTAAACCCGGTGAGTTAGTCACCTCTATAAGTATTCCAGCCAGTGGGCTCGGCGGCGTGAGTGATTTTATAAAACTCGGCGCACGTGAGTATCTGGTTATCTCTATTGTTATGGTGGCTTCGAGGTTGTTGGTAGAAGATGGAATCATCATTGAAGCGGCGGTCTCTGCTGGCTCGTGTTCTGAAGTTGCAGTCAGGTTACAAGAGGTCGAGTCATTGCTGATTGGCAAACCTGCCACAGAACAAACGATACTAAACCAGTTGCCAGCATCTCTTGGCGCACTAAGTCCGATAAACGATGTTCGCGGTACTGCCGCCTATCGCAAAGATGCCTGCCTGTCACTGGTCAGGCGTTCATTGAACAGATGCCTGCTCGCAGCCGGGGAAACTGCGGCATGAATGATATACGTGCACAGCGCAGTGTGGATGCAGCCACTGCATCATTCATCGTTACCATCAACGGTCGGTCGGTTAGTGCAACGGCAGAACCATTGCAGCGTACGTCGGACTTTCTTCGCGATCAGGGATTGCTTGCAACCAAAGTTGGTTGTGATGCGGGTGATTGTGGAGCTTGTACGATCCTGCTGAATGGAGAGCCGGCGTGCGCATGCCTGGTGCCTGCGGCACAGTTGGCTGATGCGAACGTTTTAACCGCAGAGGCTGATGATCCGGTACTGGCCGAACTGCGTGAAGCATTTCTACAAACCGGTGCTGCGCAGTGCGGTATCTGCACACCCGGTATGTTGATGTCTGCAGCGTCCCTCATTCAGCGTGCAGCGCGTAGGCAAGCAGAGCTCACGGGTAAGAATGATACAGCCACACAAGCGGTTGACCGGCAGAGCATCAAAGATGCGCTGGGCGGAGTGTTATGCCGGTGTACCGGTTATGCGAAAATAATAGACGCAGTATTTCTGGTAGCTGTAAAGCGACAACTTGCTGATGCCTGTGATGTAGCTCACGCAGCGCTGCCTGACAATGCGCGGCTTACAGACAAACCATCCGCTGTGGGTGCCAGAATTTCCCGACTGGACGGATTGCCCAAGGTTCGTGGTACAGAGAAATTTGGCGCTGACGTTATTCCATCAGATGCACTGCGACTAAAAATCATAAGAAGCCCGTATCACAGTGCCAGCTTCACACTGGGCGATACACAAACCTGGGCAAAGTCCACACCTGGTATCGCGCTGGTTATCAGCGCTGAAGATATTAAAGGTGTTAACAGATTCGGTGTGATACCGGGCTTTACCGATCAACCGGTATTCGCGGAACACAAAACGCATTTTCGTGGTGAAGCAGTTGCAGCGGTTGTTGGCGACCGGCAAGCCATAAGCGCTCTAAGAGATGATGCCTTTCCAATCACCTGGCAGGAATTGGCGGCAGTCACCGATCCGCTTCAGGCGCTTGAAAGTGATCCTGTTATTGACGGGCGCAAAAATAACATTCTCGTTGAAGGGCTGGTGCAAAGAGGTGAAGCATCTGCCAGCCTTGAAAGTGTTGATTGCCTGGTATCAGGTAGCTTTAAAACACGGCATGTTGAACACGCCTACATTGAACCTGAAGCCGGTTTTGCCCAACGCGTAGGTGATCGTATAGAGGTCTACACCTGCACCCAGACTGCGGGCATGACTCAGGAATCACTGGCAGAAATTCTCGGCATTGAAAAGTCGCAGGTGCGAGTTATACCAACAGCAGTCGGTGGTGGTTTCGGCTCTAAGCTTGATCTCTCTATCCAGCCTGCGTTGTGTATCGCTGCAAGTCTGCTTGATCAACCGGTTGGCGGCATCTACACCCGCACCGAGTCGATGCAATCAACAACCAAACGTCACCCGTCAGATATGCAGGTTGCTATTGGCTGCAACAAAAATGGCAAGCTTGAGGCTATTGATTTTTTCGGTGTCTTTAATACCGGCAGTTATGCGAGCTGGGGGCCGACAGTTGCCAATCGGGTGCCGGTACATGCGTCCGGGCCCTACTATGTGCCAAACTACAAAGCGCACACCAAAGCGGTCACAACTAATGTGGTACCAGCGGGTGCGTTCCGTGGTTTTGGTGTGCCGCAGGCAGCCTTCGCAGTTGAATCATTACTTGATCAGCTGGCGGAAAAAATCTCTATTGATCGACTTCAGTTCCGCTTGGACAACGCGATCAGAAACGATCAGCCTACCGTGACTGGACAGGTCTTTAACCAGGGAGTGGGTATCGCCGATTGTCTTGAAGCACTGATACCGGCATGGCAAAACGCACTTTACCAGGCAAAGCAACATAATCTGTCTGATTCAATCGTTAAGCGTGGCGTTGGTGTTGCCAGCTGCTGGTATGGTTGTGGCAACACGTCTCTGCCCAATCCGTCGACAATAAAAATCGGTCTGAAGCCGAGTGGTGAAATTGTTTTGCACCAGGGGGCAATTGATCTGGGTCAGGGATCAAATACTGTCATTACGCAAATGGTTGCGGATGCACTGGGTGTGAACCTTTCAATGATTAACCTGGTGGGTGCGGATACCGATCTCACACCGGATGCGGGTAAGACTTCCGCCTCACGCCAGACGTTTGTGACCGGCAATGCAGCTATTGCATCAGCGAATGCATTACGACAACAACTGTTGCGATGTGTGAATGCATCAGAAGATTCTCATTTTGAATTTATAATCGATGCTGTACTGGTTAAAGACGCTGGTACTGAACACCGAATCGATCTGCAGGCTTTGGCAAAAGGATCAGAGTATGTATTTGAAGCACAGGAAACCTATAACCCGGATGTTGGCGCACTAGACAATAACGGGCAGGGTATACCGTATGCACAGTATGGTTATGGTGCGCAGGTAGTTGAGCTTTTGGTGGACACTGAACTCGGTACTGTCAAGCTTGAAAAAATCACTACAGCGCACGATGTTGGATGCGCGATTAATCCGCAGCTCATCGAAGGGCAAATAGAGGGTGGTGCAACCCAGGGTATTGGCATGGCACTGATGGAGGAGTTTGAACCCGGCAGAATAGAGAATCTTCACGACTACCTGATCCCCACAATTGGTGATATTCCCGAATTCGAACATCACATCATAGAGGTGCCTGATGCTGAAGGACCTTACGGGGCGAAAGGCCTTGGTGAACACGTGTTGATACCCACGGCGCCAGCAATAATCAATGCAATCACGCACGCCTGTGGTGCAGAGCTGCGTGAACTCCCGGCAACACCCGCCAGAGTTAGAGCAGCGATACTAAAGCACAATGGACAATCAGTATGAGTGAATCTGAAACATCGTCTGGCAAAGAGTCAAACAAAAACGCTGGTAAAATTCGCTGCGATGCCTGTCCGGTCATGTGTTATATCGCAGATGGTAAATCCGGCGCCTGTGATCGCTACGCCAACAGTGAGGGTCAGCTGGTACGCACCGACCCGCACCGGGTTCTGGCAAGCACCATAGAAAGTGGCGGCGAATTAGTTAAGTTTGTAGAAGGCAACGGTTCAGGAGCGTTACTACGTGAAGAAGAGTGTTTCATCACTGCCGTGGGTGCCGGTACAACTTATCCCGACTATAAACCAGCGCCTTTTATCGTATCGCAGAAGATTGATGGTATCGATATGGTTACGGTCGTCACTGAAGGTATCTACAGTTACTGTGGTGTTAAAGTAAAAATAGACACTGATCGGCATATCGGTCCGGAGCAAAGTCTGGTACGTGCAAAAGGTGAAGCCATTGGTCATGTCACAACCGGTGAGTATGGTTCACAGATGTTGTCACTGGGTGGCGTTCAGCATCTAACCGGTGGCTCAAAAAAAGAGGGCCGAACTACCTGTGACAGTCTGCTGCAACTGTGTAACTGTGAACCGGTTGAGCTGACCATCGACAATGGTGCTTCACTGCTTGTGCAAGCGGGTAAACCACCAGTTGTTGACGGCGTTACTGAAGAAAAGATGCGTGTCGGTTGTGGTTCGGCAACCATCGGTATGTTTGCCTCGCAGTGGCAGGGTCTGGTTGATGAGGTGGTAGTCGTTGATGATCATATTACCGGTGTGGTATCGGAACACCAGGCTGGTAAGGTCATTGGCTGGCAACCAACCGGCATTAAGGTGCTGGGTCGTAAGTCAACACCCGGGCGCTATTTTCAGGTGGCAGAGCCGGGTACCGGCTGGGGTGGCACAGACATCACAGACCCGCTTGCAATCCTTGGCGACTTCAACCCGAAACACGCAAAGCCCGGCAGCTCACTGTTGATGGTTTCAACCACGGGCGAGCAGTATGGTTACTATGAGCTTGACGATAACCTCAAGCCTTGCAAAATGGATCTGCCAGATGCATTACAGCAAACGGTTGAGCGCATCGCTGAAAATTGTGAGCCGGCACTCTGTAGCGTGTTGTTTGTGGGTGGTGCCGGTGGTTCGTTGCGAGCAGGGGTAACCGAAAACCCGGTCATGCTTACCCGCTCTGTCAGGAACATGCTGACTCGAGTTACCTGTGGTGGTGCTCCTGTTTATGTGTGGCCTGGTGGTGGCATTACGTTAATGGTCGATGTCACGCGCCTGCCACGCAATTCCTTTGGATACGTACCCACGCCCGCACTGGTGGCACCGGTAGAATTTACCATGCGACTGCAGGATTATGAGGCGCTCGGTGGTCATCTTAAACATGTAACACCGGTAACAGACGCACTAAAAGGACAGCTGGGTGGTCAGAACGATCATATCCTAAGCGGGAGCGAGATAGAGCCAGCCTCAAACGCCTGGCCGACAAAATCAACTTTATATGCATGGTCTGATAGCTGATTGGCTCTGACTGAGCCAGTCTGAAAAAAGATTTTATTCAGGTGCAAACAGCATTAATTAACAACGGATGTGACCTGCACCTGCAGCACGGTCCCATTGATCTGATTATCCGGATAGAAGGCCCCCGCGAACAAATAGCATACGCGTGGCAACGAGCTGAAAGCCGATTCGCCACCGTGCTCGAAGGGCTGGTTGCAGAACTTGAAAAGCTGCGTCAGCCGGTAGCTCAGCTGGTAGCCCAGCCGGTAGCTGTTAGTTGTGCTTTCAAAGATCCGACAGCACAGCGTATGTGGCATGCGACAAACTGTTTTGCATCGACTCACTTCATTACCCCCATGGCCGCTGTAGCGGGATCAGTGGCTGATGAAATACTTGCCGCCATACTGCATAACTCGGATGATTTAACCGCGATCAGCGTCAACAACGGTGGTGATATCGCACTGTGGCTTGCCGATACTCACCAAAGTAATGTAGGCGTTGCAGATCCGTTAAACGGAACACTTCTGGCGCAGGTTAGCCTACATTCCGCTGACGGTATTGGCGGGATTGCTACCAGTGGTCGTCACGGTCGTAGCCTGAGTCTTGGTGTGGCAGATTCTGTCACCGTACTTGCGCAGAATGCCGCAAGCGCCGATGCTTCTGCCACTATTATTGCCAACGCGATCAATTTACCGTCAGATCACCCTGGTGGGTCAAAGATTGAAAAAGCACCGGCGATCACAATCGATCCGGACTCTGATCTTGGTGATCAGTTAGTCACGGTAGATGTGCAGCCGTTCAGTGAATCTGAGAAAAATGCCGCGCTATCGAGTGGCCTTGAGTTAGCCGAAAAATTAGTTCAAGCTGGTCGAATACATGCAGCATACCTACTACTGCAGGGACGCACTGCGACAACAGCGTCATTTGAGTCTCTGGCTGCCAAAACCCGGTTGCCTGTAGCGAAAACTGCAAGCCAAAAACAATCGCAGCACTAAATTACAGGAGCAAAGTAAAAGTGCCTGAAGTCAATATCAGAAAGATGCTTGTCAGTGTGGAAGAAACCTTTCACGAGGGTGGCCCGATTGCCAGCAAACCACTGCGCAAAGCCTCGTGTATTGCCGTGATTGAAAACCCGTATGCAGGCCGATACGAGGAAGATATTGCCGGGTTTATGGATGATCTGAAACCGCTGGGTATTGATATGGCTCAACGTCTTATAAAAGCGCTTGGCGGTGATGCATCCTTGATTGAAGGCTACGGCAAAGGTGCAATCGTTGGTGAAGCTGGTGAAATAGAACACGGCGCACTTTGGCATGTGCCCGGTGGTTATTCAATGCGGGAACTGATCACGGATAGCATGGCGATTGTGCCATCGACAAAAAAAGTTGGTGCACCCGGCACCAGGCTGGATGTGCCGATGACGCATACCAACGCGTCCTATGTAAGATCACATTTTGATGCGATGGAAGTGGGTGTTAACGACGCACCTCGTGCCAACGAACTGGTACTGGTACTGGTGATGTCAACAGGTGCCCGAGTTCATAACCGGTCTGGTGGTCTCGAGGCATCTGATATCAAGGGTGAAGACGGTCTGCGTTAAGGGCAGCTGAGTAATACACATAAAAATGTTGCCTGAGTGCCACTCATGAAAATTCGAAAAATTATCACTGTAGTCGAAGATACCAACACAGAAATTGGTCAGGCCATTGATCCACCCACACGTAAATGTGCTGCTGTTGCTGTGATTGAGAATCCCTGCGCCGGCAAATTTAGCAAAGATTTGTCAGAGTTGATTTCATACGGTGAGCAACTGGGGCAGCTACTGGGTGATAAAGCGGTAGCAGCGTTGGGTGTCGATCCGTCACAAACAGAAAGCTATGGCAAGGCTGCATTGGTTGGTATGCAGGGAGAGCTAGAGCACGCGGCGGCAATACTTCACCCGGCACTTGGGGCGCCATTGCGCAAAGCAGTAGAGAAGGGTGCCGCACTGGTTCCATCGAATAAAAAAATGGGTTCCTGTGGGCATCCGCTGGATGTACCACTGGGCCATAAAGATGCCGCTTATGTACGCAGTCATTTTGATGGGATGGAAGTGCGAGTCACGGATGCCCCCAGAGCCAACGAGATACTGGTGGCAGTTGCTGTTACCGATTCAGGCAGACCATTGCCGCGAGTAGGGGGTCTTGAGGCCGCTGATGCCGTGGGTGAAGACGGGCTGCGATAAATATCCTGCTCCGTGCTTGCCACACGGAGTGAAATTCGTTTACGTTGGACATTTACCTATGTTGACTGATTCAGTTAATAAAGTACCCGACAACACTCCATTGTTGCACTGATTTTTCTAACACAATTTTCTCTTCGCACGATCGCTTGTTATTGAAGGCAGACTCAAAAAGCAAAACAACATAGACACCGTCTGGTGCACCGGGAAGCGTCACATGCTCACTACAATGATGTATGGCACGCATTTCACTATTGCCGAGTGGATCACGCACGGCTTTGATCTTTTCAATCCAGTCCGATCGGCTTACACGTGCCTTAAAGGCCTGGCCCGCATCTTCCCAAGAATTCTCATAGTCAGCAGAATCTACCCGCTTCAACCAGGTCATCGCTGATATCAGTCTGTCGTCATCCTCGCTAATGGATACGCCGCCAGCGGCTGATAGTGAATCCGGATTGAGGTCAAACGCAGCCGCAATAGCTTTTTTCGATTCGAAAGAGCACTTCCCTTCATTCTCAATACGCTGAACAGTCCGCAGACTTAGCCCCGCTACCAGCGATAACTGCTCCTGTGACCAGCTTTTCTTTGAGCGAAGCTTTTTGATGAGTTCTTGATCTATCATTTCTCTAATCCTGATACTCCGGGTATATCAGGACGATTGTTATTGATGTAAAGCTTGAAGTCTACGACAGTGATACGTCAACTACGCCACGTACACCTGTGCAACGTCTATTATTCAACCGTCACGATGGATTGTGAATAGCCGAAGTACTGCATCTCTTTGAAATTTTACTAAAGCAATTCACCCATGAGCTGCAGCAATCGGGTTACAGCCAGGTGCTAGCTGTCTTTGCTTTTATCCATCATTGACTTCAGGTCTGCAAACGGGTTGTGTGTGGTAACCGCTGCGGTATCTTCGCCATAGGTAATCTGTTCAACAAAACGCTGGTGTTCATTGTCGTGACAGAACACGCAAAGTAGTTCCCAGTTTGAACCGTCCGGTGGGTTGTTGTCATGATTATGATCACGATGATGAACGGTCAGCTCGCGCAGATTGCTTTGATCAAACTCCCGCATGCATCGGCCACATACCCACGGGTACATCTTTAACGCCCGTTGGCGATAACCGTCTTCGCGTTTTTCGTAGTCAGCTCTTGCTGAGGCAACGAGCTTATCGAGATTGTCTGACATCACTCAGGCTCCTTATCCAGCTCTGACGGTATGTATATCATAAAATGGCGTTTTTTTTACGAACGGTGTGTGCTCAACCGTAGATTTGGGCTTACTCAGCGATTCATGGACGAGCGATGTCCCGGTGATGCCGGATATCTGCATGAACCAGCGATGTGCGGTACGATATCCGGATCAAAATAAGGAGTCTGGAAAATATGCCTTATCAACCTGCATCCTCTGTGCTTGAGAATGTCCGCGTACTTGATCTGACTCGTGTGCGCTCCGGTCCGACTGCAGTCAGGCAACTCGCAGACTGGGGGGCTGATGTCATAAAGATTGAGCAACCGGAAGCACTGGAACCGGACGGTGCGCTCGGGGCTGCACGTCACACTGCGGATTTTCAAAATCTGCAACGCAATAAACGCAGCATCACACTGAATCTGAAAAATGAAGAAGGTATGGCGCTATTCAAAAAACTCGCAGACACAGCGGATGTCATTGTTGAGAACTTCCGGCCCGATGTAAAACAGCGGCTGGGCATTGATTATGAGACCTTGTCTAAATCAAATCAGCGCTTGATCTACGCAAGTATTTCCGGGTTTGGTCAAACCGGCCCATATGCAAAACGACCGGGCTTTGATCAGGTGGCACAGGGCATGGGCGGGCTGATGTCAATTACCGGTGCTCCGGGTGAGGGGCCGATGCGAGTGGGTATTCCAATAGCTGATCTTTGCGCCGGGCATTTCTGTGCGCAGGGTATCTTACTGGCGCTATATGAACGCGAACGCTCCGGCAAAGGGCAGTGGCTGCATACGTCACTGCTGCAGGCGATGATCGCCATGCTGGATTTTCAGGCTGCACGCTGGACCGTTAGCGAGCAGGTACCGAAGCAGGCTGGCAATAATCATCCAACAAGTATTCCCACTGGTGTGTTTGAAACCAAAGATGGTTATATCAATATTGCTGTGGCAGGCGAGGCAACGTGGGGCCGGTTCTGTCAATCGGTAGGCAGGGAGGAATGGCAGAATCACGCTGATTACAAAGACGCAGAACTTCGCTCAAACAATCGCGATCAACTGAATAGCCAGATCAGTGAGATCACAAAAGATCGAACCAGTGATGAGTGGATTAAAACGTTTACTGAAGCCGGTGTGCCCTGTGGTCCGATTTATACCATCGATAAAACTTTTGCTGATCCTCAGGTACAGCATCTTAATATGAGCAGTGCTGTTACGTCTGAAGTAATGGGAGAGATCTCATTGATCAATCAGCCAGTGGTACTGGATCGCACACCAAGCAGTATCAAAGTGGCTCCGCCTGAGCGCGGCCGCGATACCAAAGATATTCTGCTTGAGCTTGGTATTGAGGAAGAAGACATCGAAAGAATGCTTAAAGAACATATTATTTAGTCCTACTAAATCCCATCTCACATATAGAAAAGCTACTCGTATAAAACAGTGACAAAAACAACGACAAAGCAACGACGTACTGCGCTGATTACCGGCTCCGGCCGTAATATTGGTCGATCGATAGCATTGAAGCTTGCAGATAGCGGCACGAATATCGTCCTCAACGGGTCTTCGGATCGTGCAGCCTGTGAGTCAGTTGCAAAAGAGATTCGTTCAACCGGTGTTGATGTATTAATCGCGATGGGTGATGTGGGAACCCGGGAGCAGGTGCAGTCAATCGCAGAGCAAGGTATTAAACACTTCGGCACGATTGATATTCTGGTGAACAACGCGGCTATTCGCCCGTCGTTTGACTTAATAAATGATGATGAGGCCGATTTCACCCGGGTGATGAATGTGAACTTCCAGGCTGCCTGGTGGTTAGCCCGCGCGTGTCTGCCGGGCATGATAAACAACAACTGGGGCAGGGTCATTAACTTCACCGGCATGAATGCGCATCAAGGCTACACCGGTAAGTCGGCAGTCAGTATCTCTAAACATGCATCATTGGGGCTTACCAGATCCATTGCCCGCGAGTATGCAAAAAACGGTATCACCGCAAACATTGTTTCACCTGGGACTATCGTTGCAGATAGTGAGCATGAAGATATGCAGCAGTATGCATCGCTGAAGAGTCAACATCCGGCAGGTAAACTGGGTGCGCCGGATGATATCGGTGAAATGGTATGTTATCTGGCGAGTGATAAAGCCGGGTTTGTTAACGGCCAGCTGTTACAGGTTAATGGTGGAGTAGTTGTGTGAGCGGGCTTAAAAAGCCCCCGGCGGACGTTGAGTTGGCGCGCCCGTGGATCTATAACTAACTGCAAACAGGTGAATTTTAGCACCACGAATTAAAAGTGAGGATGTCATGCCGTTTATTGGAATATCACTGCTGTTTTCAATTGTCGCTATCGTGCATGTTGTTAAAACCGATCGTAGTCAATTGTGGATTATGGTGCTGTTGGCATTGCCCGGCATTGGTGTTCTTGCCTACCTGGCGGTTGAAGTGTTACCCGGTCTTGTGCAAGGCAGAACATCACGCATGTTCACCAATACGATCACAAAAACACTGAATCAAGGCCGTACTTTTGACGAGGCAAAACGAGACTACACATTGTCAAAGTCGGCGCAAAGCGCATGCAACCTTGCAGATCTTCATTGTGAACGCGAAGAGTACGCTGAAGCTGCAGACCTCTATCATGGCGCACTGACCGGCCATAACGAAAATAATCCGGATATCATGCGCAAGCTGGCTCATGCACGATTTGAATTGCAGCAATTCGATCAGGCAAAAAACACGCTTGATACACTGATAGCAAATAACCCCGATTACAAAAATCAGGACGCGCATTTATTGTATGCGCGTACACTGGCTGAGCTGAATGATATCAGTGGTGCAACAGAAGAATACGAAACGCTGATTAACTACTACACCGGTCCTGAACCGACTTATCGTTTCGCAAAATTGCTGCAAAAGACCGGAAAGTCTGATCGAGCAAATGTGCTGTTTAAGCAGATTATTGATAAAGCAGATTTATCCCCGAAGCACTATCGAAACTTGCACTCTGAGTGGATAAATAAAGCCCGACGTGAATTGTAGTAACGCGGCCTGATTAATCTCCTGAATAATCACAAGCCTTTAAATTCAGGTTTACGCTTTTCCATAAAAGCTTTGCGACCTTCAATATAATCTTCTGACGCAAAGCACGCAGCGACCATTTCATCGCATTTAGCGAGATCCCGTTTTGCTGGATCAGATTGCATCACCTGGGTTGCAATGTATTTCATTGCTCGAACCGTGAGCGGTGCATTGGCTGAAATGGTTTCTGCCAGCTCTGTAACACGCGTTTCCAGCTCATCCTCTGCAACAGTTTCCTGAATCAATCCAAGCCTGAGTGCAGTCTCTGCATCTATGGATTTGGCAGTGAACATCAGTTGTTTGGCAGAGGCAGCGCCGACCGCATTGACTAAGCGGCGGATCGCGTCAAACGGATAACCCAGTGCCAGTTTTGCAGCTGGCATGGCAAATCGTGACTTGGTTGATGCAATTCGAAAGTCGGTACAGGCGGCAAGGTTTAAACCACCGCCGATGCAATGGCCGTTGACCATAGCGATTGTCGGTTTAGGGTAATTTTCGATCAGCTCGTAGACCACTTTTAATCGAGCATTGTAGTGTTCTGTGGCGTCTTTAGAGCCGCGTTCTTTTTCAAATTTAGAGATGTCTGCACCAGATACAAAGGCCTTGCCACCGGCGCCGGATAACACGACAACTCGAACCTGATCATCGGCAGCGAATGCAGAAAGTGCGTGATCGACCGCATCCCACATTTCAAGGGATACAGCATTGTAGCGTTCCGGGTTGTTAAAAATTATATGTCCGGTTGCGCCGTCGAGTTTTGCCTGTATTTTATCGGTGGCTAAAGCAAGATCATTCATTATGTGTTTTCTCATGGCTTTTATTTGAGCGTCTGTGCGTAATTATAGATAGTTTCTGATTCGATCAACAGGAGTATCATTGCAGCACGGAAGTCCGGTACAGAATAATACAATGACCAAAATCGCTATTTTCGGCCTTGGCGAGGCCGGCAGCCTGATCGCAGCAGATATCCTGCAAACAGCGGGTTCAGACAAGCTCGACATTGAAATTGCAGCATACGATCCTGCAGATGTGAAAACACCTGCAGGTGTAAGCCGGCATGCGAATGCTCAGCAAGCTGTCTCCGGTGCCGATTATGTACTGTCTTTTACCGCGTCCGTCGACGCCACAACTGCATTGGAGCAGGCGATCGATGAGATACCTCAAACCGCTGTCTATGCAGATTTTGCCAGTGCCAGTGCAGCGCTGAAAAGACAGCTTGCCGTCACTGCTGATCGGGCGGGCTTTCGTTTTTGTGATGTTGCATTAATGGCAATGGTGCCGGGTAATGGTGTTCGCACACCTTCAATGTTCGCCGGTGATGGAGCTCTGCATTTAAAAGAGCTGATGACTGGCTTCGGTATGCCTGCAGAAGTGGTCAGTGATCATGCCGGTGATGCCGCACAACGCAAGTTACTCAGGAGTGTTGTTGTAAAAGGTTTGGCGGCTCTGTTGATTGAATCACTTGAAGGCGCTGAAAATGCCGGATGCGAACAGTGGTTATGGAAAAACCTTGTTGATGAATTTACCGCCATGGATGAAAAAATGCTGCAGAGACTGGTGCGTGGTACGGGCATCCATGCGCAAAGACGGTTCCATGAAATGCAGGCTTCAGTTGAACAGTTGGCTGAGCTCGGGCTTGAGTCGCTTATGACCCGATCTACAGTTGAGAGTCTGGCAAATGTAATACGAAACGGCGTACCAACAGTGCCCGATATAGACACTGTTACCTGACAAAGTATTGAGTCATCGCTGCTACGCAGGTGGTACCAGTTTGAACACGCGGCGTGACAGAAAGTTACCGATGTACACGGTCAGCAGTATTCGAATCAGGTGATGAAGTGCTACCACCACCGGATTAAAGTTCAGTGACAATGCGATCAAACTCATTTCAGCCAACCCGCCGGCGGTGAAGCTGATAAACAGTGCTTCGAACTCTGCCGGTACAAACCTGACGAGTATCCCTGCAAAGAATCCGGCCAGGCAAAGCATATAAGCGCCTGCCAGTAAGCCCATGCCAAGGCCGCGTACAAGCAGTTTGCGGGATACACCTGAAAACTGCGCACCTAGTGCAGTACCGACAACATACTGCGCCGAATGGCTCAGCCAGGGTGGGATATCAATGCTGACAACACCGCCTACAGACAACACCAGTGCAAACAGCAGTGGGCCCAGCATGTGGGATACCGGTAGCTTTGTCATTCTGCCAAAAGCAAGACCGGTAAGCGCGATGGCCAGAATTGATAAAACATCTATCACATCATAATCGCTGCTCGCCATCGACTCACCGGCAAGAGAGCCCACTGCATCCCCCCGGATGAATAAAAATAATAAAGGTACTGAACTAACAACAATGATGATGCGTATGAAATGTTGAGCAGTCACCACACGTAAGTCTGCACCGGCTTCTTCAGCTAATGCTGCCGAGTCAATGATGCCGCCGGGCAATGCAGCAAAGTAGGCATCCAGTTTTTCGTAACGGCCAAGCCCGCGCATAATGGCGTAGTTGCCACCATGGGCCAGCAGAATATACGGGATCAATGCCAGCCACGACAGCCAGAATTGTGGCAGCAGACTGAGCAGCTCCGGTGAGAAGCGCGAGCCGATCACTGCACCGATGATCGACATGGAAACCAGTCTTACCCAGCGTGATAATTTTGGTAGCGATTTACCGTCTCTTTCGTACCAGAGTACAAAACAGGCCGCGCCAAAAATGCCGCCGAGCATAAACGGCATTGGTGCGCCGATAACGTATGCTGCCACGCCGCCAGCCAGCCCGAATATAAATATTAATAGATAGCGGCTATCCATAATTAAACAGATGTAGCAGCGCGGAGAGTATCACTCCGCAGCAGCGGCTTTATCTGCCTTGCTTATACGATAGGTTGACCACGCTCTGAACAAGACTACCGATGCGCCAATGATCAGAAAAATCGGTGCATATGAGAATTTGCCCTGATATTCGAAACTGGTAAATATCAGGAAGCCTTTATCAGAGATGATCATCGACTGACGAAAAGCCTCTTCCATACTGGCGGTTAATACAAAAGCAATAATAAAAGCCGCAGCGGAAAAATTGGTGCGACGCATGGCATAACCGATAACGCCAAACAGTATTGCAAAGCCAACATCCCAGATTGAAGCACGCGATGAGTAACTTGCTGCCAGTGCCGTCATAAAAATAAATGGATACAGGTATTGCGTGGGTAGCAGTGCAATAGCGCGGCCAATATATGGCGCGGCGAAATACCCGATCAGCGCATAGCAGGCGATACCAATCAGACCGGCTGCAAAGATGCCGAAAATAAATTCACGCGGGCTGATAAGCTGACCGCCCATGAACAGCGGAGGCTCGGTTGCAAAGATTGACGGGCCTGGCTGCAAGCCATTAACCAGAAACATACCAATAAGAACAGCAGCGATAGTTGAGCCGGGTATGCCCAGAGTCAACAGCGGAATCATTGATGGGCCGGAAACTGCGTTATTCGCAGACTCTGGTGCTGCAACGCCTTCGACCACACCGGTGCCCCATTCATGGCGGTTTTTGGCTTTACGTTTTTCTTCACCGTAGGCCACAAAACAGGCAACGGAAGAACCCAGCCCGGGCATCATGCCAATCAATGATCCGTAGATTGAAGAGCGGAACATCAACGGTATACAGCGTTTGAACTCGGCCCACGTGAAGTAGTGTGCCGTTGGATCTTCCACCTTGTTTGGTGCCAGATCGATCATCTTCACCTTGGCTGCTTTCTCTGCCTGAATAATCACTTCAGAGATAACAAACACGCCAATCAACAGCGGGACCAATGCCATTCCTGATTCAAGTTCATCAATGCCCATAGTCATTTTGAACTGACCGGTGATGATGTCCTCACCAATCAAACCGATTACCGCACCAAACAAGGTAGAGATTATGCCTTTAATAATGCTATCGCTAACGACAGACCCGATAACCACAAATGCCATCAGATAGATTGCAAAGTTTTCCGGTGGTCCGAATTGGCGGGTGAAGGCAGCAATTGATACTGCACCGAAAATAAGCACGATTTCACCGAAGTAATCACCGTAAGCCGAAGACACTGTGGCGGTTTTTAATGCTTTACCGGCTTGCCCTTTCAGCGTCATCGGGTAGCCGTCCTGCATGGTGGCAGCTGATGCCGCAGTGCCCGGTGTATTAAACAGGATTGCCGCTATAGAGCCGCCGTAACGACCGGATTTACCAATCACATATAAAAACGCGAGTCCTGCCAGACCACCGATCTCATCGTTATAGGCAATCAGTATTGGCAGCATCATAGCGATTGCTGCAGCGGCAGTAAGGCCGGGCAGAGCGCCGAAAATAATACCGACAAACGCGGCTAGTACCACAAACATCACAGCGAACGGGTCATTAAACAGAATGACAAAGCCGCAGGAGATATCAAAAAATATCGACAGAAAACCGGTCGATTCGAAAAAGGCTTGTACTCCTGCACACTGGCTCTGCACTTACTTAACTCCCGAGATCAGGTTGGTGTATTCCCGCAGGTCTACAATTTTTCCTTTAGGGTCATTCAACAGCATGACTCCCATAAAGACCCACTGAAAAATAACAGCCAGTACCACAGCGCCGATGATCATCACCAGCCAGTTGCGCACACCAAACGTGTAGAGCATAGCGATCAAGGTCACTATGACTGCACAAAAATAGCCAAAGCCCCAGAAGGTAAAGACGAATAAAATTCCGCAGGCAACTACCAGAAAGATGCGTTTAACATCGCTTTCAAGGAAGCCGTAGCCTTCTTTGATATCACCCACCTTGCCAAGGTAGGCGCGTAATCCCAGGTATAAACCACTGATTACAAGTGTTACAGCCAGAGTCATTGGCAAAGTACGCGGGCCTATAGACTCTCGTGACGTATCTATAGTGAATGCCTGAAAGATAAAAAATACACCGATCAACAGCACAACGGCGCCAACGCCGTATTCGATTTTGACCTTATAGTTTTGATCGCCCAATTTATCCCCCGGCACCCGAAATCGCTAAATAATCACCGCAATGTGGTTGTGATCAGATGACCACAATAGAAAAAGGCAAGCCCGATTGCGGACTTGCCTCTACATAAAAACAACTGCCTTATTGGTTTTTTATAATCTCGGCAACTACCGGGCCCATCACGTTGAACATAGTGTCTTGCGCTTTGGTAGCAGTTTCGCCGTCTGTATGAAAGGCGGCCAGATCGTTGCCTGACATATAGCGCTGATAGCCTTTCAGCTCGGCGATGTGTCCGATTGCAGCGCCAACGTCCTCTTTCACTTCATCCGGTACACCGTTTTTGCCAAACAGGCACATCAGACCAGTGAAGTCGATACCGTCAGTGCCTTGCTCCTTGAAGGTTGGCAGATCAGGAGCCATCGGATCACGCTCTGCGCCTGCAGATGCCAGTGCACGGATGTCTGCTTCAAATCCAACCACTGTATTCACACCACCAAAAACCGCCTCAACTGATTGTGAGACCAACGCTGCCCTTGCTTTGGAGCCGCCCTGAAATGGCACTTTCTTGTGCTTGATACCATGAGTATCAAAGAAGATGTGGCCGATAGTCGCGTGCATGGTTGCAGCGCCTGAAGTACCCCAGGTGATTTCTTCGCCAGACTCTTTCGCATTGGCAATGAATTCTTCCATGTTTTGTGCAGGGTTGGATGCGTGTACCTGCAGTGAGGTAACCAGCTGCGAAGCGCAGCCAAGATTCACGAAATCATCAGGAATGTGATACGGGCGCTCGTCACCTTTGGCGAGCTCACCGGCAATGAAAGTACCGATGTTGATCATATATAGTGTATGACCGTCTGCATCTTCCTCCAGTACTGCGTTGGCCGCTTTCTGACCTGACGCACCCGGCAGATTAACGATGTAAGCTGGCAATCCGTTCATGGAAGGTGCTTCATGCATATAGGAAGCGAAGCCACGTGCAGTGGTGTCAGTACCACCGCCGGCAGAGAAACCGACCATGATTTTTACCGGCTTTTCAGGGTAATCTGCCAGTGCCGCGGTGCTGACGAACAGGGCCGACGCAGCGAGGCCGGTTGCTATTTTTCTTGCGAATGTCATTTTTGTCCTCCAGTAGGTTTGACGCGACAAGTGTAACCCGAAAGGCCTTTCGCCAAAACTAAAATTGCCTCACTTTGATGAACTGCGAGACACTTGCGCGACGTTTCATCATCATTTTCACCCTGCCTGGAGAACTTTGGTGTCAGCAACACACCCGCTAAGCGGTTTACTGGTAATCGATTTCACCCACGTGCTGGCGGGTCCTGCGTGCTCGTACTATCTCGGCTTGTTGGGGGCTGAGGTTATCAAGGTAGAATCCAGTGTAAAAGGTGACGCCATACGGCACCGTGGCGGTACAGACGCACAGGCGGCATCTGTTGGGAAGAGTACGTCGTACCTAACACAGGGCGCGGGCAAGCGATCTGTCGCCCTCGATCTACAAGCACCTGTCGATCTTGATCGCTTTCATCAATTGTTGTCGCGCGCTGATGTGCTGGTTGAGAATCACGTACCGCAGACCATGAAGCGACTGCAACTCGATGAGCAGACGCTTACCGACAAGCACCCGCATTTAATTCACTGTGCACTGACCGGATACGGTCGCGGCGGGCCACAGGAAAATACCGCTGCGTATGATGTGAATATACAAGCTGCCTGCGGACTGATGGAGGCCACCGGCACCACAGAGAGCGGGCCGGTTCGAACCGGTGCACCTGTGCTTGATTACGCCACAGCGATGGCAGCAGCATTCGCTATATCCGCTGCATTGTACGAACGCAGACAAAGCGGCAAGGGCACATTCATTGATGTTTCAATGCTCGAAACCGGTTTATCTTTGATGAGCTCAACGGTCACGGACTTTTTGAAAACCGGTAACGCTCCTCAGCGACGTGGCAACCTTGCGAACAGTCGTTCACCCGGCGCCGGCAGCTTTACATGCAGGGAAGGGGTGATGTCTCTGGGCGTAAATGAAGAAGCGCACTTCATCAGTCTGGCACGTGCACTTAAGCGTGATGACTGGCTCAGTGATAGCCGTTATGCACAAAGAGAGGCGCGTAAATTAAATGCATCACAACTGGCGGAGGAAATCGAAGCCGAGCTTGCTACTAAAACAGCGATTGAATGGGAGCCGCTACTGCAATCAGCAGGTGTTCCTTCAGCAAGGCTGCGCAGCCTGCCGGAAGCGCTGCAATCTGAGCAGGTGAAGGCACGTGGCTATGTGCAAACAACCGATGATCAGGTTCATGTGCCGACACTGCCATTTCGCATCAATGGAGCGGATGTCTATCGTCCGGTCGGTGCTGCGCCGGCATTGGGTGAGCATACTGATGAGATTATTGAATGGCTTGAGTCTGGTCGGTAGAGGTGCGCTTCAGGCCAAACCTGTTTTAACAGCGTGCTGTGTCGAAAGCAGTCGCTGCAACATGTTGTTGATTGCGTATACAAAAGCCTGCAGTTGTGTGCCGTTGTTTAAAGTGGCTGGCACTAAAACCCGCTGGTAATCAGCGCCTTCAAATTCATCCAGCATAGGCAGGTATTGTGGCAACTCATCAGAGCAAAATAAGTAGCCGCTGACTTAGCTGCCGTTTAAATCAGGAACTACACCGGGGCATCCGTGCGCAGCGCCCCAGTCATGCTGATAAAAATTGCCTTTAATGGTCGCTGGTAGCCAGACTCCAGGTACTTTGGCGATCACATCATGATTTTCCCGCCCCGGTGCGAGCGTGCCATAAGTGAATAGATACTTGTTGTCTTCCATTGTTTAGTAGTAATCCAAAACAGCCATGCATGCAAGGCGCTTACTAAAGCGAGCAATTTTTTTATTATGCACTGTGTCTGACTACGCGAAATGAACAACCTGAGTGTCCATGTGCCGCACGAGATGCTTCGGGTGAGATGCTATCGAGCTACAAGTGATGGGCGTTTAAACAAATGTGGGTTCTTCAATCGCAGATAGAGCTTTTGCAGTACATTTAATCTATCGATAAACAGTACACCGTTGAGGTGGTCTATTTCATGTTGTAAGCACACGGCGGGCATGCCGCTTAGTTGCATTTCAAATAACTCGCCGTGCACATTCTGTGCGCTCACAGTCACCATTGTGGCCCGGGTAACGTGCCCGACAACGCCGGGGATCGACAGGCAGCTTTCCTGTACAAAGCCGGGCCGGGCACTGGCTGTGATTGTCGGATTGATAAAGGCGGATATCGCACCGTCATCGAGTTTTGCCAGTGCAATACGTAGTGAGCTGCCTACCTGTGGTGCAGACAAGCCGATACCGCCAACCTCATCGAGTGTGCCTGCCATTCGCTCTACCAGCTCGGCAAGTGTATTGCCAAATTCATTGATCGGCGCTGCTATCTGACTAAGCACATCATCGGGATATTCGACTATGCGGAGCGCTGTCATGTAGTTACTTTGCCTGAAGTCAAATTGTTGTTACTTGAAACACGAACCGTTTTTATCAGCGGCCATGTGGCAACGATAGTCAGTACCAGTAGAACGAGCTCTATACTGTACACAGTGTAGTAGCCGGTTGTCGGCGTGCTCTGTTCTGTAAAGCGGGTAATAAGGTCGCGTACTATGCCGCTCAGCGCTATACCTACACCTGCAGCAGTTGCCTGAACCGCACCCCACGCACCAATCGCGAGGCCGGCTTTGTCGGCTGGTGCGCTGTGCATCGTTGCGGTCAGTGTGCCCTGTCCAAAGAGTGCGGCACCAAAGCCAATTAAGAAATTGCCAATAATAAAAATCGACTGCAGTTCCAGCGGTGCTGACAAAATAACCAGTGCAAAAGCGGGTAGGCCAACAAGCGCACCATCACGACTTATACGATAGGCGTCATAGCCATTCGCCAGTACTTTTGATGCAAAGCAAAATCCGATTAAACCACCTAGTGCTAACAGTGCAGTAAGTTTTGTGGTTGCACTGACGCTCATCGATAATACCTGTCCGCCAAAAGGCTCGAGAATTATCTCTGCCATACCGAACGCTAATGTACCAAGACCTACAACGGTTAATCGTCTTTTGGTGTGCGGTCCGGCGCAAAAGGTTTTAAAGGTCTCGCTAAAGGTTGCATCAGGTTGCGGTTCGGCATTTACCGCTTGCCATGAGCGTCTGGCTTCCTGTTTCCAGATTGCTGTCACGGTGAGCACCACGCTCAGCACTGCACCACCCTGAATTACCTGGATCAGCCGTCCCGGGGTAAAGTCGGCCAGCAAGGCACCAAAGAGCAGCGCGCTGACCAACATGCCAACTAGCAGCGCAACATACATAAAGCCTACAACTCTTGCATGCGATGACTGCGGTGTCAGGTCAGTGGCCAGGGCCAGTCCTGCTGTCTGCACAACATGAATACCAGCTCCTGCCAGCAAAAAGGCCAGTGATGCTGCTATCTGGCCGATCCAGTCAGGGACTTTTGCAGCTTCACCGCTACCGGCAAGCACCAGCAGTGCGAATGGCATGATTGAAAGTCCGGCAAAGGTTAATAGAGATCCGTTCCAGATAAACGGCACGCGTCGCCAGCCGAGTGCACAACGATGGTTGTCTGAGCGAAAACCGATCAAGGCTCTAAACGGTGCAAAAACCAGCGGGATGGCTAACATGATGCCGACCAGTGAGGCGGGTACACCAAGCTCGACAATCATCACCCGATTCAATGTGCCGACCAGCAGCACCAGCGTCATGCCGACGGAAATCTGGAATAGTGAGAGTCGCAACAAACGTGATAGCGACAGATCAGCTGTTGCAAGGTCCGCAAATGGCAAATAGCGAGATCCGACACGGATCCACGTATTGATTAATTTGCGTGACAGACTGTTCATTAGCAGTCGCGAGTGATCAGGTTAAAAGTGACGAAAAAACCACGGTCAAGCAGCAGTGTCACGAGCCGGCAAAGCGCCGGCTCGATCAATCGATTTTCCCGAAGCGGGAAAAAAGCAGAACTTATCCACCAAAAAACGCAGCCATCCATGTGGTATTGGAAAGCACGCTATAGTGAACAATCAGAGATATCAATGCGACTGCACCGAGGAACAGTGGCAGGCCGACATTGGGGCTGACAACGCACCAGATTCTACCTTGATTCATAACAGGTCTCCTTATCCAAACCAGGGGCTAAACATGAATGCCAATGCATGGGCAAACAGTGCGATCACGAAGAAAACTCGTGCACCGTCGATGACATGTTTGTGGATTTCTTCCGATTCACGAATCGTCAGGCCGGTAGGCCAGACTCGGTCCGGGTCGTTCAGATCTGTTGCCATAACTGTTCATCTCCTCATTGGACACACATGTGATTGATTCCGCCGGGAAGCGGTTTGCGAGGGATAGTTAAGGCCACTCGCTACCGTTGAAGATACACAATTACTGCGTACTGAGTCAAATTAAAATGACTAAAATAGCTGTCCATAATAATGGACACTTATGGATGCTGTTTGAGTTTTGTGTTGCGCCGGGTTATGGCTTTGGCTTGCCCTGCGGGCGGCCATTGCTCTGGCTTGCTCTGGCTTGCGCTGGGGGTGGTTTGTCGCTTTGGCTTGTCTTGCAGGCGGCTTGTCGCTCTGACTTGCCCTGCCGGCGGCCTTCATTTTTGAAAAGACCAAAAACGGAAGCAAAAAGTCTTTTTGCTGCCATTTTGCCCTTCGGGTGGCTGCGCCATTTTGTATTTCATCGCTCCAACAGGCACGCTCAGAAGGCACATCCATGGAAGCGCCCGCTTCGCTAACGCGGCGTCCTGCCGCTTTTGCCTGTCTCCGCGATGAAATTAAAAACAAAACAGAAGCGAGGGAACTGCATAAAACTTTAACCCCAGGTGCTAAAAGCTAAAAGCTAAAAGCTAAAAGGCCCGTCCAGTGCTCGCCGGCCGCGGAGCGATTGTTAGCGGGTATTGCTGCTTGAATCACCTGCTTTTCTGGACAAAAGCGGCAAACCAAACAAGCGTGAGAAAGGTGCCGGGTTGTCAATCAGGCGGGCTTTTGCAGTAGTTTTCCTTAGTAACGGTATTCCCATTGCGCGATCGGCCACCAGTTGTTCAGTGGTCAGTTCCCTGCCGAAGGTCGTGCCGCTGTTTCGGGTCAGTAGCGGGATCCCGAACGTGCTGCGCGCTGCACCCGATTTCAACGAGCTGGTCAGAAAGCCTTTGCTGGCTGTTTCTGTAGACAATCCGAACATTCTGGAAAGCGGTGCCGGATTGTTGCGAATCAGCACTGGCAGGTTGAACATAAAAGAAAAAGGGGTGGCGCTATGTGTAGGATCGTCATATTCCCCGGAGGTCTCGACGGGTATTGCGTCACAGTCGTCCAGTACTGCCAGAATGCGCGATGCGGTGCCGAAGAATGGCTCAACAATCAGCAACGGTTGTCCTTTTTCAAGTGCCTGGGCGTAGGCAGAGGTGTCTCGATGCGCACTCAGCTGAGTGCCTGCCTTTAGCGCATCGGCTGCTGTGTAATCAGCGCCATGAGGGTCAACCAGCTGAATTCTGTCTTTAGGGATACCTTTCTCAAGCAGTGTTGATATTGCGGCCTCTGCCTGATGCGTTGTTTCAAATGCGCGTGCTACCGTTGCCATGCTTGTCTCCCGATTGGATTGACTGGTGCGTGCCAGTAATACTCTCAATGATAGTTGCTGTGGTGCGACTGATAAAACCATACCTGTAAGTGCTGAATTATGTCAATTTATATCAACAATAAAATATGTCCACAATAATAGTCATTATTTGGTGGCTGTCATGACGCTGCAGACCAAGGGCAGTGTTGTCGGGTGATGGTCGATTTTTGAGAAACCTGCTTCCTGTAACATCCGTTCGAGCGTCTGAATAGATCGCGGCTCGCCCTGGTTCATGGCCAGAAAGTAGCAATTAAAGTACACAGCGCCAACGCGCTCTGCACGGCGTGTGTTCGCCATCGGCTCTGCAATTAATAGCGTGCCATCTGGCGGCAGTGACAGATAAATTTTTTTCAGCAGGGCAGTGACAGCATCCGTATTGTGATCGTGCAGTATTCTGACGACAGAAATCGTGTCGTATCCATCGGGTAGTGGATCGTTAAAAAAATTTCCTGCGATAAATTGAACGGAGTTTTTATTGTTGCTGCTATCCGCTTTTCCTGATTCATGGTGCAGGTTTACATCTGAACGATTGTTTTTAACCGCGCTCTCGATAACTGCAGGCAAATCATAGACTGTTGCTTCAATATGTTCGTAACGCGCATTGACCGCGCGCAGGAATGCACCGGTGCCACCACCGAGATCGAGCATTCTTTTCGTATTGCTGAATGAATATGCAGCCAATACCTGGGCTGCAACCATAGGCTGTGTGTCTGCCATGAGTTGTGAGTAGGTGGCAGTCGCCTCTTTGTGCGCAGCTGTTACGTCTGACTGCGTATAGCTCCAGTAGCTTGCCAGTTCTGTAGGTACGTTACCTTTGAATAAGGCAATCGGATCGGCAAGGTCGCGGTAAAGGTGTTCATGGTGCAGCACCATGTTAAGCAGACCGGGGTTGCTAAGCAGAACGGCACCATGTTTACCGAGCCCGTAAGTGTCAGTCGACAACTCGTGCGTCAGTTGTAGTGCAGTTGCAGCTTTTAGCAGGCGACGGGTTGCCGGCAGATCAAGCTCTGTAAAGCGGGCGATGTCATCAAGATGGCAGGCTTTTTTTTTAACAAGGGTAAAAGATCAAGTTTCACCACAGCAAACAAAACCTGTGAATAGACAAACCCGCTGATTAAATCAAACAGTGACTCTGCATCGCCTTGCACCCGGCGTGGCCACACGCGCATCATGATGCGACCGAGAGTTTCATTGCCAATCAGGCTAATGTACAGATGATGGCACCACCGTTGCACAACGCTACAGCTTTTCATGAATTTTCTGCGTTATCAGATGAACTGTTTCGGGTAGCACCCGGTGCGTTCAGTTGCACTATGGTGTAGGTCAGAAAGGCGGCAAAGCTGACCCACAGCAAATACGGTATCAGTGCATAGACACCCTGTGGCGAGTAGGGTGAGATCACCACCATAATTGAAATGATCGACAGCCACAGCAGCACAACTTCATACAATGCCATCATTGGGCTGCGCAGCGTAAAGAAAAAAGCACTCCATGCGATGTTCAGTACTGCGTTAATGGCAAACACCACAACTACTGCGGTACGGGCATTGCCTGACGTGTTGGTATAGCTGTCAATCGCTGCATAGGCGGCAAGTATAAAGATGATGGTCCAGGCAGGGCCAAACAACCAGTCGGGTGGTTGCCAGGTTGGCTTTTTTAATTGCCGATACCAAGGGCCGATTTGTGTGAGCAGTCCCCCGGCCAGTGCTACTGCGGCGGTCAGTAATGCAACAATGATTACAGTCCAGGATGGATAGCCGAATATCATAAAGCCTGCAGTGAATTGTGGTTATTTTGTCGGAGCCATACCGACAAGATGCGCCATGTCTTTAAAGAAAATCCGTACATGTGCCATGGGTTTGCGCCTCACCAGTGCTTTATTCATATAGGCCTCCCAGGTGAGCTGCTGTACATCTTTATCTTTGCATATATGTACAAATTTTTCACGCAGTCGATCAGATCGGTACCAGAAGGTTTGCATGATACGCAGGATAAAAAACACACGTCCGCATTCTTTCATGAAGTTTTTACGTGCAGACTTCAGTGCCGCCGGTGATTTTTCTTGCAGGCATTCAGCAACGGCTGTCGCTACCTGCCTTCCGCACAGCATGGCGTAGTATATCCCTTCTCCTGATGCCGGTGCGACCACACCCGCGGCGTCACCAGTGAGAATAACATTGCGGCCGTTATCCCATCGCTTGAGTACTTTTAGCGGAATGGGCGCACCTTCACGACGAATCGTCTGCGCGCTGTTAAAACCCGATGCATCGCGCAAGCGACTGGTGGCATCTCTGAGTTTAAAACCTTTAACCGCACTGCCAACGCCAATGCTGGTGACATCGCCATGCGGAAATACCCAGCCATAAAAGTCAGGAGAGATCCGGCCCTGATAATAAACATCGCAACGCGCCGGATCGAATCCGTCTTCGAGTTTTGATTTCACAATCTCGTGATAGGCGGCGACAAAAGGTATTCGATCTGCACCGGGAATAGTTTTTTTACCGACTGCTGAATTGGCGCCATCTGCACCGATGACATACCGCGCTGTCAATGTTCTGGGCTCTGTCTTTTGTTTAGCTCCCCTGGCATCACACGGCACATAGTGCGCGGTGCAAATGTCATCACTGTCGTCAATTGCGGTAAAAAATCCATCGATGCGAGTTGTGCCGCTGCTGCATGCACGTTCACGCAACCATTCATCAAACTGTTCTCGATCAACCATGCCAACGTAACCACCTTCGATTGGCATATCTACTTCTACACCCGCAGGCGACACCATGCGTGCGCAATTGGCTTTGGCTTCAATCAGGTGCTCTGGAATATCAAAGTCTTTGATCAGCCTTGGTGGCACGGCACCGCCGCAGGGTTTGATGCGCCCCGGCCTGCTGAGCAGTGCAACAGAAAAACCCGCGCGACTCAGAGTATTTGCTGCAGTTGCACCCGAAGGGCCACCGCCGACTACCAGCACATCAAAGTTTGTAGTTGCCGAGGGTGACTTATGCATGTTCTGCAATTCCCTGTTTTGTATAGGCCTGCTGAGGTAGTCCCCGCGTTGGCATACCTGAAGTGTTGATATGACGTTGCACAGGAGCGTAACCAAGATTCACCGCAAGCCATGCAGCAACAATAAAAAGTATCGCCTGTATGGCAAATACCAGTGCATAAGCCATTGACGTATCATTGATCAGTGCGCGGGATAGATCGATCAGCGCGGTGCCCATAAAGCCGCCAAGTCCAAACGCGACTGCCTGCGCCGCGCCCCAGACACCCATTCTTATACCTTCTCTGCGTTGTGTTTTACCGGTGCTGGCTAACGCCATCATTGAGCCGATAGCGGCCACGGCAAACACACCGTTGGACAAGCCCAATACAAACACGGCTTGTCGCAATGGAAAGCTGTCACCCATCAATCCGCCCATAGCGAGGAGGGCAAGTGAGGCAGCAGAGGCAATGCAGCCACCAACACACCAGGGTTTCAGGCTGCCGTTGTAGCGCTTGGCAAGCTGTGTTCCGAGAATGGCGACGATAATCATGCCCAGTAACACTCCGCCGTGTTGCACACCTGCAAGCTGGGTGGACTCACCGGGACTATAGCCAAACACGGAACCTGCAAACGGTTCGAGAATTAAATCCTGTGCGCTATAGGCAAGCATCGATACAAAAACAAAAATGGTGAATTGTCTTGCCTGTGGATCCTGCCAGGTAGATCTGAGTGCATCTTTAAAGGCAGGCGTTTGTTGCTGCGTTGTGTTGTCTGACTGATCAGGTCGTGCATTGAGTACAGGGGATTTTTTTTCCACGCCCCAAATCGCAAAAATGGCGACCAGTACTGCTATGCAGGCTACGATGGTGGTGATCACAATTAATCGTTGCATCGTGAACGGGTCAAGGTTGGCTCCTGCAACGCCTGCGGTAATAACAAAGCCTGCAATCATCATGACCCAGACTATGGTAGCCGCTGCGGGTCTTCTATGTGGTTCAACCTGTGAGGCTAGCAGCGCAAGCAATGATGTGCCTGAAGCGCCTACACCCAAACCGATCAGTACAAAAGATAGACAAGCCGCCGCAATACCCAAACTGGTGGAGCTTGCCATTAAAGCGGTAGACAATGAAGCGCTGACAGTGCCGATAGCCAACACGACCATACCGCCAATAATCCATGGCGTTCGTCTTGTGCCCACATCAGAGCTGTGGCCCATTTTCGGTCGTGTTATCTGCACCGCATAGTGCAGAGCAACCAGTGCCCCGGGTAGCATGGCAGCGAGTGCCAGTTCAACGACCATTACCCGGTTTAACGTTGAGGTAGTGAGCACCACCATCGCACCCAGTGCGGTTTGCACCAGCCCGAGACGGAAGATACCGAGCCATCCAAGTTTGTCGCTCTTCATTGTGAGTTCCTCCACGTAACAGTTTGCTCTAGCTGCCTACGGTGTGCGCACGTAGTGCGAATGCTGTGACCATCATACCAAGCACATATAAAGTGACACCGGTGCCGCTATACCAGATTGCTTTACTCTTCGGGTCTTGCAGAAACTTTTGCATTAAAAAAAGCTGCACCAATACCAATGCGGCTACAGATGCTGCAAAGTAAGGTTGTTGCCAGATAGCCAGTAAAGCAATCACCAGCAATTGCGGTAACAACATCATCAGGCACGCAAGCTTTGCAGATTTATCTACCCCGAGCTGCGCTGGCAGTGAACGGATGCCCAGTTGCAGATCACCATTGATTGATTTGAAATCGTTAAGTGTCATGATGCCGTGCGCACCAACGCTATAGAGCAGGGCGACTGCAATAATAGATTTGGTTGGCATGGTGGTAGCCATGATTGCGGCGCCGGTAATCCACGGCAGACCTTCATAACAGGCAGCAACCGCTGAGTTACCCCACCATCCGTTGCGTTTTAAACGAAACGGCGGTGCACTATAGGCCCAGGCAAGTGCCAGCCCGATACTGGCGGTGATTAAGCCAATGTTGCCAAGCGAGCTAGCAACCAACAACGACAATAGTGTCCAGGTGATTGCTACATACAAACCCCAGCGCCCAGGCACTCGACCGGAAGGGATAGGCCGGTTAGGTTCATTGATGCTATCGACACGCCGGTCAAACCAGTCATTGACTACCTGACTTGCGCCGCAAACCATCGGGCCACAGAGTATCAACCCTGCCAGTATCAGCCAGCGATTATCCAGTTGCGGTGCACCGATGGATAAAATTCCGCAGGCAAAAGCCCACATCGGTGGAAACCAGGTGATCGGTTTCAGCAGCTCCAGTACAGCCGATGGTTGTGGATAGGACATGATCGCAGGTTAACGGCGATCTTATGGTATGTCAATTATATATGACAGTTGGAGTGTCCATATAAAATTACATTAAAACTATTGGATGTAGCCAGCCTTGACCCTGGCCTCAAGTTACCGTGTAACGTGGTTGTTGGTGTTAGTAGCGCACAGAAAGCGAAGTACCGGTTTAAGAATATGCAGCACAGTGAGCACTATTCCGTGGCAGGTGGCGAGCCGCACGGACTGCGTCTCTTTTATACGCCTTCTTGAACAAAGTACTACAATGCGGCCAGGCAAGAACTGCGATCAACAACTTCACGCCATCCTACGAATCACGAGCTCAAAGAAAAGGGCTCGATCTCTGCCCTTTCTCAACGCATGCCTCTTTAGCGATGCAGCTTACTGGCTGTTGTTATCAGACCCGTCAGCAATACCGAACCGGTGCAGCTTGGTGTATAAACTCTGGCGACTCAGGCCGAGCATTTCAGCTGCAGAGGCACGATTGTCGCTGGTCATTTCCAGTGCGGATTCAATGCACAGCTTTTCAATAAGATCAGTCGATTCCCTGACCAGTTCTTTAAGCGGTACACGCCCGACCAGATCTTTAAGTGGTGCGCCAGGTGTTTGTGCAACGATGTCTTCATTGACGTTAAGGCGGCTTTGCACATTGCGGATGATCAGCAGAGTGTAAGGCAGTTTTTCGTGGTTTATTGTGGCTGCAGAAATTTCAACATCAATGTTAACGCCGTGATCACTCGACACAATGGTTGAAAACTTTGGCACTTCACCATGTTCTTTCAGGTTACTGTTAAGAAGTCTGTGGTCCAGTGAACTGCGCCCCAGCCAGTTGTCAACCGGCTTGCCCACCAGTTGATCAACGCTTGCGACCTGAGTCATTGAAGCCAGTGCATCGTTGGCTGTGATCACGTTGCCGTTGTTATCGCACACCACGACTGCATCCGGTGAATCCGAAAAGATGGTTTTGATCCAGCGATTTAAACTGGCTGCAGAAATGTCATCATGAGATTCGGTCATGGGTGTAAAGCGCAGCATTAACGTGCTGCCACTGACATCCTGAATCAAAGAGGCCGAAGCCAGAAACGAACTGCTTTTATCTACTGCGGTTACCGCGAGATCTGCGGCTCTGCCTTTGGTACGCGCCAGTACCATGAGCTCTTCAAGTGCTTTGGTACTTGGTTTGTCAAAACCTTGCGGAAACTTAGCACCCTTGAGTGGTGTGATAAACCGCCCCAGCAATCGCTGAGCTGCGGCGTTTGCATTAACAATTTTTCCCGTCGTAACATCAATATCTACCACTGCCTCATTGCTGAGTTCAAGCAGCATCTGATATCGCGCTTTTGCTTGTGACAAACTGGCAAAGTCATTTTCCAGTGCGCGTTGGGTACGCATTAACAGTTGTTGTGTAGAAGCGATTTCAACCAGGCTTTGGCCGACCAGCAAAATTTGTTTGCTGTTAACAGGCATAGCACTGTAACGCACTGGAATATCGTCACCGCCCTCAACCACATGATTAACCTGTCTGAAGCGGCTGGGAGCAGATTGTTTGTGCAGCAATAGCTCACTTATTTTTTTCTCGCTTTCCACGGTCATTGTGTTGATCAGTGGCTCGCCAATATGCGAGCTGAGATCAGCGTTGAATCGACGTGCGTCCTGATGCTCAACTTCAAGCAGCACGCCTGCACGATCGACAACCAGTATCAGGTCGGCGACTTGTTGCAGCATTTCTGCCTGAACTTTTGAGGGTATCTTGGTCACTGAATTCTCTTGTGGAGCGAAAGGTGTTTAGAAGCAGTCTACTTATGTCAACTCCCCATTATATCCTACCTTGGGTTTACCAAAGTTATCTCACATCACCTTTTGTGCAGGAATGTACTGTTCTGTCATCTTGGCTACATCTGCACCGCTAAGTACTACATTGTCTGCTCCTAACTGACTGCAAAGATCGGGGTTATCATGGAAAATAGTGCCACCCATAACCACGGCAACGGACGGGTTGCAGGATTTCTGCTTGATTTCTGCGATTAATCTGGCCGTGGAGTCGATGTGAGTTTCACCACTCAATGATATGCCGACAAATTCAAACCACTGTCGTGAGAGCGAGTCGAGTATCGTTGGCTGCCCTGGCTCTATCTGTACATCGACGCACCATCCGGATCGAAACAACAACTCACTGATCATGATCAGGCCGAATGAGTGCTGCTCGCCCGGTGCGGTAAAAAGCAAAGCCCGGCCTCCGTGAGCATCTTTTTCCAGACTGCGACGGTCCGCCGGATGCAATGCTCGCAGTATTGAATGAAGCCTGCACACACCGACGGTTATTTCAGCAAACGAGCTTAGGTCTTCTTCCCACAGTCTTCCCAGAACGGCGCCGGTGGGGGCCAGTAAATCCAGCAATATAGCCTCGTCCGGAATGCCGGCATCACGCAGTGAGTTGACCAGTGACTGAGCTTGCTGCCCTTCATCGGCCATTACCATCAACGCAAATTCATCGGTGCCGATCCAGTGATCGATGCGGGCTTTGGACAGTCGATCAGCGCGTGGGCGCTCTGTCTGGCTTGCAGCCGCCCTGGTGTTTTCTGTCTGTCTGGCAGGCGTGGCCCTGGGCGTGTTGTTTGTTCGTGGTGTGCTTTTGAGTGAAGGTAGGTTGACAGTTTTGGTTGTCGACACACCATTCAGATGGGTTGCGCGCGGAGTACCTGCGATGCCGGTTTGTAGCGCGTCTCGTGTATCGGGCTTGCCGCGGCGATGACCCTGTTTAACGGCGTCCTGCACAAGCGCTTCGCGAGCTTCACGCCCCGGTATCAGGTTGTCAGTTTTACTTTTAGCAGCATTACCTCTGCCGGCTTTACCTTTACCAGCTGTGCTTTTGTTACTTAAGGTTTTGGCAGCGTTACCGGTAAAAATCCCGTGTTGAGTAAACGCCTCAAGCAATGAAGGAATGATCTCAAGCTCCAGTGCAGAACCAAGAGAGGAATCTCTGGTTGGCAGCTCGGCTTTTGCAGTCGTTTTCCCCACCATTTGTACTTACTCCCCGCTGTTTTTAGCTGTTTTAGCGCTGTACATCGAGCGCCTCGACCTTCCCTCGTGCTGCTTTTGACATGCCAACGTCAGACTTAAGTATGCGCTCCTGTATCAACAGAAACAAGCAGTTCGACAATTGATCCAGGCGCTCTTGTCAAACAAAAATACTACCCCGGTAAACAATCTGCTATTCACTTCAAACGCCACTCAATGCAAGCACCAGTCAATTACCAGGCTCTGTATCTCAAGGGTCTGCGTTTAGCAGTGTTTGCGTTTCGATTGCTGTCAGTCGTTGGCAGTGTTATCGCTGCAAGCTTGCCAGGTAGTGACCAGGCAAGTCTTTTTCAAGGGTGATCAGGTTGAAGTGCAGAATGCATTAAGCTTGTCCAACTGTCAATGAAAATAGACGTCAATAAGAATTGACATTCCTGACGATACTCGTAGACTGACGCAAAGCCTCGAGGAGAAAGGGTAGATTGGCACAGAGCAGCGCACCAGACAGTAGTAGAGCCAGCTCCACCATTGGCGTGCCCGGTTCCGCTAATAGTATGCAATACGGCCGGAGTGAATCTTATTCTGATAAGGCTGATTTATACACACCGGAACAGCGCGCTCGCCGTGACAGCACTCACTGGACAACGGTCCAGGGTGTCCTTGCCCCACTACAGTTTCTTGTGTTTTTAATCAGCGCGTGGCTGATTGCACGGTACCTGGTCAGCGGTCAGGGCTATGCCCTTGCAACTCTGTCCATCGTCGTAAAAACAGGTGTGCTGTACACCATCATGGTGACCGGTGCGATCTGGGAGCGGGTGGTTTTTGGCCAGTACCTGTTTGCAAAGCCTTTTTTCTGGGAAGACGTAGTCAGTTTTCTGGTGCTTGCACTTCATACTGCTTATCTAATTGCGCTTACAAGTAACTGGCTTGATCCACAGGCACTGATCGCACTCGCTGTAGCGGCCTATGTCAGTTATGTCATCAACGCCTGGCAGTTTGTGCGCAAGTTTCGTATGGCGCGCAAAGGCAGATCAGGTATTGATCAATCATTCAGCGCGGGGTCTGCGCTATGACAATGCCGGTAGCTTCAGTGGCAAAGTGTAAAACCCCGGCGGCTGAGCATAAAACAGCTGAAGCTAAGCATAAAACTATCGATATCGTGCAGGAGCGCGGTCAGCGTGAAGTGTTTTGCGGCTTAACCGGTATTGTCTGGCTACACAGACGTATGCAGGATGCGTTTTTTCTGGTCGTTGGTTCGCGTACCTGTGCGCATCTTTTGCAGTCAGCCGCCGGTGTGATGATATTTGCCGAGCCGCGTTTTGGTACCGCAATCCTTGATGATCGCGATCTGTCAGGCTCTGCTGACTTCAACGATGAGCTCGAACGTATAGTTAATGATCTGGTTGTACGCAGGCCGGAAATCAAAACCCTGTTTCTTGTCGGTTCCTGTCCTTCTGAGGTGATCAAGCTCGATCTTGAAAAAGCCGCCGAGCGATTAAACAAAATTCATCCGTTACGCGTGCTGAGTTTTTCCGGCAGTGGTATAGAAACTACTTTTACTCAGGGTGAAGACAACTGCCTGAAAGCGCTGATAGCAGATATGGTGCAGGGTAGTCCGGCCGGTGACGATGATGTAGCGTTTTCCCGACCCTGTGAATTATTAGTGCTTGGTACCGTGGCCGATGTGGTCGAAGATCAATTCACCCGATTACTGCAAGCCATGGGGATTAACTCAGTTGCATTTTTGCCAACTCGCAGTGCATCGCGGTTACCGCTTATAGATCAAAACACCAAAGTGGTACTGGTACAGCCGTTTGTCGGTGAGTCGTTACGCGAACTCACCCGTCACGGTTTGCAGCATATACAGACCGTATTTCCTTTCGGTGCAGAGGGCACACTACGATGGTTAAAAGCCATTGCAGATGCGTTTGACATTGACTCACAGCACTTTGATCGTGTTGTTGAAGCACCGTTGTCGCGCGCTCGCACTGCGATGAAAAAAGTCGCAGAGCCGTTGCAGGGCAGGCGTGTGTCATTTTTTCCGGACTCCCAGCTGGAAATTCCAATGGCTCGTTTTCTCTATGAAGAGTGCGGCATGCAGCCGGTTGAAATTGGTGTGCCGTTTTTTGATCGCCAGTGCATCGGTGCCGAGCTCGACTTACTACCCGACAACATTCGGTTCGTTGAAGGGCAACACGTTGATGAACAGCTAGCAAGGCTGCATCAGGATCAACCTGATCTTACGGTATGCGGCATGGGCCTTGGCAATCCGCTGGAAGCACAGGGTTTGGCAACCAAGTGGAGTATCGAGCTGGTGTTCAGCCCGATACATGGTTTTGAACAGGCGGCAGATCTGGCAGCACTGTTTGTTAAACCGCTTAAACGGCGGCAACTATTGAAGGTGCCCGCATGAAGCTCGCTCTGTGGACTTATGAAGGACCGCCGCACATCGGCGCGATGCGCGTGGTTAACTCCATGCAAAATGCGCACTATGTGTTACATGCGCCACAGGGTGATACCTATGCCGATCTGTTGTTCACAATGATCGAACGGCAGAATCATCGACCACCTGTTACCTACACTACGTTTCAGGCACGCGACCTCGGCTCTGATACCGCCAATCTTTTTGTAGAATCAGTGCTTGATGCAGCAGAAAGGTTTAAACCGGACGTGATGTTTGTCGGTGAATCGTGCACCGCCGAGCTGATTCAGGACCAGCCGGGTTCACTGGCACTGGGTATAGAAGGTCTTGATGTACCGGTGGTGCCGCTTGAACATCCGGCCTATTCCCGCAAAGAAAACTACGGCGCCAGTGAAGCCTTGTACGCCGTGGTCAGGGCGGTGCTAAAAGATGATGTTATACCGGATCAGCGCACACCTTCAGTTAACTTAATTGGCCCCAGTTCACTGGGCTTTCGCTGTCGTGATGACATAAAAGAAGTTATGGCACTGCTGCAATCCATTGGCGTGCAAACCAATGCAGTTGTGCCGTTAAACGCAACACTTGCAGATATTAAAAGCCTGCCGCAGGCAACTGCCAACGTGTGTCTTTACTCAGAAGTCGGGCGTACCACCTGTGACTGGTTAAAGCGCCAGTTTAAACAACCGGTGATAGACGTGGTGCCAATCGGTGTCACCGCCACCCGTGAGTTTGTTAAAGCGGTTGCAGAAGCTGTTGGTGTAGATGCAACGGCCGCTCTGCAAAACCATGCGTCCCGCTTACCGTGGTACTCGCGTTCCATCGATTCCAACTATTTAACCGGTAAGCGTGTATTCATCTTTGCCGATGCTACTCATGCTATTGCCGCTGCGCGAGTCGCGTCTGAAGAACTGGGCTTTGAAGTTGTCGGACTTGGCACTTACAGCCGTGAGTTCGGTCGCGAGGTACGTGCTGCAGCGGAAAGCTATGGCATCGAAGCACTGATCACAGATGATTACCTGGAAGTAGAAGATGCGGTAAAAAGCACCGAGCCCGAGCTGGTACTCGGTACACAAATGGAACGCCACATGGCCAAGCGCCTGGGCATTGCCTGCTGTGTGATTTCAGCGCCGTTTCATGTTGAAGATGTACCAGCGCGTTATTCACCGCAGATGGGTTATGAAGGCGCGAATGTGATTTTTGACAGCTGGGTGCATCCGTTAATGATGGGTCTGGAAGAACATCTGCTGGGCATGTTTACCGATGATTTTGAATTCAGCGATGCAGCGCCTTCACATCTTGGTAGTCATGCGAGTTATGCAAGTGATTCACCAACAGGCGATGCGATCACACCTCAACAGGTAACGCCTGGCAACATCGATGCTGTTGCCAATGCTGCTGCAAGCCAGACGAATACTGCTCAAACAGATACCAGCCAGATAAAAACTGAAGCTGACGGATTACAGGGCAATGACAGTTTATGGACTGTCGATGCAGAACGTGAACTCAAAAAAATCCCGTTTTTTGTACGTGGTAAAGCGAAACGCAACACGGAGCGTTATGCCGGGCAATTCGGCTTGCAAACCATCACGCTCGAAACACTCTACGATGCCAAAGCGCACTACAGTGGGAGCTGACTGACGCATGCTGAATGTCGCCATCATAACGCTCGACAGTCACCTCGCCAGTGCCTTCGCACGGGTCAATCGCGAGCTGCAAGGTCATGGCGTTAATATAAGTTTGCATTCAGCGGGTGACTGGGGCCGTGATCAGGTCAGTCTTGAAGCCTGCCATCAGGCCATTGCCGATGCCGATATTATTGTCGTCACCATGCTGTTTATGGAAGAACATGTACAGGCCGTGCTTGAGCCATTGCAAAAAAAGCGTGAACACTGTGATGCAATTGTCTGCTGTATGTGCACAGGAGATATCGTCAAACTTACCCGCATGGGTCGCTTTACCATGGATGGTGGTGACAGCCGCGCCAAAGCATTTTTTAAACGCCTAAGAAAATCCAAACCACCTGGCAAAAAAGCCAGTGCTGGCAAGATGCAGATGGCCATGCTGCGTCGGGTACCGGGCATACTACGCTACATACCCGGCACTGCACAGGATATACGCAACTATTTTCTGGTGCTGCAATACTGGCTGGCAGGGTCAGATGAAAACGCCTGCAATTTAATCCGCATGCTGGTCAGCCAATACGGCAATGAAACCCGCAAGCTTGAATACGGTGACATCAATTTTGACTCACCGCGCGAATACATCGACATTGGTCTTTATCATCCTGAATTAAAAGACCGAATTACGGGTAGTTTGGCATCGTTGCCACAGAGACAGCAGCACGGCAAAGAAATCAATGCCAAGCTGCCTGATAAAGTCATAGCCATGAAAGATGGCGGCCATAAAAAATCCCGTGGCCGCATTGGCGTGCTTTTGATGCGCTCGTATGTCCTGGCCGGTAACACGCTGCACTATGATGCAGTGATTAAAAAGCTGGAGTCACTGGGCTACGATGTCATTCCTGCGTTTGCGTCAGGCCTTGATGCCAGACCGGCAATAGAGCGATTCTATATGCAGGACGGCAAACCCACCATTGATGCATTGCTGTCACTGACCGGTTTTTCCCTTGTTGGCGGGCCGGCTTACAATGACGCCAATGCCGCAGAAGAAATACTGGCCGCACTCGATATTCCTTATATGGCAGCGATGGGGCTGGAGTTTCAAACGCTCGATCAATGGCAACAAAGTGACCGGGGTTTGCTGCCGGTAGAGTCTGCAATGATGGTTGCCATTCCGGAACTTGACGGCGCGACTCACTCGGCGGTCTTCGGTGGCCGCGCCACACCGGACGATCCACAGCGCCTAAGCGAACAACCACCCGATAGTCCGGAGCAGATCAGCCAACGTAAAAACGGCGTCGATATGTATCCGCACAGTGAGCGGGTAGAGCGATTGTGCTGCCGTATAGACAAGCTGGTTAGTCTGCGCAATACACCACGCGCCTCAAGACGAGTGGCAATGGTGATCTTTAACTTTCCACCCAATGCCGGTGCTATCGGTACCGCGGCGCATCTGGGTGTGTTTGAGTCTGTTTTTAATTCGTTAAAAGCGATGCAGCAACAGGGTTATACGGTAGATGTACCAGCAGATGTTGATGCGTTGCGTCACGCCTTACTACAAGGCAATGCACAAGATTATGGCGCGGAAGCCAATGTAGAAACTGTGATCCCGGTTGATTCGCATATCCGTCGGGAAACACATCTTGAAGAGATAGAAGCCGCCTGGGGCCGTGCACCGGGCAAGCATCTGACTAACGGGCAGGGGCTTTTTATTCTGGGTAAATCCTTTGGCAATGTGCTGGTTTGTGTGCAGCCGGGTTTCGGTTATGAAGGTGACCCGATGCGCTTGTTGTTTGAAAAAAGTTTTGCCCCGACGCATGCGTTCAGTGCGTTCTATCGCTACTTACGTGAAGACTACGCAGCTGATGCTGTGGTGCATTTCGGCACTCACGGGGCACTTGAGTTTATGCCGGGCAAACAAACCGGCATGTCTGCCGAATGCTGGCCCGACCGGCTGATCGGTGACTTGCCTAACTACTATTTATACGCCGCTAACAATGCATCTGAAGGCACGATTGCCAAACGCCGAGCAGGTGCCACGCTGATTAGCTACCTCACCCCTGCGGTAACACACGCGGGTCTGTATAAAGGTTTACTTGATCTGAATGCCACTATTGATCGCTGGCGTTCCACGCCACCGGATGATGCGTGTACCCGTAAAGAGTTGTTTGAGCTGATTGGTGTGCAAGCTGATGAACTGGATTTTGAGTTAGATACAATTAGTGATCCAGATAACTGTGTACAGCACCTGCGAACGCAATTGCTTGAACTGCAAGAGTCACTGATCCCACACGGACTGCATGTGATTGGTGACACGTTAAGCGAAGAACAATGTGAAGATATGCTCACTGCGGTAGCAAAAGTTGAATCCACCCAGCGCGGCATTGAAGACTCTGCAATTAACGACAAAGTAAAAAGCCTGCTAGCACTACCTGAAGATCAAAGTGCCGCGTTTATTGAAAGCGAAAAAGATCCGGATCAACAGGCATTACTGAGCATGGTCGATCGCATGTCCCGTTCGCTGCAGGTTGATACCGAGCTACCGGCACTGATCCATGCACTCGACGGTACCTATACCCGCCCGGTAGTTGGTGGTGATGTGTTGCGTAGTCCAGAGATTCTGCCTACCGGGCGCAATCTGCATGGCTTTGATCCATTTCGAATGCCGAGTATCAGCGCTTTGCACCGTGGTGCACTGGCGGCACAAAACCTCATTGACCGCCACATTAATGATGGCAATCCATTGCCCGAAACAATGGCGATGGTTTTATGGGGTACGGATAACCTAAAAACAGAAGGTGCACCAATCGCCCAGGTGTTGTCATTGATGGGTGCCAAACCTCGCTTTGATAACTATGGCCGGTTGTGTGGTGCCGAGCTTATTGATCTCGATACACTGGCGCGGCCAAGAATCGATGTGATGGTCACTCTGTCTGGTATTTTCAGAGATTTACTGCCACAGCAAACGCGCCTGTTGGCAGAGGCGGCCTGGCTTGCGGCAAGTGCTGACGAGCCGGAACACCTGAACTTTATTAGAAAGCATACACTGCAGTACATGCATGACAACAACTGCGATATGGAAACCGCTGCCTTGCGTGTATTCAGCAATGCAGACGGTGCCTATGGATCCAATGTTAATCACCTGATTGATTCCGGTAGCTGGTCAGATGAAGCAGAACTGGCAGATACCTTCTCTAATCGTAAATCGTTTGCCTATGGCAGGGACGGAGAAAACGCGCAACAGACGCAGCTGTTTGAATCGATATTGTCGCGCGTTGAAGTCGCCACGCAAAATCTTGACTCGGTTGAGATTGGCGTAACCAGTATTGATCACTACTTTGATACGCTCGGCGGTATCAGTCGCTGCGTAGAGCGCGCCAGCCATAAGGCCCCGACTATTTATATCAGTGATGACACCATCGGCAAAGCACGTGTCAAAACGCTGGCCGAACAGGTCGAGCTTGAAACCCGCAGCCGATTGTTAAACCCCAAATGGTACGGGCAAATGCTTGAGCACGGCCACGAAGGTGTGCGACATATTGAAGCGCACATTACCAATACACTTGGGTGGTCGGCGACGACCGGTGAAGTGAAACCCTGGGTGTATGAACAGCTCACCGATACTTTCATGCTCGACGAATCCGTGCGTGACCGAATGGCCGAACTTAACCCGGAAGCCTCAATGCGTATGATCAACCGTTTATTCGAAGCACACGAAAGAAAGTACTGGCAGCCCGATGAAGAAACGCTCGCCACGCTACAGTCGGTCGGTGAAGACCTTGAAGATCGTATGGAAGGTATCGTTGAAGGAGTACATGCATAATGGCACGACCCGCTGGCAAATTTATTCCGATACAAACAGCAGATAATCATCCGCTCGACGGTGCAGGCAGTGTGCAGGTCAAGATGGATAACGTGCAGATAGAGGGTGCGAAGGTTTTTGCCGTCTACGGCAAGGGTGGTATTGGTAAGAGCACCACGTCATCAAATCTGTCGGTTGCGTTTTCAAAGCTGGGTAAGCGCGTGCTGCAGATTGGCTGTGATCCCAAACACGATTCCACTTTTACATTGACCAAAAAACTCACACCAACCGTTATCGATATACTGGAAACAGTCGACTTCCACTCGGAGGAGCTGCGCGCTGATGACTTTGTATTTGAAGGTTATAATGGTGTGATGTGTGTGGAAGCGGGCGGCCCGCCTGCAGGCACCGGTTGCGGTGGTTATGTGGTTGGGCAGACTGTCAAGCTGCTTAAAGAACATCACTTACTGGAAGACACTGATGTAGTGATCTTCGATGTCCTTGGTGACGTTGTCTGTGGCGGCTTTGCCGCACCATTGCAACATGCACAACGCGCACTGGTAGTCGCGGCCAACGATTTTGATTCAATCTTTGCAATGAATCGCATCGTGGCAGCCATTAAAGCCAAATCGAAAAACTATTCTGTCAGGCTCGGTGGTGTGATTGCCAACCGTAGTAAAGATACTGATCAGATAGAGCGTTTTAATAATGTGGTGGGAATGAACACACTGGCACATTTTCCAGACCTTGACGTGATTCGTCGCAGCCGTCTGAAAAAAGCCACACTGTTCGAGATGGAATCATCGCCGGAGCTCGATGCAGTACAGCTAGAGTATTTAAGGCTCGCGCAGTCGTTGTGGGACGGCACCGACCCGCTGATTGCCAGTCCGATGAAAGATCGTGATATCTTTGATCTGTTGGGGTTTGATTGATAATGAACCTTACTAATATGAACCGGGCCAGCTATCAGTCTCGACGCAATGAAGTCGCAACCTACTTTGACGACACAGCCATGGAGGCATGGAAGCGATTAACCAGTGATGCACCGGTCAGTCGTATCAGGGCCACGGTACGTGCAGGCCGCATGGAAACGCAAAGTACTTTGCTGTCGTGGCTGCCGGATGATTTACAGGGAAGTCGCATCCTTGATGCAGGCTGCGGTACCGGCTTAATGGCAATAGAGCTTGCCAGTCGCGGTGCAGACGTACTGGCCATAGACTTATCGCCAAAACTTGTTGAGCTTGCGCAACAGCGAGTACAACAACAAAGCGAACAGCCCGGACAGATACGGTTTATCAGTGGTGATATGTTATCCACTAAGCACGGGCAGTTTAATCATGTTGTTGCAATGGACTCACTGATCCACTATGAGACGCAGGACATGCAGAACGCTATTGAAACCCTGGCAGGCTCTACCACATCGAGTGTGCTATTTACGTTTGCGCCGCGTACACCATTGCTCACGGTTATGCATAAAGCCGGTAAACTTTTTCCAAAGAAAGATCGGTCTCCGGCAATAGTACCGATTGGCTGTGCACATCTGCATCGCCAACTGACCAATAGCCAGGCGTTGAGTCACTGGCAACCCGGTCGCGATAAACGCATTGATACCGCATTCTATAAGTCGCATGCGCAGGAGCTTGTCTGCCGATGAGTGTGCGTTCGTCTACCGATTTCTGGCGACGATATGGTTTGCGACTGCTGCCATTTGCAGACGCTGCGAGCACGGATTTACCGTTATCGCGCATCCTGCGGCTGGCGCTGTTTCAATTCAGCGCGGGCATGTGTTTCGTGTTGCTCAACGGTACGTTAAATCGGGTAATGATTGTTGAGCTGGGTGTTATGGCAACACTGGTGTCATTGATGATTGCGGTACCGTTGGTGATCGCACCGTTGCGGGCTTTAATCGGGCATCGTTCTGATCAATATGTGTCTTATCTCGGCTGGCGTCGGGTGCCGTTTTTGTTTATCGGTACCATGTTGCAATTTGGCGGGCTGGCTATTTTGCCGTTTGCGTTAATTATTCTGTCGGGTGATACCCACTGGCCGGCCTGGTATGCCAAAGCGGCAACCGCGCTGGCATTTCTACTCGTCGGTCTGGGTATGCACACCACACAAACTGCAGGTCTGGCACTGGCGACTGATATTGCTCCTGCAAAAAGCCGTACCCGCGTTGTCGCACTTTTATATGTGATGCTGCTGGTCGGCATGGTGGTCAGCTCACTGGTATTTGCTGCACTGCTTGAACCATTCAGTCAGATCCGATTAATACAAGTGTTACAGGCAGCGGCGGTACTGACTCTTTTTTTGAATCTTGCCGCCTGTTACAAACAGGAAGCGCGCAATCGAGCGGTCACAAATCATCAACGAACGCGACCGGCTTTTGCGTCTGTCTGGCTTGAGTACATCAGCCATAAACACACGCGACGTTTTTTGATTGCACTGGCACTGGGCACATCTGCCTTCGGTATGCAGGACATATTACTTGAACCTTATGCAGGGCATGCACTCGGCCTCGGGGTGGGGGCAACTACCTTGCTTACCGGCATACTGGTGACCGGCATGTTGGGCGGTTTTTCAGTTGCTGCAAAGCTGATGGCGGCGAAGACAGTAGCCACATCAGCATCAACAGGTAGTGAGCCAGAATTTAGTAAACCAGAATCAAAGCGGCAGGGCACCGACCCGAGTCGAATTGCCGCCTACGGTGCCACACTCGGTGCGTTTGCTTTCAGCGCGATTATCCTTGCCGCACCGTTTGGTTCTGTGCCGATGATTCAGACCGGCACGTTTGTGATCGGTATGGGCAGCGGTATGTTCTCGGTTGGCATGCTGGCCACTGAAATGGCGCGTCAGCAAAATACAGTATATGCAGGCATGGCACTCGGTGCATGGGGTGCAGTACAGGCGACTGCAGCCGGTGTTGCTATTGCACTCGGCGGCAGCTTTCGAGATCTGGTGTCGCAGTTGGCGACGCACAACATTTTTGGCCAAACATTAAACAGCATCAACACCGGCTATCAGGCGGTTTATCTGATCGAGATTGTGTTGTTATTTATCACCTTGGTGATTCTGGGCCCGATTGTCGGACGACTTGATCGCACACATGCGGATCAAACGCGTCACCGCGTCGGGCTGTCGGTCTTCCCCACCTAGATCACGTAGCGGAGAACAGCATGCCACAAGGGGCAATTACGGAGTACCTGGATGTTGCACAAATTGTTTTGTACCTGTTCTGGATATTTTTTGCAGGGTTATTGATTTATCTGCGTAACGAAGACCGGCGCGAAGGCTACCCGCTGCAGGGCGAGCAACCTCGCAGGCGTTCTATCAATGCGGATAATCGCATACCAAAACCTAAAACATTCTTACTGGCTGATGGCAGAACCGTGCGTGCACCAAGAGACAATGGTGATAAACGCACACCTGCGGCAAGCAAGCTGCGCTACCCGACCGGCTCGCCACTGGTACCTGAAGGTGACCCGATGTTAGCCGGCGTCGGACCCGGTGCATGGGCCGAGCGCGAAGATGTAGTGGACGTGACAATGGAAGGCCACCCGCGAATCGTCCCCATGCGTTCGCAACACGAGTTCAGCCTCAACCCGCGTGACCCAGACCCGCGTGGCATGGCGGTGGTAGGTTGCGATAAAACCACGGCCGGTACGGTGGTTGATGTCTGGGTAGATTGTTCCGAGATGCTGTTGCGTTATCTTGAGGTTGAGCTTGCCGTGACCGATGATCATCGGCGCGTGCTGTTACCGATGAACATGGCAAAGGTGCATCACCGTGCCAGACGTGTCGATGTCACCTCGATCACCGCAGAGCAGTTTGCTAATGTGCCTGGAATCGCCAATGAAACACAGATCACCCTGCTTGAAGAAGAGCGCATTGTCGCCTACTACGGTGCCGGTTACCTGTACGCCACACCAGAACGTGCCGAGGCATTAATATGACTGCCTTTGTTCGCGAACATGAAACAGAGCCCTTGTTAGGTTTGCCGGAACGTTTACCACAAGGTGAACGCCTGCTATGGCAGGGAACACCACAAACGCGTTTAATGGCGCGCTATGTTTTTCACTTTCACAAAATATGTTTATGGTTCAGTGTCATTGCCCTGTGGCGTCTACTGGCGAATAAACAGGCAACCGGCAGCTGGTCTGTTGACTTACTGCATACACCGGTACTGGCGCTGACACTGGCCCTGGTCATCGTCAGTTTGCTCGCATGGCTATATTCGCGCTCTACCATTTATACGCTAACCAATCGACGAATCGTAATGCGGTTTGGACTGGCTGTACCCATCACCATGAACCTACCGTTCAGTCAGATCATCAGTGCCGATGCTGCACAGCGCGGTAGCGCAGATAGCGGCAATATTGCTTTCAGTGTATCAGCGGATGCGCGCGTTTCACACTGGATTTTATGGCCAAACGCCCGACCATGGCACTGGTTTTCTGCACAACCCATGTTGTGTTGTATTGCCGATCTTGAAAAAGTCTCCGCACTGCTGTCTGAGGCGTTGGCTGAATCGGCTAACGATGCAAAGGAATCCGCTGTTGCACTTAATTCCCCTGTCCCACATAACTCCGATGCACCACGTAATCCTGATGTGCAACTGACTGATCCTGTCGGTGTTACTCAGATGCAGGAGGCATAAGTGAAAACACTTCCGGCACTATTTATTGCCGCTCTATTGGCAGGTGTTATTGTCATTGTAGGTACAGCATCAGGTGATAGAAAGTTAACCACGGACAACCTTGTCAATGCATCAGTGCAAAATTCAAGATTGCTGAACTTCATCGATCACTCAGATGGCTCGCTCGAAGTTATTGATCTTGTTAGTAATGAATCAGTCTCTGTATTTGTCAGTGGCGAAGGTTCATTTGTACGCGGCGTGATGCGATCACTGGTACGCGAGCGGCGGCTTCGTGGCAACACAGAGCAGGCACAGTTTGAATTGCGTTTGACGCAGCCGGGGCAGTTGCTACTCATCGATAAAGCAACCGATACGACTCTGCTCCTGGATGCCTTCGGGCCGGATAATGTAAAGACTTTTGCCAACTTGTTTGAGCCTGACAGTAATGCAATCAATCGGGTTAATACCGATATCGCGGTAGATAAACAGCTCGCCAGGCTACGCAGCCAGACTAAAAGCTAAAAAAAGAGGATAGAACGATGCAAGAAACCGTCGCCCTGGATTCAACAACAGAATCAACAGCAGCAACGCGTACTGGAAAGCCCGCCAGGAAACACAGCGAGCAATCCACCAGTCGCGCCAAGCAGGACACCATCCTCAGCCCGCGCTTCTACACCACTGATTTCAAAGCTATGGATCGTTTTGATGTCACACCGGTACGCGAAGAGTGGGATGCATTGATGGCCGAGTTTGATCTCGACACTAATCGTGAGCATTTTGTGCGACCTGAAGATTTTGTTGATGAGCTGCAGGAGCTGTCACCAGAGTTGTATGAGGAGTTTCTGGAATTTTTAATCAGCTCGGTCACCAGTGAATTCTCTGGCTGTGTGCTGTATTCCGATACTAAAAAACAGTCGCAGAATCCTGATATCAAAAACCTGATGGGTTACATGGCGCGTGATGAATCACGTCATGCGGGTTTTATTAATCATTGCCTGAAAGATTTCGGTGTTGGAGTGGATCTCGGTTTTCTGCGGCGAGAGAAAAAGTACAAGTTCTTTAAGCCTAAGTTTATTTTGTATGCCACGTATCTGTCTGAAAAAATCGGTTACGCGCGCTATATCGCAATATACAGACAACTTGAAGCAAACCCTGAAAAACGCTTTCACCCGATCTTCAGATGGTTCAAGCAATGGTGTAACGATGAGTTCAGACATGGTGACGCGCTGGCCTTGCTAATGCGCTCACAGCCCGAATTACTGCGCGGTACGAATAAACTGTGGATCCGTTTTTTTCTGAATGCCGTATACGCCACCATGTTTGTACGCGATCACCAGCGGCCGGTATTTCACGCCGCACTGGGGGTGGACACCACTGAATATGACATGCAGGTATTCGATATCACCTCAACTATTTCAGAGCAAGTGTTTCCATTCAAGATTGATCATGAAAACCCGAAGTTTCTGCAGCACCTGCAAAAGATATCGCACAATATTGAAAAAATGAACGAAGCATCACGGCAAAAGGGTTTTGCAGCAAAGCTCACGCAGATCAGCAGTGCAGCCGGTGCGGGTATTACCTTCATCAAGCTGTATATGTTACCGGTCATCAGCAATGAGTTGCCCGAGACTGTGCGCCTAAAGCCTGCATGGTAACGGTTGTGAGCCATTCAATCAGAACAATGAATAACAGCGATACAGATTACTAATGGTTGATTACCTGCTGCCAATCGGGTTTTGCGTGTTGCTCTGGTGGGCAGGTACCGGTGTTGTGCTGTGGCTGAATACTCAACAGCACAGTGGTCGCACAGTACTGGTCACAAGCCTGTGCGCACTTTTAAGTGTGGTTGTGATTGCATTGCTCAGCAACAGCAACACACTGTGGGCTGTGTACCTGAGCTTTATTGCCACACTGGTGGTTTGGGGATGGTCAGAGGTTATGCACTACAGTGGTGTTCTTGCAGGCCCGGGTGTTGAGCCTTGTAAGCCCGGCTTATCAACACCGCGCCGCTTTGTGGTTGCCTGCCATGCTGTGCTTTACCATGAAGTGTTAATGGTTAGTATTGCAGCACTTATCTGGGTGCTGTGTACAGGCGGGGTGAACCAGACAGCGTTCTATACATATCTTGTATTATGGCTGATGCGCGTCAGTGCCGAGCTTAACGTTTTTCTGGGAGTTGCCAATCTGCCGGAGGAATGGTTGCCGAACAAGGTTCGCTATTTGATGAGTTTTAGATCGGTAAAACCGGTTAACGCTTTTTTCCCGTTCTCGGTGGCGGTTGCAAGCGCTGTTTGTATCTGGCTCTTTATGAGTCTTGAAAATGCAATTACAAATCCCGTAGCGGCTACGTCGCAAACCCTGGTAGCCACCTTGTTACTGTTGGCAATAATCGAACACTGGATGCTGGTCATACCAATGAAGGGTACTGCATTGTGGGCCTGGGTTGAAAACAGACCCAAAGCGGCGGCAGCCAAATGATAGCGGCAAAAAATATAATATAGAGATAGTGAGCAAATCGATGGACTATGAAAGATTTTTCCAGCAAGGGCTTGAAGACATGCGCGGTCAGGGTAACTACCGTGTGTTTAATGATATCAAGCGCAAGGCCGGTCAGTTTCCAAAAGCTACCGATTGCAACCATGGTTGTGATGGACGCGAAGTAACGGTTTGGTGCTCAAACGATTATCTTGCAATGGGTCAGCATCCGCTGGTGTTAAAAGCCATGCACGATGCCATCAATGAGTGTGGTGCCGGTGCCGGTGGTACGCGCAACATTGCAGGCACCAATCACTATCACGTATTACTTGAGCAGGAACTTGCCGATCTGCACGCCAAGGAGTCTGCGCTGTTGTTTACTTCCGGCTACGTTTCCAACTGGGCAGCATTGACCACGCTTGCTTCACGGTTGCCAGACTGCGCAGTATTGTCGGATTCGATGAACCATGCATCCATAATAGAAGGCATTCGCCACAGTCGCGCCGAGAAACTTATCTTCAAGCACAATGATCCGGAAGATCTCAATCGGCTGTTGTCACAACTGCCTGAGGAGCGCCCAAAAATTGTTGTGTTTGAATCGGTCTATTCAATGGATGGAGATATCGCACCACTGGCAGAAATCTGTGATGTGGCAGAGGCGCACGGTGCGATGACCTATCTTGATGAAGTGCACGCGGTTGGTTTGTATGGCAAACGCGGTGGCGGTGTGTCTGAGCGGGAAGGTGTAGCAGATCGATTAACCGTCATCGAAGGCACACTGGCGAAAGCTTTTGGCGTGATGGGTGGCTACATCGCTGCGAGTAATTCACTGTGTGATTTTATCCGCAGTCATGCGTCGGGATTTATCTTCACCACGGCGCTGCCACCGTCGATTGCTGCAGGGGCATGCGCCAGTATTCAGCATTTAAAGTCGAGCCGGGTAGAAAGATTAAAGCAGCGTGAAAGGGTGGCAAAGGTGCGTGCCGGCTTAAAAGCAGCCGGTATTCCAGTGATGGATAACCCGAGTCATATCATTCCGGTCATGATAGGTGATGCTGTAAAGTGCAAGCAGGTTTGTGATCGATTAATGGATGAGTACGATATATATGTACAGCCGATCAACTATCCGACGGTTGCCCGTGGAACAGAGCGGCTACGTATCACACCGTCGCCACAGCATAGTGACGAGGATATAGATCGCCTTGTCTGTGCATTGCAAGACGTATTGGACGTGCGACAACACACCACAGCACGCGCCACCTGTGCAGCCTGATCAAACACCTTGCCAGATGATGAAGTTTAAACAAGAACAACGCACCGTAAACCAGTTACGGGGAGATATGACATGAGCACGATCAGTGGTGTGATCGCACCAGCAGACGGTGACATTTATTACTACGAAACCATGGCAGAACTCGATGCCCATGAGGTCGATGGCGACCAGCGTCGGGCACGCATGGCAAAACTCAGCGCTATGTTGCTCGGTATGTTGTTTTTGGTCGTGTTGGTTGGGATGTTGTTTGTCTTTAGCGGCCAGCCTGTACTGCAACTGGCGTCGGTAGTGTTTGCCAGTCTGGCCGTCGGTGTCTGGTATTTATGTGACTTGCTTGAGTTGTGTGACGACTAGCAGTGTGTTGCAACCAACATCACCACTAAGTGCAGTAACTTGTAGCGGTGGCAGGAAGGAAAGTAATATGACAAAACCATTTCCATTTTCGGCCATCGTCGGTCAGGACGAGGTCAAGTTATCACTGCTCATAGCAGCCGTTGATCCGGAGATTGGCGGTGTACTGGTACTTGGTGACAGAGGTACCGGAAAATCGACTGCGGTCAGAGGCTTTGCATCGTTGCTGCCACAGATCGAGTGTGTCGCAGAGTGTGACTACCACATTGAGCTTAAGGATGCAGCCAGCTGCCGGTGTACTTCATGTAGTCAGCTAGCAGGTAAAAAGCCCGCGTCTATCAAGCGTCCGGTACCGGTTGTTGATTTACCGCTTGGAGCAACAGAAGACCGTGTGGTCGGTGCGTTTGATGTTGAGCATGCGCTCAGCACTGGTGAAAAGCGTTTTCAGCCAGGGTTGCTGGCAGAGGCGCATCGCGGGTTTTTATATATTGATGAAGTTAATTTACTGGATGATCACATTGTTGATGTGTTGCTTGACGTATCGGCATCCGGTGTCAATGTGGTGGAACGCGATGCACTCAGTATTCGTCATCCGGCACGGTTTGTCATAATCGGTAGCGGTAACCCGGAAGAGGGTGAACTGCGACCCCAACTACTCGATCGCTTTGGTTTAAGTGTTGAGGTAACCACTCCAACGGATCTTGAAGACCGGATGACAGTCGTCAAGCGTCGTGATGAATTTGATCAGGACCCGGAGGGTTTCAGCGCTAAATGGCAAAGCGAAGATCAACGCACACAGCGTCGGGTGTTACAGGCGCAAAACGCGCTGCACAAGCTTGAGATCACTGACGATATTCGCCGCGCTGTATCAGAGCTCTGTGTGGCACTCGAAACCGACGGTCTGCGCGGTGACTTAACCTTGTTACGCGCCGCCCGTGCTCTCGCAGCATTAAACGGTGCGACACAAATCGAGCGCTCGCATTTGTCGCATGTGGCAGGAATGGCACTGCGGCACAGATTACGTCGTGACCCGCTGGATGAATCCGGCAGCAGTGCGCGGGTCGAGCGGGTGGTCGCCAAACTCTTTAACGCCAACGCCGCGTAACGCCAAAGTGAGCACCGCACAGTTTAATCTTGGTGACTTACCGGTGGCGCAACAGGCGGCTGTACTGCTTGCACTGGATGGTCATCAACTCGGTGGTGCAGTGCTCGACTATCAGGACTCTCGTGCAGCGGATCACTGGTGCGACAGTGTTAGTCAATTACGGCAACGCTTAGTTCCATCTGCTACCTCTGTGCGTATACCACTCGGTTGTGATGTTAGTCACCTGAACGGTGGTGTTGATGTTATTGGTACGCTGCTTGAGGGACAGAGTAAACAAGTAGTCGGGCTAATAGATAAAGCCAACGGTGGTGTGCTCACCTTACCTTATGCATCGGAGCACTCGCAAAGGACGATTACAACGATTAGCAATGCGCTTGATAATGGAACCCGCGAAAGTGTGGATTCAAAGAAGCCTTGCGTGATTGCGTTAAATCCCGAGGTCCTGAGCGAGTCAGATAATGATATCGATGCAGCTTTACTCGAACGTATGGCATTCAGAATAAGCCTTGAAGGCAGCGTTGAAATCGACTGGACTGGCTGGCAATTGCCCTGTGACGCGATAGTCAATGCTGTTAACAACGCCTGCAATGTGGTGGTGCCGGATGATCTCTACGCACAGCTTTGCATGGCGGCATTAATGCGCGGCATCACTTCTATGCGTATCCCGATTAAGGCACTGTCGGTTGCACGACGCATCAGTTCACTGGCAGGGCGCACCGAGCTTAACGAGACTGATTGTGAGCAGGCGATAGATCTGGTTGTTGCATGGCGTGCACCGCTGATTACCGCTGAAGTGCCGCAACCTGAACAAGCTGAGTCGGAAGACAATCAATTAGAAGAAAATCTCCCTGACGATAGTAACAGTGAACTTCAAGAGCCTAATCACACAGACAGCGACGGCAATTCACAAGACTCACAAACAACTCAACCACCACCTGCAAGCAAACCATCAACACTTTCACTGCCAGACAATTTACTGCAACTGCATGCCGCCGCGTCACAAAGTACCGAGCGACACAATACCAGCGGCAACAGCGGGCAACAGGCAAAATCCAAAACTCGTGGTCGTGTTACAGGCACTGAGCCTTATCAGCGTGGTGCGGGCCAGAAGATTCATATTCTGGCAACGTTACAAGCAGCGGCCCCCTGGCAAAAATGGCGTCGCAGTAAGACGCAAAAAACACAAACCGTTATCCATCCACAAGACTTGCGTGCAGCGCGATATCAACAGTCAACTCAGACTGTCACGGTGTTTTGTGTTGACGCATCGGGTTCTGCAGCAGCACGTCGCTTAAACGAGGCCAAGGCCGCGGTTGAGATGTTGCTGGCCGACTGCTATGTGCGGCGTGATCAGGTCGCGATGATTGTGTTTCAGGGAGCGAAAGCGCAACTGGTCTTACCACCGACGCGTTCACTAGTACGTGTGCAACGTGAACTGGCCAGACTACCCACCGGTGGCGGAACGCCGCTAGCTTCAGCACTGCAACTGACCACCCAACTGGTTAAAGACATTAAGCGAGCTGGCAATACGCCGATTGTTTGTCTGTTAACTGATGGTCGAGCAAATGTTGACAGTGACGGTATTGGTGGTCGGGTTAAAGCCCGCGCAGATGCACTGAAAGCCGCTAGCGTTCTATCGCGCTCGGTGCCGCATAGCGTGGTGATTGATATTGCCATGCGTGCTTCAGCCTTTGCACCGCAGTTGGCGGGTGCGATGAGCGCGCGATACCTGCCATTGCCGGGTGCAGATGCACAGTTGATTAGCGGTGCAGTCTCACAGACCAGGCAGCTCAGCGAACAGGGTGTTGCATGATGCAGTCAAACCCTGCCGCAAATACCAGTCACAATACTCAGCGTTCCGGTAACCGCCACACTCATCAGCGCCAACCAGCCAGGTGCCCTGCAAGCTGGCCGCATGCAAGGCAAAGCTATTCGCTGCATTCCGTTGGAATCGATTGGCACGTTCAGCAGTTCAGCCTTGCTGATGATAAACGGCCGATTGTTTTTTTACTGCACGGCACCGGTGCATCCACACATTCATGGCGCGATGTGATCCCGCACCTGACAGATAACTATCAGGTCGTGGCCTGCGATTTACCCGGTCATGGCTATACCACAAGACCACGAAATTCGGCAATGTCTTTAAATGGAATGGGTCGCCTGATCACCGGGTTACTTAACGATATCGATATAGCGCCTGACTATCTGGTGGGTCACTCTGCCGGCGCTGCACTGTGTTGTCAGTTGGCATTGGAGCAGAAAGTCACAGCACGATGCATTGTCAGTATTAATGGAGCATTAATGCCATTTGATGGATTGGCCGGGCAGTTTTTTGCGCCGATGGCCAACCTGCTGGCGGTCAATCCGGTGGTACCCAGATTAGTCAGCTGGCGTGCGAAGCATTCAAACCTTGTGCAAAAATTAATCAAAGACACAGGCTCAACACTCGATGCAACCGGGCTTGAATGTTACTCGCAATTGTTGCGACGCAAAGAGCACATCAGTGGTGCGTTGAGCATGATGGCTAACTGGGATCTGGTGCCACTGTGGCGCAGGTTACCGGGTCTGAACATTCCGTTGCACTGTGTCGTTGGAACCGGTGATCGAACGGTCTCACCAAAGCAATCTGACAAGATCTGTGAGCAGCTTGGTTCCACACAGGTGCACAAGTTGCCAACACTTGGCCATCTGGCACACGAGGAAGCACCAGAGAAAGTTGCAGCGTTACTGGAGAAGCTTTTTCAACGTTCTGCAAACAGTACAGACAACGCAATCACAAACGCAGCTGAGCAAGCCGGTCTGGATAGCAGTGCAGGTAGCAGTGACAGCAATAACTTTCACCATCAAGACTCAGCGGATAATCGGAGGCACCCGGCATGATGACAACGGACAGTATCGATACAGCGACCAGAAAAGCTGACAATCCGGGCCTCGCGCTGCGCGATCTCGAATACTGCGCTGCCGCATTGAATGACGGGTCTAAATCATTTTTACTTGCCAGTCACTTTTTGCCAAAACAGGTTCGCTTTGCAGCGACGTCGCTTTATGGCTTTTGTCGTGAAGCAGATGACCTGATCGACGGTAACAGCGGTGAGCCGGAGGCGTTAAAACAGGCGCTCGACACAGTGCAGCAGCGCATCAACAATGTCTACTCCAGTAAGCCACTAGATAATTCAACCGATCGTGCCTTACGATCTGTCGTGCAGCACTATCATTTGCCCCGCGGCTTACTCGATGCCTTATTGCAGGGTTTTGAGTGGGACACCTCGGGCAGAACCTATCAGACACTCGAAGAAGTCGAAGACTATGCGGCCAGAGTTGCCGGTAGCGTCGGTGCGATGATGGCTGTTTTAATGGGCGTACGCGACCCGACCATTCTGGCCAGAGCCTGTGACCTGGGGGTCGCCATGCAGCTGACTAATATTTGTCGGGACGTGGGCGAAGATGCACGCGCAGGTCGTTGTTACCTGCCAATTGACTGGCTACAAGCACAGTCGGTTACACCTGAGACTATTCTACAACCAGGTTCTGCTGCAGTTGTAAAAGATGTGATAGTTAAACTACTTAATCGCGCAGATTTTCTTTACAAGCGCGCTGACAGCGGCATTGCCATGTTGCCGCACAACTGCCAACGCGGCATCAGGATGGCCAGACAAGTGTATTCTGCCATTGGTGGTGAAATTCAAAGAATTGATTATGACTCGATCAATCAACGCGCCTACGTACCGATCTATCGCAAACTTAAATTGTTGGCAAAATATGGTTTCAGGGTAAGTGCTGCAAGTAAAACACTGACGAGTGATCAACAAAAAAATCTGACTCAACCTTGCCTGAATGCAAACAGATTTCTGGTAAACGCTGTCACTGATGAACCGGTTACGACACCGGTCAACATCTATCGTGGTCTGCTGATAACCAGTGAGTCAACCAAAGAAGAACTGGTTACTGTGCTGCAGGTGCTGCAACGTATGGAGCAGATCAAACGCTATGATTTACAGGCTAACACAGGCAAAGTACCGGAAGGCTTCGGCGGAGTGGTGCGCTCGTGACACATCTGTTTCTGATCGAAATGGTGCTGGTATTTGGCGCTGTACTGGCGTTCGCTTTTTATGAGTGGCGTAAGGCGGAGCGCTTAAGCAGGGAAACACGGCGGCGCAACGAAGAGGCCAGGGCGAACGCGGCGTCCGATGATAAAGTTGCCTGAACTATTGCTTGTGGTCGCTTGATCAATGTTTGTAGCGCAGGGTGCGGATGATTATGACTGCTGAAGGACTACTAAATGCGGATAGCTGGAATTACCACCCGGATCGTGAATCGGTAATTACCGAGCCGCACGCCAGACCATCACTGCCGGTTTCACCGAACGATTTTATTGTCCATCTTGGTTTCAGCTGCAGCAAGTCAGTGACAGAGCAGCTTATGCTGACGCTTGATAGCGCTTCGGCTACAGACAGCCAGCGTCATTATTCCAAAACATTCGATAATGTCAGAGTAAAGCTTGAGCACCACACCGAGTTTGTCACCCTGACTTGCATCGCAGCAGGGATAAACAAGCACGACGAGATCTACAAAGTTATCGATTTACTGCTACCAAAACCGGATCTTGAAATGATAGTGATGACACAGGTGGTTATGTGTGCTGACATTTCTGATTTGCAGCAGTGTTTGTCTGACAACCATACAGTCTACGGTGGAGTCATGCGGGGTGGGCTTAATGTGCGCTCCACACTGACACCAAACTTTGATGGCTGTCTGGTCTATTTTGCGCATGCAGAATCAGGGTCAAATGAGGAAGTCGGTCGCAGGATTCAACGGCTGTTGGAAATGGAGACCTATAGAACCATGTGTTTGCTTGGCCTACCGGTCGCACGCCGCACAGGCCAGAAATTGCTCACCCTTGAGGGTGGAGTTAACCGCACGATTGCACAAATGAACAATGACGAGGATAAAGAGACCCAACAGCTGTTCAACGATTTAACGCAACTCTCTAAAGACAGCAATAAACTGCTTGCCGACACCCGTTTTCGCTTCTCGGCCAGCGGTGCCTATTTTGATCTCACCCAGCAACGCCTTGACTCACTGGAAGAAACCAAAACGGATAACATTCAAACGATTAGTGGTTTTGTCCGATCAAGGCTCAGACCGGGCAACGCGACAATTAACAGTATTGCCAAACGGCAGGTCGTGCTCGCTGATGAAATAAACAGCGCTTTATCGCTACTGCAAACGCAAATCGACCTCAGCATCAACCGCGACAATCAGGCACTGCTGCAATCCATGGATGCACGTCACAGACAACAGATTGTTATTGCACAGGCTGTGGAGGGCTTATCTGCGGTGGCAATAACGTACTACGCGATCGGACTGTTGTCATACATCATCAAGGGTGCTGTCTGGCTGCCGGTATCACAGAACACCGCCATTGCTGTTATGGTGCCATTCGTGCTGGTAGGTATCTGGTCTTTCCTACGCTATCAGCGCACCAAGTGGGAACAGGAGATGAAGTAGTGACGCGGTCTTTCGTAGGGGCTATAAGCGTAAATCGCATCGAACGGATCGTAGCGATGAGTAGCTCTTACATGCGCCACGCTCACAGTTTGTTCACCACCCGTATCAGGTCCGCCAGTAACAAACAAAAACCAGGTTCATCGACCACCACAATGTACACCGTTTCAATCCGGAACGTTTCAGTTGCACATCTGTCCCATTGATAATTTTAGAAAAAACGGGCAAACAAGCCCAATGGATCGAAGAACTTTCATCGCTACCTTATCGGCATTGACGCTTAGTCCTCTGGCTATAGCCCGTGCACAATCCACGGCGGCAAAAATCACCAAACCCATACCATCCAGTGGCGAGATGGTGCCGGTGATCGGAATGGGCACGTGGATTACATTCAATGTTGGTGACAGCCAAAGATTACGCGACAACCGCACCGAGGTATTACAAGCGTTTTTTGCAGCAGGCGGCGGCATGGTGGATTCCTCACCGATGTACGGATCAGCGCGCTCAGTGATTGGCGAGGGGTTACGCAAGCTTGATTACCCCAACGGGTTATTCAGCGCAGACAAGCTGTGGACCAACTCAACCGCAGAAGGGAAAGCGCAATACAACGAGATGCAGCAGCTATGGGGACTAGAGCAGCTCGATCTTGTACAGGTACATAATCTGGTTAACTGGCGACCACACCTGGAGACTCTCAGGGATTTGAAAGAACAGGGTCGGGTGCGATATATCGGTATCACTACATCGCACGGTCTTCGTCACGAGGAATGTGAACAGATCCTACAGGAACAACCTCTCGATTTTATCCAGCTGACGTACAACATCACACACAGAGAAGCTGAACAGCGGCTGTTACCACTTGCAGCTGAAAAAGGTGTTGCCGTTATTGCTAATCGGCCGGTCGATGGGGGCGAACTGTTCAATGCCGTTCAGGGCAAGCCTTTACCTGCGTGGGCGGCAGACTATGATTGTCAAAACTGGGCGCAGGTGTTTCTTAAATATATTGTTTCTCATCCAGCAGTGACCTGTGCCATACCAGCAACATCGAAAGTAGAACACATGCAGGAGAACATGGGGGCCTGCTATGGCAAATTACCGGATGCTGCTGGCCGAGAGCTGATGTCGGAATATATCGAAAGCATTTAAAACAAAGCCGACCCGGAAATAATAATAATGTCTGGTTACGAGCTGCAGCAGTTCGTTATGGTCTCACCCGAGGTCTGGCAGGATCTGCATTTGCGGTATGCAGAATCACTCGGGCCATGGTGGCTTGGTTTTGTACTGCTTAATTTACTGGCGCTGCTTAAAAGCCAGCGGCCGCTGGCTTTTATTTATGTGTCACTTTGCTGGGTTTTTCTCGGTGTTTACTACTTTATGTCCTATGTGCAGCAGGTGCATACCTTTGCACTTGCGATGGGTGGCGTATTCATTGTTCAGGGGCTAGCCGTTTTCTATTTGAAAGTGCTTCGCCGTCAGTCAACGGATCAGTTGGTGGAGCGTAAAGAGAGCGGCTTGAGTAGAGTACCAGTAAAAGAGTTTGCTCTGTGTATTTATGGATGCACAGCATTTCTGCCAGTGAGTTATCTGCTTGACAATACCAGAGAGTCATTCCTGCTTTTTGGTTATGGGGCAGAGCAAACGGCGTTAGGGACAATCGCTCTTCTGGTATGTACGTTACGCGGTAGACTTGAACTTACGCTGGCTTTTATACCACTGGGCTGGATTGTTTTTTACCTGCTTGCATTGTGATTGGTATCAGTGTCATCACTCAAACATGAGTAGGGGGGATAAGCTTCAAGCGCATCCACCAATCACTTGTAACGGACTGTACATACAATACAGTTTATAGGTGGCTATAACAGCTGTGTTTTTTCTGCTGTATGTTGGTAGATGCGCTTTTAGCTTATCTCCCCTACGGGGTTGTAATGGTCCTTCTAATAGGGAGGGGTGCCGGCGTTTGATAACAATAGGTATCACTGTCATCGCGTGAGCGCAAACATGAGTAGGGGGGATAAGCTTCAAGCGCATCCACCGATCACTTGTAAAGAACTGTACATATAATACAGTTTATTGGTGGTGATAACAGCTGTGTTTTTTTGACGTGCTGCATGTTGGTAGATGCGCTTTTAGCTTATCTCCCCTACGGTGTTGTGTTGGTCCTTTTAATAGGGAGGTATGAAGGTGTGCCGGCGTTTGATAACAATAGGTATCACTGTCATCGCGCAAACCTGAGTAGACATTATGTAGTGACCTGCCCATCTTCAACGCCTTGGGTTATCGTAGAAGATGGAACCACCACAACAGAGCCAAATTGAAGAGGACAGGTCATGAAAGAGTCTAACAAATATGTAGGTCTAGATGTACATGCAGTC